>DIHK01000024.1 GCA_002420115.1 Nitrospira sp. UBA5698
AACACCACTCGGGCCTGTTGACGATCATACATCAAGGTCGCATCCTGCTTGCCATACAGACCCACGTCCCAATGGTACGCGCCGACCACGGGCAAGAACCCTCGATTCCTCGCGAACGCCACCACGTCGCTCACCTCATCACGATTGACCTCACTGACAATGCAGGTCATGAACTTCGGATGGCGATAGTGTTGGAGATGATCAAGACCTGTGAGGACGGCATCAAGCTGATCCGCACCACGAATCCGTTCATATGTGGTGGGATCCAACGTATCGAGGCTGATCGAGAGGGAAATCTCAAGATCGTCGAATTGCGTCACAAGCGGTCGGGTAAATTTGGTGCCATTCGTAATCACCGTCAGATGAAACCCGATTTTATGCAAATCTTCCAGAATGGCTATGAGGTCTCGGCGGAGCAGGGGCTCGCCGCCTTGTACAAATACCACCCGCAGTCCCTCTTCGTAGAGGTTGGTGAACACCTCTCGAATTTCCTCACGCGACATTTCAGAGCGACCAACATTCAACGGCAGGTTGCAATACCCGCAAGAAGAATTACAGCGAAGATTGACTTGAAACACGGCCAACAGCGGACGATGCAAAGCGAGATTGCGCAACCCGCCCCAAAGCGATCGAGCGAAGCTCGGTCGTCTCGGTTGCTCCAACCCCGATCCCGCGCCTCGCTCCACCATGCTTGATTGTGATTGTTCAATCTGTATCAACATGAGGAAGTGATCCTACACAGCGATTTCAATTTTCTCTCGACATGTATTTCCGTTGTTGCACAATGGCCCTATCCATCCACGCTGTCGACGAGGAGGTATCTGATGTACAGATCTCACAAAAGGATCCTTTCTGCTCTCCTGTGGACTCTGACCCTGTTCTCGCTGATTTTGCCATCCGTCACCTCTGCAGCCTCACAAGACAAGAAGAACCAGGTTGTTCCATCATCCAGATCGGCTTCCACAGACACGAATGACTCCCTGACGACTGCCTATACCCTCTCACGTCCCAGTCAGTCGATGCCTCGGCCTGGTCCAGCGTGGAAGACCATCGGCGGTACGGTCACACGGATCAAGGGCGACACCTACACCGTAGAAGACTACGAAGGAAATCAGGTTCACCTCTACGTCAGTCGGGAAACCAAACAGCTCCGAGGCCAAAAGAAAGTCGGCGACCGGGTGCGTGCCGAAATCACCAGGGATGGCTTCGCCAACTCCATTCAATAATCACCGCGTCAAGCCCTCCTCGATCGAGGCGGGCTTGATCATCCACCTCTCTCTGTCAATCATCGGCTCATTTCCTTACAGATAGCAGTCCCATCGACAGTGAGCCCACGACCCTTCCCCTCACACCATGCCCCAAATTAATGGGTTATGCAAACATCTGCATCACGGTGCATAGCCCCCTTGTCCATCGGCGCGACACTTCATCGATATCCTCCCAGCCGCTTTCACTCCGCAGGACTTCCCCCACGCGCTTCACGGATTGATCGCCGATGAAAGATCTTGCGATGCTCTCGTCGAAAGCAGTGTACCTCCCGGCTTATCCCAATACGGCCCTGACCGCCGTTTTCACTTGTTCACGAGCGCGGTGTAAGCGCACGTAGAGATTTGTTTTGGAAATCTTCAGTTGCTCACAGACCTCTTGAGCATGTACGCCGTCCACATCGCGTAGCATCAGAACGTCCTTCTGTGGTGTAGGCAAGGTCTCGATCGCATGCCACAGACAGGCGGTGGCTTGTCTTGATGCCAGCAATGTCTCCGGCGTCCGTTCATCCCACAGCTGCCGGGAGCATGTTGCCGGCCATGCCCCCTCCCGCCGTGGCCTGAATCGAGAGAGAACTGGTTCCCCGTTCCAGTGAACGGTCTCCAATTCGAAAGCTGAAAAGACCTTCTGCCGTTTGTCTCGAATACCTCGGTCTTTCGCTTTGTGGATCACAATCGCACCAATCCACGCACGGAGGGACGACCGACCTTCGAACCGATTCATCCCATTCATCACCGCAATCCACGTCTCCTGCACAATGTCCTCAGCCGTTGCCCGATTGGCGACATAGCGCATCGCCATTCGGATGAAGGTTTCCTGATAGTGGATCACGACGGTTTCAAATGCCTCTTCCTTTCTTGCCCGCAGTTGGGACAGAAGTCGATTCTCCTCACCCATCCAATTGGGAGCGTTGCCCAAGGTTAGAGGAAGAAGACCTGTGCTTGTACGCCTCGCCACGCTTCTCTTCATGCTCATTCTCCAGTCAGCGGTCGTTTTCAATACATGGGAACAAACACCAGATATTCTTGAGCAACCCAACCGATTCACAGCCCAGCGCCCCGTGACTCTTCCCGGGTCCTGGATCTTCGCAGAAAATGAACGACAAAACTTCACGAAGGTATGACATTTTCATCACAACGTGATCGCATTTCGATAACAGGACCTAACGATCACACCATGACCTAGCAACACACATGGTTCCACTGCGTAAAGGACATGGGCCGGAGTTGGCTGAGGACTTGGGGCACGAAACCGAGGGTTTATCTGTGGGGCAGGTATTCCATCGCTGAAGCAGTCAGCGGCACGCGACGGGAATGAGCCACGGCCAGGTGAAAAGAGAAGGTCGTCCCTTGGCCGACAACACTCTGCGCTTCAATGGCGCTTCCATGCAGTTCCAGAATTCGCTTCGTAATCGCAAGGCCGAGCCCTGCGCCGGTATCACCTGTTTGATGCTGGTTCCGGCCTTGATAGTACCGGTCAAAGATATGCGGAAGGTCATTCGGTGCAATTCCACAGCCGGTATCCGAAACTTGTATCTGAATAGTCTCACCCGTGGGGGTCAGGATCACCGTGACACGACCTTGTGGAGGCGTGTGCTTGAGTCCGTTCTCAATCAAATTGCCAAGAACCCGTTCGATCAGACCAATATCGGCCGATACCAGGGGGAGATCTTCTCCCCATTTTGTCTGAACTGTCACCTGCTTAGCCTCGACCATGACCCGAAACTTTTGGACCACGTCCTGCACCAGTTCGCCAAGAGAAAATGATTCGCAACGAGGCTTCATCTCCTGTGAGTTCAGCTTGGCAAGTTCAAATAGTTCCTCAATAAGTTCCCCTAATCGTTTACTTTGCGAGACGGCAATGCCAAGATATCGTTGGCACTCCTCAGGCGAGAGCATCCCCTCCTTCAGCACCAAGGTCTCAAGGTACCCCTGGAGACTGGTGACAGGGGTACGGAGATCGTGTGAAACATTGGCGACCAGTTCCCGCCGCAATTGATCGGTTGTCTTCAACTGACGGACTTGTTGACGGATGAGCCACGTCATGTGCAAAAAGGTCGCCTCAAGCTGATCGATGTCATCTCCTCGACTAGCGACGGAAGTCTTGGCATCGGCCGAAGACACGATGCCCGGCTGTGCAACCAGTTCAGCGCGCCGAAAGGCCTCCATCGCGAACGTCAGGGAATGGAGTCTTCTCGTCAAGAGTTTCAAACAGAGCAGTCCGGCCAGGAGAGTCAGGATGAGAATGGCTCCGACGGTCCATACGCTTAATCGGAGGATATGACTCTGCTCCAGCATCTGCATGACTGAATCAAACTCCTCACCGCCCAGAATAATGTATAGATAGCCTTCGATGGCCCCTCCCAACGTTTCAATCGGATAGACTGAAAACACTTTTTTACGCGTGAGATCACGCGGGTCATCTCCTAGGATCGGGAAGTCCTCGCCGCCGGACAAGAAGCGATTGAGTGGGTCAAGCGAGATACGCTGCCGCTTGACCTTCCCTGGGGGAGCCGAAAAGGTCAGGATGGTGCCCTGAGGATCAAGCAGGTACAGTTCAATGCTGGGATTGATCACCATGAGCTGGTGAAAGATGTCCTTCAGCGCAGCGTCATTGACCTGCCCCTCCTGCATGAGTGCCTGTTCTGACACCATCCGTTCGGCGAGCGTGCGATTCAGCTTTTGGCTCACCTCTTGAAAGTACACGCGCGTGCTATACAGCGTGAGCACAACAGCCACGGCGCCGATCACACAAAAAAGCCCGAAGAGCACGGCCGCCAGCTTTCCGTACAGCGTGTGGAACATGACGCTACCGTTCCGACCATTCCTCAGAAAAGCTATAGCCGACCCCCCACACGGTCAAAATATACCGGGGCCTGCTGCTGTCATCTTCGATTTTGGCCCGCAACCGATTGATATGAGAGTTCACGGTATGTTCATACCCCTCATGCGAGTATCCCCACACATCATCCAAAAGCTTCGCACGGGTATAGACCTGGCCAGGATGCTGGGCGAATTGGAGCAAGAGGTCAAACTCTTTAGCCGTCAACTCGATCGGTCGACCGCGCAGCTGGACCTTTCGTTTATCGACCTCGATGATGAGATCGCCCGCGCGAATGATCAGAGACTTCCCGGGAGGAGCCTGTGCGCGAAGAGCCTCCATACGTCGAAACAAGGCTTTCACTCGTGCCAGGAGCTCCAAAATGCTGAAGGGCTTGGTGAGGTAGTCGTCCGCTCCGACTTCCAAACCCAGCACCCGATCCAGTTCCGTCGACTTGGCCGTCACCATCAGGACCAGGCTATACTTCGACGAAGCGCGCAGTTTCCGGCACAACTCCAATCCATCCATTCCAGGCAGCATCAGATCGAGAATGATCAAGTCATAGGACTTTGCAAGGGCCTGCTGAAGACCTGCCGGACCATCCTGCGCTACATCTACGTCATATCCCGTATCGCGCAGATGGAGATGCACGAGCTGGGCGATGTCAGGATCATCTTCAACGACAAGAATCGTGCGAGGTGCCATCTGCTCTCCGTCCTGTCCACCGCCCATCAACCGACAATGACCCGACCAACGCCGCTGCCAGCTATTCAGTACTCGCCGAGGCTTGGCCGTTCTCACACACTCAGAAGCCACGCCGAAGCGAGGCTTCTGAGTAGTCCTGAGACCAGGGATCGGACACAGTAGACGATTACCGCGCCAGAAGGCCATTCGCGCCATTGGGGAGACCGGAGACACCGGTCCCTGCGGTCAAGCGCCCATTGGCCCGATTGACCTGGAAGACCTCGATTGAACGGGCCCCTCCATTGAGCACATACAGAAACCGACTGCTCCGATTTAAGGCCATATCAATAGGACCGGCACCGGTGGGGGTTGCCACGGATTCCTGCAACACTAACCGTCCGCTCCGGCCGACTCGATAACTCGAGATATTGTTACTACCGGTATTGCTGGCATAGGCAAATTTGTCGTTCTTCGTGATAACAATCCAGCAGGCAGCCGTTTGAGAGGTGGGCACCGACCCACTCCGCACGTTCAAGGTCCCGTCACGAAGCGTATAGGAGGATACCGCTGAGGCATTCGGTGTGCCGCCAAACGCCTCACTGACCACTAGCACCCCACGCCTAGTAAAGGAAAAGCCAAACGGGGTGGCACCATTGGACGGCTGCGCCACAGGACCGGACGCTACACCATCCTCGTCGACCGCATAGGTATCGATGACCTGGGTCGCCTTTTCCGTGACGACCAGCGTATCGCCGGACGGATTGAAGGAGATTTGCGCCGGAGCGGTGTTCGCCCCGCTGAGCGGCCGAACGGAGCCGGCGATCGGCTTCAACTTGTCCTGATGCGTCAGTTCAAACCCCGCGATATTGCCAGCCCCTCCCGCGTTCAACACATAGACGTAATCATTATGCGTGGCAAGGCTGATGGGGCGAGTCCCCCCCGATGGCACGCGATCCGTCAGCCTGAGATGACGACCCTGAATCTGAAACACCGAAATATCATTGCTGCCGGGATTCACCACCAAGAGCTCATCTCCATCATCGCTGAATGCCAGGGCCCCTTGATTGCCCAGACCGCCGCCTGACCCCTTGCCACCTGTTGGAAACGATCCGGCTGGAACCAGGGTGTCCCCATGCTGTCTGAAGACCAAGACGGCATTGGCATCCGGATCATTCGACATCGTATACACAACGGACGATTGCCACTCATCATCGGCGAACGCCGAGCCGGTCACCCACCCGGAAAGAGTGATCGCCGCGACCAGCGCACCCATGATCAATCTGCGTATCATCCCATCCTCCTTGGTTTATGGATAAATTGCAACAAATCGACTCTCCCACGATAGCGCCGCCATCTCACGCGGCTCTCGCGAAAGCATCACATTTTTGTCACGGAACCGAGGATTGGGATGTCGGTCTCTACCCCAGGAGGAAGTCATTGGCCAGAACATCGGAAGAACGGGGGGAACCTATGAGTAAACTGCCGTTGTGTTTCTGCGGAGTTCGTTGGACGAGCTGAGAATGGGAAGGAAATCGAGAGGTGTTGCGAAACAGGTCTTAACGTGATGTCATGAACACAATATCACCGTAATAAGCGATGGCTCGTTCCTTCGTATTGTCCGTATCGCTCATGATGGCGATACCATTGATCATCGGAGGCTCTTCTCCAAAGGCCCTTTTGTAGTCGTCATAGATATTTCGTGATTCATCAACCCAGAGCCCGATCTGACTCGGGCCACTTTCCACTACGACCATTTTCACAAAATCCGTATAGGCATTATCGAGGATTGCGCCAACTGGGGCCTTTGTTTCCCAGACATAGTTGATGGCTCCGATTGGAATGTCTCCAAATAGTGCCTGACCAGTCTTGTACTTGAGTTTCTTCCCAAAACTCACCTTGTCCGGGTCGTATTCAAAGGTAATATAGAGTCTGGCCGGATAGTCGTCGCCGTCCTTGCGTGTCGCGTCACTTTTCTGGACCAGATTGTCGACCTTCCACCGCCATCGGACGATGGGAAATTCCTTCGGATCGATCCTGACCTCTTTGGTCAATCCAGATGCCGAGGAATCACTCACAGCTTTAACGACGACTTGGGCTCCATCTTCCACCAATTCGTACGTCGTCAGTCTCAGAATCTTCCTAAATGTGAGCGGCTTCCACCCATCCGGCAGACTCGTCCCCGGTTTACTTGCCGAAAAGCGCGCGACCTCCACAGTGGTTGGACCTTGCGCCTGTACCGATGCAGTCGACAACGCCGCAACCAGCATCAGGGCACTGCAGCTCATGACACGTCTCGTCATAACTCTCATCCATTCGTCCTTAGCGCCGCATCCAGACAAACAGCTTGGTCAACAGATTCCTTGTCCCTTCCGTGAAGTGTGCTTTCCGCCAGAGATTCACCACTTTTCTATTCACCTCAGCCTGAGTCGGGTACGGATGAATCGTGCCGGCAATGGTTTTGGCGCCGGCTCCCGCCTTCATCACCACGGCAAATTCATTGATCAAGTCGCCGGCATGTGCCGCAACGATGGTCGCCCCAACGATCTTGTCCGTTCCCTTTTGAATGTGTATGCGCGCAAATCCGTCTTCCTCTCCATCGAGGATCGCCCGATCCACTTCATCCAATTTATACGTATAGGTTTCCACCTCGATGCCTTTCTGTTTAGCATCGTGCTCATATATCCCGACATGGGCAATTTCTGGCTCAGTGAAGGTACACCAAGGCATGTTCAATGATTCCACCGTGGCATATCCCAAACCCAGAGGATGCGGGAATAAGGCATTCTGAATGACGATCTGCGCCATGGCATCAGCCGCATGGGTAAATTTATAGCGCGAGCACACATCACCCGCTGCAAAAATCTTGGGGTTCGTCGTTTGCAACCGACGATTCACCACGATTCCATTCCGATCATATTCGACTCCGGCTGCCTCCAATCCAATCCGCTCCACATTCGGAGCCCGCCCGACGCCAAGCAGAATCTCGTCGACAATGACCGCATGCTGTTGGGTATGCGACTCAACGGTCAACCGCTTTCCTCCTTCCACCTTCTCTACCCGCAGATTCTTCCCACAGCACAGGAGCTGAACTCCATCACGAAGCATCTGTTGTTCAACGATCTCTGCGGCATCTCGGTCTTCATTCGGCAGAATACCATGCGCCGTTTCGATCAAATACACTTGGCTCCCAAACCGTGCGAAGGTCTGCGCCAACTCGCATCCAATCGGCCCTGCCCCAATGACTCCCAGGCGCTGCGGGAGTTGCGTGAGGCCAAAAACACTGTCATTCGTCAGATAGTCGACTCCCTGTAAGCCAGGCGTGGTAGGAATCGCCGCCCTGGCCCCCGTACAGACAGCGGCTCTCGCAAAAGTGAGCACCCGGTCACCGGCAGAACCCTCTACTTGGATCGTATCAAAACCAAGAAAACGTCCGCTGCCGATGTACACATCGACCCCAAGGCTTTTGTAGCGGTGAGCAGAATCGTTCTGACTGATGCAAGCCCGCAGTTTCCGCATGCGCGCCATCACGGTCCCGAAGTCATACGTCACTCCCGTGGGAATATGGAGGCCGAACGCGGTCGCTTTTTTCAGATCCGCCCAAGCCCTGGCGGCACGGATGATGGCTTTTGATGGCACACAGCCGACATTCAGACAATCGCCACCCATCAGATGTTTTTCAATTAACGCCACTTTGGCGCCGAGACTTGCCGCCACGACGGCGGTGATCAGCCCCGCAGTTCCTGCCCCAACCACCACAATATTGTACCGTCCTGTTGGTTCGGGGTTGACCCAATCGGCTGGATGCACATTGCTGACGAGCTGTCGATTAGACTCGTCGTCTGGAAGAATCAACGGCTGGTGGTGCTCACTCATATCCACAATTCCTGATAGAGGGGATGACCTCATAGCGTGGTACCCTTGGTGACATATGATCAATCAAGCAGCTAGTCATCACACCGACTTTGAGGCAACCCGTTTATACACAACGGGGACCAGTGCCAGCAGCCCTAAGAGAACAAAAGCGCCGATGACATTGGGAGATGCGATTTCCTTCAATGAATTGATCGTCCCAAGTTGACGTCCAGCGTACGCGTAGACGAACGACCCAGGAATGATGCCGATCGCTGTTGCAAGCATGTACGTTCCGACATTGACACGTGTGAGACCCGATACCAGATTTACCATGAAGAACGGGAAGAGCGGAATCAGGCGCAGCGTCAGTAGATAGTTAAATGCGTTCTTCTCAAACCCTTCCTGGAACGGGCCGAGTCGAGCTCCAAATCTCTGTTCGACC
>DIHK01000046.1 GCA_002420115.1 Nitrospira sp. UBA5698
CCTTTTATCGGCTGCGACCAGCAGGCCCGCAAGCCATGTCGCAGGGCAACATGCGCACAGCTCGCCCAGAGCGGATGAACCGTGATGTCTTCCGCGATGATGGGAGTTCCGTGATAGGCGGCAGTGCCACAGGAGCCGGCAGCCGGACCGATCGGAATGCTCGTGAGCAGAAAGGTATACTCCTCCGGCAAACTGGGGCCTGCACTGAATAGAAGAGCCGTCTGGTCCTTAGAAACCAGCATCACCGAGCAGAGCATGGGTTCCGTCACCGCTTCAATGGCCTGGCACATGAACGTCAGCACGTCATTGAGATACGTCCCCTTGGCGACCAACTCCAACGTCTGCTTCTCTGCAACCTGGAGGGCTTCTTCTCGCTTACGTTCGCTAATATCCGTATGAGACCCGGCCATACGAACGGGGCGGTTGGCGGCGTCACGGATCACGATCCCGCAGGCATTGATCCAGCAATAGACTCCGTCTTTCTTACGCAGGCGGAACTCGACCTCATAGCGCGCAACTCTCCCCTCAAGGGAGTCGGACAGGTGGGACAACACTCTCTCGCGATCTTCTTGGTGCAAACGAGATTCCCATTCTTGGTAGGTATGAGCAATTTCGTGGTCTTCATAACCAAGAATCGCTTTCCACCGAGGCGAGAAATAGACTTCGCTGGTTGCCAGATTCCAATCCCAGATCCCCTCGTTGGCTCCCTGAACAGCGGCTCGAAACCGCTCCTGGCCTTCCCTCACTGCCTCCATCATATGAGCATGTTCGATGGCAATGGCCGCTACCTGGCTGACTTGCTCAAGGATCTTCAGATCGGTTGGTTGCGGCTCCCGCGGCTCGTGATGATAGACCGCGAGTGTTCCAAGCAACCTGTTGGCCGCACTCATGATCGGCAACGACCAACAGGCCTTCAGCCCATGGGTCAGCGCCACTGAGGCATAGTCCTTCCACGAGGGATCGGTCGCAATGTCTGTTGCGATGACAGGTTTTTGAAAGTAGGCCGCGCTTCCACAAGACCCAATCGCCGGCCCGATGGGAATCCTCTTGATCGCCTGACTGTATTCAGTCGGGAGCTTGAGCGCCGTTGCCAACAACAGATGCATTCCATCGTGATCAGTCAGCATGACGGAACAGAGCATGGGAGGCGCAAGCCGCTCGACGGCCTTACAGACAAAGCCCAGCACCGACTCAAGGGTTTCTCCCTTCGCCACCATTTCCAACGCCCGCTTTTCCGCATCGTGGAGCGCCTCGATCCGTTTGCGCTCGGTGATGTCCGTATGGGAACCCGCCATGCGAACCGGCTTCCCATCGTCGCCACGAACCAGACTTCCACGAGCATTGATCCAGCAGTAGTCTCCGTTCTTCTTGCGCATTCGAAATTCGACATCGTATCGTTCATCCGTCCCGTCAAGATACCGGCCGAGTTGAGCCAGAACGGAATCTCGATCCTCAGGATGCAGCCGTGATTCCCATACACTATAGCTATCCGCTAATTCGGCCTCCTCATAGCCGAGCATGGTTTTCCATCGCGGCGAAAAGTAAGTTTCATTGGTGTCGAGATTCCAATCCCAGATGCCATCATTCGCCCCGTGAACCGCGGCCCGGAACCGATCCTCACGCTGCTTCAGGGCGTTCTCAGCTTCCATCTTGAGACGACGGTTGCGGAACCCTTCGAGCAACTGCGCACAGGTAGAGAGGAATGGTTCGAGATAGGCGAGCCCAGCTTCGTCATATCCCCCTGAACGCTTCGCGAGCCCGACTATACCGAGCAACTGCTTTCCTCGATCGATTGGCAGGGCGAGAAAAGTGTTTACGACAGAATGTCCGGAGAGCAATTCATGCGTGCCTGGATCGTTCAGAATAACTGGCTCACGGGTCGTCAATACCCGCTCACAGAGCACCATGAGGTTTCTATACTCCGGGCTCTGTGCGGTTTGCGCCGTCACCCCCTTCACCTCTTCACTCAAGGTAAGAGCCCTAATGGCCTGCATTCGCAGATAAGGCGCCTGCTCTGCATTTCGTACCACCTCACAGATCACTCCATATTCGCTCCCGCTGAGCTTCAAGAGCTCTTGGAGGAGCATGCCGCAGACTGACTCCGGTTCGGCATCATCGATAAAGTGAGACTGCACCCGGCTGATCGCAGCCAACAGACGTTCGGAGGATTGCTCGTTCCGCTCCACGGACTACGCTTCTCCTCGTTGTCCTTGCACAAGTGGGTTGACGCTGGACGGCACGTTACGACACACCCCACACCAACAGGGTGAAGAAAGGAAATAGTGCCTACCTGTAGAAGTTGAGAGATTGGCTCTGGCCAGAGACAATAGAGCCAGCGTTGGATGATCTTCCGACAGGCCTAGACGTACAGCCTTCCCCACTCAGCCTCCGAGGCAGTTGTTACGATGGCGGTAGGATCTACGCTCTTTGGAGACCGTTGTCCATAGAGCCATTTAGCAACATGGATGGCCTTAGAACTAGTGTGGAGAGAGGTCAGCACGCCTCACAGCGCCGCGATTTTGTCGTTTGAGATGATGATGAGTGAGAGGCTCAGGGGGAATGTAAGAAACTTCACGTTTCAGGTTTCAGGTTTGACGTTTCATGTGATCCGACAACTTGAAACATGAGACATGAAACCTCATTTCTGACGTACGCTTCGCGCGACTGCTCTGCAGATCAACCGAGCATTTCCCGAAGTTCAGTCATCGTTTGCACCAGCGGCATCACAATCACGTGATTCGATGCCGGGTATTGCTCCACCCCAGGATAGACGATGACACGGTGTGTAGCGTTGATATCCTCGCAGCCCAGATGGAACCCTTTCGACGCGGATGGCGCAAGCGACCGCTTGATCTCAATCGCAATCCGTCGACGCGCTCCCTGTTCGATGACAAGATCGATCTCCGCGCCTGCCGATGTCCGGTAAAACCAGGCTGTCGCCCCTTCCGGCATGATCGACAGGATATTCTCCACCACAAACCCTTCCCAACTGGCTCCCACAACGGGATGCCCCAAGACATCATCGAGTGTCGTGAGGTGTAATAGGGCGTGGGCAATGCCGCTGTCCCTGATATACACCTTGGGAGCTTTGACCAGACGCTTTTTCACATTCCCGGCCCAGGGGCGCAGCGTCCGTACCAGCAGAAGCTCCTCGAGCAATGCGATGTACCGCTTTGCCGTATGGACTGACACATCAAGCCCGCCCGCCAGTTTAGCGACGTTGACCTGCCCTCCCTGGCTATGAGCCAGCATGGTCCAGAGTCGCCGCAGAGCGGCGGCTGGGATGCGCGGCCCCAGCTGCGGCACGTCGCGTTCCAGATAGGTACTGATAAAATTCATTCGCCAGCTCATACTGGCCCTGTCGTCACGGGCCAGAAAGCTATCCGGAAATCCACCGCGCAGCCAGAGGGCCTCCTGATCGTTGCTGGTGATCTCGGACACGGCCAAGCCTGTGAGTTCCTTGTAGGCAATGCGCCCGGCCAGAGACTCCGAGGATTGTTTCAACAGATCACGCGAGGCTGATCCCAGAATGAGAAATTGTCCCGTGTGCTGCCCGGCTCGGCGGCGATGGTCGATGACGCCGCGCAAAACCTGGAACAGCCCCGGTGTGCGCTGTATTTCGTCAAGAATGATCAAGCGCTCGGTGTGGGTTTGAAAATACCGGCCAGGATCATCGAGTTTCGCAAGGTCGATAGGATTCTCAAGGTCGAGGTACACCGGAGGCGGTGTGGTGCCGGCGGCAATCTCTTGAGCCAGAGTGGTCTTGCCGATCTGACGCGGACCTAAAATCGCGACAGCGGGAAATTGTTCCAGTAGCCGCAATAACTCCGTTTCTGTATGACGCTTTATCATCCTTGCAAATATGCCATATGATATCATATTTGCAAGGACAGAATTCGGCGCATACGCGATGGAAGTTTCCACCTCTCACGGTTTAGGTTTCAAGTTTCAGGGTTAACGTTTCATGTTGCAGACTGTCCGAGAACGTGAAACCTGAGACATGAAACCTGAAACACAAAACCACTGGCCGACTCGCTTCACGGCCTTTGGGCACTTGACGCCCTTGACGGTCTGACTGGTTCTTCGTTAGGGTACCAACGTCTCCATCAATTCAACGGAGGACACTATGGCTCTTCCACACCGGGTTCGATTCAACTACGAAGACTTCCTGCTCTTTCCCAAGGACGGGAAACGCCATGAGATCATCGACGGAGACCACTTCATGACCCCAGCGCCGAACACCAAACATCAACGAGTCTCGGGTCGTCTATTCACCGCTCTGACGTACTTCCTCAAAGCCAGAAAGAGTGGCGAGGCCTTCGCTGCTCCCTACGATGTGGTCCTCTCTGAAGAGGATATCGTGGAACCGGATCTGCTCTTCGTTTCGGCTGCCCGGTCGGCCATCATCACGGAAAAGAATATTCAAGGGCCGCCGGATCTTGTCATCGAGATCCTCTCCGCCGGCACCCGTAAGACCGACGAGATCATCAAGCGCAAGCTGTACGAACGCTATGGCGTACGAGAATACTGGATCGTGGATCCCGAACTGGAGACCGTCAAAATCTATCGACTCAGCGATGAGGGGTATATCCGACCTACAGAACTTGCACGAGAAGCGAACGAGACCCTCTCCACTCCACTGCTGCCGGAATTCCAGGTACCGCTCGATGAGCTGTTCGGGTAATTTCAGGTAGGGCGTTTCAGGTTTAGCGTTTCAAGTCTCAGGCGATCCGAGAACTTGAAACCTTGAACGTGAAACGTGAAACGGCTCACTTGGCCGCTTCACGCTTCACGCAATAGGCTTCACCGCTTCTAGAATTCTTCGAAGTCATCTCCCGATGAGCTATGGCGATCTTTGCCGTTGCCCGCCGCCACACCGGCCGGTTGCTTGTGCTCCGCCGGCTTACCCACAGCAGGCTTTTTCGCTGCCACCTTGCCGACTGCCGGTTTGGCCATCGGCTTAGGAGCCGGTCGGGGGGTTGCGTGGCTCACCGAAGCCCGTGCGGCATGATGGCCTTCAGACTGCGAGATCTTGAAGACCTCCACTTGCCGCATGAGCTCCTGGGCTTGGTCCTTCATCGATTGAGCAGCAGAGGTCGTTTCCTCGACCAATGCCGCGTTCTGCTGTGTCGTCTCGTCCATCGACATGATGGCCTTGTTCACCTGGTCGATGCCGCTCGCCTGTTCCTGAGACGCGGCGGTGATCTCTGCGATGATATCCGTGACGCGTTTCACGGAGCTGACGATCTCCTCCAGCGTCTTGCCGGACTGGTTCACCAGCTCGCTGCCGTCGGTCACGCGTTGGATGGATTCATTGATCAATCCCTTGATCTCTTTCGCCGCAGTGGCCGACCGCTGGGCCAAGTTGCGGACCTCCGCCGCGACCACGGCAAATCCACGTCCGTGTTCTCCGGCTCTGGCCGCTTCGACCGCGGCGTTCAAGGCTAAGAGGTTCGTCTGGAAAGCGATCTCGTCGATCACCGTGATGATGTCGGCGATCTTCTTGCTGCTCTTGTTGATCTCGCCCATCGCATCGACGGCCTTCTTCGTGACCGCGCCTCCCTTGTCGGCCGTATCACGAGCCGCGATCGCCAACTGATTGGCCTGCTTGGCATTGTCGGCGTTCTGTTTTACCGTCGAGGTCATCTCCTCCATCGAGGCAGAGGTCTCCTCGAGCGCTGAGGCCTGTTCGCTGGTCCGTTGCGACAGATCCTCATTCCCCTTAGTGATCTGCTCTGACCCGGCTGTGACTGCTTCCACTGCATCACGCACTGTCGACATGGTATTGGCCAAGGTGGTCAACGCGGCATTGACACTCGTCTTGATCTTGTCGAGTTCGCCCTCATAGGTTCCGCTCATCGACTGCGTCAAATCGCTCTGCGCCAAGGCTCCAAGCGAATGTTGCGCTTCAGCCATACAGGCTTCCAGCTGGGCCTGCGCATGTTTCTGCGCGGTGATGTCAGTGGCAAATTTCACGACCTTAAACGGTCTGCCCATCTCATCCTTGATCGGGTTATAGGAGGCCTGGATCCACACCTCTTTCCCGCCCTTCGCGACGCGACGATAGACCCCGGCATCAAACTCTCCCCGGTTCAGTTTCTGCCAGAACGCCGAATATTCGGGTGAACTTGTGTAGGCCCCATCACAGAATATCCGATGATGCTGCCCCTTGACCTCATCGAGGCTATACCCCAGCGTCTTCAAGAAATTCTCATTCGCCGTCATCACCGTGCCGTCGAGCTTAAACTCGATGGTAGCATAGGACTTATTGATGGCATCCATGATGCCCTGCATGTTCTGACGTTGAATTTCCTGCTCCGTAATGTCGTACCGAACGCCAAGATATTTACGCGGCTTTCCGGTCTTCTTGTCGACGAACGGCGCGATCACCGCATCGACATAATACGGGTTCCCATCCTTCGCTCGGTTCTTCACGACGCCACGGAAGATCTGCCCACGGCCGATGGTCGCCCACATTTGCTTAAAGACCTCTTTCGGCATGTCCGGATGGCGCGTCGTATTGTGGCCATACCCGATTAATTCGTTCTTCGGATATTTGGACACTTGGAGGAACTTTTCATTGACCGACATGATGTCGCCCTTGAGGTTGGCTTCCGACACGATGCTGGTCGTGTTCATGATGCTCTCACGGACCTCAAGCTCGTCCCGCATATGCATGATTTCCGTTTGCTTGGCCGTCACGTCGGAGGCGAACTTCACGACCTTATAAGGCTTTCCGCTGCCGTTCATGAGGGGATAGTAGGCCGCCTGAATCCAAACCTCCTTGCCCCCTTTCCCAACTCGCTGATACGTCCCGGCGTCATACTCGCCCCGATTCAACTTCTGCCAAAATGCCGGATAATCCGGTGAACTCACATAGGTTGGGTCGCAGAACATGCGATGGTGCTGACCTTTGATCTCGTCGAGGGTATAGCCCAGCGTCTTCAGGAAATTGTCGTTGGCGGTGATGACCGTGCCGTCCATATTGAACTCGATGACGGCCTGCGTTTGATCGATCGCTTTCAGTTTCGCAACCAGCTCTTCAACATTCACATTGTCCATGGGTCGTCCTCCCTCCTTATTAGTGTGCTGGATGCGAAGCCGCATCGCAGAATCATCAGATGTTTCAACACCCGCCTCGTCCTCGTCCCGTGATCGCTCAGCGTCCATACTGATCTCTCCTCTATCTTTCCGATTACGCCGCTTTCGCGTCATTCTGCATCTCGTCGTCCAGTAACAGGCGATCGATGTCCAGGAGCGCCACCAGCTTGTCGTTCGATTTTCCGATCCCATTCAAGAAACTCACATCCACCTTGGCCCCGAACTGCGGCGGTGGCTGGATATCCTTCTTATCGATGTTCAAGACATCCGAGACGGCGTCGACCACCAGCCCCATGACCTTGTCACGTACGACGACGACAATGATGACGGTAAAAGCCGTGTAATCGATGGTCGGCATGCTGAATTTGGTTCGCAGTTCGATAATCGGCACGATGGTGCCGCGCAAATTCAACACACCCTTGATATGGGAGGGTGTATTCGGAATCTTCGTGACGGCGGTATAGCCCTTGATCTCCTGGACGCGGAGAATATCCACGCCATAGAGCTCCTCGCCTAAGTTAAAGGTGAGAAATTGATTCCCATCCGTGGTCAGCCCTATCTGCTGCTGCAATTCCTTCGTCGCGGTTTCAAGTGCTGCTGCCGCCATAGCGCCTCCTCCATTGGGCCTACCGCCCCTCGCACGATAAGCTGTGCCCCACACCTCTCACCCCGACCGTCTCGCGGGCTCGACAGGGCTCTATCGGTTCTCAAACGAAAAACTTTACACCTCTGCTCCTTTTACCCTCGGACCCCCGGCCATACCATGTCATGTCGGATCTCCTTCTGAGGATGGAGTCGTCTCGCCCGCTCCAACAATACCCCCGTTGATTCCGGAACCAACGGATCCGGCACGCAACAGTCCCCGATCGGGCAGGCGGACGCACATTGGGGCTCAGCGAAATGGCCGACACATTCCGTACACCGGTCGTGCGAAATCACATAGGTAGTCCCGTCAAGCCCTTGTCCGTCACTCACGCGATAGCCGCCGGATTCGGCATCGCTCCGCTTTTCAAAAATCGCCTGATTGGGACAGGCCGCCAGACAGGCATCACAAGAGATGCAATTGTTGTTGATCATGAGAGCCATGATGCGGCCTCTTTAGTTTTCAAGTGGGTACGTGGTTCGCGGAATCCCCGTCCTTTCAAACGTTCTCACTTTCACACTGCGAGCAACAGATGGCCCAGCTTTTCTTTCTTGGTTCGTAGGTACTTGAGATTCATCCGACCCGGATGGATCTCCAACGGCACCCGTTCCACGACTTTCAAGCCATAGCCTTCGATCCCAACTATTTTTCTCGGGTTATTCGTCATCAACCTGATCGATCGGAGACCTAAATCGGCAAGCATCTGCGCCCCGACGCCGTACTCCCGCAGATCGGCCTGAAACCCCAACTTCAAATTGGCTTCCACGGTGTCGGAGCCTCGATCTTGAAGCCCATAGGCCTTGATCTTATTCAGAAGGCCGATCCCTCGCCCCTCTTGATTGAGATAGAGCAACACCCCTCGACCTTCCCGCTCGATCAATTCCATCGCCCGATGCAGCTGATCACCGCAATCACAACGCAACGACCCCAGTACATCGGCCGTCAGACAGCCGGAGTGCACACGGACCAGCGTGGGTCGATTCGGCTCAATGGGACCTTTCACCAGTGCCAGATGCGTGCTGCCGTCGATCGTATTCTGGTAGGCGATCGCCTCAAAGGCTCCGAATTTGGTGGGCAACTGCGTGCTGGCTGCTCGCGTCACGAACGGCTCACGCTTCATGCGGTATTCAATGAGCGATTTGATCGTGATCATCTTGAGCTTGTGCCGAACGGCAAACCGCGACAACGCCGGCACTCGGGCCATGGTGCCGTCCTCATTCATAATCTCGCAGATCACGCCCGCCGGAGACAGGCCGGCCAACCGTGCAAGATCGACGGATCCCTCTGTCTGCCCGGCCCGCTTCAAGACTCCGCCGTGCTGTGCCCTGAGCGGGAAAATGTGGCCTGGGCGGGCGAGATCAGCCGGTACACTTTTGGGATTGATGGCCACCTGAATCGTCTTGGCCCTGTCAGCGGATGAAATCCCCGTCGTGATCCCGTGCTTGGCATCGATCGATACGGTGAAGGCCGTCCCGAAGGTGGCAGTATTTTCTGCGGCCTGCGGCGGAAGATGGAGCTCTTCAACCCGTTCCGGCGTCAGCGCGAGGCAGATCAAGCCACGCGCATGTTGGGCCATGAAGTTGACGGCCTTCGCGGTAGTGAATTGCGCGGCAATGACGAGATCGCCCTCGTTTTCCCGGTCTTCATCATCGACTAAAATGATGAACTTACCTTGTTTGATGTCCCGAATAGCCGCCTCAACCGTATTAAACGCGTTCCCCATATTGTGCGTCTCGTCCTCTCTCGCTGCAGCTCGTGCGGAGTTTCAAGTCTCAGGTTTCAGACTACTGGTTTCAAGTTTCAGGTTTCACGTTATCGGATAACTCGAAACTTGCCGCCTAGGCGGCAATCGGCGTGCCGTGCCGCGCGATCTCCAGCAAACCGCGCACGTCAAGAATAAACCCGACGGTCCCGTCCCCTAAGATTGTGGCCCCTGCGATTCCTTCGACCTTCCTGAAGTTTTGCTCCATGCTCTTGATCACGACCTGCTGCTGCCCGAGAATTTCGTCCACCATCACCGCCACGCGCTCCCCTTCGGTTTCCAGAATCAATAAGATGGCTTTCATGGGGTTGGTATATTCGGGCTCCAGGACAAACACGTCGTACATCCGGATCATCGGCAGATAGGTCCCTCGGACATTGATCAGTTCGCCTTTTCCCACTACGGTCTTGATGGTGCCGTCTTTGGGTTGGATCGACTCCAGAATCGAGAGCAACGGGACAATATAGGTTTCCTTGCCCACCCGGACCGTCATCCCTTCGATGATGGCCAGCGTGAGCGGTAGCTTCAGCGTGAACGTCGTTCCTTTTCCCGTCACGGTCTTAATGCTGACGGTCCCTCCGAGCGCTTCGATGTTCCGCTTGACGACATCCATGCCGACGCCGCGACCGGAGACATCCGTCACCTTCTCGGCGGTGGAAAATCCAGGACGGAAGATCAGCGGCCAAATCTGGTCGTCGGAAAGCTTGTCGTTTTCCCCGATCAGCCCCTGTTTGACGGCCTTCGCGACAATTTTGTCGCGGTTCAGGCCCCGGCCGTCGTCCTCCACTGTGATGCAAATGTTCCCGCCTTCGTGAAACGCATTGAGCCGGATCGTTCCCACTTCTGACTTGTTGTTGTCCAGCCGTTCTTCCGGTGGCTCCAGTCCATGATCAGCCGAATTCCTGACGAGATGTGTCAGAGGATCGCCGATGGATTCGATGACCGTCTTATCCAACTCAGTTTCTTCCCCGGAGAGCACCAACTGAATCTTCTTTCCTGCCTTCGTCGACAGATCGCGGACCAATCTCGGAAAGCGGCTGAATGCCGTGCCGATCGGAAGCATGCGGATGCCCATGACCCGTTCTTGAATTTCTCGGGTGTTGCGCTCCAATTGCGCAACGCGCTCGAGCAACACCGGCAACTGCTTGATCTCAAAGCGCGCTCCTAAATCGCTCAACATGGACTGGGTGATGACCAGCTCTCCCACGAGATTGATCAGCTTATCGATCTTGGCCGTATCGACGCGAATGGAGGCCGTATCCGTTTTCTTGGTTTGAGTCGCTGATTCCTGCTGTTTCTGCTTCTGCAGTGCCTGCTCGACCTGCTGCGGTGTCACCACCTTCTGCTCGACCAGAATCTCGCCGACTCTCTTCTGCTGGGACAACGCCTGTTCAAGTACCGCCGGTGACACCACCCCGCTCTCCACCAAGATCGCGCCAAGCGGCTTCGGGGCGCCGTCCTCGGCGCGTTGGTCGTCGTTCGTGAAGCGCGTGTCGTGTCCGGATTCAGACGTTTCACGCTTCACGCTTAACGCTTCACGTTCTTCTATGACGAGTTTGCTGTCCTCGCGGACAAACTCGAAGGCAGCCTCAATGGTCTTCAGATCCTTACCGGTAAGGAGTTGTAGCTCCCAGGAGAGATAGCACTTTTCCGGATCGATCTCCGCAAGGTCCGGCACTCGGGACATGTCGAGCGTCACCGAACTCAGCTCTCCCAAACCGTTCAACTCCTTGATGACCTGCAAGGGATCCAGACCACGTTGAAACAACCACTCCGGCGGCGTCCACTTGATGAGATACCTACGCGCTTGATGCTCAGACTGCGTGGGAGCCGCTACGGCCTGCTTCTGTGGCACGACAGGCGCCTGTGCACCCGATGCAGACGCCAGCTCTGCCGCCAAGCGCTGAACGACCTCATCGTCCACCGCCACCCCGGACTTCACTGCTTCAATCAAGGTCTTCAAGCAATCGGTGGACTTGAGCAGCAGATCAGCGATCGGCGGGGATACCGCTTTCTCCCCGTTTCTCAGCAAATCGAGCAAGGTCTCCATCTTATGGGTAAACTGAGTCACGGCATTGAAGCCGAACATCCCGCTCGCCCCCTTGATCGAATGGGCTGAACGGAAGATCTTGGCGAGCAACTCCAAATCCTTTGGCTGCTGCTCCAGTGCCAGCAGACCTTCCTCGACGATCGCCAAGTGCTCGGCGGCTTCTTCGAAAAAGGCCTCCTGAAATTGTGCGAATTCGTCGCTCATCCTAAACTCCGTGGTTCGTGAAGCGTCGTTCGTGAAGCGTGTGTCATCTCACATCCGGCCGCTTCACGTTTCACGAGATACGTGGAACGATTCATGCTGGTAATACCTTCGCGATGGTCTTCAGAAGTGTGTCGGGATTGAACGGCTTCACGAGCCATCCCGTTGCGCCGGCTTCCTTCCCGGCCTGTTTCTTTTCAAGCGCCGATTCGGTCGTGAGCATCAAAATCGGTGTAAACTTGAACGCGCTCAATTTTTGCAATTCCTTGATGAGGGTAATCCCGTCCATCTCCGGCATATTGAGATCGGTCACTACGATATCCATCTTGCCCGCCGCCGCAACCTTGTTGACCGCGTCCTTCCCGTGCTCGGCTTCCACCACGGTAAAACCGGCATTGGTCAGTGTGAAGGCAACCATCTGGCGCATCGTCGGCGAATCATCCACGATCAGTGCGGTCTTACTCATATGCTCCTCCACGGCTTTCGCGTGTCAGGTTTCAGGTCTACCATTTCATGTACTCAAAACCGTCACACATGAAACCTCACACCTGAAACTCCGTTCGTTCAGAACAGCGTCACCGAATCCTCGTCATTGTCGGACGCCTCGAGCGGCACCGGCTCCTGATATTGGGGTTGGAGCGCGGCCTGATGCAGTCGGCGCTCTGCTTCCATGGTGTAGTTTTCCTCGATACGCTCAAGTCCGGCTAGCTCTTGAGCGGTCTCCTCCGTCAGCGGACCTTGTTGCAAAATCTGCAGATGCCGCTTGAATTGATCCAACGCCTGCCCCACATGCTCCAATTTCTGCCGAGTAATGTCCTGAAACTGCATCGCGATGACGACCTTGGCGATCACCTCAGCCCGTGTTGCGGATGTCATGGTCTCGGCGCCCGATGCGAGCGCTTGCAACTGCACCAGCAGTTCGACCGCAGCACGCTCAGTTTCGGTTGTCACCGCAGTCATTTGCGCCTTGAGTGTCGGAATCATACGGACGGCCCCGTCGGCGAACGTATTCCACGCTCGGTGATGGGCGAGCAGCTCCGAGACTGAGGGCTTCTCCTCAGCATACGATCTCCGAGAGTCTCCTTCTTGGGCGCTCACGGTCCTCATTGTGTGAGTATCTTGGTACTGGTCGATAGTCCGATGACGATACTGCTACCGACAGAACACCCTATTCGCTCAACTCGCCTGTGAATCCGAGTTGTTTGAGTTTGTCCTGTAAATCCTTGGGAATTCCCATCACCAGCATGCGTGCCTGCTTGCGAGCCGACAACATCAGCTGAATTGCGGCTGTATCCACCCGGTCGACGTTGCTGAGATCCAAGGAGACCAACCCTTCGTTGGCCATCAACTTCACCAATGCTTCCTTGAATTCCCCTGCTTCGAAGATGGAGAGATCCCCCGTGGGGGCAAGATGTCTCGGGTTCTCTGCCGGTGTCTGAGGCCTATCGGTTCCAGATGCTTCCGTCGTCATTAGTTATGAGACCTTTTCTATTGCTGCACTAAGGTGTTGTGTCGGCTGTTTTCCGTTTCGACTTGAGCGCCTGCCTTCGACTATTCTTTCTCACGCCCCTGACAGGCCCAGCGGTGGATCGCTCACCCCTTACGGCAACGGACTCGATGCCCCCTCCTCTGCCGCTGGTTCCTCGGAACCAGCTGTGTTCCCGGCCTCGAGCTGAGGCGCCGGCGGCGCCTGTTCGAGAATCACCACCTCGACTCGTCGATTCTTGGCCCGTTGCTCGACATCCAGGTTGGCGGTCACAGGACGCGTATCGGCGTGCCCCACCGCCGACAACCGCTCCGACGGCACGGCAAATAACTCCGATAAGACTCTGACGACCATGACCGCACGGGCGGCAGAGAGTTCCCAGTTTGAAGGGAATTGTGCCGTGCGTATGGGAACGTTGTCCGTGTGCCCCTCGACCCTGGTGTATCGATTGAGTTCCACAATGGCCGCGCTCAGGCCTTCCAGAAACGGCAGCGCTTCGCTGCGCATGGCTGCTTCTCCGCTATTGAAGAGCAATTGATCCGGAATCGTAATCACGATATCCCCGTTGACTCGTTCCGTGATCCGGACCAGTGACAGCTGGGGCGAGGCTTTAATCCCTTTCACGAGATTTCGAAGTTTGCGGATCGCGATATCCTTACTCCCCGGACTATCGGGCGCCGTCATGGCCTGTTTGCTGGCACTCAACGCCAACGGGGTTGGTGAGGACGGGGGGCTGACGATGGGATTCAGCGCAGCTTTGATTGACTCGCTGACGGTTCGGTACTTTCCGACATTGACGGAAGAGATCGAGTACATCACGACAAAAAAGGCAAACAGCAAGGTAATAAAGTCGGCATACGAGACGAGCCACCGCTCGTGATTTTCATGCTCCTCATGTTTGTGTTTGGCCATGGATCACGCGTGAGCCGTATCTCGTACTCGTGTTTCGTGTTTCAGATTTAACATTTCAGGTTTTCAGACAACTTAAAACATGAAATATGGGACCTGAAACCTCGCGCGACGCGCGCGTCACTTCTTCGCCTCCTTCGTCCGCTCGCTGGGCGGCAGTACACCTTCCAACTTCTCCTGCAAGAGTCGTGGATTTTCCCCCTGCGCAAGCCCCGCCAGGCCCATAATCATCAAGTTTCTGGAACCGGCTTCCTCCTTCAACTTCAATTTGATCTTATTAGCCAAGGGCAAGAAGAAGAGGTTAGCCGCGCCTACTCCGTACACCGTTGCCACGAATGCCACCGCGATTCCGCCCCCCAACTTTGACGGATCAGCCAAATTTTCCATCACGTGGATGAGACCAAGCACGGCTCCGATGATGCCGACGGTTGGGGCATAGCCCCCGGCTGCCTCCCAGACCTTCGCCGCGATCACCCCTTGCTCCTCATGGTGCTCCACCTCAATTTCGAGGATTTCGATCACCGCTTTAGGCTCCGTTCCATCGACAATGAGCTGGACACCTTTTTTCATGAATGGATCCGTGATGGTTTTGAGCTTTCCTTCCAACGCCAGCAGCCCTTGTTTTCGTGAGATATTGGCAAGCTCTAGGATCAATTTGATCGTCCCTTTGTTGTCGATGTGGGGCCCTGCAATTGCGATCGTCAGCGCGCCGAATGCTTTGATCACCACCGGCAATGGATTCTGAATGCAAATGGCACCAAACGTCCCGCCGATCACGATGATGAAGGCCGTCAGCTGCATGATCGAGCCCACGTGCCCACCTTCGAGCACCTGGCCCCCGATAATGGAGCCCAACGCGATCACGATCCCGAGGATTGTTGCGATATCCATTCGCCATCGCCCTCATGCATGCACCCGATCAGGTGGAACGCGTCCGCGTGGATGTATCGAGCTTCGTGGCACGGGACAACTCGAAACGTGAGACCAGAAACGCGAAACCTGTCCCCCTGTCGGCTTATTTGAATCCGAATTGTGCCAGGATATCGTCGGCCACTTTCTGCTTCATGCCGGTGGTCTTTGACTCCTCGAGTTGTTTCAACAGATGCCCTGCCGTGCCTTCCGTCACCATCTTCTGTCCGTTCTCTTGCAAACCGAACACCACCACGAGTTCCATCAGCTTGTGTTGCACTTCATCGAGAATCGAGACGAGCTTCTTGACTCGTTGAGCGACCAGATCTTGGAAGGACAAAGCCGTCATGATTTCGGTCAAATACTTTCCCTCCTGGCTCACAAGGGTATTGATGTTGGCCAGTCGCTCAGCCAGTTTGGCGCAGTCCATAGTCTGCAAGACCTCGATGATCGCCCTCAGCTCTTTCCCGATTTGGCTGTGCTCATCCTGAATCAACTCCGTCAATCGCATCACCTCGAGCGTCCCTTCTTCCGTCATCTTGTTGAGATCACTCAGATGCGTGGATGCCGTGGGCAACTGTTGGCTGCTGGAAACAAGCTGTGGGCCGGCACTGGAAATGGCTTTCATCGCGTTTTCCACGAACCGCGCCAAGTCGCCGAGCTCTTCGTAGAGTTTATGTCCTCGTTTTTTCACGCGTTCCTCCCTCGAGTCCGCTCACACTCAATGCCACGCGCCCTCCGCGTTACTTGAATATCTTGGCGAGTTTTTCCTGCATGGTCTCAGCCGTGAACGGTTTCACGATGTAATTACTGACGCCCGCCTGTACGGCCTCTACTAAGTTTTTTTGTTGTGCCTCAGCCGTCACCATGAGGACCGGTATGGCTTTCAATTGTTCGTCCGCTCGAATCGCTCGGAGCATGTCGATTCCCGTCATCACCGGCATGTTCCAATCCGAGACGACGAAGTCATACTTGCTGGATTTGAGCTTCTGCAGACCATCTTGACCGTTTTCGGCTTCATCGATGTTGGAGAAGCCAAGTTGTTTGAGCACGTTCTTGACAATTCTTCGCATCGTGACCATGTCATCCACGATGAGAATTTTCATACTTAGATCGGCTGGCATATTGCCTCCTTTTCTCAGCTCACGGCCAACTCTCCCACCGCTGTGAATGCTCGGTGGAGAATGGTCTACTCCTTCACCATAGATCGGAATAATTATTGAAC
>DIHK01000038.1:0-28772 GCA_002420115.1 Nitrospira sp. UBA5698
TTCGGATCCAGCTTGTGCCCCCAGGGATAGTGATTGTCCCCTTCGGGGCCTTTGGCCGCTCGCTCCCATTCAGCCTCGGTGGGCAAGCGCTTTCCCTCCCATTTGCAGAAGGCGTTCGCATCGGTCCAGCTCACTCCGACGACCGGCTGGTTCTGCTTGTTCAGCCGAGGGTCATCCCAGTAGGCCGGTGCAGGATGACTGGTGGCCTTCATGAACTGCTTATAACGAGCATTGGAGGCTTCATATCTATCGATCCAATAGGGATCGAGTACAACCTGATGCTTTGTTTCGTCACCATGCTCGTTACTTCCCATGGTGAATTCACCCGTGGGAATGAGCACCATGTCCTTACCCAACTCGGATAAGTCTGCCGCTGCCGTAATGGTGATGACCCCTACCGTGACTGCCAACCCTACAGCTAATTGAGTGATTGTTTGCCTCCGCATGTGCACCCTCCTTGGTTATCTCGATCGACCAGAGATAGTCCTTTATGCTGCGGCTTGAGACCCCAATGAAGAAGCTGGTGTTGCCGTTGATGAAAGCGAGCTCGATACGAGCTGGATCCGGCGATTCCTCAATATGACAGCGTCAATGACATCCCCACACTGCACGCAGCGCCTTGCGCCATATCCCAGCTCGCTTGCGCAGCTCCAGAGATCAATAGAGAGGTCGTTGACTAAAAGGCCGCCGCATCTAGTACAGATGCATTGAGGCGCAGGGGGAATCCCATGGAATTCGCTGATTCTCCCGTTCATGTCTTGATTGCTTATGATCATGGCGCCTTCCCTCCTTTAAATGTCTAAGGTATGACTCATGTATGTCTAATGTATAAGCTTATATGTCCAATGTGTCAAGCGTTATGGTATAAAAATATTTGACAGACATTGGACAATTGGCTAAACTTTAGAAAAGTATGAATAAATATAGAATTCATAGAGTTGCGAAATTGACAGGGCTGTCGAAAGATGTGATTCGGGTGTGGGAGCGTCGATATAGTCTTGTCAAACCTTCACGAAGCGCCAATCGCTATCGGGAATACAGCGATGAGGACGTCTCTCTCTTCCGTTTTCTAAAAGAGGAGTTGGATCGCGGTCAGACCATCGGTGGACTTGCGATGGAAGGGCGAGATTCGCTGCTTCAACGGATGCGGGCAAGCTCAATCCCGAAACAGCAGGAGCTTACTCCCCATAGTTCGTTGCTCGACGAACTGATCTCCAGACTCGATCCGCTGGATAAGAGCCGGTTCGAACTGCAACTGAATGCGGCGATTGCCGTGATCCCTTTCGAAGAAGCCGTGCAGCGCATTCTTCTCCCCTTACAGCGACGGGTGGGAGAACTGTGGCATGAAGGACGGGTCAATATCGCCGTGGAACATTACGTGACGAAGATCATCCAGCAGAAACTCTTTGCGGTGATGAATCAGCTACCTGCCAATGACTTCGGCCCACGCGTGGTCATTGCCTGCCCCACAGGCGAGTATCACGAAATCGGCGCTCAAGCTGTTACCTACCTTGCCGCCTCACGCGGTTGTCATGTGTATTACCTCGGGCCTAATCTTCCCCTCACGGATTTGGAGGCGTTGTGCGATCGGGTGCATCCCGACTTGATTCTCTTGTCCTTGACGGAATCAAAATCGAACGAAGAGGCAGCTCACTTGCTCCATGAATTACGAACACTCTCTCAGCGCTGGCATGTGGCCGTAGGCGGGAAAGGTGCCTGTGCCATGGAGCATCTCTTAGAAAATACGGGGATTGAACTCCTTGATGACCTCGGCGCCCTCCACAACCGTCTTGCTACTCTTGCTTCCACCCATCAGCGCGCGTTTCATTGACCCTGATCGACCAGGCCTCACGGTAACAAGAGAGTCCCATCGAGATTCTGATGCGATTCCGGCTCTTGGTCCAACCACGCATCACCCTCGGCTTCATCAGGTTGAACGCCGTTCATGGATGACAACGACCTAAAATCAAAGAGGCGTTGATCCATCAACAGCGATGGTGCCACATTCGCCACCGCTGCGGCGATGCTGTCGGAACAGCCGTGGGATCCTCGCTCCCACTCCTGGAGAAAGGCTTTAACCTTTTTACGCTTCAAGTCCTCTTGAGAACCGCAAAGGTCGCAGGGAATGATAGGGAAGCCTCTCAACTCCGCGTAGCGCGCGAGGTCCACCTCTTTGACGAAGGCCAATGGGCGAATGACGAGATGCCGGCCGTCTTTCGACCGCAGCTTCGGGGGCATAGCCTTGAGTTTGCCGGCATAAAACAGATTCAAGAACAAGGTTTCAATAATATCGTCACGGTGATGACCTAACGCAATCTTCGTGGCGCCAAGCTCACCAGCGATGCGATAGAGATGACCTCGTCGCAGACGAGAGCAGAGTGAGCAGGTCGTCTGCCCTTCGGGAATCAGGCGCTTGACGACTGAGTAGGTATCGCGCGCCTCGATATGAAACGGGATCCCTCGGCTGGTGAGATACTGTGGAAGCACCGCTTCCGGAAATCCTGGTTGTCGTTGATCCAGATTGACCGCAACAAGGTCGAACCGGATCGGCGCCCGTTGTTGTAAGACGAGCAAGATATCCAACAAACCATAACTGTCTTTCCCTCCGGACAGACACACCATCACTTTGTCGCCTTCCTCGATGAGGCGATAGTCCGCAATGGCCTGTCCGACCGCTCGACAGAGGCGTGTTTGCATCTTCTCCGTCGCTTCGTCTAGGTTAGGGAGAGTTGTTGGACTCGGTGAATGACTCATAGCCCGATTGTAGCGGCCCCATTGTCTCGCTGTCGACTGCTCGGCTCAGGGAAAGGTGGACGAATCATCTATGGCCCGATCAATTCTCTTTGTATGTACCGGCAATGTCTTCCGAAGCATGGCCGCTGAATATGCGTTGCGAGCTCAGCAGGAGGAACCACTCGCCTATTATGTCGAATCCGCGGGTATCGAAGCCAAGCCGCAGAAGGTCCATCCCATCATCCTCAACCGGCTGCGCCTTAAAGGCACCGACCCATCCGCACATACTCCCCGAGCGCTGACACAGGAGTTGATCCAACGCAGTGATCTCATCATCGCCATGGGTCTGGGCCATCGCGAGTTCGTGCGAAGCAAGTTTGGACTGAACGTCCCTCTCTTTAATGAAGTTGCCTTCGGTGAGGACGAACCGGTCCTTGACCTCCATGAGGCCCTCCCAAACTGGGAACGGGATATCGTGGAGGCCCGAGAGTATGTGGAGTCGGTCATTGATCACATCTGGAACTCCATACCGGCATTGGTAGCTCGACTCCCGCAGTTTTCTGGACAACAACCTCCCCGCTAAAGTTCAAACTGGTACGGCTTCGGACAATTTTCCTCCTCCTTTCGTGCTTCTTCAGACACATGAACGACGATCACCGACGGCATACCATCTCAACGCTATAGTTTTTCATGCACTCTGCCGACAGGCCATAGTGGAGCCTCACAGCTTGATCTACTCTCCGTTGCAGACTACTGCAAAAGAGAGGCAGCTGTGGCTTCCGGCGTAGTCGGGTGGAGGGCCTTTCGTATGGACCGCACGGTATCCGACATACTTAAGACTCCAGTCAACGACCAGGACGAAGCCCCGTGGGCATCATGGGCCGACGAGGCGCTCTTGGATCTACCCATGTGCGACTTGCACATCGGACTGAAGGGCAGTTTTGTCGAACAACCGATCGCGGAATTGAGTCGAGAACTGGAGGAGCATCGCCTGAAGTTTCGTCCACATTTCTGGCTCTCAAATGAGTGGTTTACTCCCGACGGAGTGCCCGGCATCGCCATTCCCTTTTACCTGGCTCATCCGCGATTGGCCAAACTCGAACAGACTCAGATGTTGGAAGTAGAAGGCGGGACGACCGAGTGGTGTTTGCGGATTCTCCGCCATGAAGCCGGTCACGCCATCGAGAACGCTTACAAGATCCGCCGCCGAAAGACCAGGCAAGATATGTTTGGAAAATCCTCGCAGCGGTATCCGCTCTATTACTCCCCACGGCCCTACAGCCGCAGTTTCGTTCGTCACCTGGATTTGTGGTATGCGCAAAGCCATCCCGACGAAGACTTCGCCGAGACCTTTGCCGTCTGGTTGACGCCGGACTCGCTCTGGGAGGAGCGCTATCGAGGATGGCCGGTCCTGAAAAAACTTCGATATGTTGATGGGCTCATGAAGGAGCTCGCCGACATGCCGCCCTCTGTCACCACACGAGAAGAAGTCGACGCACTACCGACGCTGAAGAAGACCCTACGTGAACATTACGAACACAAACGTCGACATTATGGGGTCGAGCGCCACCTCCAATATGACCCCGATCTCAAACGACTCTTCTCCACCTTACCGAATCATGCCAACAAGATGAGCGCCGCCACCTTTCTGAATCGGTTCCGGCGAGAGGTCCGGAAAAAAGTTGCGAGCTGGACCGGTGAGTATCAATACACCATCGATCAGGTACTGGAGGACATGATCCAGCGTTGTCGAAAGCTGAACCTTCGCGTTCCCATGGCGGAAGAACAGGCCAAGCTCGATTTTACGATTTTACTGACGGTTCACACCATGAACTTTCTGCGAAGTGGACGGCATCGGGTGGCCCTATGAAACGGCTCCGCGTGCTCGTCCTCATGCATGAAGACCTCGTCCCGCCTGAGCAGGTGACTGGGCATGATCTCACATCGGTGGCCTGGCGAACGGAATATGACGTCGTCTCGACCCTGAAGAAGCTGGGTCATGACGTCCATCCACTCGGGGTCAAAAGTGATCTCAGCGTAATTCATTCAGCGATCGATCGGTGGAAACCGGATATCGCCTTCAACTTATTGGAAGAGTTTGACGGCGTAGCAGTCTACGACCAACACGTGGTCTCGTATCTTGAACTCTTGCACATACCCTACACCGGCTGTAACCCCCGTGGGCTGATGTTGGCACGAGACAAGGTCCTGACTAAAAAGGTCCTGGCCTTCCATCGGATTCCCTACCCCGACTTCATGGAAGTCCCACAGGGACGGGCCACAAAAAGGCCGAAGCAGCTTGCCTTTCCGTTGATCGTCAAGTCAGTGACGGAAGAAGCTTCGCTGGGAATTTCCCAAGCTTCGATCGTGGAAGACGACGACAAGCTGAGTGAGCGTGTCGCATTCATCCATAACAGTGTGGGAAGTGGGGCCTTGGTGGAGCGCTATATCGAAGGTCGTGAGCTGTACGTGGGCATCATCGGCAACGGACATCTCCAAGTGCTGCCGGTGTGGGAGCTGATCATGGACAAGCTACCAGAGGACGCCAAACGCATCGCGACCGAGCGCGTAAAATGGAGCCGGAAATATCAACAGAAGTACGGCATCACCTCCCGAGAGGCTACACACCTGCCGGATGGCAAAGCTCAGGAAATTCAAGACTTAACCAAGCGAGTTTATCGTGCCCTTGGATTGAGCGGCTATGCTCGAATTGATCTGCGGATGGACGCCGATGGGCAACTCTACGTGCTGGAAGCCAACCCGAATCCTCAAATCGCCGAAGATGAAGACTTCGCCGATTCAGCCAAAGAGACTGGCTACACCTACACCGAATTGCTGCAAGAACTCCTCAACGTCGGCCTCCGCTGGCGCCCCGCCAAAGTAGCTTAAGCTCCCCAGCAAACTTCGCTGTCAACATCCATCTCGTCGTGATCCTCACGCGTGATAGTAGCTGAGGCCACTGCACGTCCAATTCAGCCGTACCATTTCCCTCTCTTCCTTGAGCATTTCATCCCTCTATGAAATAGTGACGACACAATGCACAGTGATCCTTACTTACCCCAACTCTCGCCCCTTTTATCTGTGGAGGCATACCGATGATGCCGACACGCACAACTTACCGACATGCCTTGTGGACCCCTGCCCTGCTGATCCTGGTAACCGGCTGTACCCCGACTGTCTCCCAGGAGCAGTTGTCTCAGGAGTATCTTGGACTCGGGATCGTGTCCGGCACACTAGGTGAACAAAAACGCCTAGAGTTCCCCTCTGGAGAACTGCCTTCCTCATCTATAGTTGGGCAAGTCCAAGCCGTGGAAGGTGCCGCGTACCTGATTCGTGATCGCCAGGGAAGAGAACTCCGGATTCCGCACGATGAGAACACCAGGATTGACCGACCAGCCCACGTGGGTGATCAGATTCAATCCTGGCTCGACCGTCACGGCCGCGCCGTGCTGATCCGAAGTCTTGATGAAAACGGGCGATAGTTTCCAGATAGCTCTGCAGAAAGCTGCCCACCTCAATTAGCCGAATCCACAGTATTCAAAATCTATGGAGCTATACCTTCCGTTATGCGTTCATTGCCTTGTCATGAACAACCTTGGTGCGGCCTCTCTCGTGAAGATAGTCCTCGCCAATATCTGTTGCGGTTTCAGGGCTTTTGAAAATGGGTGGTCCGCAGATGGACTTGGCCAAGACGTGCATTTCGTTGAATTGACAGACGATCCTGCCTATACTGCCGTCATGAATCCTGATGCCCAACGGTGGCGGGAGCTCGCGCTGTATGATCTCGGGACGGCCGAGGCAATGCTGACCGCTGGACGGTACTTGTATGTGCTATTCTGCTGCCAGCAAACCGTAGAGAAGTATCTGAAAGGGTTGATCGTCGAGCGATGCGGCATCTTCCCTCCCCGCACACATGACCTCACTAAGCTGGTTCATGTGGCGAGGATCGCGCCCGATGATGCCCAGGATCTTTTTCTCAGAACACTCACGAAGTACTATATCGGCACCCGATATCCCGAAGAAGTGAGAATACTGGCAAACGAAGCGACAAGAGACCTGGCGACACACTTGCTCTCACAGACTAAGGAACTCCTCCAATGGCTCGAAACCTTGCCGAGATAGAGACAGTCGTAAACCGAACCTTGTCGCTCTTACGGGAGCGCATCCCAGTCTCACAGGCCTACCTCTTTGGGTCTCAGGTCGAAGGTGTTCCCGATGAGCATAGCGACATCGACATTGCGGCCTTTAGTCCTGCTGCCGATGCGATGGATGCCGCTACGAGGGTTGCGTTGATCGTCGATGTGGAGCGGCAAGTCGGTGCACCGGTTGAACTGCACCTATACGGAGCCAGCCAATACGCTGAGGCCCGACCTACCAATTTCTTTGGGTATCTGCTCGCCCACGGTAAGCCTATCAACTAACTGGTCGGTACGCCTCGGCATTTATCGCGCGCTCACATGAGGGAATTTCGGCTCTAACTCACCGAGCGCTGAGGAGAGCACTCCATAGCTGTTCCGTATACCGCATAATGAGGGCATACGGATTATCGTCCAGCCTATGTCGGTGATCAGATTCAATCCTGGTTCGACCGTCACGGCCGCGCCGTGCTGATCCGAAGTCTTGATGAAAACGGGCGATAACCGTTGTGTTGGCGCCATTCGGTGGGCACCACCTCACCGGTACCGGTAAGCTCAATCGCACACCGCCCGGCCTCTATGCTGAGCTAGTTCCTACTAGAGACCCACAGCACGATGCGTTTCGTACGTCATCACGCCTAGAAATCCTGCAAGCAAGAGATAATAGGTGGCGTAACTCCAGCGCGTGGACGGCGACACGTCGTAATACCGTTCTGACATCACCGAACCGGTCTGCCTGAATGTGGAAAGGAGGTGGGGAATCGACAGGAGTGCGAGAAGCAACAGCATCGGACTGTGGTTCCAAAGAAAGAGCATCACAATCAAGGGGGCTCCGATCCACCAGGTTTTTGGTGAAATAATCGACGTGATTCGTCCGCCATCAAGTGGAGCCAGCGGGATCAGATTAAAGAGATTCAGCATGAACCCCGCATAGGCCAACGCCCGAAGCAACGGACTCTGAAGGAAGTCGGCGGCATAGAAGCAGCCCATAGCAGCGATGGTCCCGACAACCGGTCCAGCCATGGCCACATAGGCTTCCGTTTCCACATCCATCGGTTGTTCTTTCAACTGAATCCAGGCCCCGACGAATGGAATGAACGTGGGCGCCCCGACATCCAACCCGCGTTGTCGCGCCGCCACAAAGTGCCCCATCTCATGGCAGAAAATCAGACCGACGAAGCCTGCCGCATACCGCCACCCATAGATAAAACTATATGTGATGACCGATAACAGCATTGTGCCGGAGGTCAGCAGCACCTTGCCAAATTTTGCTCCAGCAAGCAGGGCAAGCAGCGTTTTCATCTCGTTCCCATCAGGCTGACGGCGGCGGCGTGGAGCGCCCCTTGACGATCTTCCACACCCAACCCACCACAGCCACTCCAGCGAGAAGAATGACCTTCTTGAAGGCAATGATCATTACGAGCAGCTTCGCGAAGAGTCCAGACTTAAATGCTGCGCCCGCAACCAGTGCCGCCAGCCCAACCGCTGCGACCTTGTCGGTCGTACTGTCGAAATCCACGTACCGCTTGCCCTGCACAAAGTTGAGATTCGATAACAGGCTCACCGCATGGGGTTTGAGCGTAGGCAACTGAGCCAGGTCGGCCACGAGATTCATACTCATATATCCATGACGGCCTAGTGCGAGGGTATTGTAATTGACGGTCGTCCCATGGCTGGTCTCGGCGGAAATGGCCCAGACCACTTTGTTCGTGGCCTTATCGTAATGTGGCTTCTCCTCCCACCCTTTGATATTGAGCGCCTCCATCCCCATCTCACGCCGCTTGGCATTGGCTTCTTCCGTTCCTTCTTTAATAGAGTCCAGCATTTCATCAGCGTTCCAGGCAGACGCATCATCATCCTCCACATAGCCGGCATCGATGAACCGAATCACTACAAACCAATTACTGTCCCCTGAGCCACTCGTGACCAACCCAAGTTCCGCTCCGGAAGGGAAATTGCCCATCTCCCGCAAGAGACGTTCAGTGTCCTTTGGCCCCAGAAATCGATACCCTGAGGACAACGTTAGCGTGGCTTGATCCCCAAGGGGTGCGTCTAACGGCCCCTGTTGCCAGGCATAGGTAGGTTCAGTCGACTGCGCGTGGACCTCCCCCCACATGCCCAGGACGACAGCCACTCCGACAAGATAGATACGAAGAATCATGGATGTCATAGGTCCTCCCAGATACGAGGTTGTAACACGAGACAAGGCAATACCCATCGTAAAATGCTGTATGGGACAGAACTAGTCCGGTCAGTTCATGAAAGCTGCGCGTTCATTCATAATCATTAGCCAGCAGGCTCGTTGCCCGCTAGCTGATTTCGACACGGTGCCTCACACCTGCTCAGGACTAGCCCTGAGCGGAGGCCCTGCTCTGACGGGGCCGGAGTCGAAGCCTGAAGGGCGCCTTGTTCAGGACTCGTGAATAATGCGGGCTAGCGATTCGCCATGCCATCTCTCAGCCAGGGACGAGCTTACCACTTTGCCCCTTTTTACCCTCTTCACAATCCTCTACATCTAGTGTGATCGGTCTTCGTATGTACAATTACTTTCAGGTACTGCTGCTACCATAGTTTCCAAGGGCCCCTTCGTTCTATCTGCTCTACAATCCTTGCGGAAGGCGCACTGCACCCACATTCACCAGTTGCAAACGGAGACAAGAGGGCGTAGGATTTTGCCGTACCACCAAATTTTCATGAGCCTGTATCAGTAACAGATCTCGTGCTGTGGCTGGATCACTTTCTTCTGTTTCGGAGTCGGCATGTGGCCGTGTGAACAGGACAAAGGTGACGCCCCATGCATTGGGTTTTTATATTATTGAAACCGGGTTTTGTCGGATTTCGGACTTTTATCATTTTGTGAGGTGGGTCATGATTAGGACGATGACGCTTCTTTCCTGTGCCTTGCTCTTCACCGTTGCAATGGGCGGACCTGAATCGAGCCTGGCGGCCACTGATCAGCAAGTGGCTTCCGATGACTCCACGCTGGTGTCGGCCATTACTCCCATGACGTCAATCACCATTGATGTGCCCCAGAGCCAAGCGGGGGAAACCGAGGCAGCAGAGGCAGCAAAAGAAAAAGAAAAGGCGGATGCAGACATTGAGCAGGAAAAGGCACGACTTGAACTGCTTCTGCAACAGCTGACGGCCAAGGAAAAGGAACTGGCCCTCTTGCGCGAAAAGACCACTGCGGCCGCCACTCAGTTGAACGCGGAGAAAACTCGTGCTGAAGCGTTGGAAGCACAACTCAATCAGAAAGAGCAAGAACTCGCGGGGATCTGCACGGCGCGCGACAACCACCAGCAAATGTCGCAGGAGTTGAACCGAACCAAGAGCAGTCTGGAGTTGGCCAAGCAGCAGGTCTCCGACATCGAGCGGCAGTATACGATCAGCAACGACCAGCTTGATTTTGCCATGCAACGCATCGCGGACCTTGACCTGCAGCTGGTGGCCAAGGACCAAGAGTTGAAAATGGAACTCGCCAGCCGAGACTCACAGCTCGTCCAAGCCAAGCGTATCCTGGCGAGTGTGGGAAAGAGCTTGCCGAAACCGGCCAAGATCACACCCTCGATGAAGAATGCGTTTCCGCAGCAGGCCGTTGCACGTGGTACTGTTGACCTCTCCCGGGTCAGCGAGAAGCTGGCGAGTGTTCTCCAGGATGATCTCAAAAAAGGCACGGTTGTCTTAGAACAACGTGGCGACAAGCTCACGCTGGCCTTGGCGTCCGGAGAGCTCTTTGGTGTGGGGCGCGTGACCATGACGACGGCAGGAGCCTCCTTAGTCAAGCGCATCGGGGTAGCCTTGCGCAAGTTCCGTCCCCAGAGTGTCGAAGTCGCCGGCCATACCGACAGTATCCCGGTCAAGTACAATCCGAAGCGACCGTTTAAGGACAATGCGGAGCTGTCTCAGGCTCGTGCCGAAAACGCAAGCAAAGCGCTGATTAAGGGTGGACTAGGCGCCGATCGAGTCCGAGCCATCGGCTATGCAGACTCCCGACCCGTCGCGCCCAACGACACGGAAGAAGGCCGGACCAAGAACCGGCGGGTTGAGATCATTGTTACCCAATCGGGCCAGCCGATCGCCTCCTTAGGTGAGAAGGACGAGCAGACTTCTGAAAACCGAACTGCAGCTCCATATGGAGCCGTGATTCAAAAAGTCGCCACTCGCTGATTCTGTTTGGATATCGCCCTTCCCGTCCTAGGACAAGCCGGGAGGGGCGATTTATCCGCCCCACACCTCGCTTCATTGTCCCTCATATCCCTCGAGACCGGTCATCGGATCACATGGCACTTCTTCATTTCGTGAAGCGTCGAGCGTGAAATATATTTCGTATCCAGATCCTGACGCTTCACGCTTCACAAACGACGAGCGACGACTCTTGTTGCAGCGACATCTCGATAGTAGCCGTAGACCTGTTCCGAACTACTGCGGAACAGCGCCGCAAACCACGGCTTGAGGGGCAAACACGCAGTGCAGTATGTTACTCAACCATGACACCAAGCGAAGCCGCGACAGCATTGTTCACAAGGATGCCTGGCCCCATTACTCCCGCACAACTTGAGGAATATGGTATCGTGGCGGCCGAGGCCCACGTCCCTCACATCGCCCGGGAGATTCTCTCACTGAATCTCTACTGGGCCCTCGCCGCGATCGACGCTCATATCCCATCCAAATACAAAGCCCTTATCAACGAAGACCTGTTCGAGTCCATCCAGGCTCAGTGGTGGCCTTCTGGGCAACTGGGAACAGGCACGTGGGTGGAGTATCAACCGGAGTTGAGTGAACGGCGTGAACACTATGCCCGCCTGGTGGATCAAGAAGGGCTTAATCCCACAGGCATCTGTGCCGAAACAGCAGGCCGCATGGAAGACCTGGGCCTGATTGAGCCAGGCGAACGCGAGAAGCTGCTCGTGCTGTTAATCGACTATGCACCTGCTGCGGAATATGGCCGGCTGCTGGAGAATATCGGGTGAGCACCCACCGGCTCCGATGAAGGCTTCACGAGTGGTGCGTTCCTCGTTTTGAGCAAAGCTCATGACTCATCACTCACCTCTCAGCACTATCGGGTCTGCTACAGATACCGATGCGACAAGACCTTGCCGCGCTCATCGAATTCGTAGAGCAGCGGCACCCCAGTCGGAATATTCAGCTCTAAGACCGCTTCTTTCGAAAGTTGGTCCAGTTCCATCACCAGTGCACGCAAACTATTGCCATGGGCGGCAATGATGATCGTTTCGCCCTTCAAGAGATGAGGCTTGATCATCTTCTCATAGTAGGGGAGCGCCCGCTCTGCCGTATCCTTCAAGCTCTCTCCACCCGGCGGTCTGACGTCATAACTGCGCCGCCAGATTTTCACCTGTGCATCACCGTACTTTTGGGCAGTTTCTGCCTTATTCAATCCCTGCAATTCCCCATACATCCGTTCGTTCAGAGCCTTGTCCTTTTCGATGGGGATCCCGGTTTGACTGATCGCCTCCAAGACAATCCTCAGAGTCTCATTCGCTCTCATGAGCACCGAGGTAAAGGCGCGATGGAATTTCATCTCACGCAGTTTCTCTCCCGCACTCTTCGCCTCCTCGATCCCCTTGGGCGAAAGCGGCACATCCACCCAACCCGTGAAGCGGTTTTCCAAGTTCCACTGCGACTCCCCATGCCGAAGCAAGACTAATCGAGCCATCCTAATTCCTCTCTTCCATCAAGATGATCCCAGGATACCCACTATCCCGGCAGGTCAGACCTGAGGCTGCATCGCCGCTTGCTTGGCAGGCCGACCTGGCGGCTGATCCAAATCCGGCGGACCGTCCTGAACCATTTTGACCAATGTCGCCAGGAAAATGAGATAGAAGACGACACCAACCCAAATGACGTAGGGTTGCACACCACCGGACTCTTTCAGCGCAGTTTCTTGAGCAGCCGGATCCAGCCGACTTGCTCGCTTCATTTCTCCGATATGCTCCCAGCAATGCCAATAATAGAGATAGTTGGCCGTCGCCCCCGCCATGACGCTCCAGACAATCCCGGCGGACACATCCCCCGTGAGATAGGTGGAGACCATCGGACCAACGGCATAGACAAACGCATGGAGATACATCTTCCGGTACAGAAACCAGAGAAAGGAGATATAGAGAAACGCCGGCCAGTTCCATGACAGGGCAAATCGCGGTTGCCCATTCGCCGAAAATTTCTTAAAGACTCTCAAATAGTAATCGGCATTCGGCCCGACAAATTGGCGCCAGCGTGTCTCCTCGTCCTGAATCGGTTGGGCTGCGGTACTCCCAGCGGCTGTCTCATCGGAGGACGCCGTCACTTCCATCAACTTCGTCCCACACTGATGGCAGAAGTTGGCATCCTCGGGGTTCTGCTGCTGACACTGCCCACACATCGTCATGGCGAAGCAGCTTACCACACTCCGAAATGGAAGAGAGGATCATTTGACGCGATGATGCGCTTCCGGTTTGAGTGCCGATCCGACCTCTCTTTTTGAGCTTGACACTCCCCTCCGCACTTGTTGCTCTTCCTACTGTCCCTGTGCTAGCGTTCCTTTCTTTCTAAGGGGATACGTCATATGCCGACTGAGGAATTGAAGGACGACGCGGCCAAGTACCTGATGCAGACTTACACCCGCCAACCGCTCTCGATCGTGCGGGGGCGAGGTGCGAAGGTCTACGATCTGGAGGGCCGCGAGTACCTGGATTTTGTGGCGGGGATCGCAGTAAATATTTTAGGGTATGGGCATCCGGACCTTGTCCAGGCGATCCAACGCCAAGCGGCTCAACTCATCCATACCTCCAATCTGTATTACACCGAGCCCCAGGTGAAGCTGGCCCGTTTGCTGGTCGACCATTCGTTCGCCGATCGCGTGTTCTTTTGTAACAGCGGTGCCGAAGCGAACGAAGCGGCGATCAAGCTGGCACGACGCTACGGGCATGAGCGCTACGGAGCGGCTCGTTTTGAAATTATCACGATGAAGAATTCGTTCCATGGCCGAACCCTGGCCATGGTCACGGCGACCGGTCAAGAAAAGGTCCAAAAGGGCTTCGAACCGCTGATGCCCGGATTCGCCTATGCCCCGTTCAATGACTTCACGGCCATCGAATCGCTCGTTACGGAAAGAACTGCAGCCATCATGCTGGAGCCGATCCAGGCGGAAGGTGGGGTGCACGTCGCTGATCGGGAGTATCTCAAGAACCTCAGGCAGCTCTGCACACAAAAAGACATCCTCCTGATTTTTGATGAGATCCAAACCGGCATGGGCCGAACCGGGACCCTCTTCGCCTATGAACAACTGGGAGTTCAGCCCGACATCATGACCTTGGCCAAGGGCCTCGCTGGGGGAGTCCCGATCGGCGCCTGCCTCGCCACAGAATCCGTGGCAGCGGCCTTCACCCCCGGCTCCCATGCCTCAACATTCGGCGGAAATCCGCTCGCCTGTGCGGCCGCTCTCGCAGTCTGCCACGTCCTGCTTGAAGGGCCTGTGCTGGAGAACGCGAAGCGTATGGGAGAGTCTTTGGCGAAAGGCTTAGCTGACTGCAAGAGCCGCTATCGCGTCGTCCAGGAGGTGCGCGGGCTTGGCCTGTTACAGGGAATGGAATTAACGATCGATGCCAGAACGGTGGTCAGCGATGCGCTGGCGCGCGGGGTGCTGTTGAATGCCGCGAACGAGCATGTGCTGCGCATGGTCCCGCCCTTGATTATTACACAGCCGGAGATCGATCGACTCATGGATCTCCTCGGAGCACTCTTTACTCAACGCCAGTCGACGGAAAAAGACGCTCACCACTGATGACCGCACGACCCAGACATCCACGAGGCACCGAGCGCTACGCCAAGGACCTACTTGACGTGGCCACCATGCCACAGACGCAAGTCCTTGCGCTCCTACGGCTGGCCAGCACCCTCAAGAAGAAACAGCAACGGGGTGTCCCTCATCGGTTGCTTCGCGGGAAGACACTGGGACTGCTCTTTCAAAAGCCGTCGACGAGAACTCGCGTGTCCTTTGAGGCAGGCATGAACCAACTCGGTGGCCACGCCCTGGTGCTGCCGATGAGTGATATTCAACTCTCTCGTGGAGAGACCGTTGCGGACACGGCCCGTGTCTTATCCCGGTATCTCGACGGCATTGTCATCCGTACCTATGACCATGCGATCGTTGAGGAATGGTCCACCGAAGCCACCATGCCGGTCATCAATGGGCTCACTGATCACAGTCACCCCTGTCAGGCCTTGTCCGATCTTCTGACGATTCAGGAACTGAAAGGCCGACTCAAGGGCCTCAGCCTGGCCTACATCGGAGACGGGAATAACGTCGCCAACTCACTCATTGAAGCTGGCGCAAAGGTGGGGATGCGCGTGGTCATCGGGTGTCCCTCCGGCTATCAGCCGGATCAACGAGTCATCGACCGCGCCAGAATCGATGGACACGCCACCGGCGCTTCGATTGAGGTGGTGGAGAATCCCCTGGTGGCCGTGAAGGAAGCGGATGTCGTCTATACCGACGTGTGGATCAGTATGGGCCGTGAACGGGAACAAGCGAGACGGTTACGCATCCTATCCCCCTACCAACTCAATCACCGGCTCCTGCAACGGGCAAAGCCCGACGCGATCGTCATGCACTGCTTGCCGGCCCATCGGGGAGAAGAAATTAGCGCCGATGTGTTGGATGGCTCGCAGTCTGTCGTGATCCATCAGGCGGAAAATCGGCTTCATATGCAAAAAGCCATTTTGACTCAACTTCTTAGCCTCAAGAAAGGTGCGCGATAGGATTTGATCATGAAACCCACATCACTCAAGAAAATCGTCCTGGCTTACTCCGGAGGGCTCGACACCTCAGTCATCCTCAAGTGGCTGCAGGAAACCTATCAGGCTGAGATCATCGCCTTCTGCGCCGACCTGGGGCAGGGAGAAGATCTCAACGCCGTGAAGAAGAAGGCTCACGCGTTGGGTGTTAAGAAGGTCTACGTGGAAGATCTGCGAGAGACATTCGTCAAAGATTACGTGTTCCCGATGTTGCGCGGGAATGCCCTGTATGAAGGCAGCTACCTCCTCGGAACATCAATCGCTCGCCCATTGATTGCCCGCCGACAAGCTGAAATCGCGTTGAAGGAAGGCGCCGAAGCCGTGTCGCACGGAGCCACGGGAAAAGGCAATGACCAGGTGCGCTTTGAGCTCACCTACATGGCCCTCGCCCCGCAGCTCAAAATCATCGCTCCCTGGCGGGAATGGACTATGCGGTCTCGCCGTGAACTCATTGAGTATGCCGAGCGGCACGGTATCCCCGTGACCGCGACCAAGGCCAAGCCGTACAGCACCGACCCCAATCTGTTTCACATCAGCTACGAAGGCGGTATCCTTGAGGACCCTTGGGAATCGCCACCCGACGAAATCTTCCAATTGACCGTCTCTCCGGAGAAAGCACCGAATAAAGCGCAGGAAGTCGAGATCGAATATCAAGCAGGCAACCCCATCGCCGTCGATGGAAAGAAGATGCGTCCGGCCGCTTTACTGGCTCATCTCAACAAAATAGGTGGTGCCCATGGGGTCGGACGGGTTGATTTGGTAGAGAACCGCTATGTTGGGATGAAATCGCGCGGGGTGTACGAAACACCCGGAGGCACGATTCTCCATGTGGCGCATCGGGGGATTGAGTCCTTGACGATGGACCGTGAGGTCCTACATTTCCGTGACAGCTTGATCCCACGGTTTGCCGGCTTGATCTACAACGGCTATTGGTTCAGCCCGGAACGTGACATGCTGCAGGCCGCGATCGATGACGCACAGAAAGACGTCAGCGGCATTGCGCGTGTCAAACTGTATAAGGGGAGTTGTACGCTGGCGGGGCGCAAATCGAAGCGATCACTGTATCGGTTGGACATCGCCACCTTCGAAGAAGATGAAGTCTATAACCAGAAAGATGCGGAAGGATTCATCCGGTTGAACGCATTGCGGCTCAAGATCCGCGCGCAACGAAAGAAAGCTTCATCCTGATGGCCAAACGAAAACAGCACCAGAAAACCGCCGGCCATGCACGAAAGGCATGGGATGGCCGGTTTCGGGAGAAGACTCATCGATTAGTGGAGACGTTTACACGCTCCGTGATGGTCGATGGGCGGCTGTATGCCGAGGATATCGCCGGGAGTATCGCCCACTGTAAGACTCTTGCAAAGGCAAAGATCCTGACAGAAATGGAAACTCGGACCATCATTCGTGGGTTGGACGCAGTGAAAGGAGAGCTGGATCGCGGTCAGTTCACATTTACGGCGCAAGACGAAGACATTCACATGGCGATCGAACGGCGATTAACAGAGATCATTGGCCCCTTGGGCGGGAAGTTACACACCGGTCGAAGCCGAAATGATCAGGTTGCGTTGGATATTCGGCTGTATGTACGCTCCTATTTAGATAACCTCCATGCGCGCATACTTGATCTGCAACGGGTGTTGGTTACAAAGGCCGCTGACAATCGCACAGTAATGATGCCCGGCTATACCCATCTCCAGCGAGCTCAACCGGTCTTGTTCGCTCATCACCTGTTAGCCTATGTGGAGATGCTCGAACGAGACAAGGGCCGACTGCGTGACGCGAGGAGCCGGCTCAATGTCATGCCGCTGGGATCCGGTGCCCTCGCCGGCACGAACTATCCGATCAATCGTCGATATACAGCTGAGTTGTTAGATTTTCCTACCGTCACCGCCAACAGTATGGATGCGGTGTCTGATCGTGATTTCATGATTGAAGTAGCCTCGGCCCTTTCAATCGTGATGATGCACTTGTCACGGCTCAGTGAAGAGTTGATCCTGTGGGCCACGCAGGAGTTCCAATTCATCGACTTGCCCGATGCCTTCTGTACGGGAAGCAGTATGATGCCGCAGAAGAAGAACCCTGATATCCCGGAGCTGGTGCGAGGGAAAACAGGTCGCGTGTATGGGCACCTATTCAACCTGCTGGCGCTGCTAAAAGCTCTGCCCCTCACTTATAATCGCGATTTGCAGGAAGACAAACCGGCACTCTTCGATGCGCTTGATACCGTGGACTCCTCGCTTGAGGTGATGACCGAACTGATGCGCCATCTGCAAGTCAACCGAGAGAGACTCTCGAACGCATTGCAAGGAGGCGGGCTGTTGGCCACCGAGCTGGCCGACTACTTGGTTATGAAGGGGGTGCCGTTTCGTGAGGCGCACGGTATTACTGGACGGATCGTTCGAGCAGCCCTTGATCGTGGCTGTGAGGTAACCGATCTTTCGCTCAAAGAATTACGCGGGTTTTCTGAGCGGATTACACAGGATGTGCTCACACGATTGACTACCGTGGCTGCCATCGATCACAAAGGACAAGTCGGCGGTACCGCTCGAGCTCGAGTAGAACAACGAATCAAGGAACTGGAGAAACACCTCTCATGAGGGCACTGACGATTCTGATCTTGACAGAGTTACTGGCTGCCTGTGGCGTCGTGGGATCTCCTGTTCCCCCTGAGTATGTGGGCGTTGCCCCTACCGTTGAAAAGCAAAAGAAACAGCATGCACTGCAGACGGAACGCGAGGCAGTAGACCCAGGAACTCCTGACCTGTCTCTGGACGGGCATGATATAGGTCTTCCACCTTCACAGCCGGTGGGGACTCGGTGACCCTCAGTCGACGAACCTACTTTTGATTAAGGATTGAGACGATGCATAGCTTTGAGTACCAACAGGGCGAATTATACTGCGAGCAAGTCCCCATCAGCCGGATCGCGAAAGAATTAGGCACTCCTTGTTATATCTACAGCCACGAGACTCTCATCCGTCACTTTCATGCCTATGACAGCGCGTTCAAGGATATCCCGCATGTCATCGCCTTCGCGATGAAGGCCAACTCCAATCTCGCCATACTGCGGCTGATGGCACGAGAAGGGAGCGGAGTGGATATTGTATCCGGTGGTGAACTGTTCAGGGCCATGAAGGCCGGCGTACCTGCCTCCAAAATCGTCTTTGCCGGTGTCGGCAAGTCCCCGGACGAAATTCGTGACGCGCTCAAGGCTAATATCCTCATGTTCAATGTCGAGTCTGCCGCCGAAATCCGCGCCATCAACGATGTCGCCGCTTCGGTCGGCATGAAGGCTCGGATTGCGTTGCGCATCAATCCCGATGTGGATCCTAAAACACATCCGTACATTTCGACAGGGATGAAGAAAAGCAAGTTCGGGATCGCAGCCGATCGTGCGTTGGAAGAATACAAAACGGCATCCTCGATGACCCACATCGACGTTGTCGGAGTTCATGCTCATATTGGTTCACAGTTGACGGATGTGACGCCGTTCGTCGATTCGTTAAAGAAAGTCGTGGCTCTGATCGACACGCTAAAAACCCATGGCATCAACATTCGTTATCTGAATATCGGTGGCGGACTCGGTATCACTTATTCCGATGAGAAGCCGCCGTTGCCTCAAGACCTGGCTCATGCGATTTCACCCCTCGTCAAGGGGCTGGGATTAACACTGGTCATGGAACCGGGCCGTGTCATCGTCGGGAACGCCGGCATCCTCGTGACCAAGGCGTTGTACGAGAAAGCGGGTGAGACAAAACATTTCGTTATTGTCGACGCGGCCATGAACGACCTCATTCGCCCCAGTTTGTACGGGGCGTACCATGAGATCCGACCGGTGAACGAAGCGGCAGTCCATCGCCCTAAACAAATGGTGGATATCGTTGGGCCTGTGTGCGAATCCGGAGATTTCTTAGCCAAAGAGCGCTCGTTGCCGAACATCCAACCTGATGACTTGCTGGCGGTCATGAGTGCCGGAGCCTATGGCTTTGTGATGGCGTCAAACTACAACTCTCGACCACGGGTCTCTGAAGTCCTCGTGAAGGGTGGTGAATTTCACATCATTCGTGAACGCGAAACGTATGATGACCTCATCAAAGGGGAGACGATCCCGTCGTTCCTGAACGAAACGGAGTGAGCATGTTTACTGGATCTCTTGTCGCGATCGTCACGCCATTTCGCAAGGGCAAGGTTGATGAACGGGCCCTGGCTGACCTGATTGAATGGCAAATTGCGCATGGCACAAACGGCATCGTCCCATGCGGAACGACCGGGGAGTCGGCCACTCTCTCTCACGATGAGCATAATCGGGTCATTGAACTGACGGTGGAAGTCGTCCGTCGTCGCGTTCCAGTCGTTGCCGGAACCGGCTCAAATAGCACGGACGAAGCGATTACCCTTACCAAACATGCGAAGCAGGCCGGCGCCGATGCAGCATTGTTGATCACGCCCTATTACAACAAACCCACACAAGAAGGCCTGTACCGCCACTACCGGGCTGTTGCCGAGGCTGTCGACCTTCCCTTGGTCCTGTACAACATTCCGGGTCGTACTGGAGTAAACATGCTCCCGGCCACGATCGTCCGTCTGACCACCCTTCCCACGATTGTTGGAGTCAAGGAAGGAAGCGGGTCCGTCCAACAGGCCTCGGACCTCGTGCAGATGTGCGGCGACCGCCTCACTGTGCTGGCGGGTGATGATGCTCTCACCCTTCCGATGATGGCGGTTGGCGGGAAAGGGGTCATTACGGTGACAGCAAATATTGTACCGGCAGAAATGGCCCGGCTTGTCGCAGCGTTTGCCGAAGGTAAGATCGAGGAGGCTCGACGTATCCATTTCAAACTCTCTCCTCTCTTTGCTGCGTTGTTCTTTGAAACGAATCCAATTCCGGTGAAGGAAGCCTTGAGCTTGATGGGCAAGATCGATCCTGAGCTGCGCCTGCCCCTCTGTTCAATGGCACAAGACACACGCGAGAAGTTGGTTCAGGTCCTTAAGGATGCCTCATTGATCACACGTTAATGATGCCGATGGTGAGAGGAAGATGATCAAGGTCGTTATAGCCGGCGCTGCCGGACGAATGGGATGCAGGTTGGTGTCACTGGTCAGGGATTCCACCGCGTTGATGCTGGTAGGAGCGCTGGAGGGAAAAGGCCACCCGGTATTGGGAGAAGATGCGGGTGAATTCGCCGGGTCGGGACGAGCCGGTATCCCGATCACGGAGGATCTATCGGCCTTGATGGAGCGAGGGGAGGTCGTGGTTGATTTTTCTTCCCCCGAGGCGACCCTTGATCACATGCGAATAGTCGCTCGTTCACGACGTGCAGCGGTCATCGGAACGACCGGATTCTCACCCGGCCAGATCGATGAACTTAAAACGCTCACTCAACACATTCCCTGTGTGTTTTCTCCAAACATGAGCGTCGGTATCAATCTTCTCTACAAAGTCATCAGTGAGATGGCCAAAACTCTTGGAGACGACTATGACATCGAAGTGATTGAGGCCCACCACAGGTTGAAGAAAGATGCTCCGAGCGGCACAGCCCTCAAGATTGCCGAAGTTCTCGCACGATCCGTAAGCCGTGATTTGAATCAAGTGGGTGTCTATGCTCGTAAGGGATTGATCGGGGAACGGACCAAAGGTGAAATTGGGATCCAAACCATTCGTGCCGGTGATATCGTCGGTGACCATACCGTTCTGTTCGGTGGCATGGGCGAACGCATAGAGGTGACGCACCGAGCCAGTAGCCGCGATACCTTTGCCCGCGGAGCTCTCCGTGCTGCACGATGGGTCGTCCGCCAACCGCCAGGTCTGTACGATATGATGGATGTCTTGAGTCTTCGCTAGCAAGTTGTTACAGGGGGTATTGCTCTTGACCGAGTTCTGGCGAGGATCATTTTTCTGATCTCACAAGATGCCCAAAGGTCTCTCACTTTCCGCATTGGACAAGCCAGATCACGCTACCCCCCACCAGACCTCGTCGACAAATCACGTGCGTGCACGAAGCTCGCTCCTGATCAGCCAAGAGATACACGTTCCCTATTGCTTCTTGATCTTGAGGCCGTTTTCTTGCCACCAGCTGTGTGAACTGGCAGCAAGTTGACCTCAGATTAGAGGAGTCGCTGAGCGTGAACGGGGAAAACACTCGGGCCGACCCATTGCCTCCCGATATGTTCCCCCATCAACGTGTAGTAGTTTGGAGACAGGAAGGATTAGTGTCGCGCCGTGATCGGCCGAGGTTCCTGATCCGCTGCTTTCCGACGGCCACAGTTTAAACACGCAAATACTGTGATCGCCAGTCCAGCATCCAAATCCACTGCTCGTTCTGGAAGCATCGCTCCATGGCATTTATCGCAGGTCTTCATAGGTGCGCACTCTAGCATCATGAGATAGGGAAAACCAGTCCTCCTGAAGTACTGTATGACACCGAGAGATGAGCCCCAATAAGACCTATTCAAATGGGCCAAATGAACTTGCTCGACGAACAGTGGTATACAATCGACGGACGGCAGCGATCAACTTGACAGGTACCGATAGCTCTCATAGGATTGTGGACCAGCTAGCAGTAGACCACTATGTATAGACTCATTCTTGTCAGTTTGCTCCTCACCATCCTGTACTACCTACTCCGACACATGTTTCACGGCTTCAAAACTCCACTTCAAAATAGCCAGGGAGATTCTTCCACACAGAGTCCAGGTGACGAACTGGATCAGATGATCCAGGACCCAGTCTGTCACATATTCGTCCCGAGGCGAATAGCCCTAATCGAATTGATCGGAGGACGGGAATATTGCTTCTGCAGCAAGGAGTGCGCAGGAAAGTTCCGAGATGAGCACCCTATCTAGACGTCGAGTCTGGCCCTAGATCATTCCAACTCTGTGCAGATTCAGGACAGGGCATCCTACATAGAATTCTGGCTAGCAGCCTGAGGAATAACTATAGTCGGAAAGTTTTTCATTTTTATCGAACTTGAGAGTAATTTGACATTCATTGGGCTTAAAGTTGAATAGTGGCGGACCTGATTTTCCTCCAGCAATACTGTAATAGGTCCAAGTCTCTCCTCCAAAAAACCGGGACGCTTTGCCAGTTGGGGGCCCCCAATTTTTCTCAAACCAGGCTTTCTCCTTCCCCTGAAGCTCAGCAGGCTTAAGCGACGCTTCCAGGTAAGGATTACTCCCTCCGCAGGCGGTGACCACGCTACAGATACACAACAGATACACCATTCGTCGTATCACATTTTCTCCGTTATGAAATGGTGTGAATCTAAATTCAAAAAATTCTAACGTTCAGTGTACCGTCTGTCAAACTTTTGAACTGATTAAGTTGCACTACGATCGAGTTCCTCATAGAATGACCAATGAGTAAGTAGAATCGATATCCGTCCACTGTTTCTTGGTGAGGAAAGGGACAATCATGAAGATTTATCTCGATACCGCCAACGTGAAGGAAATCCAGGAAGCCGCCAGCTTCGGACTGCTCGACGGCGTGACAACCAATCCCTCCTTGGTCGTGAAGGAAGGTCGAAGTTTTCGAGAGATGTTGCAAGAGGTGTGCAAGATCGTCGACGGGCCAATCAGTGCCGAGGTCGTAAGCATCGAAGCAGACGCCATGGTCAAGGAAGGCAAAGAGCTGGCCAAGATTCATCAGAATATTGTAGTGAAATGTCCCTTGATCCCAGAAGGGTTGAAGGCTACAAAGCGGTTAGCCGCCGAAGGCATCAAGGTAAACGTCACCCTCTGCTTTTCTCCGACTCAGGCCATGTTGGCCGCCAAAGCCGGGGCCTGGTGCGTGTCACCTTTCATAGGACGCCTCGATGACATCAGTTCGAACGGGATGGAGCTTATCCGACAGATCCTGACAATCTATAAGAACTATGATTATAAGACGCTGGTATTGGTGGCAAGCGTCCGTCATCCACAGCACGTCGTAGAAGCAGCCTTAGCAGGCGGCCATATCTGCACAATGCCCTACAGTATATTCCAGGCCCTCTTTAAACACCCACTTACTGATTCGGGCCTCAAAAAGTTCCTCGACGACTGGAAAGCAAAAGGGCAGCAATAGGAGCTCCTGTGGTAACTGCCTGGGTACGGGCACAAGACATGAGTGGGTGAAATATGTGGGACTGAAGCTGAACGGCTGAAAGTGCTCTTAGAGCCCGTTTATTTCTTTCCTGGCCCGCTGAAAGACTGCGTAGAACATCGGTCTGGTCAATTTTCCTGTAAACGTGTTTTGTTGGCTGGGGTGATAGGAGCCTACCAGAGTCACGCCCCGGGAAAGTCGGTAGACAGCTCCGTGTCCAAACTTAGGAGCTGGTACGGCAATCGTATGGCCTTGTGAACGATAAGTCTTGAGATAGTGATCGAATGCAATTTTCCCTAACGCAACCACGACACGATGATTCTTCAGCAGACGAATTTCTTCCTCCAAGTACCAGCTACAACACTCAAACTCATCCGGCGTAGGCTTATTCCCTGGTGGCGCACACCGCACGGTTGCTCCAATATAACAGTCCCTCAGAGCCAGACCATCTCCTATGGACCGCGATTCGGCTTGATTGGCGAATCCATGGCGATACAACGCCTCATACAGCCAATCTCCACTCCGATCACCGGTAAAGACTCGTCCCGTCCGATTTCCACCATGGGCCGCAGGCGCCAACCCCAGGATATAGAGTCGAGCTTGAGGATCTCCAAATCCGGGAACCGGTCGTCCCCAGTAGACCCAATCCCGATATTGCTTCCGTTTCTGTTCTGCAATCGCCTGTCGATACACGACTAAACGAGGACAGGCTGTGCAATCGGTGATAGTCTTGTTCAGACCGGTCAGAGTTCGCATGGAAGACGGCAGTGTAGCATGAATGAGAAACCCATTCTGCTTGCCGGTACTTTAGGGAGCTGATAGCTTCACTGCCTGCTCATTTGTAACCTATTCGCAATATGATTTAGAGGAGTCTGTGAATGATGATCCATTGGGTACAGTCCTTCATGTGGGCGACTTGTGTCGTACTTTCTCTTATCTCGCTACCTATCCCTTTGTTGGCCTCGACAGATCCAGGGACAAATGGCGGGCAAAAACTGGAGACGGAGAAGGATCTGCTTACGCCCGACTTGTTGGATGGACAACCAGAACCGGAAGACCGTCTGGTCATTCTTCCGGAAATTAAGCGCGAGGGAGAGCGATTCTTTCTGAGCTCGTTCAAGCTGCCGGACAAGATCACCTTTGCCGGGGTGCAGGTTCCCCTGGATAACTGGCAAGTGAGAGAACGGATCGAGTATGAGTTCTATCAATTCTTAGAAGATCAAGGAGAGAGCATCATCCTTGCCAAACGTACCGGGCGCTGTTTCCCTCCAGCTGAAAGGCAGTTGGCGGAAAACGGTTTACCGGACGATCTCAAGTACATGTTGCTGGTCGAGAGTAAATGCATTTCTGCCGCCTACTCGAAAGCGAAAGCTTCAGGGCCCTGGCAATTCATCCCCTCTACGGGCCGACGCTACCGACTCAAAAGTGATGCCGTCCGAGATGAACGTCGCAATCTCGAAATGTCGACTGAAGCGGCGGTAAAGTACCTCAAGTACCTCAAAGACTTTCAGGACAATGATTGGTTCTTGGCGATGGCATCCTACAACGCCGGCGAAGAACGGATTCGTAAGCTGCTCAAGGAACAAAAAATTACCGACTATTGGAAGATGCACGGGCCTCGTGAGACTATGCGCTACGTTCCTCGCATAATCGCGGCGAAGGAAATCTACTCCCAGCCGGAAAAGTATCTCGGACTGACCAAGAAAGATCTCTACATGCCATTGGAAACGGAAACTATCACCGTGCACGTGAAGGAATCTCAACGAGCGTTGGCATCCGTTGCTGAGGAGTTCGGTACGTACCTCCTTGAGATCAAAATGCTGAATCCGGAGTTCAAGAAAGATATGCTCCCTCGGGGATCGTACCAAATCCGAGTTCCTCGCCAGACATGTCCCAATCGCTGTTTCAAGCAGGATCCTACCCCCTGACATTCGTCTCCATGCTGCTTCGTCTTCCCCCCTCTCCCATACGACCGTTTCTTCACAAGCTACTGGCCGCAGGACTTGCGGCCGCAGATCCCCATCAGGCCCTGCTCAAGACAGTCTTCCTCAACGAAGCATCCCTGCGAATAGGACGACGATCATTTGACCTGTCCCATACCAAACGGGTCATCGCCGTCGGGGCCGGCAAGGCATCAGCAAGAATGGCGCAGGCCTTAGAGATCGTGCTTGGAGAACGGCTGGATGACGGACTTGTCATCGTGAAGACGGGACATGCACTTCCCACAAGACGAACGGCTGTCCTCGAGGCCGGCCATCCAATCCCTGATCGCGCAGGACTTGTGGCGACTCAACGCCTACTGCGCTTGACACAGACCCTATCACCGAGAGACCTGCTGATCGTTCTCTTGTCCGGAGGGGCATCCAGCCTGTTACCGGCTCCGGTCTCAGACGTGACCCTTGCCGACAAACAGCGTACGACGCAGCTCCTGCTTCGATGCGGCGCCACAATTAATGAGGTCAATGTCGTCCGAAAACATCTCTCCCTGATCAAGGGAGGCGGACTAGCCGCCTCCACAAGTGCGAGGATCATCACCCTTGTCCTATCCGATGTTATCGGTGATGATCTTGGCTCAATCGGATCCGGCCCCACAGCTGCTGATCCTTCCACGTTTACCGAGGCTGTCGAGGTCTTGCAGCGTTACCAGATCTGGTCTGCAGTCCCATCAGCAGTCCGTCGCTACTTGCAGCGGGGACAAAAAGGAGCGGTACCAGAAACCTTAAAGCCTGGTACGCCTCGTGGACGATCAGTCCACCACCACATTGTCGGCAGTAATCACATCATGCTGGAAGCTGTGGAACGTGTCGCACGGGACGCCGGCCTCTTCACCAAGCTTTTATCCTCACCGCTCACAGGGGAGGCACGTGTCGCAGCCAAGCAGCTGGTCGAACTGGGGAAAGCACTCAGAACCAGGCGTAGCCGCGTAAGACGCCCCTACTGTGTGGTGGCAGGAGGGGAAACTACGGTAACGGTCACAGGTCATGGAAAAGGAGGACGTGCCCAGGAATTTGCAGCGGCAGCCGCATTCGAACTCTCAGGTCTTTCCAATGCATGGATCGTCGCGCTAGGGAGCGATGGCACCGACGGACCAACCAAGGCAGCAGGAGCTCTCGTGAGTAGCGAAACCGTCTCACGTGCAAAACGACTCAAGGTTGACCTCCAGAGTGCATTGAACAGGCACAACACCTACCCAGCCTTGAAGAAGCTTGGATGCCATATTCACACCGGCCCGACCGGTACCAACGTGAATGACCTTTACCTCTTCCTCCAACTCTAGATACTATGCGGCCGTATGGTGTCTTCCTTCATCATCCCACTCTCGCACTGTCATGATCTGAGTCTCGTGGGTGGGAAAGCCCTTGGACTTTGCCGACTGATTGAGGCTGGATTCCCAGTCCCGCCCGGACTCTGTGTGACAACCGACGCCTATACCCACCATCTCCATGGTTCGGGTTTCCGAGACCAGGACGAGTGGCACCGGATCATTGGATTGCCGGAATCTGACCGACTTTCGGTATTGGCTGGTTGTCGGTCGCAAATCACCCGAACCGAGATTTCCCATCTCATCACGGACTGCCTGACCGCGTTACAAGCTCTGGAACACCCCCCTGCCATTCGCTGGGCGGTCCGCTCTTCGTCCACGACCGAGGACACCGCTCATGCAAGTGCTGCCGGTCTCTATCGCACTCACCTTGGCCGCACGCTTGCGGAAGTGGAGTGCGCAATCAAAGATCTCTGGGCCTCGCTGTGGGAGCTCCGGGTTATCAGCTACCTAGCCAGGCAAGGCCGAAAAGCGGCGCCGAGGATGGCCGTCGTCATCCAACCAATGATCGATGCGCAGGCAGCAGGCGTCGCGTACTCCGTTCACCCTGTCACGAGACGACACACGCAGGTCATGATCAATGCCATCCCTGGTCTCGCTGCGCCGCTGGTCGACGGGACGGTTATCCCAGACGAATATGTGGTGGAGGTACCCGCTGAAACAGGGAAACCATTCCAGATTCTTACCCGTCTCTTAGCCAGAAAGGCTGACTGTTTGCGCGTCTCGAATACAGGCTTGCAACAAGCTTCACTCGAAGAAGACGCACAAACCCGATCGTCTCTCACGGATAATCAGCTTGTTGTTCTCGCCCAGATTGCCAAGGAGATTGAGCGGACCTTTGGACAACCCGCCGATATCGAATGGGCCTTTGATACGGAGCAACTCTGGATCCTACAGGCTCGCCCGATCACCACCGTTCGACCAACTCCCGACCTGACAAACGACGACTGCGAATGGTCACGAACCAACTTTAAGGAAACGCTCCCTGAACTTCCCAGTCCATTGAGCCTGTCATTCCTAGAGCAGTTTATGGACCGCTACATCCTCGAGCATTATCGCCGGCTCGGGTGCCGAATTCCCGAAGGACTTACCTCGGTCCGACTCTTACAGGGACGCCCTTACCTGAACGTCACCCTCTTTCACCTGTTGGTTGCGCAGCTCGGCGGCGATCCTGCATTGAATGCGGAACAGATGGGTGGTGAACCGCTGCAAAGGCCGCCGCAGGTTCAAGCGCTCGGGAAAATGACGTCCCTTCGTGCCGCATGGCTGATGCTGAAGGAAATGCGCCGCGTCGAGCGAGTGGGGCCACGTGTTTTTGCCGAGATGAAGGGGCTGGCCCGTACCTATCAACGCGAATCTGTGCTGAACTTCTCCCCTAACGGGCTCATGTCGGAGCTCGACAAGCTTGGTCCGTGGCTTGAGAGCCGGGAAGTCACATTCGGCATTGCGGGGGGAGTCGGACAGTGCCTTCAAATTTTCAGCAAAGTGTTGCCCGGATGGTTAGGCCCTGACTGGCGAATGCTATTGAACGCCGCGCTGCAAGGACAAGGGACCGTCATCAGCGCGCAACAGATTCTTCGTCTGGCTGAAGTCACCGGTATCGCCAAAAGAGACCGCCATACCCATACCATTCTGACATCGCCATCATGGGACCCAACAACATTCCGATCGACTCTGGCCGGCACAGAATTTCTGCACGCCTTCGACAA
>DIHK01000038.1:29084-29284 GCA_002420115.1 Nitrospira sp. UBA5698
ACGGCAATCCTGTCGATTCTACGCGCTCAAGTGATCTCCAATACTCCCTCACAGGACACCGTTCTACTGCGTCAAGGCAACAAGCAGGTCTCCGCGCTCGCTGAGATCAGGCAACGCCTAGGCTGGCGGTTGGACCGGTGGGCCATCTTCCTCTGGTGTTATCGACGCTTGTGCCGATTCTTTTCGTTGCGAGAAGCCAA
>DIHK01000038.1:29573-40358 GCA_002420115.1 Nitrospira sp. UBA5698
GCTTGGAGAACGCCTCGTCGAACAGGGGTTACTGCGACAGAGAGATGACATCTTTTTCTTAACCGTTGCCGATCGGACAGACTTGATGAACGGAAACACCCAAGACTGGAATGCGGTTATCGCTGCCCGGAGAGCCGAACGCGAGCAGCGCATCGCGATCAAGGTACCAGACACCGTTCACGACTGGACAGCTGTGAGGCACCGAACCGTAACACAAGATCACGCTGAGGAAGACGGCGCCTTATCAGGCATACCAATCAGCATTGGAACCGTGACTGGTTCAGTTCGCCTCATTCGATCAGCAGCAGACTGGAGTAAGGTGATACCAGGAGAAATCCTGGTGGTCCCGGTGATCGACCCAGGCTTGGCCCCCCTCTTCGGCCTCGCAGGAGGGTTGATCGCAGAAATGGGCGGCACCCTTTCTCATGGAGCGATCATCGCTCGAGAATATGGATTGCCGGCGATCGCAAACGTGGAGTCAGCCATGGTACGACTTTCCGATGGGGTGCCGGTCACCCTCGATGCCGGATCCGGGACCATTCGTATAGGGCCGTCTCAACCGGTAAAGTCTATCTAGGGCTAATTGATCCCGAGCCGTCTGCGCCTTGACCTTTCCCAATACCTTGCGTAATCTTCGAACGATTCTCTATTGAATACGCTATATGTAGCGGCTCAGCTTTATGGACAAATTGGCATGTGAGATATGGATCAATTTCTAACCAGTCTGGCGCCGAGTAGCCTGGTAGGGTTAGTGGCTGGGCTGTTGCTTGGCGGTGTGTTGGTAGGACTATGGGTCACGAGTCGCCTACGACCTCTCGCGCAACGTGCTGAAGCGACCGCGGAAGAGCTACGAAAACAGGTGGACCAAGAACGAACAGTGACCGGCTCGCTCCGTAACGAGTTGGCAGCAGTTCAACAGGCTCGGGTCGCCGCTGAAACCAGAATGGAAGACACCGCGCGACAGCTGGAGGAACAGAAAGCCCTGATCGACCATACACGTCATGAACTCATCGGATCATTTCAAGCACTGTCCGGTGAAGCGTTGAAGCAAAACAACGAAGCGTTCTTGAAACTCGCCGCCGTGTCCTTCGAAAGCCTGCATGTCAAAGCCGAGGGCGATCTTGCTCAACGACAACAGGCCATTGATGGCTTGGTTCGCCCCCTGCAAGATTCTCTTCACCGCTACAATGAAGAGCTGCGGCTGCTTGAACAATCTCGCCAATCAGCTTACGGTGGATTGGATCAGCACCTGAAATCACTGGCCGACTCCCAGCACCGATTGCAACAAGAGACAGGCAACTTGGTCAAGGCCTTGCGGGCTCCGGCGATTCGAGGCCAGTGGGGTGAGCTCACATTGAAGCGTGTCGCCGAACTCGCCGGCATGGTGGACCATTGCGATTTTGTGGAGCAACTCTCCGTCACCGGCGATGAGGGGCGCTTCCGTCCGGACATGGTAGTTCAACTGCCGGGAGGACGGCAAATCATCGTTGACGCAAAAACCGTGCTCTCTGCCTATCTCGACGCCTATGAAGCGCAGAATGAGGCGCAACAGGCCGACGCCTTGCGCCGCCACGCCACCCAGGTCAAGAGCCGAATGGATGAATTGTCGTTGAAAGCCTATTGGACACAGTTTGACCGCACCCCTGAATTCGTCGTGCTCTTCCTGCCCGGCGAGCAATTTCTCGGCGCCGCGTTGGATCAGAACCCCAGACTGATTGAAGAAGGGTTCGCCAATGGGATCGTCTTGGCTACTCCCTCGACCCTCATTGCCTTGCTCCGTGCGGTCGCCTACGGCTGGCGACAAGAACGAATGACCGCCCATGCTGAAGAAGCAGGTCGTCTGGGAAAAGAGCTGTACGAACGAATGGCGGTCTTGGCCGGGCATATGAACGATGTCGGCCAATCACTCGGAAAAAGCGTCTCGTCTTACAATCGCGCCATTGGCTCCTTGGAGACGCGCATTCTCCCGGCAGCACGCAGATTTAAAGAGTTGGGTGTCTCGTCCGATCGCGAAATTCCCATCCTCGAACCGACCGAGGTGGTGCCACGAAAAACGTTACCGCTAGAGATGGAATGAGGGAGCACAATGACCAGCGAACAAGCCATGGTGGAAGCCTTTCACAACAAATTTGAGATTTTGATACAGACCGCCCCGACGGATATGAATGAGGACACGAAGCGCCTTCGAGTCCGACTGATTCAGGAAGAATTCGACGAATTGAAAGAGGCCATGGCGACCGGAGATTTGACTGCCGTTGCGAAAGAAATGGCGGACCTGCTCTATGTGACCTACGGCACCGCTGTTTCATATGGAATTGACATGGAACCGATTTTCCAGGAAGTGCATCGGTCGAATCTGAGTAAAGTCGGTGGATACAAGCGGGCGGATGGGAAATGGGTGAAGCCCCCTACCTACTCGCCCGCTGATATCGGCTCAATTCTGGAGGCACAGCAGGAGCACGCGTTGGCGGAGCAGCCATGTGATCATGCAGCTGCCGCCGGTGTTCCTCGGAGTTCATGAAAGATCTACACTGTCCGAGTTGCGGTACACCCTTCGTTCGAGTGATCCCCGACGACGGTGCCATAGGGCGGGTCCTCACTCGCTTGAAATACTTTCCATTCCGATGCCAGCTGTGCACGACACGCTTTCGCGTCTTCAGAAATCAGATCAAGCCTGCCACCTCCCCCACCGATCGCCGTCAATATGAACGCCTCCCGGTGTCGCTTCGTGCCAATCTATTAGCGGACAACGCCGTCCGGATTGACAATCGGGTAACGGATATTTCCATGGGTGGCTGTACCCTCGAAACCACAAAAACCCTCCCGCAGGGTACATTGGTTGAGCTGGTGATCAAACCGGCCTCCGACGAGGAACCGATTAAGATCGGGACAGCCGTGGTCTGCTCATCCCGGCCAGAATCGATGGGCATTCGATTCATGGAGATGGTGACGGACGATAAGAACCGCCTCAGCCAAGTGATCCTCAGCCTGCTGGTAGGACAGAGCCTCCATCAGAACCTTTTCACATAACAACGATTCCCAGTAGAAGAGACTGTTCAGGCGATCCGTTTGGGGGCTGTCCGATCGACCAATGGGAGCACCCCAGGGAACCCCCATCACCCAGATCTTTCCAGCGCAAACGGAGAGCGATAAATTGCTACGTGAGGTTCGCCTAAGAAGCTCGGCGAGGAGTATTGACCAGGAGGTTATCGATCAGGCGAACAGATCCGACGCGTATGGCGCCAAGCAGCACCGCTCGCAAGGTTACGAAAGAGACAGGCTCAAGTGTACGAGGGTCGCACACAGCAAGATAGTCGGTCGTAATAGTCGATTCCTGGAGAATAACCTGAGTCATCGCCGACTGGATAATCCTTGCATCCGTCTCCCCTTCCCTGATCACCTTGGCACCGGCTTGGAGACCCTTGTACAGCACCACCGCTCGCCCCCGCTCATCCGGGGAAAGATAGATGTTGCGCGAACTCATGGCCAACCCATCCTGCTCACGCACGGTCGGACGGACCACAATATCAACACCGAGATTGAGATCCTTCACCAGCTGTTGAACCAACACCGATTGCTGAAAGTCCTTCTGCCCAAACAGTGCCCGATGTGGGCGGACCATGCCAAAGAGTTTGGTCACCACGGTCGCCACCCCGGCGAAGTGATGTGGGCGGGCCTCACCCTCCCACCGCCGTGCAACGGCTGGGACCGTCACAGTCGTTTGAAACCCCTCCGGATACATAGCCTCCGCAGTCGGCTCGAAACAGACATCGACGCCTTCCTGTCGACAGATCGCTCGATCGTGAGAGATGGGACGAGGGTACTTGGCCAAATCTTCATGCGGCCCGAATTGGGTGGGGTTCACGAAGATACTCACCACCAGCGCATCACACTGTAACCGGGCTTCACGAATCAGCGATCGATGCCCCTCGTGCAGCGCACCCATCGTCGGGACAAACCCGATCGTGACGCCTTCGCGCCTCAATCGCTCACTCCAAGCGGTCATAGCTGCCGGTGACCGAATGATCTTCATGACTCAGGCTGCGCACGGCAGGCCGGTCGAGAACCATATTTTGTAGAAGGTTGCGGAACGAGCAAATTCACTTGGGATTGATCTTTTGTGTCGGCCAGCAACTGATCCACCGATTGATTGAGCGTCGGATGGACCCAGAACGGATCCAGTTCGTTCAAAGGCATGAGAACAAACCGTCGTTGATGCAGTCGCGGGTGCGGAACGGTCAGTCCCGGTTCATCGATCCGCCGAGCTCCGTAGAAGAGGATATCCAGGTCCATGGTGCGAGGACCAGACCGCTGATCGTCATCACGCCCAAGTGCCCGTTCAATTTCTTGGAGCATCGCGACGAGGCTATGTGGGGCAATGTCTGTTTCCAGCTGCACCACCCCGTTGAGAAACCATCCCGCACCCGGATCAGTCCGGTCCCGAACTGGTTCGGTTTCGTAGAGCAGCGACACGCCCTGGAGCCGAGAATGGGGAAGGAGGTTGAGCAGCGTTACGGCACGATCGCAATAGTCTACCCGGTCTCCGACGTTCGATCCGAATCCGATGAAAACAGTCTCCATAGCAGCCGGTTAATAGTGAGAAGTGAAACGTGAAAGGTGGTAACGAGATTTCTTCCCTCTCACATTTCACTCCTTACCTTTTACCTTTCACTGTTCACCATTCAGAATCCCACCTTTTTGATCCGCTCGACGGCTTCCGCTAACCGCTCCTTGGTAGTGCAGACGGTCATGCGGACATAGCCTTCGCCCGGTGCACCGAAGCCGTTGCCAGGAGTCGTGACAATCCCTGCCTTTTCCAATAGATGCGCCGTAAAGGAGGTAGAGGTATACCCTTTGGGTACCGTCACCCAGACATAGAACGCAGCAGGAGGAGGATCCACCTCCAGGCCCAGTTGCTTCAGACCAGGGACCAACGTGTCTCGACGTTCCTGATACGTCTTTCTCAGGTCGTCCGTCACGGCATCGTCAAGCCCGAGCGCCGTGATCCCAGCCGCTTGAACAGCCTCAAAACAACCAGAATCCAAATTACTCTTCACCTTCCCAAGTCCGGCCAGAACATCCTTGTTGCCCACCACAAAGCCGAGGCGCCATCCAGTCATGTTATAGGTCTTCGAGAGGGAGTGGAACTCCACGCCGACATCCTTGGCGCCATCGACCTCCATAAAACTCGTCGGCCGTTGGCCGTCATAGTAGATCTCGGAATAGGCTGCATCGTGACACACAATCACCTGATGTTCCTGCGCAAAGTCCACGACCCGCTTGAAATAGTCCTTCGTCATGATGACGGAGGTTGGATTGTTCGGTGAATTCAGCCACATCAGCTTGGCTTTCTTGGCCACGTCCTTTGGGATCGCCGTGAGATCAGGGAGGAATCCGTTGGCTTTCGTCAGCGGCATGATGTGCGACTGGCCACCACAAAAACTCGTCCCGACCGGATAGACCGGATACCCAGGACTAGGCACCAGCACGATATCTCCTGGATCAACAAAGGCGAGGTGGATGTGGCCGATGCCTTCCTTCGAACCGATCAGAGTCAGCACTTCATTGGCTGGATCCAACGTGACATTGAAGCGGCGCTTGTACCACTCGGAAACGGCCTTTCTAAACGAGAGCATGCCCTCATACGAAGGATATTGATGATGCTTGGGATCTTTGGCAGCCTTCGCCAGGCTCTCAATGATCGGCATCGGCGTCGGCAAGTCGGGATCGCCGATCCCGAGGTTGATAATATTGACCCCGCGGGCAATCGCCTCTTGCTTCATCTTATCGATGGCCGCAAAGAGATACGGCGGCAATGTCTTGATACGTGTCGCAACTTCGATCGGAAAACCACCCATGGTCAATCCAGCTCCTTTCATGAATAGCACTCAGCCTTTAACGATCAGCCCGCAGTAACTGTCCCAGGTCTAATGGCTGAAAGCTGACTGCAGGGGTGCGTAGAGTACTTCAGAGCGGCAGCCGCAATCAACGTGTACGAGCCAGTAGATGGCCAATCAACCGATCAGCCAAATGATGGAGTCGCGGGAGCTGCGGCAAGGCAGTGGTCTTGATCTGTTGTGCGGTGAGCCCCGCTTTCGTCACATCGGGCGCACATTCACGGCACAGAGAATCAATACCTCCCTCCTCCATTTCAAGATGAAAGAGCAACCCATAGGCTCGCTCGCCGTACCGAAAGGCTTGGAGGGGAGCGATGTCCGATCCAGCCAATGGCACGCACGCTTCCGGCAAATCAAAGATTTCACCATGCCACTCGAACACATCAAACGTTTCAGGACAATCCCCAAACACCCAGTCCTTCTGGCCCGCATCTGTGAGGCAAACCTGGGTCATGCCGATTTCAAGCGCCTTGCCTGAACGCACCTTGGCGCCGAGCGCCTTGGCCATGAATTGACTCCCAAGACAGACACCAACGACTGGCTTGTTCGTCTGAAGCGCGGATCGGATGAAGGCGGTCTCTTCCGCAATCCATGGATCAGGATCGTTGACCGACATCGGCCCACCCATGACGATCAGGAGATCACCGGCATCTTGAGGAAGTCCATCCTTCGGAACGAGATACGAGTCGAGCCTGACCCCGCGCATGGCAAGAGCCTTCGCTAAGGCACCAGGACCTTCAAAGGGAACATGTTGAAGACACACGGCACGCATAAGCCATTTACTGGCACAGCGATCGGACTCACGTCAAGATCTAGAAACAGGCTCATAGCAAAGTTGATAGACGGTGGCCTCACCATCCATACAGATACCCATCCTGAGAAAGAGATATATGATGGGATTCCTCTCTATCGCATAAGGAGCAGCGCTTCCCTTTCTTCCCCTTCTCCCGTAGAGTAGCCAACCCATATGGCCACACCGGACCCACTGATTCGTGGGATTGATCGCATCCTGATCCATGCGCAGGATGTGGAGCGGGTCTTTGCTCGATTTCGTCATGAGTTTGGCCTACCAATTGCCTGGCCGCTCGCCGACTGTGGGCTGCTCGTGTCAGGTGGACTGTACACAGGCAACATGACGATCGAAATCGGTCGGTTCACTGGCCTTGGACTCCCCGGGACGTGGTTCTACGGCCTTGGCTTTGCACCCTGGGAACCGACCTTGAAGATGGTTGAAGGGTTACGGTCGCGGAAAGTACCGCACGCACCGCCGCTGACACTCCACTACGAATCGCCTCTTGTGATGCAGTCCACCCTCACCGCGTTGCGCAACCTCTTGGACGGGCAGCCGAACGCTGCGTTTTGGCTCGGTCGACCAGGGGGAGGCAATACTCGAGTCGGTCGAGCGCTGTCGAGCCTCCGCACCTGGATGGCTGGGACGGAAGTTGGCTCCATGACATTTTCCATGCTGTTGGGTAGCTCCCTGGTCTTTATCTGCGACAACCACAGCAACCCGCATCAAGCACGAATCAACGAGTTACGGACCACCTGGCGAGAGACGCGCCGGCATGGACCCTATGGAATCACTGGCGTTGCAGGAATTGATCTTGAGGTCTCGACCAACCTCGCCGGTTGGAAACGACTACTGGATCGGCCGGACTTGAACGCAGACTCAGTCCATTCATTCGGCAAGGAGCCATTGCTGCGATTTCATCCCGGCGAAGGGAACCGACTCCTCGGAATCGAGTTTGCCTGCAACGACTTGCTGTCGGTTACGCAGCGGCTTCGCGAGCAGCGCTCACTGATGTCAGCAGATGAGAAGCGAGTCATCCTCCCCCCAGATCGAATGGACGGATTGACGATTGGATTCAGCCAGTCTCCGACCACGAGCTTGGATAAAACGTAGTCTGACCTGCCGACTGAAGTCTTGCCGATCAACGCAATTCCGTCTGGGCGACTGCGTTTCAGTCCATCCGCAAGGTGATCGTCTGTTCTCTCGCCCCCACTGACCTAGGCAAGACGAACAGTACCTCGCCGGATCTGTCGGTCAAGCCTCCCACGTTCGTTGTTTCCACCTTTAGACTTAGGCCCAATCGACCGACAAGTACATGTCATGGCAATTCTCGCAACCGACATCGCCCCCTCCTCACTCACCGCTTCTCAAAGCCTCCAGAGAACGGAGGTCTCTCCACCTTGTTCGTTTCCGCAACGGGTCCGTTCCCACTACCATGCCTTTTGGTATCACCTTGGTGAGCGGTTAGCCTGGTCGCGTGGAATCTATCGGGAACAGCCTGTACAAGAGCTGCATGACCTGACCGGAGTCCAGTATGAGCGAATCGCCTCGCTCCAACGCCGATTCCGTGTGCGGTTTGAACAACACGCAACCCAAATGACGGCACTACGACAGTACGATTACCTGGACCTGCTCGACCAAGGGTGGTCGGCGTTAAGATTGCGCGTTTCGACCGGTGGTACCGTACAGGATATCGGGTCGAGTAATTTTTGGTATGCCCCCGTTTTGCACACCTTTTTTCGACCAACCAAGCTCATCGGTGTGGAGGTCGAAGGGCACCGAATGTATATCAATGGCTACAGTCGCCACGACTACGCACAGGGCTATATTCAAGACCTTCCAAACACGGAGTTTCACATCCAGGATTATCGCCACTATTGCTCCCCTGCCGATATCATCACAGCATGGTACCCCTTCGTAACACCAGCTCCAGTCCTGGCTTGGCGACTCCCGCTGTCTCTCTTGGCTCCGCATCTCCTATTCGCGCAAGTCGTGGCCAACCTCCAACCACAGGGGTTATTCCTCATGGTGAACCAAGGGAGAGATGAGGCAGCGATTGCCGCGTCATGGTGCACCAGGGTTGGAATGGTCCGGTACGGATCCTGTGAGTTAAGACCGAGGCTTCGTCCGAGACTCCCTCCCCCCATCCTCTCCTGTTGGATGCGCGCGCCAGCCTAGCCCTACGTCCCGGCCTGCGCTACAATTGCGCTGTGAACCACACCATCAAACATGCAGAAGACCTTCGCTGGCTGATCGGCCATACGGGCGGGTTTCGTGCCGGTTACGTGACGGAAGTCCAGATCTTGAAACGTCGCCTCTTCGATGAAGGGTCGACGCGTCATATTCCAGCCGGTACCACAATTGCCGTGACCATTCATTATGAGATTCGCGGTCTGGCTCGAGTCGCCAAGCTGACCATGACCGGCGTTACGGACTTTTCAGTTTTTGAACAGGATGGAATCGACTGTTCCTCGCTCAGTGTCATTCAGACCGAACTCAATGCGGGAAAACTGCGCTTCTGGTTCGACCCACAGGGCGAGCTCTATGTGGTCTGCGAGGAGGCTCACCTGGAAGAACTGACTTTGCCGGTTGTCACGGCTCAACAAGCCGCCGAACTCGCCCGATGGACCTTCCAAGGGCTCGAAACCGACGGTCCCACCATTCAGTGGTTATTGGACGAATTGGATCAGGCCGGCCTGCCCTGCATGTGGCGTGACGCGGAGCGGTCTGATGCGATTCATCCGGCGGTGCAGTGGGAGGGAAGCCTGAGACCGGCAGACGATCTCTCAGTGGATGCGAACAATCTGGTCCATGCAATGGCCTATAGCCCGCCTGAAGGGCCTGGATTCGGGCTGATGCTGAGAGTATTCGGTATGCAGGACAGAAGGCTGAGTCGAATTCTGGAAGTTCTGGCGGATCGGATCACTCAATGCTTTTCAGGCAACTGCCTGGTCGGCACGACAATCATCCCCGGCCGAGAATGGGAGCGCTGGTTGATCCGGGAACACCGGTCACGGCGTCAGCGGTGAGAAGGGCGCCGACCACTATTTATTTAGTGCGCGTGCTCAGGGGAATAGCGCCCGTTTCCATTGGAATAGGCTGCAGTACCGTTACCTCTCGCATAGCCTGAAGCGGTATGCGCGGTACCGTTTCCATTGATCTGCTGCCCCTTGCCGTTGATGCATTCCACTAGTGCCCAGAGTCGCAAGGGATTCACCCGTTGATTTCTGGCGATGTGGAGCGACGTACCTTCCAACACGGTTGTGAGGGACAAGTCCGTACGCCAACCCAGGTGCTTCGTGATGGGAGACAGTGCTTTTTCCACAGCGGCAATCACTTTGTTGCCGTTGCTGAAATGATTCAGCATGATGATCCGACCACCAGGACGGCAGACCCGAATCATTTCGTTGACGACTTTTCGATAGTCCGGCACCGCCGTGACGACATAGGCAGCCACGACCGTATCGAAGCTGTCATCATTAAATTGCATCGCCCCGGCGTCCATGCGGTGAAGCTCAACATGATCGAGCTGATGAGCCGCCGCTTTTTCCTTCGCCCTGGCCAGCATCCCTTCGGACACATCGATGCCGACGATGCGGCAATGTCGTGGGTACATGGGAAGAGCCAGTCCCGTCCCGACACCGACTTCAAGAATCTGTTCATTCGGCTGGACATTCAAATTTCGAATGGCCGACTCACGGCCTTCATGAAACACTTTTCCAAACACTCTGTCGTAAAACCCCGCATAGGAGGTGTACACACGCTCAATCTTGTCGGGATCCATGTTTGCCTCCAACAATCCGTACGATTCGGTCTCTGCGCACTGCAACTCTGCAGAGGAAGATACCGTCATAGTGACGCGGGGAAAAATCAATATTGAGGCGGGAAAATCAGGTAGCCCTCAGCCCGCCGGAAACATTGCCCGGCGTACTGTAGCCAAACTCCTCCGCGCGAGTCAACAAGCTTTTCGCGTGGCGAAACAGAAGTTCTTGCGCGAGTCGGCTGGTTCCCTATCAACTCATACCCAATTCCTGCCTACCTTGATTCGTTGCGCGTCTCTGTGTGATAGCTACAGCCATGCTTCTCGCAGGTCTCTTT
>DIHK01000038.1:40668-87939 GCA_002420115.1 Nitrospira sp. UBA5698
ACCCCAGATGCCGTACGGTATGGCTGCCGTGTGGCGACTCGACCTGACCAATGGTCCGGTGCAACCCTGGAGAGCATCCGCGATCGTTTCGGGCCTGACGGAGTCTTGATGCTGCCACATGGGGTGGCTTGGTGGTACCCCGACCTGTCTCAGATCGCTATCCGTCCACAATACCGCCTCTTCTCCAGAAAGTTCAGGACAGCTTGGCCGGTCAAAGGCCTGATTCACGTATCCCCCCATGACGAGGCGCTGATGACGCACTGCGTCAAACGCATTCCCTGGTCATCAGCCCTCATCACCGCGATCTGGTTTGCCGTTGTCTTGTTTGGATCGCTGACCTTTGTGGTGCAATACGCCCTGGAAGGCGGGTTCACGACGCTAGGCGGAGCATTTTTGGGCATCGGCATTACAGGACTTGCCGGCATGGTCGCGTTGTTTGGAATCGTGACGGTCACTCTGTCCTATCGCCTGGAGGACAGCCGCCTCATACAGGTGTACGACGAACTGCGTGCAGCCATCATGCCGACCAACGTTCCCTGAGCGAGCCAATCAGGCCATCACCCACGGAAAAAGTTCAAAAAGTGGTCGTACTCAACCGGCAAGTTCACGGCATCGCGATGACGAACCAGGCCGGTAATGATCCCGCGATGTTTCTTCACCAGCCCCGACACCTCAAACGCGTTGCGGAACTGCTGCCATTGCAACGCGGGATCGGTTACAATTTTGACTTGTTCGTCTTGGGGAAGCGCATGCACGATGGTTGTCAACGTGCGAACGGCTTTTTCCACACTCTCATACGGGGACGCCAGATTAAGTCGGACGTAGAACGTCTCCAAATGCCGACGGAATTCCTCCTTCAGCACCTGAGCCGGATCGGACACAGGGGGGCGTACGTCTGCCATACTAGATTCAGAGATCATACGGTAGGTCAACGGTAGAGAACAACTCTCAAGGGAGGACAGCATGAATCGGATATTATCTGGGCTCGTCGGTGCACTTGCCATAGTGACCTTGGTTGGATGCTCATCGCATCACCGTCACCACGGCATGATGAGCGGAGGCCACAGCGACGCCTACTGGCAAAAGGGGCAACAGGACATGGAGGGTCTGATCAATCGGACCGTTCAGGACCCCGAGAAGGCGAAGCAAGTGAATATGCTTACCGGTGAGATCATCAAGGAACTGAAGGAAAGCCGTGAACGAGAGCGAGCCTATCACCGACAACTCTACACATTGAACGCCAGCTATGAGGCGGAAGCATCGGAGTTTTCTAAAATCATCAACGAGGCGAACATTCAGCGTATGCAGAGCTCGGCCAGCGTCCTCAGCCTGCGATTCAAGATGAAGAACCTCATGACGGCTGATGAGTGGAAGGCGCTCTCGGATCGGATGATCTCATACAGCAGTCGGTACCAAGGCGGAAACGCGGGAACGAAGGCAGGATATTAGAGGCATTCGTCAACGGTCATCAGTCACTGGGGATGAAAATGACTACTGACTAATGACCAGTGACATCAGTGTTGAGCCTGCGGCGCGGCTTTGAGCGGCACAGCCGTCCAGGTCGCGCCGGCATCGGTTGAACGATAGAGACCACTGCCATTGGTACCGGCATAGAGAGTGTGAACGTTTTTGGGATCCATCGCCAGGGCTCGAATATTCAACGTCGCAAGCCCTTGGTTCATGGCTTGCCAGGCCTTTCCCCCATCGGAAGTCTTCCAAATCCCGGCCGGGCCACCGATATACAGCTGAGCCGGTTCTTTCGGATGGAGGACCAAGCTGCTGATATAGGGATCGGAGATGGATTGGCCGATACGCTCCCACTGCTCTCCTTTGTTCCCCGTGCGAAAGAGACCTTTTGTCGTACCAGCATAGACGACGTCAGGATTCGTCCGATCGATCTCGAGAGCATTGACCCCGAGGGCCATAGCCGCCATGAGTTCCGTCTCGGGGATTAACCCGTTATTGATTTTCTTCCAGTTCGTTGCCCCATCATCGGACCGATAGACCCCACCCGTCGTCCCGGCATAGAGCACCGCCGGTTCTCTTGGGTTGATCGCAATCGACGTGACAATGTGCACCTCTTTCATTCCGTTCATCCGCTCGACCCATTCACGGCCCGCGTCTTTTGAATAAAAGGCCCCAACCGTCGTGGCCGCATAAATCTGCTCGCTAGCCGCAGGGTGAAAGACGAACTGATTGATGAAGGAGACATGCTCTTTCAATCCGACATTGTGCGGCAGCCAATGTTGACCCCCATCTGGACTCTTGTAGACCGCATCCCCCATCGTGCCGGCATAGATCGCCGCCGGCAGGAGCGGATCAATCGCCAGCGTCGTCACCCGACGTGCGCTGAAGCTGGGGAACTTCTCCCAAGTTCCTCCCCCATCGCGTGATTTGTAGACCGCATCATTCGTCGCGACATAGAGGATGTCGGCATTCTTGGGATGCAAGGCGATCGACACGACCGATTCGCTCTCCTTCTGGCAGCCAATGGAGAGGAGCGCGAATGGGAGCAAACTGAACGCAAGAACGACCCGAATCAGCTTCATCGTGGTGCGGGACCTAACCATAACGATCGGATGGGAGTCAAGCAGGAGAAGCTAGACGCTAACGTAGGTGAGATGAAGTGATGCTAGGCAGCGGTGCCGATGAGGCTCTCCAAGGGGATGTGCATCTTGCGATGGAGTCGACGAATCATCTCGAGCGAGAGATTTCGCTTCTTTGTCAGGATTTCCGACACCCGCCCGCGCCCGCCTAGTACCATCTCTAAATCTTTCCGCGTCATCCCAAGTTGGTCCATCCGAAATTTGATCGCCTCGATCGGATCAGGAGGGTAAATCGCGTGATGTTTGGCTTCATACGCCTCGACAAGCGTCGTAAGGACGTCCAGTTCATCACCAGCCTTTGTGCTTGGCTTAGCATCCATCAATTGTTCGATGCGTGCCAGCGCCCGGTCATAGTCTCGGGTTGTTTTGATCGGAGCGATGGTCATATTGACTCCTCACCTACTAGATGGTCGTCACATTGATCGCATCATACTCAGCGTGTGTGCCGATGAATCGGATGTACACCACTCGGTATGGGTAATTGATCTTCACCACAAGCCGGTACTGATTCCCCGCCACGTTGAAGACGACCCGATTGCCCTGCAGAACGCTGGCTGAACGAAAGTGACCCTTGACGGCCGATGGGGATACCCAATCAGCATGGGCAACCTCTTGGTGCCAGGCCTCTAAAGGACCTTTGGCCTTTGGATATCGTCTCCAGAAGTTCCGCAGCGTCCGCTTGGCAATGATACGCACGGGTCACTATAACATGATCCCATATTGGGATCAACCAACCTATGCACTACACTGGACACTAAAACGGCGACGAAGAATTCAAGAGCCTCGGGACAGCACAGAGGGAGCTGAGCTTACCTTTCATACGTCACTGGCTTACGTTTCTTACATTAATAGTGGCATCATGATCGACCACGATGTCGGCTTGTCGCAGCGGCGAATCCGCGATTCCAGCAGAAGCGCTCGTGAATAATGCGGGCTAGGACAGTCTCTCGCCACTTCGGAGAATCATAGTGGAGTTGCTCATCGTCTGCATCGCATCGTTATTGGCGTCGGCCCTCACGCTGTTTTCCGGGTTTGGGCTTGGCACGCTGCTGATGCCCGTGGTCGCCCTCTTCTTCCCACTGGAACTGGCGATTGCGATGACCGCCATAGTCCATCTAGCGAACAACCTTTTTAAAATTGGACTGCTCGGGCGAAAGGCCAATCGCTCTGTACTGCTACAGTTCGGATTGCCGGCGATCGCAGCGGCCTTTATGGGAGCGGCATTGCTGACGTACCTGGGGGAAGTCAAACCGATCTACGAATACCATGCGCTTGGGAGCGCTCGACAGGTGTCGGCTCTCAAGCTCGTGATCGGAGTCCTCATCATATCCTTCGTAGTCTTGGAGCTTTCTCCCACCTTCTCCAAGATCGCGCTTGATCGCCGATGGCTGCCGCTCGGCGGCCTGATCAGTGGGTTCTTCGGCGGCTTGTCGGGTCATCAAGGCGCCTTTCGAAGTATGTTTCTGATCAAGGCTGGACTTGAGAAAGAGGCGTTCGTCGCCACGGGGGTCGTGCTCGCCGTCATGGTGGATCTCTCTCGCATGACCGTCTATGGCGCGGATATCTCAGCCCATGGGGAGGCCATCGCCTGGCAGTTGGTCATCGGCGCGAGCCTGTCTGCCTTTGCCGGGGCCTATATTGGCGGAAAGATGATGAAGAAGGTCACGCTTCGGTCGATTCAACTGACGGTGTCAGCGCTGTTGATTGTGGTTGGCTGTGGGCTAATTTCGGGTGCGCTGTGACCACTTGAGGAATATTTGAGGGCTTCAGACCCTCTTAGTATCATCTCAGATAGAGGAAGAGCTCTTGATGGACCACGATCTCACCTCCCATGCGAAACCTGCCACGCGTTGGGAGAAGTCTTCTCTCACGTGACAGGTTCGCAGGTGGGAATGGCTCACACAGCCCCCTTCGGGGTCCGTTCATGCTTCGTGCTAGACAGGAAACCGGGTACCCCGCTGGCGTCGGGCGCTCAGGAAGGCCAGTGATGACTCACTATTTCGGCGTCTCGTACGCTGCCCGCAGATCGCTAGCCGGAGGAGTCGTACTACTCACCGTGGTGAGTACGGCATAGATCAATACCGCCGTTCCGAGAATAATGCCACCGACATACAACCAAACCTTATCCATGGCATCCTCCTTTGGTAAAAGAAAGTCCAGGGCATCGGCCCTTATGTTGGTTTAGGATACTGGTGCGGACTTCTCGACGCGGGAGGAGCCAGCTCTCGCAGGTGATCGTCTACGCCAGGCCGGCGCTCACCCGCCGAGTAAATTGCCCGCCTGATTGGACAAAATCTTATTGCAGGAGCGTTCGGGAGAAAATTGGGGCAAGCCCCGAAGAGATTCTACTGGTGGCAAAAATCCACACGGAATTCCATTCGTCGCAAGCCCCTCCTTCACAAATATCGAAGGACATATTTCAGCTGATCTACGCTTATCGCAACAACACTCATACTCCATCCCCTCCAAGCTGGTTGACTTCTCTGTAACGAACAGACATACCTCTTAGGATGTCGACTACGCGCACAACGATCCGTACGCCACGCCTCCCTTCCGCACCACATTCGATTCAAAAAGGCATGTCTCTAGCCGACTTGCTCGATCGGGAAGCCATCGACTGTCTGGCGCACAATATCAGTCTCGTCTATTCGACTTTTGACGGAAAGGCATTCCAACGTACGGCGCGCAATGGTCTGAAGGCGCTCAGTATTCTGCAGCGTGGCCATCACCTGGCGAGAGCCCTTCGCACCCACCTGCCGGAACACTATAAAGATGCCATTCATATCCTGGTTCAATCACTGACTCCACCGCAGACAGATACGGAAGATCTTGGACTCGGCGTGTTCTTCTACCTCCCACATGTGAGTTTTGTCGCGACGTATGGGCTAGACCCTGCTCACAACGGTGGGCAAGATCCGTTTGAAATCTCGATGTTAGCCCAGTACGAACTGACGCGGCGCTTCAGCGCCGAATTTTCCATTCGCCCATTTCTGATCACGTGGCCGGGGCGTACCTTGGCGCAACTGATGAAATGGACCGATGATCCTGATCCCCATGTGCGACGGCTTTGTTCGGAAGGGACACGTCCACGCTTGCCCTGGGCGATACGAATTCCAGCCTTTATCAAAGACCCTCGCCCGGTCCTGCCTATTCTGGAGGCACTCAAAGACGATTCGGATCTCTATGTCCGACGGAGTGTGGCCAATCATGTCGGCGATATTGCCAAGGACCATCCCCGTCTCGCCTTTGAACTCTGCGAACAATGGTTGGACGGGGCTACGAAGGAGAGAAAGTGGCTGCTCCGTCATGCCGTGCGCCATCCAGCCAAGAAAGGTGTGAAGGCCGCGCGGCGAATACGAGAGCTGGCGAAATGACCTTAGAAATCTGAAGTGCTTGGAATAAGATAGTCGCTGAACTCAGTCCTGATTTATCTCGACTACCACGTTAAACCTACTATCAAAGGATAGACGCATGGTAAGTGGAATGGTCTGCAGCACCCCCTCCCGTTTCTCCCCCTACATCTTCAGCCGCTCCGCGTACCCGGTCAGCTCGACGTAGCCTTGGCCCTTGATCGGCTTGCCCTGTTTCGTGCCTGTGACTGCAACGGCCCCTTCCCAATAGGAGACGCGGCTGCTGCGCGACGTGCGCAATTCCTGATCGGCAAGTAGCGGGACAACGTCCAGTACGATGCCGAGCGATGGGAACTTTAGCTGCCATGTAGCCGGATACGTCGCCTTGCTCTCATGGCTGGTCCAGGTGCCGGTCGATTCAATCTGAAATTCCGTCACTTCCATGTGGTGACTCCGTCCATCAGAGAAGACGATCGTACCGCTCGATGCCAGATCAGACGATCCGTCTTTCAATCGCATGCGATATAGCATCAGCTCGCTGTTGTCCTCTAACTGAATGCTGAACCAATCCCAGCCGACTTGATCGGCCCCGAGGTCGCCTGACCCAAATTCATGGTCCATCCAGCTGATGCCGTTGACGTCGAAGGATTCTCCATCGATCGTCAATGTCCCGTTCGTGGCGAGCCTCGTGAACGAGTAGTAGTGCGAGGCTTGACCGACCTCTTTCCCTTTCTTGCTGATGCCTGCTGCACCATGCGCGACCAGCGGCTTAGCGGGTTGCAGCGTGAGTGAAAGAGCGTGAGTGCCGTCTCGCGCGACCAACGTATGTACGCCAGGTAAGTCCGTCGCCGCCTCGGCTCGCCAATCATCGATCCACACACGAAGCTTTGACTCATCGGCTCCCGCCTTCCCAAGGCCCTCACGGCTAAGCTTCTCCGAGAAATGAAATCGCTTACCATTGATGTCGGTCACCGCAAAATGGGCCAGATACAGATCCTTCACCGACCATTTGGAGGGAAGCGTGGTTACATCCTCAGGTGGGATACCCCGTCGAAAGAACGTCAATTCAAAACCGAACGACCGGCCGTCCTTGGTCTGCAGATGCCCCGTGTAGTACCACCACTCAGTCCGATAGGTCGGATGCGAGCCGTGGTCCCTGGGGAAGATGTACTGGTAGCCCGCCGTCGCTGGTTGGAATGGGGCTGAGGCAGGACTTGCAGCGAATGCAAGCGAAGCCCCCGCGCTCAGCCAGACACTGATCACCGCAATCCGCCAATAGTCGATCACACCCTGCCTCGCCTTATGATCCACACGCACTAGCCCCCCTGTGATGAGAGCCTCCAGCCGCTTCGGTTATAGCACGCGTTGAGTCTACGAACCAATCGGCTGTCTGAGAGCGGTGTTTCGCATTTCATTCTGCGTCCGTGGCCGACAGCCGGCGTTGACAATTTTCACAAGCGTCAGCTATCGTGGCCCATGCAGCCTGATCATGAGCGAGGGCCGTCGGGTCGAAGCTCGTCCAAAACAATTGAACCGTTTCCGATTCCCGACCGGCTTCCCGTGTTTCCGTTACCGAATGTGGTCTTCTTCCCGAAAACCTATCTCCCGCTCCACATCTTTGAGCCTCGGTATCGCCAGATGGTGGCCGATGTCACGGTAGGCAGCCAATGTATCGCCATGGCGCTCCTGAAGGAAGGGTGGGAACAGGACTACTATGGCAATCCGGCCATCTTTCCCGCGCTCTGTATCGGAAGAATCGTCAGCGTACAGCCCTTACCGGATGGTCGTTCCAACATCTTGCTGCAAGGACTCGACCGATGCGAGCTGACTAAAGAGCACTTCGACAAACCCTATCGCGAAGCCACGATTCGGGTGACGCCCATGCACACCGAAGAAGGCTTGACCAAGGATGTGCGGAAGGCGCTCATCGACGTGCTCGGACGATACCTGGAACAGCGAGAGGATAGCGCGGCGTGGCAAGGATTCTTCCGCGAAGAAGTCAGTGATGAAGTCTTGGTGAACACTCTATCAACCTATTTGGACTGTACACCGTTGGAAAAACAATTTCTGCTGGAGGCCGAGGGGCTGCACCAGCGCGCTCGTCGCTTGAACGATCTCGTTCAATTCATGTTGCACGAGCATCAAGGCTTAAAAGGTTGGGACTAATGGATCGTACGATTGCTATCAACGTCAACCGTCTTTGTAAAACCTATGACAGCCATAAAGCTGTCGATGACCTCTCGTTCTCGATCTACGCCGGAGAGATTTTCGGCTTGCTGGGACCGAACGGCGCAGGCAAGAGCACCACCCTCCGTACTCTGATCACGCTGCTGCACCCCACTTCGGGCACGGCTACCGTGATGGGACACGACACGGTGCGCGAGGCAGACACGGTCCGGACCCTCATCGGGTATGTCCCGCAAGAGCGGGCGATCGACCGGTTTCTGACCGGGCGTGAACACCTGCAACTCCTGGGTGCGCTCTATCATTTGACAACAGACGAAGCCACGAAGCGGATCAACGAACTCCTGAAATTAGTGGACTTGGAAGACCACGCCGACAGACCGGCCAAAACCTATTCCGGCGGCATGAAGCGCAAGCTCGACATCGCCTGTGGCCTGTTGCCGAATCCAAAGATTTTGTTTCTCGACGAACCGACCTTGGGCCTCGACGTCCAGAGCCGTCTCCGCATTTGGGAGTATGTCCGGATGCTCAAGGCCCGCGGCATGACGGTCGTCATGACGACGAACTATCTGGATGAGGCCGATCAGCTCTGTGATCGGCTCGCAATCATCGACGGCGGCAAGATCAAAACACTCGGGTCTCCGGTCGAGCTCAAGATCGCGCTTGGCGGGGATATCGTGTCCCTGACCCTCAAGGAACTGGATCGGATCCCCTCGCTTGAGACTGAGTTGAAAGGCCGCCCGGCGATCAAGTCCGTCCGGACGACGACCAAGGGCTTGGACATCAGGGTGGAGTCGCCCGAGAAGGCACTGCCCGCGATTCTGGAAGCCACCAATCGATTGGGCTGCAGCATCGAATTCATTCAATACAACCGACCACGCTTGGACGATGTGTTCATCGCCCATACAGGCCGGGCCATTACCGAATCGATCCCCGAGACCGAGTCGGCATCATAAGAGGAGTCACGTGGAGCACTATTGGCAAGAAATCAGCGCATTGACCATGCGATGGGTCCGTCGGCTCAGCCGGGAAAAATTCAGCATGCTGTTCACTCTGGTGCAGCCGATGTTGTTTTGGCTCATCTTCTTCGGCAATCTGTTTCAACGGGCCGCGGACACCCAGGTCATGCAGGCGCCCAACTACATCAGCTTCCTCGCGGCCGGGGTCGTTATCATGACGGTTCTGAATAACGGCTTGGCCGGTGGGGTCGATCTGCTGTTCGATAAGGAAAACGGATTCCTGGAACGGTTGATGTCCACACCGATCCACCGCACCTCCGTCATTCTCAGCCGCTTCATCTTCGTCATGGCGATCACGTCCATGCAAGTCCTTGTGATTCTTGGCGTGTCGTACCTCTTCGGTGTCCATCCGGCAACCGGAATCCTTGGCGTGGCGACCATCCTCTTGATCGGCATGATGTTCGGTGTCGGCTTGACGGCCATCTCCATGGCCATGGCCTTCTCCGTGAAGAGTCACGGAGATTTCTTTTCCGTCCTGGGATTTCTGTCCCTGCCCATGATTTTCCTGAGCTCCGCGTTAGTGCCGCTCACCGCGATGCCGGGTTGGATGAGCTTTCTTGCGCAATTCAACCCGATGACCTGGGCGATCGATGCCGTACGCCCGCTGATCTTGTCAGGCTGGACCGAAGCCTTGCCGCACGTCGGCATGGTGATCCTGGTCATGCTCGTGTTTGATGCCCTCTGTCTCTATGGTGGAGCCAAGGCGTTCCGGCGAGCCATGGGATAATCCCGCCCATGAGGCCCTGATCCCTTGACTGACACTGCAATCCGTCGGATGATACCGGTATCGGTTTCACTCGGCAGATCTGTGACCGACGGCAAACGTGACCATGATGATTCCTGAAAGTCAGATACGTGCCCTGATCCGCCTGCTCTCCGATGAAGACGACCGCATCGTCCGCACCATCAGCGGAAGACTGATTGATATCGGCCCTTCAGCCGTCCCACTGCTCCAAGAAGCGGAAATTGAACAGCCTGAAATGGCCGACCGCATTGCGTCCGTGCTCGAAGAAATCCGAGGAGGCAAGCTGGAGGACGAGCTGACGGAGCTGGCAGCCCTTCCGGATGAGGCGATGAGCCTTGAAACCGGGGCGTTTCTGATCGCCCGCTACGCCTATCCGACGCTGGACGTGGCTCGCTATCATGACCAATTAGATACCATGGCCGCCGAAGTTCGGGCCCGTATCGGGCAGCGGGCCTCCGGGGAAGAAGCCGTCAACGCCCTCAACCGCTACCTGTTCACGGAGCAAGGGTTTAAAGGCAACACCAAGAACTATTACGAGGTGGAGAACAGCTATCTCAATTGCGTCATGGACCGACGAGTCGGGATTCCGATCAGCCTGTCGGTGGTGTACCTTCTCATCGGGCAGCGGCTTGCCTTTCCGCTCTTCGGCATCGGGATGCCTGGACATTTTTTAGTGAAGTACGAGTCCGACCGATACAAGATCTTCATTGACTGTTTCAATGGAGGAGCCCTACTGACCGAAAAAAACTGCGCCCGGTTTCTGACCGAAGCCGGCTACGGGTTTGAAGAGAAATATCTCGAAAAAAGTCAGGTTCGGGCGATTTTGTCACGCATGCTCAAAAACCTCTTGGCCATCTACGCCAAGGCCGACGACTCCGTGAAGATTGCTCGTGTGACCAAGTTCGTTGAGATTCTGGGTGGAGCTCCCCGCGAGGAAGGCCTGTAGCAAGACGCTGAAATAGTCCGCCCGCTATACTCCCACGGTATGCCAAAACGGGTGAAGCGTATCTCGTGAAGCGTCATTCGTTTGCGAAATACGAACAACGAGGATACGAGTGTGCGGCCTGCCCGGAGGACGGCGCGTCTTGGATCGCGACAAGCTCACTTGAGTCTCGTGCAGGGAAGGGCAGGTGAAAACCGAGGCCTTTTTGAGAAGTCTTCATGATGCCCATGTCAGTATTTCGCATGTGCTGCCCGCTAAAGTTTGATTGTTAAGAGATCCCTTCCTTTCCAGATTTTCCCGTCGTACTCCTCAGCAGCCTGAGCTTTGACGTCATAGCGATCGGCAATCGGGTAGAAATGGGAGAGGACGAGCTGCTCCACCCCAGCCTCCTTCGCGATCTGCCCGCATTGGCCGGCATGCAGATGGGCGGGGCCTGGACGATTGGCAGGGAAGGAACAATCGAGCACAGCCACATCGGCATCTCGGCATAAAGACACGATCGCCTCGCAGTATTGCGTGTCGCCTGAATACACGACTGTCTTGCCTCGATATTCAATTCGATAGCCGACACTGGAGAGATCCGGGACATGGACGACGGGTTTCGGAACGATACGAGTGTCCCCGATCCTGAACGGTTTGTTCGTGACTTCCTTGAATGTCACCTTGAATGGCGCCGGGGAAAAGCTGGGAAAGCTCTGCATAATCGATTGCAACAGTCGGATCGTGCCTTTCGGACCGATCAGCGTCATCCCTGGACGATGACCACCTCCATATTTGGCATAGATCACTGCATCAAAAAAAAAGGTGATGAAGTCGGAAAAGTGATCGGCGTGAAAATGAGAGAACAAAATGTGCGTGATCTTGTGCCGGTTCACTCCGGTTTTGATCAGATTCATCAACGTGCGTGGGCCGAAATCCAGAATGATCGATTGATCCGTGCGTATTAGATACCCGGCTGCGGCACGCGTAGGATGCACGTTGGTTCCAGAACCAAGAATCGTCAGGCGCATCGGTCTAACCTGTGAACCATACGGTTAAGAGGCCACATTCAGCTGCTCAAGGACATGTTGTGCTTCAATCAAATCAGGGTTGGGTCCTTGTCCACTAATCTTGCAGTGGACGGATGCTAAGATGCCTCTAGCAGTATCCGATTTGCCCTGCTTCCGCAAGAGCTTCGCCATACTGACAGCGGCTCGAAGTTCTAACATCTTTGCATGCTGGTTTTGAGCAATCGTCAGAGCTTCGGAAAAGCACTGTTCCGCCGCACCAATTGACTGGTCAGATTGCGCCAACAACAATTCGCCTTTCAACCGAAACAGTTCCGCCTGCCAGCACAGCTCTCCCTGAGTGGTGGCAAGGTCCTGCGCCTGCTGGATGGCAAGCAAACCGTCGGTAAGCTGCCGATTCCGTAAATGGTTCTCGGCCAATAGGGCCAGGGTATACGTATGGTTGAGACTCGCTTTGGCTCTCTGCGCTGCGGAGAGTCCTTCCACTAAGCGTTCGATTCCGTTTTCTCTTCCCTGTTCGGCCAGAGCCCAGCCTTGAAAGGACGTCGCCCATGCCAACGGCACCTCAAACGAATATTTTGTCGATAACTCAATGGCTTCTTCGGTAAGAAGAAGTGTTCTTTGAACGTTGCGGAGAGTTGAATAGATCCATGAAGCAGTCGCTAACGTAAAGGCCATTGTGAATGGATGCTCTAGTTCTCTGGCCATTGCCATGGCTTCTGCTACCAGCACTTCAACCTGATCAAGCTCGCCCAACAGCCAGAAGACTCGTGCCAACATGATTCGCGCCGTGATGCCGGGATCCTGGGTATAGGGCAAGACCTGGGCGTGGTGTCTTTCTGGATCGTAGAGAGACTTGGCCGAAAGCAAATGCGTCTTGGCCTCCTGAAACCGACCAAGGAACAAATAAGTCGACCCCACACTTTCATGAGCTCGAATCAACAAATCGGGGTTACCCTGGTGTGTGGCCCATGAGAGAAGACCTGCGGCCAGATCGCAGGCCTTGGCAAGAGGTCCTCTCACAAGATGAAACACCCATACCCCCCACAGCGAGAGAAAATATTGCTCGGAACTTGGATTCTCTTGTGAGAGCGTTCTGGCTCGTGAATAATTGTGTTCGATGTCGTCGGAGGCATACCCTTTCAGCGATTGCAATGGGGCTCCACGTGCAATCAGGAGATCCAATTCTAAGTGGTCACGCTCAGCTCCACCAGGAAGATCCTTGAGCATATAGAGGGCACGATCGAAGTGACTGAGTGCTTCGATATTGGCAGATCGGGCAACATCTCGTTGTGCCGCAAGGTGCCAATAGGCAACGGCTCTCTCTACCAATCCTGCCTGCTCAAAATGATGCGCCAGTAACTCAGGTTCCGTTTTCACCCGATCTACGAACTTACTCTCCAGCGTCTTTGCAATCCGAGTATGGAGGACTCGACGAGATTTTTTGGGCAACGTGTTATACGCCGCGTCTTGAATAAGCGCATGTTTGAAAAAGAATTTGGCGTTCGAGATCTCACCCTCCTGAAAAATGAGCCCTGATGCGATCAGCAGATGAAGCGCATTCTTTAATTCACTCTCAGTGGCATCACCGGCTTCTTGTAATAGTTCGTAGCTAAACTCCCGCCCGATTGCGGATCCGATTTGGATGATCTCCTTGGCCGGTCCCAATCGATCGATCCTCTCCATGAGCAACGCTTGGAGGCTGTCCGGAATGTTCAGTTCCTTTAATGGAGCCCCCAACGCAAAGGAGTCTGGTCCTTCAACGAGCGATCCCCTTTCAAGCAAGTTCTCCGTCAAGGCTTCGATATAGAGCGGTACCCCATCGGCCTTCGCCAGGATGGTCTGCTGCACTTCTGGTGGAAGCGCTCTTCCGCCGGTCATCGATGCGAGCAGCTCGGCACTTTGCCTGCGGGGAAGCCGGTTTAGCGTCAGAAACGTGACATGGCCATATTCACTCCACGCTGGCTTGAAGTCGGGGCGAAAGGTGATCAGCAATAACACGCGCATCCGCTGAACGCGGTCGATGATTCTCGTCAGAAGGTCCATCGTGGTGGGATCCAGCCAATGGGCGTCTTCCACAATGAAGAGTGTCGGGCAACGATCGGCCAGCCTTTGGAGTTGCTGCACGAGCGCTTCAAGCGTCATATCCTTCCGTTTGTCCGATGACATCGTGAGGAGCGGATGCTGCGCATCTCCAGGAATCGAGAGGAGTTCAGCCAGTAAAGACACTGCGGTCTGGTTATCGAGGCCGATGCTGTTGGCGAAGGTGTCGAGTTTCTCCCGTTGCGTATGGGCATCGTCTTCACTCGTCAGTGCCACTGCCTGTTGAAGACAATGGATCACAGGATACAACGCCGTATTCGTGTGATAGGGCGAACATTGCAATTGAACCGTCTGGCTATCCTCCCTGACCAGTTGGTCGCGCAGATGAACGATAAGGCACGATTTTCCGATGCCGGCCTCCCCGCATAAGAGCACCACCTGTCCTTCGCCGCCACCGGCTTCTCGCCAGCGTCCTAAGAGAAGCGCGGATTCGTGTTCTCTGCCGATAAAACCGGCCAATCGCCCGGATCGGTACGAATCAAACCGGCTGACTGACGCCTTGGTCCCGAGAACTCGCCAAACCTCGATCGGCGTATCGAATCCCTTGAGGGACACGCTCTCCGCATCTGCAAATTCGAACTCATTGCCGACGAGCCGCTTCGTCGCCGAATCCACGACCAATTGATTGGGCGCGGCCAGACTTTGAAGCCGGGAGGCCAGATTCGGCGTTTCGCCGAACACCGACCGTTCCTTGGCCGTTTCTTGCCCGATAAGTTCCCCAACAATCACTTTCCCCGTTGCAATTCCGACTCGTACGGCAATTTCGGATTCCTGAGACGAAGAATGCTCTCGAGGAAAGGTTCTCACCAAATCTCGTATTGCCAGACCGGCATGGATCGCGCGTTCCGCATCATGCTCGTGCGCATGCGGATATCCGAAATACACCAACAGTCCATCACCCATATACTTTGCGACATACCCGTTGAACCGCCCAACCGCTTGACTACAGGCGTCCAAAAACCGTCGGATAATTTCTTGCACGTCTTCGGGGTCTAACCGGCGAGCCAGTGCGGTAGATCCGACAAGATCACAAAACATCACGGTCAACTGTCGTCGCTCTGCGTGGTCGCGACCGGAAGTCGGCGGCGTGAGTACCGAAGACGCGGGGATGGCTGCAGACTGCCCGTGCTCAAGCCCGCTGCGTTGCGACAACTCTGCGATCGCACGCAGGAGCTTTTTCCGATGGCCCAGGAGCACACCCAAGGACGTCAAATCCTCGTCGGTCAGCTCAGGCAACACGTCCCACGTGATGGCATTCTGCCGGAACGCATCCTGATAGCAATCGAGACCGAGGCTTTCGAGCCAGGCTGAGATGCGATCATTCATGGGCATTATCACGCAGACGAGAGCCGATGGAAAATCGGCCTCCATCGCACGGTCCTGTGGAAGATTCTCTACAATCGTGATGAGTCTGACCGGCAACGATTGATGGCCGAGTATGACCATTGCCGCAAGAGCCTGTCAATTACGGCGCTCCTGCACCAGCCGTGACTCGGCGTTGCTCGAATAGGAAGGGCATGAAGTGAGAGCCCCCGGTCGATTCGTTGACGATCGGTTGATTGCACCCGTATGATCCCTCACCCATGATCACGATGCGGCGTCGCGAGCAGGGGCAGGTGAATCCCGCGCTCCTCATCATTCTCATCATCTGTCTCATTACAGGCGTCTGGGTCTGGAAACGGCTTTCGCTCGAGACACAAGATTACCTGGTCGATCAGGCCGTGCCGATGACCGCCATTGGGCTGGTCTGTGCCCTTCTCTTGTTCATCCCAATCAGAATGCTTCGGCGCCGCCAGGTGCGTTCACGAGAACGAACCAGGCTGTTGACGTTGTTTCACCGAGAAACGGTTCAAGAGAAACAGCTCGAACTGGTTTTTGCTCTGCTGGAAAACAACGAGTACCACATCGATGGACTTGAATCCGTGGTCCCAGCCTTGAAAGAGCTGTTGGCAACAACCCTCCAACGGGCATTAGGCGACAAACAACATCGCATCCGTGGCATGGCAGCCAGCCATCTCGGTGCGTTACAAGATTTGTCAGCGGTCCCGCTGCTAGTGAAGGCTCTGGACGATGACCATGCCTACGTCCGTGCCTGCGCTGCTTTGGGACTCGGGCGACTCCGGGCAACGGAAGCGCGTGAGCGTTTAAAAGCAGCGATGGAGCATGATTGGGATCAAACTGTCAGAAGCCGAGCGAGGGAAGCATTGGAACGGATGCGGTCCTAACATCACACCAATAGACATTAGACATTCACGACACTGGGTCGGCAATGTTGCTCGGAGATCTGTCTATTCCTATACCCATTCGATCACCGCGATTTCTGGTCGGCAGTTCCATCGAAAGGGAAGAAAGGACCACCCCACTCCACGGTTGACGTACAGTCGGTGCACACCTGACCGATGCCAACCTGCAATCCGGCCACCACATCCGGGTGGGAGCCAGAATGTCGGAATCCCCGGCACACGCCATTGTCCCCCGTGACTGTGCCCACATAAGATCAAATCGATGGCGTGGTGCGGTTCCACCTGATCAAGAATGTTGGGCGCATGGGCCAGCAGCAGCGTAAAGCGATGGTCCGCCCGAGCCGGAAGACAGCGCAGATCAGCGCGGTGGAGTGATGGATCATCGACGCCGACAATCATCAGCTCTCCTCCTGTCACAGAGATGACAGCACTCTGGTTCACCAACAATGTGATCTTGTGCCGATCGGCCAATTCGGCATACTCTGCCACCGAGACGCCGCTGTAATGATCGTGATTGCCCAGGGTCATGTAGATTGGCGCGATAGCGCGAAGACGGCCAAGAAATCGGAACAGGTGGGGCAATCCTTCTGGTACATTGAGCAGATCACCGGTGATCATAATCCAATCCGGCCGGAGATCGCCGACGATCTGGACAACACGCTCATGACGCAAACCATATCGATCGATATGCAAGTCGGTGAGATGGACCACGCGGCGGCCGGCAAGCAACCTGTGCATATGGGTATGTTGTGTCACTTCATAGTCGGAAAGGCCATATTCCCAGTTTGGGACAAGGCTGAACAGCCAGTAGAGAGGATGGCCCAGCGCATGGCCGATGGACGCCCGTGCGAGATCAGGCCATGACGACGCGTGTCGCGTGCTCATTCTCTATCCCTCGATCCTTTCTTCACGCGGATAGAAAAAAGTATAGCAGGCGGTCGTTGAGCCCAAATCATACAAAGGACCGATGGAACGACTGAACGAGCCATTTCTGACAAGCGACCTTCCTGGAATCGGCGGACGAATCCGTTCTGTACCGGAGGACTTCCAAGTTGAAGAGCGACCACTCTACCTACCCTGCGGGGAAGGGGAACACCTCTACGTCACCATCACGAAACGCGGACTGTCCACACCCGACCTCGTCCGACGACTCTCCTCAATATTAGGCATCAAGGCACAGGCTATTGGTGTCGCAGGACTGAAAGACGCACGAGCCGTTACGACACAGATGATTTCCCTCCAAGGCGTGTCGCCCGAACAGGTCGCTGGCCTCTCCCTCGATCACACCATCCTGAATGTGACCATCCTAGGGCGACATCGCAATCGGCTCCGGACCGGTCACCATGCCGGCAATCGTTTCCGTCTGACCATTCGTGAGGTTGCCGGCCACGCCAAGGACACCGTCCCGGCGGTCCTTGAACGACTCGCCAGACGCGGAATCCCCAACTACTTCGGGCCCCAACGGCAAGGGAAGGATGGGGCCAACTACCAAACCGGCGCGGCCTTACTCCATGATGCCCGCCGACGCGAGAAAATGAATCGCAACCAGCGCATCTGGTATCTCAATACCTATCAGTCGTTTCTGTTCAATCGGATTCTTGCCAGCCGGATCGATCAGATCGATCGTCTGTTTATCGGCGACTGGGCGATGAAGCAGGACAACGGCGCCTGCTTCCAGGTTGACGATGCGGAGAAGGAGCAGCCGCGCGCGGATCGCTTTGAGATCAGCCCGACCGGAATTCTTTTCGGCTCACGTGTCTCCTGGGCCGGTGGCGAACCCGGGGCCATTGAAGAAGCCGTCATCACCGAAACGGGCGCCACCAAAGACTCCCTCATTAGTGCTGCCAAGGCCTGTGGCTTTCGAGGAGAACGTCGTGCACTTCGTGTTCCTCTCACTGAACTGGACTGGTCGCTGAACGGAAACGTCCTGACGCTGTCTTTCGGCCTGCCGCCTGGCGCCTATGCGACGAGTGTGCTTCGTGAATTGATGAAAACCCCTTCGATACACTCCTCGTCCTGAACTGTCATTTTCTTCTCCCTGCTTCACTGAGTGATAGAATACCAATAGAGGCGGTGAGTAAAGCGATGAGCACCTACCACGAAACTGTCGTCCTGCAGGGACACATCATCGACTCGCTCATACTGGCGAAGGTCCTGGACCGTATCGTGATGATGGGTGGTACCTTCGACCTTCAGGACGTCAACATCGGAAAGACACGGGAACAATCATCCAGCGCCCGTATTGTGATCAGAGCCGCCTCCAAAGCGTTCTTAGACGAGATCCTCAACGCGATTCAACCCCATGGCGCCTTGATCGAGCGTGGGACAGACTGTCGAACTGAACTAGTGCCTGACGATGGGATCCTTCCCGATACCTTCTATGCCACCACCCATTTGCCCACTCAGATCCGAATAGCTGGTCGCTGGCTTGACGTCGATCGAATCGAGATGGATCTTGCGATCGTGGTCAATGAGGAAGGCTCTGCGGCCCATGCTATTCCGATGGGAGACGTTCGTCGCGGAGATCGTGTCATTGTCGGACGAGAGGGGATTCGGGTCATCCCGCTGCAACGCCCACATGAACGTGATGTCTTTGGCTTCATGGAGTCTCAGGTGTCCGCTGAGCGGCCCCATGGTCATATCATCGCCGACATTGCAACACGAATGCGTCAATTGCGAGAACGGCATCGGCAGGGACAGACAGATGCCAAGGTTTTATTGGCCGGGGGACCGGCCATCATTCACGCCGGTGGGCGCGATGCACTCACCTGGCTAATCGAACAGGGGTTTATTCACATCCTTTTTTGCGGCAATGCCCTCGCGGCCCACGATATGGAAGCAGATCTGTACGGCACTTCTCTCGGTTACAAACTGACCGGGGGACAGCCCCTTCCGCATGGGCATGAACATCATTTGCGAACCATCAATCGCATCCGTACGATTGGCAGCATTGAGGCTGCGGTGCATTCAGGAGTAGTCAAACAGGGAATTATGGCAGCTTGTGTCCGCCAGACAGTGCCGGTAGTTATGGCCGGCACGATTCGCGACGACGGCCCCCTCCCCGGCGTGATCACGGATTCGGTTCATGCCCAGCAAGCCATGCGCGCGTTGATTCCTGGTGTCGGCTTGGCGCTGCTGGTCGCTTCCACCTTGCACTCCATCGCAACAGGCAATCTGCTGCCGGCCACCATCCCGACGGTCTGTGTGGATATCAATCCTTCCGTCCCAACCAAGCTGGCTGATCGTGGCAGCTTTCAAGCAGTCGGTCTCGTCATGGATGCAGGGTCATTTCTGACCGAGGTGGGCAGAACTTTAGGAAGGCTAGTATGAGCCGTCTTCTCGTCTGCCCACCGGATTTTTTCGGTATCGAGTATGAGATTAATCCTTGGATGCGCCTCAGCAACCGAGTCGACCACGAGCGAGCCGCCTCACAGTGGCAGACCTTGATGGGGATTTTTGAACAGGACTTGGGAATCGTCCTGGAACGAATGGTCCCGATTCCTGGACTGCCTGATCTTGTCTTTACGGCCAATGCCGGGCTGGTCGTCGGGCACACAGCCGTCGTCAGTCACTTCCGATATCCTGAACGCCAGCGAGAAGAGGCTCATTTCGAGCATTGGTTTCGCCAGCAGGGATATGAGGTCATGACGGTGGAGGCTGGTCTTCACTTTGAAGGCGCAGGCGACCTTCTTGGGTTTTCAGATACCTGGTTCGGTGGCTATCGGCAGCGATCCGATATCGGCATGTACCCGATCCTCAGCGAGCGTTTTCAGCGAGAAATCATTCCGCTTGAACTCATCGACGGTCGTTTCTACCATTTGGACACCTGTCTCTGTCCGTTAAGCGGTGGCGAGCTGCTGTATTTTCCTGCCGCATTCGATCACGATGGTCGAGAAGTGCTCGCGGCGCGCATCCCCACCGAGCGTCATCTGGTCGTCCCTGAGCACGAAGCGCTGAAGTTTGCCTGTAACGCAGTCTGTGTGGAGAAGCATGTGGTTCTTCCTGCCGGATGTCCCACGACGGAAGGCTTGCTGCAGGAACGGGGATATGACACCCATGCGGTTCAGCTCGATGAGTTCATGAAATCGGGCGGGTCAGCCAAATGCTTGACGCTGGCGCTGGATTGAGCAAAGTCATCGGTCATTAGCCAATCAATGGACAGACACGAATCTATTCTGACCAATGACGAATGACCGCTGACCACTCACTTTGTTCTGAACAGAAACGCCCCATACATTCCGGCAATCGCAATGGTCACCAGCTCAATGGTCAGGAGCATGCGGCTCACCACCGCCTCCGCGGCTGGCGGAGAGAGGATGAAATGCATGCCAAGAAATTCCGGGGTCTGATTCGGTGGCGTTTCCCATGGCGGAAACAGCAGCGCCAGAATCAGCGCCGCGACCATGCCGTAGAGGATGGACAGGTTGAGCTGACCCGGAGAGGTTGCACGAGGTCCAGCGCTCGACGTACGCTCCGCAGTCCCATCAAGCCGCCGACCGCACTGAACACAGAATCGATTAATTTCTGCTTGTAATCGGTCACAGAAATGGCAGGTTTGCATGATCGGACATTCCCAGTATGCCACCTACATACATGGGAATGCCCCCGAGATGCTAGCCTGCCGGGCAGCATCCGCTGGGCTGATCCAGTCGCGTCAACCGACGCTTCAAATCCTCACCGCGCAGCTCGGTAGATTCCATGCCATGCCACAAGAGATTGATTCCACTGCTTCTCTGGCGAATTCCGAGAATGGGACTTACCGACTCCCATTCGTTGACAGGTTCTTGAGGGCGTTCCTATAATCGGCCCCCACAAGTGTTGTTGGTGATCATGTGGAGATCAGACTGATTCCTTATGCCTGGGTCTATCAGCAAGATGTGTGTGATCGGTGCAGGAGCATGGGGTACAGCCCTGGCCAAACATCTGGCCGAGAAGGGGATGGAGATCCGACTCTGGGCCTATGAGCAGGATGTCGTTCACGCCATCAATACTGCGCACGAAAACCCGATTTTTCTCAAAGGTGTCACGCTCCCTCACAGCCTGATCGCCACCGCATCCCTGGAAGAAGCCACGAGATCGTGTGAGGGGCTGGTGTTCGCCGTCCCCTCCCATGCCACGCGATCCGTGCTTCAAACACTAAGACGTTTCCTATCCAGTCCCATGCCCTTGATCTGTGCGACCAAGGGCATCGAGGAAGAGACGGCCAAGTTGATGACCCAGGTGATGGAGGACGAATTACTACCCTCCATGCACGACGCCTTGATGGTGCTCTCGGGACCCAGCTTTGCCACTGAGCTGAGCGCGGGTCAGCCCACGGCCGTGTGCCTGGCCGGTCGAAACGCGCCGCTCGTCCAGCGCTTTCAGACCGCGTTGATGACCCCGGTGTTGCGCGTCTATGCCGACAGCGATCTCCTGGGCGTCCAGCTGGGTGGAGCATTAAAGAATGTGATGGCGCTGGCCGCCGGTGTCATCGATGGTCTGGAACTCGGACTGAATGCCCGTGCCGCCCTCATCACCCGTGGGTTGGCAGAAACCATCCGGCTCGGTGTCGCGATGGGAGCGGATCCTCGCACTTTTTATGGGCTCTCTGGCGTCGGTGATTTGGTCTTAACCTGCACCGGAACACTGAGTCGCAATCATTCGGTGGGTGTACGCCTCGGCAAAGGGGAGCGACTCGAGACCATCGTTAACGGAATGCAGGCCGTCGCCGAGGGCGTCAGAACCGCTCGCGCCGCGCTCACCCTGGCCTTGCGTCACCAGGTTGAGATGCCCATCATTCGGGAGATCAACGCCGTCCTCTATGAGAACAAGTCCTGTCGCCAGGCGGTCAGTGATCTGATGGAGCGGGATGCCAAACTGGAAAAGGGATGAACATGATTGCGGAAGGGCTTGAACAGTTACTTCAACAGGTTCACATGGGACAGCTGACCGTAGAACAGGGGCTCCAGCGCCTGCGATCTCTCCCGTATGAAGATCTCGGTTTTGCCTCGCTCGACCACCATCGGTCGTTGCGGCAAGGATTTCCAGAAGTCGTGCTCTGCGAGGGGAAAACCACGGAACAGGTCGTGGCAATCGCTCGTGCCTTGATCAAAAAAGGAGGTCCGTTCCTCGCCACCCGCGCGGAGCCCACGGTCGCCCGGGCGATTCGCCGCCTCGATCGTCGAGCGCGGTACTATCCGGACGCACGTCTTGTCGCGATCCATCCGGCACGACAGAAGGTGCAAGGCCACATTCTGGTGGTGACCGCCGGCACCGCCGATGTCCCGGTCGCGGAAGAGGCCCGCATCACGGCTGAAGTGATGGGGAGTCGTGTTGAACGCCTCTACGACGTTGGCGTTGCGGGCATCCATCGTCTCCTTGGGAAGAAAGACCGCCTGTTTGATGCCCAGGTCATTGTCGTGGTTGCCGGAATGGACGGCGTCTTACCCAGCGTCGTGGGGGGGCTTGTTCACTGTCCGGTTATCGCCGTCCCGACGAGCCGAGGGTATGGAGCAAGTTTCGGCGGAGTGGCTGCATTGTTGACGATGCTCAACTCCTGCGCCGCAGGTGTGGGGGTCATGAATATCGACAACGGCTTCGGCGCCGCCTGTCTCGCACATCGGATCAACATGCTCGGAGTGAAGAACAGCCGGCTATAAGCTCATCGGAGAGATCAGTTGACTTCGAGGGTACCCCGTTTCGGCCAAGCGACCGTCAGCGTCCGAAGCCCTTTTTCACTGTTGGCCAACAATTTTGTCCGCACTTCATACGCATAGGTCCCAGCCCCGGCAACCTGCTTACGATGATCCTGGCCATCCCACTGAAGTTCGACCACGACCTTAGGACGCTCCTGCTCCCCATTCCTCGTCGACGTGATTGGAATAGGCTGTCGATGCGTCAGAAACCGGAGTGAGGTTTTGGATGGAGAACTGATGAGGGAGGTGACTTCCAGAATCAGGGCTCGATCGACCTCCCTCGGAAGCTGAACCGTCACTGAGAACTGAACCGGCCCATTGCCCTGCGTATACGGCATCGGAGCAATATTGAGGTCGATGATCTTGAGCTCCGGTTCAGGCCTTGGAGCACGGGATGGCTTGTCCTTTGCGAAACTCTCAGTCAAAGGAAACCCGGCCACAACACTGTACAAACAGAGCAGCCCAAGCGTCAGTCCTCTACATCGTTGTCGGTGTGATTTCGTGAACAACGGAACACCTGCTTTCGGCAAAAATATGTGATGGATCCACAGTGACTCACAGCCACCATGAGCAACTCATCTTTTAATGGGGGATAACATAGCCTCCAGGAGCTGTCAACGAAGCAGCAACAATGAACCAGTGATTGCCGTTCGGCTAGACCTTCGGTAAGATGTGCGGTCTTTTTCATTATTGACTAAGGAGAGGCGTGGGCCGACATCTGCATTTCGATTGTTTTTCTGGCGTGAGCGGGGACATGGTCTTAGGCGCATTGGTCAGCGCAGGTCTGCCATGGGCCGACCTCGTGAACGGCCTGAATCGGCTGAAGCTATCCGGCTACACCTTGCGGAAACGGGCGGTCCATCGTGGCGCGCTCCATGCCGTGAAGGTCGACGTGTTGATCCAACAGGGGTTTCATCGGCCTCTGACGCTCTCCCGGATTCGAAGTATTATTATGCGCAGTACACTGCCAAGTCCGGTCAAAGCACGCAGCCTCTCCGTCTTCGACCGACTGGCTGACGCAGAAGGACTGGCCCATCAGGTCCCGGCGAAGGACGTGCACTTTCATGAAGTGGGAGTCGTCGATTCATTCATCGACGTGGTGGGAGGCGTACTCGGCTGCTACCTCCTGAATGTGACCCGTGCGACCTCCTCCCCGATCAATGTGGGAGCCGGTTCAATTCAAACGTCCCATGGTCGCCTACCTGTGCCAGGGCCGGCCGTAACGGCATTGGCCGAAGGCATTCCCGTCTATTCCGATGGCCCACCGCACGAGCTTGCCACACCCACCGGCGTAGCATTGGTGCGGACGTTGGCGTCAGAGTTCGGCCCTCTGCCGGTCATGCGCAGTGTCGCAGTTGGATATGGGGCCGGAGACCGTGATCCGGAAGACTGGCCAAATGTACTGCGCGTATTTCTGCAAGATGACTCGGCACCTGAGACCTATCACACCGAGCGCATCATGCAAATTGAGACGAATCTCGACGACCTGAATCCGCAGATCTACGAGCACGTCATGGAGCAACTGTTTGGACTCGGAGCCGTCGACGTGGCCCTGGTTCCCATTATCATGAAAAAAAGTCGTCCTGGTGTGTTATTGACCTGCCTCACTCCGAAGGAACGGACGAACGCGGTGCTTGAAATTCTCTTTCAGGAAACACCCACGCTCGGCGTGCGACTGCAGGAAATCACCCGGCAGGTCCTCCCGCGTCGTATTGTCCCGGTCTCGATACGGGGAGGAACCGTTCGCATGAAGGTGGCCGAGCTGGGTGCCGGTTGGGACAAGGCGGCACCGGAATATGTCGACTGTCAATCCATCGCGAGACGATCCGGTCGTCCGCTGAAGACCGTCATGGAGGATGCCTTGCAAGCCTATCGACAAGCGACTCAGAAGAAACTGCGGGGCCGCGCATGAGCACCTTGTACTACATTCTCCTGTTTCTCGTCTCTGTTGTCGTGACACTGGGTGGATGTGCGCTGTTCACAAACGCGATCGAATGGCTGGGCAAACGACTCGGCATTTCTGAAGGTGCGGTTGGGAGTGTCTTCGCGGCCATCGGCACCACCCTGCCTGAAACCTCGATTCCGATCATTGCCATTTTCTTCGGCGAAAGCCCCGAGGAGATCGACGTCGGATTAGGCGCCATCCTCGGCGCACCCTTTATGCTCAGCACGCTGGTACTGCCGATCTTGGCTCTGTTGGTGGTGCTGTACGCACGCGCAGGTAAACGCACCGGCCAATTTCATCTTAACTACCGCGATGTCCTCACGGACCTGACCTTCTTTATGATCGGCTACCTGGTAGCACTGGGGTGCGCCTTTGAACGATCGAGGCTGATCCATCTGATTGCCGCCGGGGGATTGATCTGTTTGTACATTTACTACATGAAACTGAAATTTGCACCGGCCGAAGCAGGGGAAAGTGGTGAGCTGGACCCTCTCATCTTCGATAAAACGGCGACAACCCCCTCGCATCTGATGATCGCTTTTCAAGCCTTGTTAGGGTTGGGGGGCTTGATCTTGGGCGCTCATTTGTTCGTGATGGCAGCGGAATCGATGGCAGGATTGTTCTCTATGTCGCCGCTGATTTTGACGCTCCTCATCGCGCCGTTGGCCACTGAACTCCCGGAGATGTCTAATAGTTTTCTGTGGCTGTATCGGAAGAAAGACAAGCTCGCCGTGGCCAATGTGACGGGTGCCATGGTGTTTCAAGGCACGCTCCCCGTCTCACTTGGGCTGATCGGAACCGAATGGGTCATCGCTCCCTCGGCATTGACGACCATGGTCTTGGCTGTACAGGCAGTAGGGCTCTGCCTCCTTCAGATTCTGCTTGGAGGTCGCTGGCGACCATGGTTGCTGGGGGCTGGCGCTCTTTTCTACATCGGCTATACCATTTATCTCTATGCCAGCTAGAACCCGCCCCACTCGAAGAGTCTCGACCTCCGCATCACTCCCGCTGCTGGGAATCACGATGGGAGACCCGGCAGGCATTGGCCCGGAAGTGATTGCCAAGGCCCTGTCCGGAGGACGGCTGCACAAAATTTGTCGACCCCTGGTGATTGGCTCACTTGCTGTCATGGTTCGTACCGTTAAGACCCTGCGACTCAAGCTGACTGTACTCCCCATCGATGGCCATGAAACACCAGCACTCCGCCCAGGCACCGTGGCCCTCCTGGACCCACTGAGCACCCCATTGGGCCGATTTACACCGGGCCTTGCAGCGGCCGAAACCGGTGCGGCGTCAGTCACCTTCATTGAGAAAGCGGTAGAACTCGCCCAATTGGGATGCCTCGATGGAATCGTGACCGCTCCGATCAATAAAGAAGCCATCAACATGGCGGGCTGCCGATACCCTGGACACACTGAATTATTGGCCGACCTGACCCAGGCGAAGGAATCCGGCATGATGATCGTCGGCGGCCCCTTGCGGATCATGTTTGCCACGACACATGTCGCCATTAAAGAGCTTCCGACGCTGCTGACTCAAGCGAGGATTGAAAAAACGATCCGGTTGGCCCACTTGGCACTCACCACATTATTTGGGGTCAAACGACCGAAGATTGGAGTGGCCGCACTAAATCCGCATGCGGGCGAACATGGCCTATTCGGAAATGAGGAAGCTCGGGTCATTCTTCCGGCAGCCAGGACCGCCCAAGCGCAGGGTATTCTTGCCAGTGATCCATTGCCCGCCGATACGCTGTTTGGAAAGGCCGCAAAGGGGCAGTATGACGGGATTGTTGCCTTGTACCATGACCAGGGCTTGATTCCGCTGAAGCTCGTGGCGTTTGGCACTTGCGTGAACCTCACCGTCGGCTTGCCCATCATTCGCACTTCCGTCGACCATGGAACAGCCTTTGACATTGTGGGGAAAAAAGTGGCCGACCCGGGAAGTCTGATCGAAGCGGTCACCTTGGCGGCACGAATCGCTCAGCGACGCGTCAAGAAAGGGCGTGCTCACCATGCCGCTTGATCGCGCTAAGCAATTGACCACCATTCGACAACAGCTTGCGGAACTGGATGCGCTTGCACAACAAACCCGTCAGGACCTGAATACCGTCGCGGGAGCAGAACGAGTCGCAAAGTGGAAGTCACGCACCATCGCACTGCTTACCACCACGGTCGGCGACGAAGACCGGGACACGTTCGCCCGTACCCAACCAGGACCATCCTTCACCAACGACTTGCTCGAAGAGTTTACTGATCTCGTAGAGTGTTACCGTACGCCGCTGGTTTGCCTCCTCGACAAACTCGCTCGTTCATCTCCGCCCGGGAGTTGAATGTGGACTCAGCATCTCCTCCCGCAGCGATCAGGCGGCTTGGACAAAATTTTCTTGTGGACCCGAACATCGTTCGCAAGATCGTCGCACTCGCAGAACTTTCATCCACTGATACCGTCCTCGAGATCGGCCCAGGCCGAGGCTTCCTGACGGAAGCTCTGTGCCGAGCCGCCGGTCACATCACCGCCATTGAAGTTGATCCTCGTCTCCACACCTTTCTATCTGAACGAACCGCGCATCTTGCGAATTTAACCCTCCTACTCGGCGATGCCCTGACCTGTTCGATCGAACACTTACCGATCGGGACCATTGTCGTCGCCAATCTCCCCTACTATATCTCCACTCCGCTCTTATTTCGGCTCCTGTCCCAAGGCAATCGTTTCGCCCGCATGGTCCTGATGCTTCAAAACGAAGTCGCGGATCGTCTTATCGCAAAATCTGGGAGTTCAGATTACGGTGTCCTCTCTGTGATGGCCCAATACTCCGCAAATATTTCAAAAGCCTTCAAAGTTTCCCCGCAGTGCTTCCGCCCTCGACCCGAAGTTGATTCAGCCGTTGTGCTGCTGCATGCACTCGAACCCCGAGTGCACCCACCTGAAGCAGAGCGACGGTTCACTACGCTTGTACGAGCCGCGTTCGCTCACCGACGGAAGACACTCGTGAACTCCCTTCGGAACGAAGGGTATGATTCGAGGCTTGTCGAATCAGCCTTGGCAACACTTCACCTCTCACCTTCGCTTCGCGCTGAGACCCTTCCCTTGGAGCAATTTCTCGCGTTAGCCCGTTGCATGGAGGATGTGACGTGACCGGATTCCTGTACCTCGAACTGAGGCGATACCGATAACGGCATCACTCCCACACACCGTGCGAACTCATCTGCACATAAAAGGAATCACCTGAATGGATGGCAGGCTGTTGAAAACCATTTACGTGCACGACCCATCTCCACCGTTTGGCAGCCACGGGCCGGATTCAATTGGGTCGCTGCGTTTACTGAGGGCGTAGGTGTATTTTGAACATCACCCGGCGGCTCCGCTCCCGATCCAGGTCTCCTGCATCGTCTCGTAGAAGATTCTGTCTCCCACGACCATTCGCCGTCGCCTTTTGCAGAAAACATTCATAGGCCCAGGGAAGCTTCTCCCGGACAACCTCCACGCTCTTGGCCAACACAGCGAAGGAACGCTCCTGGCTCAGTCGTAAATTCTGAAGGTCGTTTCCGAGATCATCGGTATATCCCTCTATGACAAAGGCTTCCACCTCTTTGCCCCCTTGGGCACAGACCATAGCGGCATAGTGTGGCATCGTCTCTGACAGAAAGGCCTCCGCAGGCGGGAGTAACTTACTCTCTCCGAGGTCAAAATTGAGCGCAACGTTCGGTATACTGATAGACAACACATCTGGCTTGTGGGCTTCATACTGGGGAAGCGGGGGATCCAGGTTCTGGCGTACTTCCCTTAGAGATGAAGGACTCTCTGCATGACTTTCCTGGCTCTCGTGAACCCGACTCACATAGGCGGCAAACAGAAGGATGAAGATTACGGCGAGCGAGGTCATGAGATCAGTCACCCCACTAAATACATCCGACGGCGAGACGGAAGATTCCCGTGCCAGTGACGGTTTGCGATGTCTCATCTGACCACCCCCGCATTACTCCTGATCTGATGGGCTGTTCCTACCGTTCACAGTCTTGCCAGAATGAGCAGTTTCTGCAGTCGCTCCATGGGTCTTCAGCTGCTGGAATATAGTTTCCATTTCTGATTTCGAGAGCTGTACCGGAGCTGGCTCTTTCAGTGTCCGGTTAAGGTCCTGGATTGCATCTGCCAGCGGCTGAATCACCCGCTTCAATGCTTTTTGCACCTCATGACCGATCTCTCCCGGAAGATCGTCGACTGTTGAACTGCGTTGAGTCGCACTCACCGCAGTGAGAGACTCTGACACCTTCGTTAAGGCGGCCACGGCCGTACTGAGTCGATGGTGCACGACCTCAGCTAATTGTTTGTCTCCGTCGTTCCTGGTGGGACCGACGATGTTTGACACATGCCCGGTCTGCACCGCTAAAGACTGGGCATGTTGATCCACGATCCGTTGAGGGAATACTTCATCGAGCAGCGAGAGACACCGTCGATATCGGTTGCTCAGCCGATACCAGAGGGAATTTTCCAACAGGGTAAATGCATTCGCACAAGCCAAACCGGCAATGGAGGTGACAAACTTTCCCGAGAGCCCGTTGATGAGACCGGCGAGTCCTTCGACCTGCGAGCCGGTCGCATGAAGCTTGCTCAAGCCGATCAGAATCGCCAGAAACGTGAACATCAGTCCCATACCGGTTAGAAACGACGGGAATTGCCGATAGAATCCCACGTTGAGATATTCCGCCGTGGAAGCTTCGAAGGAGAAGAAATCCGCCGCCGATTTTTTCGCGGATACCGTCGGCTCAAGAAACCAAGCCGACTGTTCAATGGCAAAGGTCTTTCGGTAGGAAAGCCACTCTGCGGCAAATGCCGGTTCAGCACGCATGGCCCTATCCAACACGTGGAGATCATCGAGATCGCGTCGTGATTCTTGCGACCCCTCCGAATTCGGCCTAGGTCTACTCAATCTCGCCGTGACCACCCACTCCTTTGACCATTGGCGACGTGCCAGGAGCAGACTCGACACCTGTGATTGCACTCGACACAATGCCTGCCGAATCCGCCAGGCTCCACGAATGAGGACGGCTCCATGCCAGCCGCATATGGCAAGAATCCCCGCCAGACCCATCCAGCTCAGGATTGGACTGGACAGCCCGCCGATGATGGCTACATCCTGAGTGATGAATTCCCAGAGATCGGTTGCCGCATTCCACCCATTTGTCACATCCATTTGGCCGCACCCTTATCCAGACACGGAACCCAGGGATAACCAGACCAGTCAGCTCAACTTTCGTGCCAGTGGAAAACCACCGTTTATTGGGCATTCTCCACATGACCTGACAACACAGTCGGCACTTCCTGCCCAACAGATCGGCAGGTTCTTCCCGGCTTAGGCAACTGCGTGAACACCAAGAAGGCGAATGATCCGTGGCTTCCGAACAGACAAACCTTCGTGTATGATTGTCACGTCCCCTGGGAGGTGATGGGAGATTAGCCATGCATTTTGTCCGTATCGGAAACCGGGCCATCAACCTGGACTTGGTTTCTCATTGTGAAGTTCAAGCCTGGCACGATACGGTGTCGGTCAAGGTGTTTATGACGGGAACGGCGAATAATACCCCGGTGGTGCTGAACGAAGACGAAGCGAAGCTGTTCTGGAAATATATTGAGTACGTTGCGGAGAAGCCGGTCTAGCCGATCGCACCTTTTAAGTCGCGAGTCCCCTTCATTTTATGCTGGCATGATCATGCAGATTGAGTCTCTCCGTCTTCTTCATCGCCGTGATGAGCAATCGCGCCATGAAGCGGATTCATAATATTTCGGAAAGAGGCTGATTAAACCTCAAGTTGAGCATCACCACAGCTCTATCTTCACAAGCAGAACAATTCCACTGGAGTAAAGCCTGATGGGCCTATCTGGTCGCTTGGGACCCCGTTTTCGTGGTATGGTTAGTCATGAGTAGTGATTCGATCTCTTGCAGGGCATTCCGAGACAACAGATCTCGTTTCCCGATGGCTCCAAGAACAGGGGTTATATACCTCAGCGGCCTGCTCTGTTTCCTCCTTGTCCTCACCGGATGCATCAGTGAATATTCAGTGCTCAGTGGTTCCGGAGCGCCATTACTGATTTCCCGCCGTGGCTACACCGCACAAGAGTGTACTGAAAAGGTGAAGGACGAAGCGGCTCGCATCGGTATGACGTTGCGATATATTCACATACGCGGCAATGTCGTCGATCGTTCACTCCTCTGGCCTTTTCAGCCAGGGTATGCCTGTGAAGCGGCATTTGGTCCGGAACAACCTCCAATCGGAACATACCCCGGGGCTCTGCCGATCGGTTCTCGCGGATCGTGATCACGAGACCACGCCTTGCTCCCCCCTTTCTAATCCACAGTCCCTACCACTGCTGCTCACGTTGATGTACGGCTCTCGACACTAAGCACCTCTTAACCTCGCTCTCTCTTCTCCCTCACAGTCATCTGGATCCACCACCTCCCGATCTCTCATCCACCGTTGGCTCAGTATCTTGATAGTGTGACGACCGGCCTCCTGATCATCATGGCGAATGCTTGTTTCTCTGCGCCCTCTCTTGTTCCAGCCCCGCGCCAGAAGCGGACCTCCTATTTAAAGAATCACGTCGGCCTCAGATTTCGTCTTCCCACCAAGACCGTGTCGGCTGTCACCACTTCAACCATTTGCTTGTTGTATCAGAGCCTTACGCTATACTTGACAGAGATCCAGAGAACAGGCTGTAGGCAGTACGCGGCAGGGCTACCCGGACTGGGCATGATCAAGATCCTCTTAGTTGAAGACAATGCTGTTGATGCTCGCCTTACGCAAGATATCCTTGCAGAGTGGCATCTGGAAGAATTCAATATCACCCATGTGACACGTCTGAGTGACGCCTTCCGCTATCTCGCGCGAGCTCGATTTGATGCTGTGCTGTTAGACCTTTCGCTCCCGGATGGCTCCGGGCTCTCAACGGTTCGGCAGATTCACGCGGCAAATCCGACCATTGCACTGATTGTCCTCAGCGGGCTCAACGATCAAACGCTGGCCTTGCAAGCGGTCCAAAACGGAGCACAGGATTATCTCGTGAAGGGAGAAGGTCCGTCGGAACTCTTGGCCCGCTCGATCCATTACGCAATCGAACGGAAGCGTGCGGAAGCACGACTCACGTACCTCGCCCAGTACGATCAGCTGACCGGGCTGGTGAACCGCAGCTTGTTCCGCGACCGACTCGTGCAAGCCATGGCACGAAGTAAGCGCCTTCAGCAGCCGCTCGGACTGATGCTGCTTGATCTGGATCGATTCAAACCGGTGAACGATACGCTCGGCCACAGTGTCGGTGATCAACTGCTGAAAGTTGTGGCGGAACGACTCCATGAATGTGTCCGTGAAGTAGACACTGTCGCGCGCATGGGAGGAGATGAGTTTACTATCATCCTGGAAGGATTGATGTGCGAAGAAGATATCTCATTGGTGGCTCAGCGAATCACCACATCCCTCTCCGAACCATTCATCCTTGGAGAACACCAGGCCGTGATCAGTGTCAGTATCGGCATCACCATCTATCCGACCGACGACCATGATATCGATGAACTACTCACACACGCGGATGCCGCAATGTACCGCGCAAAACAACAAGGCGGTAACTCGTTTCAGTTTCACATTCCTAACGATTCACCATCCTCGACATGTCAACATTGATGGGGTCCCCGTGTGTGACTTGCTCCCAGTCATTCAAGGTCGCTAAATCACAGATGAGAAGAGGTGAGCGACCGAAGAGGGCGTCACAGGGATTAAAATCCATCGAAAAGGTTATCCATTGAGTAACATCAGGATTAGCTTTTGTGAACCAGCAAGCGATCAGATACCGTTCAGCATGGTGCGCTCCCGGCGAGAAGACTCTCTCCCAACTGCGCCCGGGTGATTACGTTGTTGTGATGCAGGTAGGCATACCATCTTGTACAATTCTGTGTCCTGCATGACACGTTGCCGGCAATGGCCTCCTTGTCCCTTGCGGCGCCGGTTCACAAGACCCTGTTATTTCAGCGCTTCCCTCTCCTGTCTTTCACTTTGCTTGGCACACCGATTGCGTTATAGGCCAGTCGACTTTGATTGAACTGATGGAGGCCCGATATGGCTGCAAGACAAGGTGCTGGAATCCTCCTGCTGCTTTATATTGTTTTCTCTGCAGGTCAACCATTTGCCGCCCCTGCGCAGCGTCAGGATGCACCACGTCATCTCTATGATCGGATTATGGAGGAATTCAAACACCGCGACTACGAAGCGGCAATGGCCGGTTTTCGGCTTTTCATTGAGCTCCACGGTCAATCCGCACTGGCAGCCAACGCACAATACTGGATTGGAGAATGCCAGTTTCGTACTCGGCGATATCGAGACGCCTTACAGTCCTTCTACGACGTCGTGTCCAATTACCCGCTCAGCCCAAAGTTGGCCGCCTCGACTCTCAAGCTGGGCCAGACCTATATCAAACTGAGAGATCAAGAGAAAGCCCGTCTGATGTTCGATCGTGTTATCGATCAATATCCGGAAAGTCCCGAAGCAGAAGTTGCGCGCAAGGCGGTCGAAGCGCTGTCCCCCAGCGAAGAGCCCTCCACATCGTCGCCGCAGCTCCAATCTGAGCGATCAAACGATTGACGGTTCCGAAGGAAGAGACACCCGAAGCGCGAGCAAGGCAAGAGATTCCGGCGAAGATACCTCCCCACCATCATTGCCATTGCAACACCCCGCCTCGTTGGACAACTCGATTGATACAGATCTTAATCCTCTGCAGTAAGTTCCAATCGAGTGGCGAGATGTGCGAGAGGGTACGTCCTCTTGGCCTGAAGCTTCCTCAGTTTGATCCCTGCCGTATCAAGCAAGGACTCGATGATTTGTTGTGATTCCACCTGATGAAGTTCATGGGATTGAGGTTCAATCTGCACCACCTGCTCAACTTGACGTGACCCTGGGTGTACCAACGCAAAGTCGACCCGCTTCAGAGCAAGATGACGGAGGACCTGGACTCGTTCTTTCCCCCCCGCATCGACCGTGAGAAATGAGCCGAGCGGCACCTTGGCAAAGACAAGATAGCGTTCTTGGACAACCATTCGCAGGAGGTTATAGAGCGCCACTTCGTCTTCAGCCAAAAGCGGAGTCGGGCTGAGGGTGACATCAGAAGGCATCACACTGCGAGACACCTCTTTCTTGCTTCTGCGCGCTCGTCTTCGATACCACCAGATACCGAAGATGATCAAGGTGAGAACCGTCACAAGCAGTAGAAGCTTCATCGTCGTTTACTTTCTCCGTCGACCTGGATGTAATCGCTCATACCATCCCGGCCCACTTGGAACAATACACCCCAACAGCCTGGGAGACGCGGCGCCTGTCACTGCCGGAACGTTCCCGCACTGCTCCATCACCGTTTGATAGGCCAAAATCGCGAAGGCCACCGACTCCAGCGCCTTACTATCCCAGCCATGCGCCTCAAAGGTGGTGACCGGAACCGGAGCAAACACAGCCTTCAGATGCTCCATAATTGCCCGGTTTCTCACTCCGCCTCCGCCGACGATCACTTCATCGATTCCACCCTTGACCCAGCGCCGTGCCGTGCCAACGGCCTCAGCAGTCCATCGTGTACAGGTGGCCAACAGATCCTCGACCGATAGTTTGCGCGCCTGCGGCCAGCTGAGTAACTCCGTCTGCATGGCCTCCCCAAACATTTCCCGACCGGTCGATTTGGGAGGCGCCTGAGAGAGATAGGGATAGGCCAACAGTTTGGCCAACAATCGTGAATCGACCCGCCCCTTGGCCGCGAGGCGTCCATCACGGTCCATGGTGAAACGGCCATTCGTGCTCCGGAACATAATGCCATCCAAAACCATATTGGCCGGACCCGTGTCAAACGCCATCAACCCGTCCCCTCCGGCTCCACGCGGCAGGTAGGTGACATTGCTGATCCCCCCAAGGTTGACAATGAGTCGCCCCCGGCGGTGATGTTGAAACAGCAAGGCATGGATACCCGGCGTCAGCGGCGCTCCCTGTCCACCAGCGGCAATATCGCGGGGGCGAAAATTGGCGACCGTGGTAATTCCAGTCCTCTCAGCAATCACCGCGGGCTCGCCAATTTGGAGGGTAGACCGAATCGCCCCAACCCGCGTATCCTTAATTCCATTCGGCAGATGGTGCACAGTCTGGCCATGAGACCCAATAAGATCAACCTCTTCGGTTGTTAACTGAGCGGCTCGAATCGCTCCCAGCGCGGCATCAGCAAACCATTCCCCCAGAAGCGCATTCAGATGGCACAGATCGGCAACCGTCCCTGATACCGATGCGGAGAGCAGTCGCTGCTGGAGCGAGCGCGGATAGGGAAGCGAATAGAATGCTTCCATCTCCACCTCAAGTCGAGTTGTTTTCTGAACAATTGACACTAATGCGGCATCAACGCCATCGGCAGACGTTCCCGACATGAGCCCAACGACCTTCATGCGCGACATCCTTTCCTGACCATACCACGTCTCATGGGCTGTGTGCGCTACGCTAATCGAACTCACGGAGATGGTCAAGGAGACGAATGGCCAGGGCCGATCAAGAGATTGCAAAAACCCATGAGTGTGGTTCTGGATTTGCTCGGCTCTCAACCATAATGATCAAGTTGCCGCCTCATCCCGACACCGACTGCGCCCTGCTTGATGGACGCGCTCAAGATGGCGTTGACAGAGCGAAAACCTGGATGATACGGTCGCCGCCGATGTTTCCTACCAGCTCCACATGCAGGTTGGGTATTCGGTTTTTTCTCCTGACGCTCGCTCTATGTTCTGTTGCCTCCATCTCCGCAACCGACGCTCGTGAGCCCATTCCTATCGTCGTCACCATTCCCGTCTTAAAAGACCTGACCGAACAGGTCGGTGGCCCGTTTGTACAGGTAAAGTCTTTGCTGAGCGGCTACGAAAACGAACATACCTACTCGCCAAAACCCAGTGATTTGGTCGCAGTTCGCAAGGCTCAACTCCTGTTTGAAGTCGGCCTTGGGCTTGAAGTCTGGGTCACGTCCTTGGTGAAAAATGCCGGAAGCCCCAAGTTACGTGTCGTCACAACATCCCAGGACGTCGAGCTTCTTCCTGACGATGGGGAGGTCCATGAAGAAGGCCATCCGAGCACGCATGGCGCTGAATCCGGAGGAAATCCACATATTTGGTTGGATCCCGCAAACGTCGGCATCATGGTGCGCCACATCACCCGGGCTCTCATCGACGTTGATCCGGTTCATGCACCTGATTTTCAAGCGAATCAGGACGCCTACCTGCAACGACTCGCGCAAGTACAACAGGAACTGATGAAGCGCACTCAACGCCTCTCGGACCGGCGTTTCATCGCACATCATCCGGCTTGGCCCTACCTCGCCAAGCGATTTGGCCTTCAGATCGTCGACACGATCCATACCCAGTCCGGCACAGAACCCTCCGCCCTACACCTTCAGCAGTTGATTACGAAGATCAACAGCTATCATATTCGGGTCATCGCCTCAGAAATTCAGCTGAGCCAGCGGCTTCCGGAACTGCTGTCACGAGACACTAAAGCCCGTGTTGTTGTGCTGACCACGATGCCGGGAGGAATTCCGGGAACTGACAGTTACCTCGACATGCTTCGTTACAATGTGCTCCAATTAGTTGGCGCGTTGGAGTCCACCTAGCAGCCGCTCAGGAAATCCATTCATGTCTTCGGATGGAACAGAGGGATCCGTGTCTACCGATCACAGTCCGATTATCCGTTTCGACCATGCATCCTTCGGTTTTCCTGGGCTGATTGCGCTCAAGGATATTTCTCTGCCCATTTACGACGGCGAGTTCGTTGGCGTGATCGGGCCAAACGGATCAGGCAAAACAACACTTTGCCGCGCCGTGTTAGGACTGCTTCCGCCGGTGGAAGGCCACCTGCATATCTTTGATTGTGCCTGCAGCGAACTCCGCTGCCACCACCGGGCCCAGATCGGGTACCTTCCACAAAAGGGAGTGGTTGATCGCAATTTTCCTGTGACCGTTCTTGAGACGGTCATGATGGGACGTTATGGTGCCCTTGGACTGCTGAAGAGACCTGGGAAGAAGGATCGTCAGATCGCAATGGACGCCCTCGCGCAAGTTGACATGGTATCTCATAAAGATACGGCGCTCGGCCATCTATCCGGCGGGCAGCAGCAACGAGTCTTTATTGCGAGGGCATTGGCACAGCAACCCAAAGTGCTCATCCTTGATGAGCCCACAACCGGATTGGATATCACCATGCAGCACAACGTCATTGAGCTCGTCCAGCATCTTCATGACGAACTCAAGCTGACAGTGTTGCTCATCACACATGATATTAATATGATCCGGTCGAGAGTGGATCGACTCGTGCTCCTCAAAACCAGGCTCTACGCCGCCGGTCCCCCAGCCGAAGTCCTCAAACCGGAGATCCTCCACCAAGTCTACGGGAAAGAGCTTGTGATTACTGAGAAGGACCTGGTCATCGTCGAGGACTACCACCATCATCACTAATAATACCGACTCATCATGCTTGATCTCCTAGCCTACGACTTTATGCAACGCTCTCTCCTCGCCTCGGCGATGGTCGGCGGGCTCTGTTCAATCATCGGTGTGTTTGTTGTCCTACGGGGACTCGCCTTCGTCGGTGCGGGAACGTCTCATGCCGCATTTGCGGGGGTTGCACTTGGCTACCTGATAGGCTGGCCACCACTGCTCCTAGCGATTGTCTTTGGCTTGGCGACCGTCTGGCTCACCGGATGGGTTGAAGAGCGCGGCAGGATGAAGCTGGATGTCTCCATCGGCATTCTGTACACGACGACCATGGCACTAGGCATCCTCTTTATCGGACTGATGAAGAGCTACAATGCAGAGGTCTACGGCTATCTCTTCGGCAGCGTGCTCTCCGTCACGCCTGAAGAGCTGCGTATCATCGGTGCCTTGAGCGTGCTGGTGTTGAGCTTGCTGCTCCTGTTTGCCAAAGAACTCTATTTCATTGCGTTCGATCAGGAAATGGCCGAAGCTTCCGGCGTTCCGGCTCGGCAGATGTTTTTTCTATTGCTGACGCTCGTTGCACTCACCGTTGTTGTCTCGCTCAAGACCGTGGGGGCCATTCTCGTCTTCGCCATGATTCTGATTCCGGCTTCGACGGCCTATCAGCTCACACATAGCCTGAGAACCTTGACGTTGTATTCTGCATGCTTCGGAATCACAACCTCGGTTGTAGGAGTCTTGATTTCCGCCATCTGGGACGTTCCCTCGGGGCCGGCGATTGTGCTGTTGGCGACCGCCATATTCTTTACGGCGGTTCTCTTCTCCCCTAAACGAGTAAAACGCACAGGAGTCGTTCACTCGCATTAGCCACCATGTGAACCTTCATGAAGTACTGCCATCATCAATGGATGGTACGCCGATTTGCCCAAGGTATTGAGTCGTCGTATCGACAGTGTCATCAACGTCAGGAATCACGGGCCTTCTCGGTTTGACAGCTCAAGGGATTTCCTCTCACTAGGGGAACGGAGGTGTGGTATGCGTGGACAATGGGTCAAGGAGCTCGTGGCCACCGTGCTGTTCATTGTCTTACTCTCACTGTTTCACTTTTCCACGACCGCTTCCGCGCAAGAGTTTGGAGGAATTGAGGCCGGCAGGGTGGTACTTGGCTTTCGTGCCGGATTCTCGCCACTGACTCAACAGCTGTCGGAAGGCACGTCTACTTCAATTGGTCCGCTGGTGAACTTTCAAGCGATGTACAGCCTCAACACCTGGCTCTTGGTGGGCATGATGCTCGAGTGGGAGCGCCATGGAGTGAGCGTGGAACAGCCGGATATGGACCTTGGGCACCAGGATACGGTTTCGGTTCTACCGACCATCGAAATACGCCCAGCAAGATCAGGTCCGCTCAGCCCCTATGTCAATATGAGCTTCGGCGTCAACGTGAATAGCTTTGGCGAGGAGACCGCAGTTCGGATTAGCCCGAGTAATACCTTTGCTTGGCGATTGGGGTGGGGCACTGATTACCAACTCAATGAACGGTTTGCCCTTAACATGGAATGGGCCTATAAGCGGAACGATGGGCATACGACCGGCACCGGTGGCCGGAACAACGATTGGAACGCCTCTTCATTTGGGTTCTTATTTGGCGGAAAGATGTTCTTCTAAGCGCGAAACAAGACTAGAGCTGACGGCAGAATCTTCCATCATCACCGACTAAAGAATCCATCATTCTTATCGGTCGTGCTTACTCAGATCGACTGTTCTTGCTTCGGCTCCAGACCATCCCAGTCTGTTCTTTCGAACTGAAGCCGAGTCGCTCATAGAAACCTGGGCGTCTGGTACAAAGCCAAAATAGTTCGACCCGTTGTAGTTGAGGGTGATGAAGAATCCGTTTGACGATCTCTGTGCCAATCCCCTGCCCTTGATAGCCCCGATCGACAATCACATCCCAAATTGTCGCCCGGTAGACAAAATCCGTGAGGACGCGTCCAAACCCAATTAATCGCTCGCCATCCCTGGCACAAATGGCAAGATCCGTATGCCCGAGCATTTCCTTTGCGTCAGCCAGGGTTCGGTCCTTCGCCCATGGAGCCTGCTGAAAGAGTCCAAGAAGCTGTGCCGCTTCAGGAAATTCATGATGAGAATAGGTCACTGCAGGCTTGAGGGTTGGAGGCATCTTATACTACAGTATCCCTCGGATTGACCTGGAGTGTACGAGGAAACCAATGTCAACGCAAGTCCGTACCTGTTCCAAATGCTTCCAACTCATGTGGTTACGAGCGGAAGAGTACGAGATACTCGACGCTGAAACGGTTCGTGCGAAGTGCCCCCACTGTGGGACCCTTGCGCGATTCAAGCTGGTCACGACCGGATCCAATGCGCTAGGACCAAAGATGGGGCACTAGCGACGTCTGAGAGTTTTCAGTCGTGAGTGCTGAGGTGTGAGCTGAGCTTCTCGGATGAACGAAGAACTCAGTACCCGTCACTCGCCACTGCTCCCTACGAGGCTCTACCCGCTTCTGCCAATTCCGGCTGATTGCCGGGAAGCACTTTCCTGAGGGCCACGCGGTATTCCGTGAGTCGCTTCTCATCCACTCGTCCGACTTCAATCTCTGTATCCCGTTGCATGCGTTCGAGCTGGTCGATGATGGTCAGGAGGGCTTGGACGGTGCCGATCAGATTCCCCTGCTCGAAGGCTTCCAAAGAACAGACCAAGGATTCATTGAGGCCCTTGTAGGGAGTGCCCGCACTTTGGCGTTGTGTTCGTGTGACAATCACCTCATAACTGTCCATCGCCTCCGCAGAAGGTTTCACGCCGGACGGTACGGCCTTCAGATGCACGATGGAGGGTAGCGTCGCGGCATAGGCTTTGACATGGGCGGTGAGACCACCGATGGCATCCAACACCTCTGCGGTCAGCATAGCTCCTCATCGGCTGTTCCCACAGTCCTGGCACCAACAGGCATTTGATCCCCCGGTGCAATCAGCTGCTCGAACGCATGAACCACGCGCTCCATATCGGCGGGGAACGGTCTCGTAAATTCCTCTCTGGTGGCTGAAGTGGGATGGGTAAAGCCCAGCGTCCTGGCATGAAGCATCACCCGTGGGATCTCAATGTCCGCCAGGACCATCACCTTGTTGCCGCCATAGGTGCGATCGCCAAGAATGGGATGACCCAGTGAGGTCAGATGCACCCGCAACTGGTGCGTCCTTCCGGTTTGTGGGTAGAGCAAGACATGTGCGGCTATCTTAGCATACCGCCGGGTCACCACATATTCGGTCACAGACTCCTTGGGACTCGTCGTGCGTGATGAGAACTTCTTTCGGTCTTTACTATCTCGCCCAATGGCCAGATCAATCACTCCTCGTCCCTTTTTGGGAACCCCCCAGACCAGCGCTTCATAGACTCTGGTAATCGTGTGGAGTTTGAACTGAGCCGCAAGGGCCCTATGGGCAGTATCGGTCTTCGTGATTACCATGACACCAGAGGTTTCCTTGTCCAGACGATGCACCAGTCCGGGGCGTTCCTTTCCACCGATTGTTGAAATCGTCCCACCCGAGGTTTGGAAGTGATGCAACAACGCATTGACCAGCGTCCCGCTCCAATTCCCCGGCGCGGGATGGACCACGATGCCGGGTGGTTTATTCAGGACCAGAAGGGCATCATCCTCGAAAAGGACCTCGAGCGGAATGGCCTCTCCTTTCATGGAAAGTGGTTCCGGCTTCGGGACATCCATGCTAATCCGGTCCCCAGGCTTGATCTTGTGGCTCGGCTTCACGACCTGGCCATTGACCCGTATTCGACCTAATTCAATCAACCGCTGCAACGCCGACCGGGAGGTGTCCCGCTCGCGGCCAACGAGGAAAACATCCAGCCGCTTCGGCTGTTCTCCTGCCGTGATGAGAAATTCGGTGATCATATTCCCTGCCAACTCATCGGAGGGGACAGCCTCTGAACTGAAGTAGCGTTCAGCGACATGGCGAAAGGTGGCCATGAAGCATGGCCAGACTGCAAGAAGAAGGGGTAGAAGAAGGCGTAGGGTAAAACCGCGAGATTAGGCGTGGCTTGTTTTTCTGGCACGCTCGGCAATTTTTTTGCGCAGACGAGCTTTTTCGAGACTCACCTGTGCCTCTTTGACCTCGGAAGGCAAGCCGCCGGCCTGAAGTCGACGCTCGGCTTCAGCCACCTTGGCGGTGGCCCGCTCCACATCAATATCTTCGGCTTTTTCAGCAACCTCAGCCATGATGGTGACTTTGGTTGGGGTGACCTCCGCAAATCCCCACAGCACCGCCATCGAATGCGTCTCATGATCGACCCGATAGCGAAGCTCACCGATCTTGAGGGTCGACAGGAAATGACAGTGGCCCGGCAGCACCCCGAATTCCCCCTCTGAACCAGGCGCAATCACTTCGTCCACCTGCTGACTCAACAGGAGCTTTTCCGGCGTCACAACTTCTAATAAGAACTTCCCTGGCATGTAGTCCTCGTGAAATGTGAAAAGTTAGAGGTAATAGGTGACATCCCGAAAACTCTGCTACTTCGTTTCACCTTTCACTTTTTACTTTTCACTCCCTACACCTTCACTCCCATTTTCTCCGCTTTCGCAATGGCTTCCTCGATGGGCCCGACCATGTAAAATGCCTGCTCCGGGAGATGGTCGTACTTGCCGTCAAGGATCTCCTTAAAGCTTCGAACCGTATCCTTGAGCTTCACGTACTTACCGGGCGCGCCGGTGAAGGCTTCGGCCACGTGGAAGGGTTGCGACAGGAAGCGTTGGATCTTTCTCGCACGCGCCACGGCCATCTTGTCGTCTTCCGACAACTCGTCCATCCCGAGGATCGCAATGATATCCTGAAGATCCTTGTAACGCTGCAGTACGGATTGAACACCGCGGGCGACCTTGTAATGTTCCTCGCCGATGACCTGAGGATCAAGAATACGCGACGTGGAGTCCAAGGGGTCAACCGCCGGGTAGATGCCCAACTCAGCCAACTGTCTGGACAACACCGTGGTCGCGTCCAAGTGGGCAAAGGCCGTGGCCGGAGCCGGGTCGGTGAGGTCGTCGGCCGGCACATAGACGGCCTGAACGGAGGTAATCGAACCTCGCTTGGTGGAAGTAATCCGTTCTTGCAACGCACCCATCTCGGTGGAGAGGGTCGGTTGATACCCGACCGCTGAGGGCATACGACCGAGCAATGCCGACACTTCAGACCCAGCCTGCGTGAACCGGAAAATGTTGTCGACAAAGAGCAACACGTCTTGATTCTCTTCATCACGGAAAAATTCGGCGACGGCCAAACCGGTCAAGGCCACGCGTAACCGGGCTCCCGGAGGCTCGTTCATCTGTCCGTAGACCAACGCCGCTTTGGACTTGGTAAAATCGTCAGGATCGATGACCTTCGACTCTTGCATTTCGTGCCAGAGATCGTTGCCTTCACGGGTCCGTTCACCGACTCCGGCGAACACGGAGAACCCACCGTGATGCAAGGCGATGTTATTGATGAGCTCCATGATGATGACGGTCTTTCCGACACCGGCACCACCGAAGAGCCCAACCTTTCCACCTTTGCTATACGGCTCAAGAAGGTCCACCACCTTGATACCTGTTTCCAACACCTCGGTCTTGGTCTCTTGATCTTCAAGCTTGGGAGCAGGACGGTGAATCGGGTACATCTTCTTTGACTTGATCGGACCCTTTTCATCGACCGGTTCACCGAGCACGTTGATGAGGCGACCGAGTGTTTCACGACCGACCGGGACGGAGATCGGAGCCCCCGTGTCCTGAACATCCATCCCACGCGTGAGACCGTCGGTGGAGGACATCGCCACCCCGCGCACTCGATTTTCACCGAGATGCTGAGCCACTTCGAGGGTAATCTTGACCGCCGGCTTGCCCGCCGCTTTATTCTCGTCTTGCGTGACGTTGATCGCATTGTAAATGTTGGGCAGTTGGCCGGGAGGAAACTCCACGTCCACGACCGGTCCGATGACTTGAATCACTTTTCCTGTACTCACGAGTTCACCCCTTTTGCTCAAGTGCTGAGCCCTGAGTGCTCAGTGCTGAGAGAAGACGATTACCACAGACTCAGCGCTCAGTACCCGGCACTCAGGACTAGTTTCTTACTTCAATGCTTCGGCACCGCCGACAATATCCATCAACTCTTTCGTAATCGCTGCTTGCCTGGTCTTGTTGTAATACAACGTCACTTTCTTGATGAGTTGCCCCGCGTTGCGCGTAGCTCCGTCCATCGCGGCCATGCGCGCCCCATGCTCGGCTGCTGCAGACTCCAACAAGATCCGGTAGGCCTGTATCTGAAAATGCTTCGGGATCAAGGCAGCCAACAACTCCGCCTCCTCAGGCTCGTAGAGATAGCTCCCGCTCAGAGGCCCTTCACTCGATGCCGCACTGAATTCCTCTTGGGCGTCGATCGGGAAGAGCTTTTCGACGATCACTCGCTGCTGAATGGCCGACTTGAATTCATTGTACACAACGTAGAGTTCGTCGTAGGTGCCTTTGACAAAATTGTCCGTGAGGTCTCCGCCGATGTCGATGGCGTGCTCAAACGTTAACTTATCGAAGACACCGGTCCACTCTTGTCGAATCGGCCAAGCACGGCGACGAAAGTAGTCACGTCCCTTGCGCCCGACGATGCTCAAGTTCACTTGCAGCCCTCGGCCTTCACACTGCCGAACGAACTCGGAACTCTTGCGTGCGATATTGCCGTTGAAGCCACCACAGAGCCCTCGGTCGCTCGTCACCACAAGCACTTCGACCTTCTTCCCTTCACGCTTCTGCAAAAGAGGGTGAGAAGAGCGGTTCACACGCTGGCTCAGGTTACTCAACACTCCACGCATTTTATGCGCATAGGGGCGCGCGGCTAAAATACGGTCCTGAGACCGTTTCAGCTTGGCCGCAGCCACCATCTTCATGGCTTTGGTAATCTTCTGGGTATTCTTAAAGGCTGAAATCTTACGGCGTAAACTTTGTAAACTTGGCATGTTCTTCGTATCTCGTCGTTCGTCGTTCGTATCTCGCGTTCGGACGCTTCACGCTTCACGAGAAACGACCATACGTGCGTAGCTACTTGGCTCCGTATCCCATCTTCTGCTTGAAGGTCGTGATAATCTCTTTCAACCGGCCACCGACCTTATCGTCGATCTTGCCGATCGTCGTCACTTCCTTCTTCAGATCCGGATGATTCTGTTGAATGTAATGCAAGAGGTCTGCCTCAAACTGCTGAACCTTGTCCACCGCCACATCGTCCAGGAATCCTTGCGTACCGGCGTAGATGGAGAGCACCTGATCCGCGACCGGCATCGGTTTATATTGCCCCTGCTTGAGCAACTCCACCATGCGTACGCCACGAGCCAACTGCAACTGCGTCGCCTTGTCGAGCTCGCTTCCAAACTGGGCAAACGCCGCCATTTCACGATATTGAGCGAGGTCCAACCGGAGCGTACCGGCCACCTGTTTCATCGTTTTAATCTGAGCAGATCCGCCGACGCGGGAGACTGATAGTCCGACGTTGATCGCCGGCCGTATACCGGAATAGAACAGATCGCTTCCAAGGTAAATCTGCCCGTCGGTGATCGAGATGACGTTCGTGGGAATATAGGCGGACACGTCACCCGCTTGCGTTTCAATGATGGGGAGAGCCGTGAGGCTTCCTCCGCCGAGTTTTTCACTGAGCTTCGCTGCCCGTTCAAGCAAGCGTGAGTGCAGATAGAACACATCGCCCGGATAGGCTTCGCGTCCCGGAGGCCGGCGAAGCAAGAGCGAGAGCTGGCGATAGGCCACGGCGTGCTTCGACAAATCGTCGTAGACGATCAACGCATGCTTGCCGTTATCGCGGAAGTATTCTCCGATCGCCGCACCGGCGAATGGAGCCAGAAACTGCATCGGGGCCGGGTCGCTGGCGCTCGCCGACACGACCATGCTGTACTCCATCGCATGGTTTTCCTCGAGCGTCTTCACCACGCGAGCCACCGTTGATCGCTTCTGACCGACGGCCACGTAAATGCAGAAGACGCCCAGACCCTTTTGATTGATGATCGTATCGACCGCAATCGCCGTCTTGCCGGTCTGACGGTCCCCGATAATCAACTCACGCTGACCACGACCGATCGGAATCATGGCGTCGATCGCCTTGATACCGGTCTGCAGCGGCTCTCGGACGGATTGCCGCGTATTCACGCCGGGTGCCACCACCTCGATCCGGGAATGATGCGGGGATTGGATCGGCCCCTTGCCGTCGATCGGCTGACCGATGGCATTGACGACACGACCGACGAGCGCTTCGCCGACCGGAATTTCCGCGATGCGACCGGTACGCTTGACCGGGTCACCTTCTTTGATTCCGACGTCGTCACCCATCAACACGGCGCCGACATTGTCTTCTTCCAGGTTGAGCGCGATGCCATAGAGTCCGCCAGGGAACTCCAGCATCTCTCCGGCCATGGCCCCGTCCAGACCGTAGACCTTGGCGATACCGTCGCCGACCTGAATGACCGAGCCCGTTTCCTTGACATCGACCTGCTTGTCGAACCCCTTGATTTTTTCCTTGATGATCGCACTGATTTCTTCGGCCCTGATCTGCATGACGACTCCTTTTATTCTCGTGTCAACGCCACGTGCAGGTCGCGCAGGCGACCCTGGACGGTGCTGTCGACCACCGTGCTGCCGATGCGGATCTGCAGCCCGGCAAGATGACTCGCGTCGGTCTGAAACGTGACATCCACTTCGCGCTTGAGTGTGTCCCGCAGCCGCGCTTTAATCCGATCCTGTTCTGTACTGGGAAGTGCCGTCGCGGACGACACCGTCACCGCCTGAGTACCCTTTGCCTGATCCACCAACTTTCCAAACGCCACGGCAATCTCTGGCAAGAACCCGATCCGGCTCTTCTTCACCAATTGTCCAAGAAATGCCTGACCGGCCTGTGGACATCCTAATTTTTCGGCCAGCCCCTGCAACACCGAGATCTTTTCCTCCACACTGAACGCGGGTGACGCCACGACATGCCGCAGCTGGTCAGACTCCTTCAGAGCCTGCCCCAGGCTATCGAGAGCATTCCGCGTCACTTCGATGCTGGATTGGTCAAGAAGTTCGAAGAGGGCCTGTGCGTAACGTCGCGCAACTGTTGTTTTAATCACCGTTCTCGACTCACTTACATTATGTAGACGGACCTGAAAGTTTCGTGAAAGTCACGAAGCAGAGCTCGCGAAGGTAGCATTGGGAATGACGGGCTGTCAATATCACTTTCTGCACAATGGAATCGACAGACACCGTCGGAGGAGCTTGCGGGTGTATACTGCAATTTCAGCCGACAAAAAGTTTTGGCGGAGCTCGGTCAGCGCCTCATACCCCGTGAACTAGTTGGCACGAGCGGGAGTGGAGTGAAGAGATGCGTTATCCATTCCGTATGGTTGTCGTACCAATATTCCTCTCTGCTTTTGTATTGAGTCTGCTTGCGTCTCCCGGGTTGGCCTACCGTGAGTACTTTACACCGGAACAACGGACCCAACTGGAGAAGATCCAGACCGTCTTCGTCGATGTCCTGGCCCTCACGGACAAGGGCACAACGGACTCCGCCTCCCTCGTCGACACCGTCGCACAACGGCTGACCGAAACCGGATACAAGGCCGTTCGAAGTTCTGAGCAAGCTCATGACGTCGTCCTTCGCGTGAAATGCGAGCAACGCAAGACCTGGGAGGGCACGGCCGTGACAGGCGGAGATGCCGACCTGCCTGACGCCCCATCCCGACTCTGGAAGGGCCCTGCCTGTCAGCTGACCTACCTGCTCGGGGGGATGAAGATCAAATGGCAGAAGGAAGTACGCACTGACTTTGAGGATCCCGTCGCTGCCTCCCAAGCGGCACAAGCACCCGATGCCGGCCGGTACGCGATGACAAAGCTACAGGAAGCCTTGGAGAAGTATGAGTTTCCCCTGTTGCTGGCGGCGGAATGGGGGCACTC
>DIHK01000038.1:88250-144349 GCA_002420115.1 Nitrospira sp. UBA5698
TCGCTGCTTGGAGACATGCAGGCCGATGCCGCAATGCCGAAGTTGAAGGAAGCGCTCAAAGATCGTGACCTTGCCAGACAAGCCCTCGCAGCAATCGGCAACCTCGGCCGAGACGGCATCCCTCTGCTCGTTGAGCTGATGAATACCTCTCCCCAGCTGGAGGTGCAGGCCGCGGCAGCCAAATCCTTAGGCCAACTTGGCGGCCTCCATGGGGACGCGTCGGTCGTCTTGCCGTTACTGGCCAAACTGCAAGATCCGAAGACCGACTGGACGGTCTTGACGGAAGTCGCTTGGGCACTCGGCAAGATCCCGGACAAGCGGTCGATCCAGCCGCTCTATGACCTGGACAAGAAACTCCAAGCCATTCGAGATCCGGACAATATGACGCTGAAGAAGCTTAAAGAAGCGGTGTTCTGGTCGATCAAGCAATGCGACACGTGGGATCAGTACAGCTGAGCCTACATGCCTTGCGTCCCTGACTGGCAACAAGTAGATTTGCCGGTACTGGGAATCTCACGGCGGAACATGCGCTGTACCAGTACGAAGTGAGGCCATGGTGCGCCGGATGAACATTTCGGGAGCTGAGGTCACCAACATCTCGAAGCATGGCTTCTGGGTCTTACTGACCGACCAAGAGCTCTTTGTCGCCTTCAAGGCCTTTCCCTGGTTCAAAGGCGCTTCGGTAGAAGAGATCATCAACGTCGAATGGCCGCAACCACATCACCTCTATTGGCCCGCTCTCGATATCGATCTTGCTGTCGCGTCTATTCAATCCCCTGAGAAGTTCCCCCTCGTCTCCAAAGTCTCCCGGAAGACAAAGGCCTCAAGTCGGCGGACAAAGCTGACACGCGTCTAACCAGGAAGGCGAGTGCGATATGTGGGATCAGTATAGCTGAGCTTACCTGTTGCAATTTCTCCAATGGCAACGACTAGATCCAACAAACGAGTGACGGTTCAATCGGCCGAAGATCTGGGGCACGCGCTGGGTTTGTCCGCGGCGGATGCCGCTGAAATGGAATTTCGGTCGGAACTCACCGTTGTCCTGGCCAAAATCATTCAAGCCGGTCGGCTGACCCATGCAGCGATTGCAAACGGGAATACCCACGGGGTCTCGACCGATGTGCTGATTCGGGTCCTGGCCGCAACCGGTCATCGGACAGAAGTCCGGGTCAAAAAGGCAGCAGCCTAATCCGATAATCTGCCGATGGAAGGACGTTACAAGCTCGCCGTCATTCCGGTGGAGCGGACCGAAAAAGTCCTACTGGCGGCCTCAAGCAGGACATCCCCACCGCCTCACCGACTGAACGGGATAAACTGTGAGCGACGTAGACGCCTCGCAGCCGTACTGGCCTAACTGAAAATTTATCGTAGCGACACTCCCCTTGAGCTTCCCTCTTTGTGTAATCTTGCTTTCTACTCCCCAGAGGGGTAGGACAGTGGCCATCCAAGCTACTAGCCGGAGCAGGACTTCATGACAGAACCAACGATCATCTGCCCAAACTGCAAAACAGAGATCAAGCTGACCGAATCCCTTGCTGCCCCGTTAATTGAATCCACTCGTCGTGACTACGAGAAGCGGCTGGCGCTGAAAGACACGGATATTGCCAGGAAAGAAACGTCTCTACGCGAGCGAGAAGAAGCCGTCGCGAAAGCTAAGCAGGCCATTGATGATCAGGTTGCCGAGAAACTTGTCGCGGAACGCGCGAAGATTGTCACAGAGGAATCCAAGAAGGCGAAACTTGCTCTGCAATCGGATATCGACCAGAAGGCACGAGAGTTGGCCGAGCTCCAGGAAGTCCTCAGTCAACGTGACGCTAAACTCGCCGAGGCTCAGAAAGTACAGGCCGATCTCATCCGCCAAAAGCGTGAGCTTGACGATGCCAGGCGAGAGCTAGAACTCACGGTCGAAAAGCGCGTGCAGGATGGATTGCTGGCTACCCGCGAACAGGCAAAAAAAGAGGCAGAAGAGAGCCTGAAGCTCAAGGTGCTGGAGAAGGAACAAACTATCGCCTCCATGCAGACCCAGATCGAAGAACTCAAACGCAGGGCGGAACAGGGATCGCAGCAACTCCAAGGCGAGGTCCAGGAACTAGAACTGGAAGCATTACTCAGAGCAAGGTTCCCGCGGGACACGATCGAACCGGTTCCGAAAGGCGAATTCGGCGGCGATGCCCTCCAGCGGGTCATGGGTCCTCTCGGTCAGCTCTGTGGAACCATCTTATGGGAATCCAAGCGAACCAAGAATTGGAGCGATGGCTGGTTGGTCAAACTCCGTGACGATCAGCGAACGGCCAAAGCAGACATTGCTATTATCGTCAGTCAGACTCTTCCCAAGGACGTCGAGTCTTTTGACTTGGTCGATGGAATCTGGGTCACGAACGCGAAGTCGGTGTTCTCCTTGGCAGTTGCGCTCCGCCATTCCCTAATCGAACTCGCCTCAGCTCGGCAGGCACTTGATGGCCAACAGACCAAGACCGAAATGGTCTACCAGTATCTGACTGGCCCACGGTTCCGCCATCGAGTGGAAGCCATCGTCGAAGCCTTCTCTTCGATGCAGGAAGATCTGGACAGAGAGAAGAAGGCCATAACCAAGCAATGGGCGAAGCGAGAAGAGCAGATTGAGCGAGTCATGCAAGCGACTGTAGGCATGTATGGAGACCTACAAGCGATTGCCGGAAAATCGCTCCAAGAAATAGAGGGGCTCGAACTCACAGCATTGGAGTCCGAAAACCCAGTCCAACAATTGCTGCCTGAGTAAAGCATCAACGGCGATGCGTCTGTGGTCCTGCCGCTGCCGGCAAAGCTTTACAATTCAAAGACCGCGTGGGTGGTCCTGACGGAAGCCACGTGGGCCCCTGGCAAGATACCGGACAAGCGGTCGATGGAAGGACGCGACGAGCTCACCGTCATTCCGGTGGAGCTGGTCGAATAAATACTAACGACGGCCTTCAATCAGGACATCCCCACCGCCCCACCGGCTGAACAGGATCAACTGTGAGTCGCCATGACGTCTCCTCAATATTTCCCTCTAGAGTTAACCAATTGTTTTTTTGCGCCATACTCCCCACCAACATCACAACGCACAATATCCATAAGACCTATGACGATTACGACTCGCAAGGCCCTAAACTTTAAGTCTGCATAAACCAACCATTCTGCACCCACAAAAAGAGGTTTGCCTGACCTCGCCTTTCTGCTCAAAGTGCAATATCACAGTTACTCGGGTATCATTAGCGCCTCATAATCTGACGCTATGGGTTAAGAAATACCGCCTATAGCATCAGTATATTACGAGGGGACCGATGACGGGAACCGATTCGCCCAAGATTGTATCTGACTGGCGAGAAACTGTTTTATGGAAGCTTCTTAAGAAAGATGGTTCCCCCTTGGCAGGGGAGGTGCGCCATACACTCGAAGGATGTATGCCGGATATTCAAAGAATCCTGTCTAAGGGTGGGACAGCTGCTACGGACTTTACGCTGCACGATGATGGACACGCATTTAGAGTGGCTGAGCGCATGCATGAAATCATTCTACCGGAAACACTCAAAGGCTTATCGATCTATGAATTAGCCTTTCTGCTCCTCTCAGCCTACCTCCATGATATCGGCATGACTCCTCAATTGCGCAAGGTGACTTCCCATTTTAATTTTCTCCTTTCTGGCGAAAGCGATGGGCTCTCTCTAGAGGATATCCGCACCTTCCAACGCTGGCTCGATGATGATGGAAGACAAATTACGCCCCCGCTCACAAACACCAAACCTACCAGCAAAAACCTCCGTACTTGCCAAGAACTTATCACCCATTACGCTCGCGCCCGCCACAATGATTGGGGCGCGGAATGGATTAAACAGAACCTAGGTTTATTGAAGTTGGGGCAATACAAGGATTGGGTAGATGGCATCACTAAACTGTGCCAAAGCCATCATGTAGGCTACAACGAACTTGTGGCTCAGTCATTCGCCCCAGTCGTAGTGAATCCAGGTGGAATGGTAGTGCATCTACGGTTTCTTGCCTGTGTTCTGAGAATAGCTGACATTCTGGAATTCGACCCCGAGCGGACCCCCAGCGTGATATTCCGACATCGAGATATAAGCCCAGAAAGTGCAATCTATTGGCGGAAGGACCACGATGTAACCCTGGTTAAGGAAGGGAACAACCTGAGTCTTCATGCTCGACCATCCGATGCACCTACGGAGCAGGCCATTCACTTGATGGTTGAAGCGATAAATGCAGAGTTGCAGGTCTGCCAGGCCCTCGCCGATCACACACACTTCGAAGTATGCCCAGGTCTAAACCGAACCCTGCCCCACAAATGGAGCCTTTCCAGCACCGTCTCTGAAAATATCCGCCCTAAAGAGGGAACTTACGAATTTATCAACGGAGCGTTCAGGCCTAACACAGAGAAGATGTTGCAACTCCTCGCAGGGACTGCGCTTTATGGTGATCCCTTAGTGGCTGTCCGTGAGTTACTGCAAAACGCCTTCGACGCAGTCCGTGAAAAAATAGCGTACCTCCGACTAGAGCAGGATGCCCCCGCTGATCCCAAACTCGAGGAACAACTGGCGTCATTACATACAGTAAGGTTACGGCTAGAAGTTGATAACGAAGGCAGCTGGCTTGTCTGCACCGACAATGGGGTCGGAATGACCCGTTCCATAATTGAAAATCATGTTCTCGTTAGCGGAACCAGCTCTAGGCATGATGTTCTGGATTTAGAGCGAAGGTGTTTAGAGAAAGGGATTCGATTGGGTCGAACAGGTCAGTTTGGTATCGGAGTTCTGAGTTACTTCATGATCTGTGATCGACTCATAATAGAGACCAAACGTAGTCAGGAACCAAAAGATGGCGAACCTACAGGCTGGCGCTTTACAACTTCTGGCGTGGGATCCTTTGGCGAGTTAAGGAGGCAGCACAACTTATCGCCAGGCACGATAATCCGGCTCCATCTTCGCGATGATATTGTAGGACTCCAACCCGATAATTGGTTCGAGGTCGTCACCAATTATGTAAAAAAGACGCTTCGACGCATACCATGCAGATTTGAGATGGGAAACGGCTTGACGGAGTGTCCAGGGATTACTTTCAGTCCCGGTTGGTGCAAAACGCAGAACGACTTTGCCGAAGATTTGCTCGGCGCGATTAGATGGGAGCAGACTCGCCGCCGCAAACAGAGCACTGTTGATATTCTCTCCTCTGAGCAGCAGCAACAGATTGAAGCACAAGACAATTATATTAAGCAGGTTAGGGCAGAAGTACGTCAATGTCTCAAGTGGCGAGTTATTGAGGAGGTAATGCCCGATAAGCTTGGGGTTGTTAGGGTACACATCCCCTACTTCGACTTACTGGGCCATGAGGCTCTTGCATTTTTGCGAGTTAACCAGAAGAAAGGTTATCTTATCGTCAAGAGGATAAGGGATGGCTACATGTTCCTTCCGGATGGCAGAGTTCAAGAGTCCTGGAAAGGAATGACTGTGGCTTCACGCCCACGCAGAATTTCTAGAAGTAATTGGAAGTATATGGCTACGCCCCGTGGCACATCTATAGAGGTAGACTGGATTTCGTCAGCTGCGGGCGAAATTGCTGTTGATCGAAAGGAATTGCATGCAACCTATCAGAGCGCCAAATGCAGCTCATGGCTCATGAAGCAGGTGAAGCAGTGGAGAAAAGAAATTGTTCAAGGTATGAAGGGGTCGGTTATGCAGACATTAAATATGAAGCTGGCCGATCCAGCGATGGCCCCTACAAAACCGGTACACTGGCTAGCAATTGAGGGCGCTAGATATACAGAAGAGCGCGTATGGAAGCCACTTAAGTTCCCTCTTATTTCGTGCAATAGTTTCGGGGGTTTTGTTGGTGCGAATATTACATGGAAGGGGGCAAAGGTCAGTGTCAGCGGGAACATTCAGGAAATGTATGACGACCAAGTTTACGAAGGACTGCCTTGGTTTTCCTGGGCTACTCCTCCAGACAAGGTAGTGTTGGCAGAGCATGCCTCCCTGCAAACTAAGGTTCATCAAGGGCAAAGGCGGATCCATCAGTTGAAACCTAGAATACAAATGGTGCCAATCTGGACTACTCCTCCAAAGTTCGATGCAAACCGTGGCCCTTTTAGGGTTAAAAGTTGTTTTCCTGAGAAGTGGCTTGCGCTTTGTTGTGCCAAGTTCCATGGTCTTTCTGAATTTACGCGCACGACGACTATATGGAATAGCGAACACTTTTTATCTGACAGTCTAGATCAGGAAGGTGAGATTTGGTGTAGGAAAAGTTTCGCTAAGTCATTAAACCCCTTGCCGGTGAAGCAAGAGATATTGTCTTCTGTCAGCCACTCAGTAGGATGGCTGGTGATGTGCTTGAGGCGCGAATCACGAGAGTTGTGGGAAGGCCTAAAGGAGAAGGATCAGACATTCCTCCGAAACCTTTGGGAGGTAATTTTCTCGGGCAGCTATGAAACCTCTTCGAGGGAGAGGGCTATTTGTATGTGGGTCGAAGATGAATTTGACGAGAGCAGGTTGTGTGTTCTAACCCCGAGTGGTTGGTTGGACTTAGATCCCTTGGATAAACAAGATAACAATAAAATTAGCAACTACCTTCCCGATCCTGGCCCTGATTGGAAAGTAACTATCCATCCTCGGTAACGACGCGGTCATAAACCCGTTTTTTTGAGAGAGACAGCTGTCGGGAACCACTCCTAACGCGTGCCAGGCTAGCTTTTCATCACCTTCGACCTCAGATCCTTCCTTTCCTATCACCTCTTATGTGATATACACCCCCTCAGTCTTCTCGACAAACTTCCGGCGCTCAACCAATTAGATTCGAGTGTCTGACGAGCATAGCCCATGACTGACCGATACAACCTCCAACGCTTTCTCGGCGCGCAAGAGCCCGTCTACGACACAGTCCGCGCTGAACTCCAAGCCAGGAGAAAATCCAGTCACTGGATCTGGTTCATCTTTCCGCAGATCGCCGGCCTGGGGCACAGCAACATGGCGCAGCAGTTCGCCATCGCATCACTTGATGAAGCCAAAGCTTATCTCCAACACCCAGTCCTGGGTCAGAGACTCCGAGAGTGTACCCAGCTTGTTCTGAATGTGGAGGGTCGCAGCGCTGAGGAGATCTTCGGCTATCCGGACAATTTGAAATTCCGGTCCTGCATGACCTTATTCATGTCCGCTGCCACCGACAACACCCGCTTCAACGACGCTCTGGAGAAATACTTCGACGGCCAGCCAGACCAAAAGACGTTGGAAATCCTAGCCCAGCACACCATGACACAGCGCTAGCGCTGCCCCACCCGCCACATTCAAACTCGTTTCGCGTGATCGGCGCGATCAGGAGCGCGCTCGCAGTGTGTTATCCAACTTGGTGACCATGCCACACACGCGCGGCATTCGAGATCATCGGCGGAATCGGATTGGCCCGCAGGCTGTTCAGAAAGGCCGTCCGGCAAGGCCGCAGCGATCGAAGAGGCAAATCGTACGCTGTCGGGTACGTTGAGCCTCTGAGCGTGGCGCGAACGACGCTGGAGGACTTTATCAACAGCCTGCTAAGAGGCTTTGGCGGGTTTGTGATGCAACTCGGCCTGGACGCGTTCGAGCACGAAGAGCTTGAGCAGTGTCTGATACGGGACGTCGCGTTTGTTCGCGATCGTCTTGAGTTGATCCAAGAGGGATTTTGGCAGACGAAGCGAGATCGTCTCGGTTGACGGCTTCAACCGGGGAAACACCATCCGACGACTCTTGGAGTAGTCGACATACTCCGTTGAGTCGTGTGACGCCCAAAACTCAGCTTCCTGTTTCTCACTCTTGAACGTCGGTCTTTTTTTGAGTTTGGTCACGATACGTCCTCCGCTCCTTGGGACTCATATCTCTGGCTGAAATAATGCGGATGCGCCGTCGACGGATGGTGAAGACGATAAACAAGCGGCGTCCAGCATCAGTCTGTCCCAGCACGTAATATCGAGGCTCCACCGTAGAATGGGCGAGGTCATCGGCGACCACCAGCGGCAGATTGAAGAAGACCTGCTCGCATTCCCACGGAGTAACCCGGTGCTTCTCCCAATTCTTGGTAAGATTTGCCTCGTCCCAATTAAACCCTTCCACACCTGGCAGTCGCGTCATCTCATGCCTTATGTTGTATATGGCAACCATATACTCGATGCCGCTGAACTGTCAATCACACACTGGGGATTCGGCCAGGAAAGAGTGATGTCCCGGCCGAGAGAGAGTGTCCGTCCTTGCAATCCAACATTGCACGGCATGATCTCGTCCTGAATGGAATATACTTGGCCTCAGCTAGTTTATGAGCGCCGCGTACAATCTCCACCGCTTCCTCACCGCCCAAGCGCCCACCTACAACACAGTCCTCGCTGAGCTGCGGGCCGGAAGAAAATCCAGCCACTGGATTTGGTTCATCTTTCCTCAGATCGCCGGTCTTGGCCACAGCGCAATGGCACAGCAATTCGCCATTGGCTCACTCGACGAGGCCAAGGCCTATCTCCAACACCCTGTCCTAGGTCCTCGACTCCGCGAATGCGCGCAGCTTGTTCTCGATGTGGAAGGACGCAGCGCTGAGGAGATCTTCGGGTATCCCGACTATCTCAAATTCCGATCCTGCATGACCTTGTTTTCAGCCGCCACCGACAACACCCTCTTCAACGACGCCCTGCTCAAATACTTCGACGGCCAACCCGACCAACTGACTCTCGGCATCCTGGCACAGCAGTGTCTTAGGGCAGTATAGAGGGACACCTGGCCGCGTCCTAACCCCCTTCAGAGAGTTACTTGATTTTTAGCCGAGTGGGGCTTAGCCTAGCACTAGTTGAACGACTTAGAGGATACTCATGGCAAAGGTTACTCAATTTAAAATCGAGTTAGAACAAGAGGAAGATGGCCGCTGGATCGGCGAGGTGCCATCACTGCCCGGCGTGATGGCCTATGGGCAAACGAAAGTTGCTGCCCTCGCGGCTGTCCAAGCCTTGGCTCTTCGTGCAATGGCCGATCGCCTCGAACATGACGAGGCGGTACCTGAGGAGCTGCTAAACGTCTCGTTTATTGCGGCATGAGTCGTTGGCCGTCGACTCAAGCTTCTCGTGTTCTCTCCGGACTCCTCCGCATCGGTTGGCAGATCAAACGAACGACCGGTCCTCATAAAATTCTACAACGGACTGGATGGCCCGATGTCGTCTTTGCGTTTCACGATCGCGACGAGATTGGTCCACGTATGTTGGCCCGCCTAGCCAAGGTGACAGGTCTTAAACCAGAAGACCTGTGAAAACAGAGGCCGGTTCTCAGCACCACCTCTCTCATCAGCAGCGCATTTCTATCCTGCAACCAGCCTCCTCCTATAGATTGACAATCCTCGGTCCGGGACTTATCGTCCTCCACGCTGGACCTCGTCCACATCGGAGACCACCAGATGGAGAGTCCTTCCTCGTCAACCCCATCCTCCCCTGCTCAGAAGGCGCTTGATCGCATCGCGCTGCAGATGGCGTCGAGTCTAGACCTCCATGTCGTCCTTACCACCATCACACAAGGTCTCGTGGATGATCTTGACGCCGCCTTTGCCCGCATCTGGCTGCTCGGTCCTGGCGATCTCTGTACCGGCTGTTATAAGGCCTCTGCCTGCAGAGACCACACCCAGTGTTTACATCTCAGGGCGAGCGCGGGACTCTATTCAACTCTCGATGGAGAATACCGCCGTATTCCGCTGGGGTCGCTGAAGATCGGCAAGATCGCCCAAGGTGCGGGGCCGATGCAGACGAACGACGTGCTCGGCGACGATCGACTCCCGAACAAACAATGGATGAAAGACAACGGGCTCCAGTCCTTTGCCGGCTATCCCCTCGTCTTTCGCGGGGACGTGCTTGGCGTCATCGCGATGTTTGGACGACGCCCCTTGGCGGATGAGGAATGTGAACGGCTGGCCACGTTTGCCCATCAAGCAGCCACCGCAATCAAGAACGCCCAGCTCTTCGCCGAAGTCGAGCAACTCACCAACCGGCTTCAGGCTGAAAATGTGTACCTCCGAGAAGAGATCAAACTCGACCATCATTTCGATGAGATCATCGGTGAGAGCCAGGCGATGAAGGCTGTGTTGAGGAAGGTTGAACAAGTGGCTCCGACCGATTCAACCGTCTTGCTCTTGGGCGAAACCGGAACCGGCAAGGAGCTCATTGCTCGGGCCGTGCACGACCTCAGCCCCCGCAGCGCGAGACCTCTCGTACGCGTCAATTGCGGCGCGATCCCCGCCAATCTCGTCGAGAGCGAATTATTCGGACACGAGAAGGGTGCCTTCACCGGCGCGCTCGCCAAGCGAATCGGGCGCTTTGAACTGGCCGATGGCGGAACCATCTTTCTGGACGAGGTGGGTGAATTGCCGTTGGATGCACAGGTGAAACTCTTGCGCGTGCTCCAAGAACGGGAGTTCGAACGGATCGGCAGCGGCCGTTCCACAAAGGTGAATATCCGAGTGATCGCAGCGACGAATCGAGACCTCCCTGCCGCGGTGAAGGTCGGCTCATTCCGCTCCGATCTCCTCTACCGGCTCAACGTCTTCCCGATCGACCTGCCACCCTTGCGAAATCGGACATCGGATATTCCGCTCTTCGTGCGTACCTTTGCCGGACGATTGTCCAAGAAGTTTGGGAAACGACTCGATCAGATCTCCCAACAGACCATGGATCGCCTCATGCGCTACGCCTGGCCCGGCAATGTCCGCGAACTGGAGAATGTCATCGAACGGGCCGCGATCCTCTCACCAGGACCTGTCCTCCAGGTTGATGAGGTGCTCTTCCAATCGGATCAAGCAGTAGCCCCTGACACGTCACGCACGCTCGAAGAAGTTGAACGCGCCCATATCACCCTCGTACTACAAGAAGTTGATTGGGTGGTCGAAGGGAAGCAGGGCGCGGCGACGAGACTGGGCCTTCATCCCAATACGTTGCGATCCCGCATGCAGAAACTTGGCATCAAGAAACCACGTCCTTCCTCCTGATCACACATCCGACAGACTTCCTCTGATATATCGTGGAGCCACGAGATATCGTGGTATTGCCCGTCCCTCTTTTGACATCACTTCGAATCTTTCTCGCATCTAACTCCTGATCTGTTCAGCAGTTTCTCCGTTTTCGTCGATGATGACGCGCCATGGCACCCACCTTGCCATATCAGTTCAGCACGATGGCGATTCACATACAAAAGCCCATCACAAACCGTGTATCAAGACCGCTTAACCATCAAGGAGGATCCATGAAAACCGCAATCATTGTGATGTCAGACCCGAAGAATGGTTCAGAAGAAGCCCTAGGGCGGGTCTTTAATGCGCTAGCGTTGGCGGCGGAGTGCAAGCAGAAGGGTGATGAAGTCGCTGTCGTCTTCAACGGCACCGGCACCCGTTGGCCGGCGGAACTCACCAAACTCTCGCATCCCGCCAATGGACTCTACAACGCCGTACGCGATGTTGTGCAAGGCGCATCTTGCGGCTGCGCGGATGTCTTTGGCGCGAAAGAAAGCGTGGAATCGTGCGGCGTCCCGCTCAAGAAGGACCATGCACTGGCTGGTACGTCGGGTCTGTTGAGCTTGCGCCGATATGTCAGTGAAGGTTGGAACACGGTCGTATTCTGACAGCACGAATAGGAAAGAGATCAGCCTGGCAACGGTTATCCGTTGCCAGGCTGACTCGATGGAGGGTGAGCCGATGGCGATGAAATATCTCGACACCATGATGACCGAGTCGGTGCTTCGCGCCCAGCAGCAGTACTATGGCCATGCGGCGAATATCACGGGTGCGCCTGAGCGCGATCTCCTGGGGGAAGGAGAGGCTGAGTTTCTCGCAGCTAGAGATAGTTTCTACCTGGGCACGGTGAGCGAAACCGGCTGGCCCTATGTCCAGCATCGCGGAGGGCCAAGGGGGGTTCTGCGCTTGCTCAATCCCTCAACATTGGTCTTTGCGGACTATCAAGGGAACCGACAACTCTTGAGCACAGGCAACCTGTCCGTGGACAATCGTGTCTCCCTCTTTCTGATGGACTACCCGAATCGGGCCAGGCTGAAAATCCTCGGCCATGCGAGGGTGGAAGATGCCCGGTTACATCCAGACCTTGCGGCACAACTCGCCAACCCAGTCATGAAAGCACGAGTGGAACGCATCGTCTTCATCGACGTGCGGTCGTTCGACTGGAATTGTCCGAAGTACATCACACCACGATACTCGCTCGAAGAGGTCGAAGAGCTGGTGGGCCCGTTGAAAGCCAGAATCGCCGAACTCGAGGCTCAGCTGCCTCTGCGAAAATCATAAAGACTTCGGCGATTCAGTAGTAGCACCATTTAACGCCCTCAGGCATAAAGGAGCAATCATCATGAGCACGTCAGTGAAGGACACGTTGGAGGAAATGTTGGGCATTTTGAAGCAGGGTCAAATGACTGAAGGTCAGAAGATCTACTTTGCGGACTCGGTCGTAACACAGGAAGGCAATCAGGCACCGCTCGTGGGAAAACAGGCCGCCATTGAGCGACTGGACAAATTTAGAGAGACGATTGGGGTGGCCGCCTTTGTCAGCTATACCATCGGCACCGTGGCTGTTTCTGGGAATACCAGCTTCTACGACTCTGTGCTGACCGTAAAATTGAAGAATGGGCAAACGATCAGCCTAGAACAAGTCGTCAAAACGGACTGGCTGGACGGTTTGATCATTAAAGAACGGTATTATCATAGCTAAAGATCTGCAGTGAGAGGGCGGGAGCCAACGGCGATTCCATTCGCGCCCGCCCTCAATCCCAACGGAGAGGGTCCGCCATCATGAATAGTCTCGAACAGCCTCGGGCTCCGTTACCCCCATTCACCATGGAATCTGCGATCCAGAAAGTACGAATGGCTGAAGACGCATGGAATAGGCGAGACCCCGAGCGAGTCTCGCTGGCCTACAGTGCCGATAGTCAGTGGCGAAATCGTTCAGAGTTCCTAACAGGCCGAGACGCTATCGTTCAGTTCTTAACTCGCAAGTGGCGCCACGAGATGGACTACCGCTTGATCAAAGAACTGTGGGCGTACCACGATAACCGCATCGCCGTGAGGTTTGCGTATGAATGGCGCGACGATTCAGGGAATTGGTTCCGATCTTATGGCAATGAAAACTGGGAGTTTGCTGACAATGGTCTGATGCGACGGCGTCTCGCGAGTATCAACGACCTTTCTATCAAGGAATCTGAGCGGAAGTACCACTGGCCGTTGGGCCGGCGTCCTGACAGCCACCCGTCGCTCACGGAATTGGGCTTATGACGATATCGTGAGAAGAAATAGACTCCGCAAGGGCCTATCTGGCAGGAGAGTACGGCACCTGGAAGGTTGGAATGGTTGGCGCGTCATGGCCGCGCCAACCTCTACATGAGGAAACAATTTTGAGATACTACTTGCCGGTGACGGCGTCTTTGAGCTTCTTCCCCTCGTCCTTCATTTCTCCCGCATTCTTCATGGCATCCTGAGCTTTCAGGTCCTTCGCGCTCTGTGCGGTCTCTCCACCCTCTTTCTTCACGTTCTCCGCTTGACCTTTCACCGTCTCAACCTTTTGCTTCATGGCACCCATGTCGACTGCCCAGGCTGACTGACTCAGACCACATATGACGACTGTTAACACTGCGCCCACTAAGACCGCTTTCTGTTTCATGGTTGATTTCCTTTCAGGCGAATCACATATCATGGCGGAAGGAGCGGCGATATCTTCGCCGCTCCCCTAAAATGTCACACACCTACTTGGTCACGCTGATTTCAACTCGACGATTTTTTGCCCGTCCCTCACTGGTCGCGTTGGACATCACCGGCTTGGTTTCGGCAGCTCCCATTGAGTGAGCGCCTGCAAACCCACCATCCGCCAACGCTTGCGCGGCGTTCGCTGCACGCGCTTCGGACAATTCCTTATTGGACGGGAACTTCTTTTTCAGTGCACCGAGAATCGGTCGATTGTCGGTATGCCCTTCGACGTGAACCTGATACTCCGGGAAATCCTTCAGAACGGACCCAACCTGCTTAAGCGCATCCGCTCCTGCGGGCTTGAGCTGGTCCTCACCAGACCCGAATAAATAGCCTGACGCAAGATTGATCAGCAATCGCTCGTTATTCAGATCGACGGTAATATGTTTCTGGTCGATTTGCGGTTTCAGCGCCCGAATCAGTCCGCGCTCTGCCTGCTTCAATTTAGCCATTTCTGCAGAGAGGTCCCTGTCTCGATCGCCTAACTGGGCCTCAAGATCAGAGATACGCTGCTTTGCCGCAGAAAGGTCGGTCGCCAGTCGATCGCTATCCCCCAATTGTTGCCTGGCTGCTGCCAATTCAGCTGCGAGACGATCTCTTTCGCTCTGTAACTGCCCCATATCGCCTCTGGCTGCCGAGAGCTGACTCGAGAGCGCATCATGATCACCAGCTCCGGAACGCAGATGGGCTATCTCATGATCACGATCAGCGAGTTGCCGTTCTAGCTCACTGACCCGGCTGCTCAGCGCTCCATTCTGTCGTCGTGCGGCCTCAAGTTCATCCGCCAACCGTTGACGCTCCCGCTCAAGAGCCGCGAGACGGTCAGCCATTGGATCCGAGACCACTGCCTTCGCAGTTGACGGACATCCGCTGCCTTGATGATAGCCATACCATTTCTTGTCGATGCAGACGGTCGGTTGTTTGATATAGGACGACGGATGATTGGGCATCGCTGAACAACCAGCGAGGACAACCAACCCAGTCAATACAGTCACGGTTTTGATAGCTCCCATAGTGGTCTCCTTATTCCCCGATCTGCGAGACAGATACCTCACATGATCGAGCTATGACGGTTGAACCGACCTTAGTGACGATTCTTGAGCAAATCACGGATCTCCATCAACAATTTCTCTTCGTTGGTCGGTTCCGGTGGTGCAGCCGGAGGTGGTGGGGCCTCTTTTTTAAACCGGTTCACCTGTTTGACCAACAGGAAAATGACGAACGCGATGATCAGGAAATCAAACACACTTTGCAGAAAGACGCCGTAATTCAACGTCGGCGCCCCCGCAGCTTTGGCTGCCGCCAAGGACGGTGGTGCCGTACGGGACAAATCGATGAACAGACTAGAAAAATCCACTTTGCCCATCATCAATCCAATCGGCGGCATCAGAACATCGCTGACCATAGACGACACGATCTTTCCGAACGCCCCACCAATAATCACACCAATCGCCATATCCAGGACATTGCCCTTCATGGCGAATTCTTTGAATTCCTTTAACATGATGTCCTCCTCCTCAACGAAATCATTGATCTACCACCCCACAGGAACGCTAGCGTTTGCGGGTAGTGTCGAATGCATAGCCTAACGTGAGCAAATATAAGTTATCAGTATCGCCCGTTCCTGCGGGCGGTCGATTATTGTATCGAGTCGTCACTTGGAACCCGCTGGCCAGACCAGCAAAAATCTTCATGCGAACGCCGTTATCCATCGTGAAGAAGAAATCCGACGCGTTTTGCACCGAAGGGAAGATCTCGTTGTAGTGGTACAGCGTGACACGGCCGTCGAACAATGGCCAATCCCATTTCATCGCCACACGAGCGCGAAAGCTCGACCGATCATCGGTGAGGCGATTGTCGCGGTAGTCCTCATTGAAATAGGTCGGACCGGCTTCGGCGTAAAACGTCATATCCTTAAAAATACCTTTGAAGTCTCCACGTTCGATGAATTGGTAGCCCGGTCCGCTGGCGATCGCTGTTCTCAGCTTGAGGTTTTGCAGGAAGTCGTTCTCCACATAGGCTGACGCGAACCAGAAGAACCGTTTGGTGATAAAGAAGTCCAACTTGATGGTTCCTCGGCCATTCCGAACTTGCAGGCTTCCACTGTTGTCTCCATAAACGTAGCGGCCCAATAGGGTCAACCGCAATTGTTCGCTCCGAGCGACTAAATCTCCGACAACGCTGATGTTCCGCAGACTGCTGTTTCCCGTGGACTGTGAGTAGCCGGCGTTGATGCTTCCTGTGTAAATGACTGGGGACTGGATGACCGGATTGACCTGAGTCACCGCATCCATCGGGACCGTCATGGTGTCTCCGGTTGGTCCCGCTTTCACCTTCATCGTTCTCGGCTCGCCTTCTTCGACTGTCCCGTTCAGAATGGTTCCTTCCTTGAGATGAAAGGGGATGGGATGTGAGACGGCAATCTTGCTCACTTCCGACCACTTGACCTTGATGAGATCTGCAGCCAGAGCGCTTTTGATCACCAGGAGTCCACCGGTCATTTCAATCACTTCGCCGTGTATCACACTGCCATCTTTCAGAGTGACCACATCCAGAACCGGTGCGGCCTGTGACACGATTGCTGCGTCATCAGCAGAAAAGGCACGACTCCCCATTGTTGTTGTCAGACACCACACCATGATCAACCCAGCCGTGACTATCGATGGCCTCATTGGTCCTCCTCCTTAAGGATACGTAATTTCATAGCGCTAGTCGGACTTACGGATATACCGTGTTTACAAGAACACTTCAAGAAATCCTTTTGGCCTCGGCAAACAGAGCCTTCCATATTGCTCGTCCGGAATCCCCCATTCATCCGTGGCTTCCACACGATGTCGGACATCGGCTTCCTCTTTGCCATAGGAGGATGGGCGGGAATCACTGCTCGTTCAAAAGAGATCCGGTCAATTCCGCCGCTTCTTTTCGAGATCGATGTAGTATCGAGCCGCTTCAGAGCGCCTGGAAATTCTGAGCCGCTTATAGATCTTTTGTAGGCGAGAGGCGACCACCGTGTGCGCGACATTCAGCTCCCGTCCGATCTCTTTATTGGTCTTCCCGGATGCCACTAATGAAAGGAGGTGTTGCTCTTCCCTTGAGCAGGCTTCCTTCCATCCCCTGCGATCTGGCGTGCTGCTGTCGCGGAGCCATTGAATCACTTGCTCGGTGAGGTGCTGATCCATGATGGCACCACCGGTCGCCACGACCTCAAGACTCTTCGCGATAGACTCGGCTGTCGCACTCTTCAGCAGGTATCCGTGCGCACCAGCCATGATGGCTGCGCGCAAGATGTCCTTATCATCCTGCGTGGTAAAGAAGAGGACTCTTATCTGAGGATGCATCTGCAGAATGGTCTTGCAGAGATCAATGCCGCTGTCCTGTCCCACTCGCACCTCTATCAGGACCAGGTCTGGATGTTCAGCATGAATGGCTTGGAGTGCCTCTTGTCGACTGCCCGCCATACCAATGACTTCGATATGGCGATTTCTCGAGAAGAACTCTTTGATTCCCTGAAGTGTCAGAATGGAACGATCGATGATGAGTATACGAATTGGCCGTCGAACTCTCTCGGATTGTTTCATACAATACTCTTGTTCCTGTACGAGACTCATGAGCTGACTCCTTACTGCTTCGTTCACCAAGCCTCACTCCACACGTGCACTCCACAGGACACCAGCAGGTATCTTGAACAGCGCATCATCAAACCCTGGGCCTATGCCGCCCTTGCGAGAGACACCCTCACTCCGCAATCTTCGAGTCATTGCTCCCAACGCACTCCCACGAAGCCCATCGTGCGCTTCATATGTCGCGCGTACGCCCCGGTGGGCTCTCGGGTCTTGACTCCCTCCGCCTGTCGAACCACAAGATTTCTCAGCATTCTGACGGTGACCATCGCCCCGCAATTGATACAACGAAGAGCTCCTCGGCCTAACTGCAGTTCTTCGAGCTCGTCCTCGACGCAACACTCCACGACCATCAGTCCACCACACCGCTTGCACCGCATGGAATCCCCCCTACTGATGTCCATAGTCAAGATTGCCGTGAATGGCTATTTCATTATGAACAATTTCGTCTTCATCAGCGCAGCGATGGCGTTGAACAGACGCAACCTCCGTTGCCCATTGCGTCGCAGAGGAGTTCAGCACTCTGCAAAGATCGACAACGAAGTCGACATACGCGCCGATCAATGCTTCGCGACAGGCCACCTCCTGAACACCCTCCACAGGCGTCCACTGACCGTTGACCTTTTTCACGACTACCAGCCGATGGGTGTGGGCACCACGGTTGGGTTCCGTAGTGAGTAAGTAGTCTTCACCGTTTGTCCCTTTGACAAGGAGTCCTTGAGTCGTCATAGGGATTACCTTTTTGCCAGTTAGGATCCGACAGGGTCATGAACCGCATTTCGTGAGTACGCCAACACGCTGCTGGCATGAGACCAGTACAATCCTCATGCCAGCAGCGTAGGACAAGACTCTCTGTGGAATATCGATCGATTCCGGTATGTCTATGATTCACAGATGCGGTGCAGATGTCTCACCTGATCCAATACTGTGTCTCATGAGACAACTGGAGAGGAGAATGAGACAATCATCATCCATTCCTCTGGACTGTGACTCGTCTGGGACAGATGGAACAGGCCTCCGTGTCATGCGGGTAGACTTTACCGTCAGGTTGCCCCAATGCGACAGAACTGAGTTACGATTTTGGGGAGGGGAGTTAGTGCGGCTGGCTATCGAGTTCGACGAGGCGGCGATACAATGTTGCTCTGCTGATCCCAAGCCGCTTGGCTGCCTCAGTCCGGTTGCCTTTGGCTTCTGAAAGGGCCACCAACAACCTGGTTTTCTCGTCTCGATTCGATAGTGGGATAAACACGGACGAGCTTGGTACCACAGAGGCAGCGGTGATCTCTGGGGGAAGATCCTCAGGGCACACCTCGTTCCTTTTGCAACTAATCACGGCGAATTCGACTGCACTCTTCAACTCACGAACATTTCCCGGCCAGGAATGGCTCATCAGTAGGCGAAGCGTGTCCGGATGCAACCGCTCAACCCTCTTCCCTGTGGCTGCACAGATTTCTCCAAGTATCGACTGTGCGAGCAACGGAATATCTTCACGCCGCTCTCGAAGCGGGGGGAGTTGGACTCTCGCGATTCGTATTCGGTAGAGCAGATCGGCCCGAAATGATCCTCGAAGCACGTCTTCGCTGAGGTTGTGATGGGTGGCCGCAAGCACACGCACATTGACCGCACGTGGTTTCGCCTCTCCCAGACGGGTGATTTCCTTCTCCTGTAAGACGCGCAGCAGGGCGGTTTGAACCTGAGGCGGAATGTCTCCGATTTCATCCAGGAACAATGTGCCCCCTTCCGCCGCTTCGAATAGGCCTTGCTGATCCTGGATGGCTCCGGTGAATGCCCCCCGCTTATGCCCGAAGAGCTGACTGGTCAGGATGGAATCGGTGAGACCCGCACAATTCGCGGCGATAAAGGGTTTGTTCTTTCTGCTACTAGATGAATGAATCGCTCGGGCGATGAGTTCCTTGCCTGTTCCTGTCTCCCCCTCGATCAACACCGTCGTATCAACCTGTGCCACGTCACGCACCAATTGATAGACGCGAAGCATGGCGGAGCTTTTCCCGACCAGATCGTGGAAGGAAGCTTGTTCGTTGAGGGCTTGGCGGAGCGCATGGATCTCGGTCCGGTCGTTGAGGACCAGAATGTGGCGCGTGGGATGACGAACATCCCTGTGAATCTCCAGTTCAATCCATCTTGTACAAGCCCCCTCGAGACAGAATGGGCCACCGGAGCAAGTCGGCGTGGAGCCCTCAAGAAGGTGTTGCATCAACAGACGATCTTCCTTGCGGAATGAGAAGACCTGATCCCATGGCCGGCCGAGAGTCTCCCGGGCGGCAAGGCCAAGCATCTCTAACGTACGGTCGGTCGCAAATGTCACTTGTCCACGCTCGTCCAAAACCATCGCGGCGAGTCCTAGCTGCTGAAGCAGCGCCAGCGCATCGTCCTTTGTGCGCTCGCTCGCTTCTAATTGGCCGATCAAGCGTGTCTCGGTATGTCGAAACGATTTTGCAGTACTGTCCTCGACCAGCATCCGCTCCCGAGCCCGCTGCACGATAGATCGCATGTTCTCAAAATCAGAACCAAGACGCTCGATCAGTACGAGCTTACGTGGCCCAAGGGGTAACGCCCTGGCTTCTAAGGTCATCGTACCGTTCGGCTGATCAGGCTCGGTCCACGGGCCCGACGCAATGGTGCGCTCCGGCTCGTCCTTCCAAACTTGTTGCACATACGTCAGAAAGTCCCGTAAGAATGGCGACCAATGACCAAGATCCAGGATCGCGGCGCCTGAGGCAACCGGAAACTCATGCCACCACATGGGTGCACACCCTTGAAGCTTCAACACACCCGAGTTCATTTCCCACTCCAAGAGTGCGATATCCAAAGCTGACAGTACCTGATTGAACAATCCGGTATCCGATGGAGATGGGAGTGGAGAAGGGCTTGTCATGAGTGAGCCCTTGGCTGAAGAGATGGGTCCATGAGCAACGTGGCCAGATGACCAAAGAGCTCCTCCACCCCTCGCCCCAACTTGGCACTGCCGAAGAAGACCGGCCACCCTTGTTCCCGTAGCTGCTCGATGATCGTCTGATCGATCTCCCACTCGGACTGGAGATCTGACTTGTTGATGATCGCAACAAAGGGAAGAGGCCCGACTGTCCGCACGACAGTCTGCTGGAGCATGTGAGCCGTGTCGAGTGTGGCCTTCCTCATGCCATCTAGGACCAAGATATAGCCGGAGGATCCTCGCAAATATGATTCCCGGACATGTTGGAATTCATCCTCACCATACAGGTCCCACAACATGAGCATCATGTCCTGATGATCGACCGTGACGGTCTTTTTCTCGACCGTCACTCCAATCGTCGTCTGATAGTGCTCGGAAAACATGTTGGTCACGAATCGGCGAACGAGGCTGGTCTTCCCGACGGCAAACCCTCCTAACATGCAAACTTTCTTCTGCATCATGGCCGGGCGGGCTCGGACTTAGGCTCGAGAGGTTCTGTCGAGGCCTGAAATGTCACGATTCGCTGCGCGGGATATTGTGAGGCTAGCCCACGCCTGTCGAGCGGCCCTCCAGTCCCAACCGTGACTACCGTGGAAGCGCCAAGACGCTCTCCTTTCAGCATCTCGAAGACAGCCTCGGCCCGTTGCTTGCTGAGCTGGAGATTCAGCGCCACCGAGCCGGTCCCATCAGCCGAGCCCAGCACCTCTAATCTCAGACGCTGACCGGATTGCGCAACCGCGTGATCCAGATCACGCAACACCACCAGAACCTGGTCCACACTTGAACGTTCCGATGGTTCGACCGTAGCCGAGCCGGGGCTGAAATGAATGGCGGCATGGTTGATCTGACTCAGAAGATCGGGGATGGAGACAATGACGAGACTCTGGTCACGGTAGTACGCAATGCCCGGTACAAACGACGCCAGCCGCCTCGTCTCAGTGCCCCATTCACTCGATGCCGACCCAGTGGCCACCAGTGTATCTCCATCTATGTGAAACTGGACGGTGCTAGGAGGCTTCAGCATCACCTGCGCTCGTCTCTTGATCAGTTGAGGATCGAGTGCATAAAAGGGAGACCACAAAGCGGTCACCGTTGACGGATCAATACCAGCCTCGCTGATCAAGGATGACGGGTCTGTGGCCAGAGGATCTCGCAACCCTTCGAGATGGTGATCGCCCCACATCGAGCGCTCATTTGTCACGACAATTCCTGGTTCAGTCTTGAGTTGCGCAACAAGATGAGCCCATCGGGCATGAGCTTGGTAGGTGGTCCACCCCCACCAGCAGCAGGCAAGCAGCGTAATACTTCCAAGAATCCAGAGTTTCAGTGCATTACGTGACTGACCGGATTCATAATGCGCCTGCAGACAGTCTTCAAGGTAGGGCTGCACCATCTGAAACGGAGCTGTATCTCCCTCGAAAGACACGAAGGCATCCGCCTGTTCAGCATGAATGCGATCCAGCACATCCCGGAACTTTTCTCTGAGACTGGCCGGAGGAGTTCCTCGAATCACACCAGCCAGATAGGCGCGAGACCCCTGCTCGACCCAGACCGTCCACTCTCCAACTTGGAACTGGTTGAGTGTCTGGTCTCGTGTGGCTCCGAACGAATCACGGACATATTCTTGTATCGCCGTCAACATCCCGGACAGAACATGTTGGTCCTGAACGACCACTCCGTCTGCTGCAACATGATGGAGCAACAGCCCCGTATCGCGCTGGATGAGAAAGACTTGGTCCACCCGGTAGCGCAGTCGATGGAGGAGGACCACTTCTGCAAACGGGCGGCCGGTCTGCCACGCTTCCAGTCGCCACTGCAACCCTCGGATGGAGAGACTTTCATCCAACGAGTGGTTGAAGGCCTCCGTCATGCTTTGCAACGCACGTGTAATGGCCTGCCGAATGGCCGGGCCCATGATGGGTGCAATCGCATCCACGATCGTTTGCGGCGACTTCCGCACGGTCGCAATAAAGCCGTTTTCGACATAGGGAGTCAGAACGGTCGACATCTGCTGATCAGCCCCTCCACGTATGGCAAAGGCTTCGGGAAGGACCCGGCTGACGTCACGAGGTTCCACTGATCGATTGTCGAGCCGCTCACGGAGTTCGTCGAGTTGCGTCTGCTCCGGAGCGAGCAACAGCGTCCGGAGCTGCGTCCAATCTTTGTCGACGGGCACGCGTGCCTGTGAGGAATGAGAATGCTGGCGAGGTCTGTGTGGATCAGTCGACATACCGTGACATTACCGTCCCGCCTGAAACTCCGGTGAAGAAGTACCCGTGACACTGACTTTTGCGATCCGCACGGCGTACACCTTCAACTTGGTCGGGAACCTGAGCCGCCTCAACCTCGGCTGGAAGGCGCCTCACCCTTGGAGAGGCGCTGAGCTGCCTCCATCAAGATGCCCGCGAGCGTTGCACGATCCGTCTTTTCGGCACGCAGGTCCCGAACGGCTCCTTCGATGGCCGATTTCGTTTCTGCATGACGAGCACGAGCCTCCTCTGCCAGCTCATTGGTACGCTCCGTCAACTGCTGCAGGACATGAGACTGGGATTGGGTCGCCTGTTGTTCGAGCCGACGAGCCTTCTCTTCCAAGGTCGCAGCCAGGTGCGTGAGGTCCTGCGTCAGCCTCGTCACAGACTCTCCTCGGAGGTCCTGTTCCTTCGACAGCCTGTTTGTCAAAGACTCAACTTCCTTCTTGATGTAGAGTTCGAGGCTCTCAAAGCGTCTTTTGAGATCATTCCGGAGATCGGTGGCTTCCCGCAGTAAGTGCTGTTCGAGTTGTGCAAACCGGCGGTCGTGCTCCCGGGCTTGTGCACCGAAGAGAATGTCCCGAATTTTGTCGAGATTGCCACTGGCCGATGGATCGTCAGGATGAGTGAATTCATCCTTCTGAAGAAGACGCTCCGTTTGACCTTGGTGAGCCTCAACTGATTGGTCGGTAGTAGTTGATCGACTCATGGCCTCACCTCACGAGATGGTGATGAATGAAACAACATGACAGTACATGTCTGGTTATCGAATTAGCGCTCACCCTACATGCTGGCATGTAGTTCGCCTTCCTTCCTACTCATGGCACATGAGGAATTTATCCTAGCACTGGCAAGCTGGATCCAACAAGCCCGAATGTGTCGTCCCTTCCACGCACCGAACAGACGGCACGCCTGCCGTGGATCGCTGAAAGAGATTAGGCGTTCACCAAGTGAACCGTGTGATGGGAAGACGGCAACTCAATCCCACGCGCTCGAAATCGTTCCAAAATCAGCTTGTTCAATTCCCCCTGAACCGATCCATAATCTCCCACCGCTGTCCATGGAGCCACAGAAATCCCGATCGACGATTCTCCCAGCGACGACACACCTGCGCCGGGAGCAGGCTCTTTCAGGACTTTCGGATGCTGTTGGAGAATGTCCTTTACTTGTGCCAGTGCCTCATCAATATTGGTTCGGTGGGAGACTGGAATAGTGAGATTCACCTGACGGATCGTGCCGAAGTTATGCAGAATCTCTCCGACAATCTTGCGATTGGGAATGATGACGCGCGATCGATCGGCATGCATCAGCGTCGTGGTGAAGATATCGATGACGACAACATCTCCGTGAACACCGAGCAAAGAAATATGTTCGCCGACCTTGTAGGGCTTACTAAAGATAATCGAGAGCCCAGCCATCACATTGCTTAAGACGCCTTGCAACGCCAGCCCGATGCCCACGCCGGCCACCCCGAGACCAGCGATCAACGGAGCAATGGGAACACCCACCGTTTGGAGTGCGATCATCGCCGTAAACAGCATGACAACGATCTTGACGATCCGCACCAGGAGCAGACGAACCGGTGGTTCCATCGTCTGCTTTTCAAGCGCTTGTTGGGAAAAATTCCCGGCCCAGCGCGACGCCATGCTTCCGATGACGACGATCCCGAGCGCGACCGCTACTTGCAGCCCATACTGCACGGCATATTGAGTGAGCATATCTACAGTATTCATTGATGGCATCTGCTTATCTCCCGAAGAGACCTTTGAGGAGCTCTTGTCCTTCCCTCTTCAAGTCGTCTGGTTTTGTCGTGCCCTTGAGCAATCCACCGACGGCTTCTTCCACCTTCTTCTTCACCTGTTCCTGTACTTTCCCGGTTAGGCCCTTCACATCAACCCCGTACGACGGAGCTTGAGCCGTTCCAGTAATCGTGAGGGGAAGACTGAGCCGGCCCTCTTTCATGGCGATCTTGACGACGGGCGACGCAGCTGAAAGTTTTTGACTGACATCTTGTGACAAATTGAGGTTCACGATCAAGTTCAGCTTTTGATCGAAGCCGATGGTGCCTCCGCCGGTAGCCTGAAAATCATGACTATCCATCAAGAGCCGCTGCACGTTGATCACCCCTTGCTTGATAGTCAGATCGGTCTCGACCGTCGAAAAGGCCGTAGCCTTTGCATCCCCCATCGAAATGCCCGCGACCTTGAGTGCATCAGCCACTTCCTGGAGAATATTCACTCCTTCGATCTTCCCATCTTTCACAGCCAGATGACCGGTCCCCTCCAAGGCCTTGGTGAGCTCCGGCATAGAGAACCCCTTGCCCTGTACCGAAAGGTCGGCACCGGCAGTGCCACTGATCGAGACAGGGGTCTCTGCGACAGCTTTGAGTGCCGGGCCAAGCTGGAGCCCTTGCAGTGCAACAGACCCTTTAAAGGGCGGTGCCTCTGCTCCTGCGATCATTTTCCCCTGCCCGTTTACCTCGCCGTCGAATAAACGGAATGACAGGGAATTGAGTTTCGCCTCTTGTCCTTTGATCTCCGTGATGATTTTGAGATCTCTGATCTCCACTGATTGTTTGAGCGGAAAACTCATCGGGAGGTTCGCCGTATTGATCGCCAGTGAGCTGATATTCACCGTCGCATCATTCCCGGCAGCCTTTCCAGTAATGGTGAACTCCGTCTTTCCCATGCCGAGTTGGAAGTTGATGGCATCAATGTCCATCGTCTCTCTCAATGGGCCGAAGGTCCCGTCGAGTTTCACCGGCATGTTGAATGGCTGCACAAGTGTCGCGACATGAAGATTTGGTGTCTGACCGAGGCGAACGTCACGCAGGAGCAGCTCCAGATCCTGCAACACATACTCAGCGGGTGTGGCTGACGACAGGTCGCGGTAGGTCAGCTTGCCTCCGTCGACAGACACACGATCCACGGCCAGCAACGCTAACAGCTTGAGCGGTCCTTCCGTCGAGGGGATCGGAGCGCGTGACGGCTTCTCCGGAACCGGCACCCCTTTTCGCCCGATCGTCGACGCATTGAGAACCCCATTCTTATTCTTGATGACCGTAATGACCGGACCGTGGAGCGTGATCTCCTCAACCTCCACTTTGCCGCTCAGTAACGGCATCAGCTTTACACCCACGTCCAATGACGAAAGAGACGCGAACGGACCTGAACTAAACGCTGGATCATCCAAGACCGAAAACCCCGCCACACGCGCGCCGATCCTTGGCCAGACCGTGAGGCGAATCTCTTGCAGCTGAATCTTACGATTCAACGCCTCTTCGATTTCCGGTTTGTACTGATCTTGATATTTGCTGAGATCGACCAGGAAAGGAAGCGCAAGCACCCCGCCGACCAGAAGTACGACGAGGACGAGCAAGCCGATGGCTATTTTCATATCAATCGCCTCCGGGTGAAGTTTAAGTATATAAACGGGTTTCGATCGAGTCAACGCTACGGCAAGCAGAAACCAGGCTCGCAACTACTGGGAGAGATACGACGTGCTGTCTACGATGAAGCCTAAAGATTGTTTCGTGAAGTGTGTTTCACGGACTTGTCTGACTATGACCGGATGACCAATGCCGAGGTGGAGGCTACCCTCGTGTCGATCGGACAGCCGGCGGTTCTTCTGATGGATGGGAACCCGGCTTGTCGAGGAACGTCAGGAGGCCGATCAAGAATACACCCGAGATCAGCCAGGCACACCCAACGACCCATCTTCTTTGGGCAAAGGACAACATCCCCATAAGAAACACCACGGTCCCCACGAGTCCAGCTATGCCTGTGCCAAAGGAACTCATTACCCTCCCCCTCTGTATTTCGCATTCTGGATGGGTCCGTATTCAGAATGCAACCGAGTCTTAACCGGCGCCGCTTATTACCGACAATCGAAGTGGCAATATTCGATCGGGCTAGGAGGGGCGCTCATGGCCATCATCATCGCATCGGGATCATAGCCGATGTCTTCTAGATCCCTCTGTGCGCGCGTGAGTTCCTCCTCGGTCACATAGGCCACAGTGTCGGGAATGCCGGTCTCTTTCAACGAGCGAAGAATCGCTCCCAACGCCTCTCGCTCTTCCGGCGGAATATTTGTTCCCAGCGGAAACACGAGGCGATGGCGATAGGGACTCTCGAACGTCTCATCCAGCGCTCGGATAGTCTTCAGAACCAGACGGTCCTGCTCCCATGGCTGAAGCCTCGGCCCCGCAGATGGATGGGTCGCCAAGAGATCCATGAGGGTCATGACGTTCGTGTTCAACGATCGCCCCACGAACTCCCGCTGAGCCTCCAGATTGATCTGCTTGAAGCCCAGGTGTTTGGCCACAGCCTCGACTAACGCAAAGTTGATCATAAAGCTATATTGTCCACCGAACTGGCCGTAGCAGGGCTTCTCAGGATCGTTGAGGACTTTCATGTCGCCCGTCCCCGCATCGAACACACTGAGCCCGACTGCATCCGGGGCCAACAATCGCTTGGCCTCCTTCAGCGTGGTAAAGGCACCGAGATTGACCGGCACCAACACTTCCTGGTCGATGGCCTGAAGGAATTCCACGATTGTTTTCCTGTAGGGCACATCCTTCCATTCGACCTTCCGATATTCCTTTTCCCACACGAGCTCATCCAGAAACGGCGGGAAGGTCTTGATCGCCTCGAGATCCTGCCCCTGAAACGCCCGGACGAACCCAGACCAATCCTGGATCTGGGCATGGAGAAACTCGCTCACGTTGGGACGGATATACTCTTCTTCGATGTCCCCTCCGTGTTTGGCGAACAATTTCGTCGGCAGATCATTCCACAACTCATTGCAGAAGATACGATCCACACTCCTCTCGGCCAGGCCCGCGAGATGCTCAATTGAACCGCAATGGCTGTCTACACGATCCCGATGGGCGACCAAATCCGGATGGGCCAACGCGCCATCCAATACCGGCTGCTCCCAATCCACCATGACATACCGCACGCGGGGATAGATCGCGCCTTGTCTGTCGAGCATTTTGAGATGACTGAGAAAACACGCGGCGAGATTCCCATTGCCTGGACCCAACTCTACTACGGTGAGGGGTGACTCCGATGCATTTTCGTTTGATGCCAGACGCCTGGCACCCGATGCTTTTTCACGCTTCGTGACGCGGTCGTAGTAATCGGCGGCTAGAGCATGTGCCAGACGGAAATCCGCTGAGGCAAAGGTTTGATAATACGATCGCAGTTGGCTCCCCCGTAACCTATAGAACATCTGGTTGAGATGCGTCTGCCACTGATCAAGTGGCTTGTATTCACCAATCAGTTGCGGAAGGGCATCAGCGTCTTGCAGCATATCGTTTCATCACCACCTTGAAGGTTATCGAGCAATGGGACGAAGAGTGGGGGAAATCCTAACAGATGCCTGGAAAACGCCGCAATGGGCTGCTTACTCCACACTTCCTTGACAGTACGATATCGGTGGGTGTAGCAGACGGATATGAGGCCGAACCGATCAACCGTTGCCGCCATAGTGATGCTGGCGTCCTTCCCTTGGGGGATGGCCGTAACGGGCGAAGATCTCCCGCTCACGGAAAACGTGCCGATCTCCGAGTTTCAGAACCGCACAGAAGACGTCCGGACCTACGACTTTAATGCTCCTCCACAAGGTCTCTTTCGTTCGATCACCTTGGCGGAGGATTTTGAGGAGCGGTTGGGTTTCCAGCGCACTCATGAGATCGTGCCGATCAACCCGACGGAACGATTCCCTGCGAATGTCACCGCCATTGTGATTGTCTTTGCACTGCATCAACACTATCAGGCCTTCACGGTGTTTGGCCGTTGCATGCCCGAACGGGTGGCAGGACTCTCGCCGGCGGCCATTGTGAGTGAAGATGCCATGCATATCGCCTTAGAGGATGAAAGCGGCTATCTCAGATTGTTGCCGCCCAATGAAGGATGGAAGCCTGGTCGATACAAAGTCGAAATTCATACGGGTGAACAAATCAATGAGATGAGCCTCATGGGTACCATGCGGTTTACCATTGTCGCATCCGGCACAGATTCCGATTAACGCTCCGCTTCAAACCTCTTTTCGGTACGTGTTTGACCCTCTCTCCCCCTTCCGTTAGAATGCTGCGTTCCCTAGCGTGACCTCAGACAGCCGCGCGAGTCTTTGCTGAATATGACACCGCCATCAAGCCCCTGGGCCTCGGTTATCGTCCCGATCAAGGACGAGCGGGACAACCTACCCCCTCTCGTTGCCAGTCTGACGAAAGTCATGGATTCGTACGAGCGCTCACAGTCCCGTCCGTACGAAATTATTTTCGTCGACGACGGCAGCAGCGACGGCAGCAGCGAGGAGTTAGACCGATTGGCCAAGGCAGACCAACGGGTTCGAGTCTTTCACTTCGACCGTAATTACGGTAAGACCTGCGCGCTGGAAGCCGGCTTTCATCAGTCGTCCGGCGAGATCATCATTCAGATCGACGGCGATCTCCAGCAGGACAGCGAAGATATTCTCAAATTACTTCCGCATACCGCGACGCACGACGTGGTGTGTGGTTGGCGACAACAGCGACAGGACGGTCTCGTCAAAAAACTCTCGTCGTTGATCGCCAATCGATTCCGAAACCATTTCACACACGACGGGGTCCATGATACAGGATGTCCGCTCAAGGTGTTCCGACGTCCGGTGTTGGAACGAATCCGGCTTTTCGAGGGCATGCATCGATTTTTCCCTGCCCTCGCGTTGATGCATGGATTCACGGTCACGGAAGTGCCAGTCCGGCACTACGCCCGTCTGCATGGCGTATCCAAGTACGGCATGGGCAACCGTCTCTTCAAGTCCCTCTATGATCTGATCGCGGTGCGATGGATGCAACAGCGTGTGATCCAGTACAAATTCCGTAGCCAGCAACCAAACCCCGCCAAACTGAAAACGCTCCTGCAAGAACAGACCATGAGCATCTCCCTCCACACACCTCATGACCACTGAAACCCTCTGGCTCGGCATCGGCTTTTTCGGCCAAGCTCTGTTTTTTGGCCGTTGGGTCGTGCAATGGATTGCATCCGAGCGGAATGCGGAGAGCCGTGTGCCCGTTTCATTCTGGTATATGAGTCTCATTGGAGGGCTGATTACGCTCACCTACGCCATCTACCGGATGGACCCGGTATTTATTTCCGGTCAGGCCATAGGCTCAGTCGTCTATGTGCGGAATCTTGTCCTGATTCATCGCGCAGATCAGACCAAGAGCCAGTCTCCGTCGCAGACATGAACCGTTGGGAAACAGACCACGTGTTAATGCCTCTCTTTACCCACTGGTAACGACCACCCTGACGATGGATCGACTCGCACCTCCTCCCATACATCTCCTGCTGCTGTTCCTCCTGTCCAGCCTGCTCTTTTTCATCGGCCTCGGCGGCATGGGCTTGACAGATCGTGATGAGGGCCGCAATGCCGAAGCCGGCCGTGAAATGTTCGCCTCCGGTGATTTACTCACCCCCACTTTCAACGGAGAACTCCGTGTCGCCAAGCCGGTCTTCGTCTATTGGCTGATGACGCTGTCGTACCACGTCTTCGGGGTGAATGAGTTTGCAGCCCGGTTTCCCTCCGCTCTATTCGGGGTTGCCTTGATCCTGATGCATTACGTGTTCCTCACCAAGCTACGAGGACCAACGGTCGGTTTGTATGGCGCTCTCATGTTATTGCTGAATATCGAGATCCTGGCGCTCGGACGTATGGCCATTACCGATAGCGTCTTGATCTTTTTCACCACACTGTCGCTCTATAGTTTTTGGCTCGGCCTTCAGGAACCGGGCTCAGGTCGCCACTGGATATGGGGATTTTATGTTGGCATGGCCTTGGCTACCTTGACGAAGGGGCCGGTAGGATTTGCCGTTCCGCTGATCACGGTGCTCCTCTACCTTGCGGCCACGCGACGGTGGCAGCTCTTTTGGGAACGGGGCGTTCCTCTTGCCGGCACTTTGCTCTTCTTCATCCTGGCCGGTCCTTGGTACGCAGCCATGTTCCTCATCCACGGCGACGCCTACTCCTCGCAAGCACAGGTTCATACAGTGGGCCGCTTTCTCGCTCCGATGGAGGGACATGGGGTGGGTTGGTGGTTCTATATTCCTGTGTTGCTGCTCGGGTTCTATCCCTGGAGCAGCTTCCTGCCTGCCGGACTCTATCACGCCTACGTCACTTGGCGCGCATTCCGTTCACGGCAGAACCAGACACACGCACTGCCTGAGGCAAGGACAGCGGAGATTTCTCACGACGAACTGAACTGGTTTATGGGGCTCTGGATTGTTGGCGTGTTTATCTTCTTTAGCCTCTCCTCTACTCGATTGCCTCATTATATTGGCCCACTGTTTCCCGCCTGCGCGATCCTTGCGGCCTCCTATTGGACTCAGGGGTTACAGGATCCGTCAACCAAAGGATTGCGAGGTTCCATCCACTTTTTGATGAGCGTTGGATATCTCCTCGCGATCGGATTTGCATGTGCTCCTGCCCTCTTCGCCAAATTCTCAGAGAAAATGGTGAAAGAGTTCCCTCTCGCCACCCAGTTCGATCTGGGCCCTGGACCATATGCTGGTGCAACGATCGTCGTGCTGGCTATGGGATTGGTCGGATATTTCGGGCTGAATGACGACAAGCGTGCACTCGCATTCGGCGTGGCCGGAGGTGCACTGGCGAGTGTCTTCCTCGTGGCCATCCTGACCATCGTTCCCGGACTCAACCGCTATGCCATCGCGCCGCCGCAAGAACTCGCGTATGCAGCCGGATTGAATCTCCAACCAACGGACCAACTCATCGCGTTTGGCTCAACCCGTCCCTCCTTTGCATTCTACGCTCGACGAACCGTGAGCTTTATCCCTTCCAATGAGCTCGACCGCTTGCGTACCGCTCTCGGCAAGGACGGGCGCATCATGATTCTGTTGCCGGAATACCTGCAAGATACCTTGCCCAAAGAAGCAGCAGGGTTTCAGCCCATTCTCAAACGGTATGGCTTTCTCTTACTCAGCAATCAGCCTGTCGTCGAGGCGCCTCAGGGGGTCGATGCCGCTCCCTCTCAATCATCCAAGCCGTTGGGCCATTAGCCCCTCGTCTGATTGACACTTCCACGCTTCGCTCCCCATTTCTCGTGATGCATCGCCCAGACGAATAGCACTCGATGAGAGGATTACTGAAACGGCAGGATTCCTCGCGCAGTCGCGAGCGTCAATAGGGCAAGACAAAGACTCCCGAGAACGACGCCTTCCCTAAGAACAGTCCGGATTGTAGCTTGCGCCTTTGGTTCGTGAGAGCGCGTGCGATTCCGAAACCAGGTCGCCACGCAGACACAGCCGACTGAACCGGCCACGAGCGGCGATGTCGTCATGGCAGCAATCCCGAAAGGCATGAGAAGCATGGAAGCAGTCACCGGCCATGCCGGGTGACTAGATCCGGTGCCCCTAAGCCAATAATCTTTCCTACTCCACAGCCCCCCGACAATGGAGATAGTTCCTACCGCTACAAGCGCGAGCCCAGCCATTCCATCTTCCATCTGGTGAGACAAGGTCCACAACACACCGAACACACTTGAAACGGCAATGGCGGCATAGTGCAACCCCTCCTGCAACGAGGTGCGCCATTCCCGCAATGGGGCCGCCGCAACACAACCGCTGAGAATCCCAATGACGGCTCCTCCCATCACATCGGTCGGGAAATGCGATCCCCTCAGCACACGGCTAATCCCGACGAATAGTGCGATCCCTAGACAAACCGGTCCAACCACGGGGAACCGTTTGGCCAACACCGTTGCGACGGCAAAACTCGCCGTACTATGGCCGGACGGAAAGGAGTCGAGTCCGGAGACGAACGAGAAGCTCATCTGCCAGTCTCCCGAATGCACAAATTTCGGGCGAGGCCTGCCGATGAGGTGCTTCAGCACATTGGCAAGTAAGGCTGCAATCCCGTGGGCGATCAACGTCTGAACCGCGACACGGTTGATATGCGGCTTTTCGAAAGCCCAGGCCATGGCGAGCAGAAAGAGGCTCAAGAATACGAGACGCCACCCTTGGCCGATCCAGTCTCCCCAGTTGCTGGTAAACGCCATCCAGGGAACGGTCAATTGATCCCAGGGGAGATGGATCGTCACCGAACGCACGTACCTGGTGATCGGCAAATCCAAGCGGGCCAAGCCAAACAGACTGACCCCTAAGGCCATGCAGGAACAACCAACTTGGGCAAGCGCTGCAGCCGTAGGATGGGATGGTTGCGATGGAACACTCATCGAGCTGCAACTTGAACTGACCGCCCTGAACTGCTGAGACTCCCTACGACTCGCTCGTGGAGGATCACTGCGGCTTACGGAACCCAATCAGCAAGAAACACGTTGAATTCGCCCGGTGCTGTCGCATTTCGATCAGAGACCCAAACGAGGCGTTTGCCATCCGGGGAAAACATGGGAAAGCTATTGAAATGCCCTTCGGTGGTGAGCCGTTCGACCCCCGTTCCGTCATCACGTACAAGGTACAGATGGAAACTGGGGCGACCGCCCTCCCCTCTTGTTTCGAGGTTGGAAGAAAAGATTATGCGTTTCCCATCGGGATGAAAGTAGGGAGAAAAGTTCGACGCCCCGTTCGAGGTGACTTGCTGCTTGTGCGATCCATCCGCATTGATGATAAATATTTCAAGTTGCCCCGGTTCTACTAGCCGCTGGGCCAACAGATCTTGGTACTTGGCCACTTCGGCTGGATCGCTTGGATGGGCCGCGCGATAGACGATCCTGGTACTGTCAGGAGAAAAAAATGCACCACCGTCATATCCCACGTCATCCGTCAACCGCCGGACATTGGTCCCGTCGATATTCATCGTGTAGAGATCGAGATCTCCATCTTTAATCGACGTCCACACAATCATTTTCCCATTAGGGGAGATGGTTGCCTCCGCATCATAACCCCCCGAAGAGGTCAACCGTTGCATCTGCTGGCCATCAAGTCTAATGGAGTAGATATCGTAGTCATCGAGCGCCCAACGATAGGCGCCGTCCCGTTTGGGCTTCGGCGGACAGTCACTCCCAACGGCGTGCGTAGAAGAATACAGCACTCGCCGATCACCTGGGAAAAAGTACCCACACGTTGTAGCCCCCTTCCCAGTGCTGACGAGACGAACCGTGTCACTGTCCAAGTCCAACACATACATCTGATAACATCCCAAACCGTTGTCAGCGGGTTTATGCGTGACCCCCCGCGAGTCGTTCGGCCAATTGTTGGTCGATTGAAAGATCAGTTTTGTCCCGTCGAAGGAGAAATAGGCTTCTGCATTTTGCCGGCCGACTGTCAGCTGTCGGACGTTAGCCAGATGACGTTCCGTAGAGCGGGTCTGTAGCATAGAATCCTGAGCCTGATCACCGGCCAACGCGAATGGCGGCACCCCCATCACAACGCACATCCCCCATGCCCATAATCCTCCGATACTACGACGTCGCATCAACCCGTACCTCCTTCACGTCCGGTGTTTCTTGCCATATGCCACGTTTTGTGACGACCCCATCCTGGAAGAGCACGTAACTGTGCCACCCATAATAAAACAGAAAGCGTGATAGTTTCTCCACTGCGCCTGGGGTGACGCCATACAACACCGTGATGACGCTACCGGGCGCCTGTGTGCGATGACAGGAAAAGAGGACGGCCATCTTCGGCCCTTCGTAGGCTTGGCCATCGATCTGGAAACCTGTCGTCCGCAGATCAACAGCGTCTCCGCAAGAGTCTCGCACGAGCTTGGAAACAGCCTGAGGCTGACCTTCACCAGCCAGAGCCAGAACCGACCCCTTTTGCGGGAGCGCAGACTCCTCCGCCACGATACTCATCGATCGTTTGGATTCGGGCAGCTCCTGATCGGCAATACGCGAGATGATCTGTTGCAACGGAGAGGCCACATCCGAGAATGTTCGCAGAACAGTTTTGTGAGGATCCGTGATATAGCCGTTAAGCATCGGCGGCAACTGCCGCCTCGTCAATCGGCGAAACGTCATCAGGTCTGGATCAAGCTCCACCCGCAATGGTTGATCGGGAAGAACAAATTCAGCGACACTCGACGGCGAAAGACCGATCTTGGTTAACCGACTCTCGGTCGACTCCTTCATGATGATGCGGATGGGGACCGCCATCCGAAAAGGTCCATCACTCTGCTGAATCTCGACCGATAACTGCCAGGATTCTTTGCCGCTCTCTCCCGTCATCCGACGAGTTCGGATATCTCCCAGGGATATGACCGGTGCGCCGGATTGATGCACCCATTGCTCAAAGAACCATCGCAGGTTCCGATCACTTTCTCGAGAAAACACCTTTTCGATCGCCACCCAATCCGCCGGCTGATTACGATATTCCCTGACGAACGTCTTAAGACCACGCCAAAACGGCTCCTCTCCGATTTCTTGTCGCAACAGATGAAACACAAACGCCGATTTTTGGTATCCGATGGCATTATCCTTCTCATCGTGTTTTCTAAGAAACTGCGAGACTGCGTAGTCGTCCTCCGGCTGGACATAGAGATTGTAGCTCTGCAGCATCATGCGACGCTGCTCCACGGCTTGGCGATCATCCCGAACTACTTCATGCCAATAATAATTCGCCAGATAGGTAGTCAGCCCCTCGACCCAATTCCCCGCGTCATCGCGATTAAACACGGAATTGCCGATCCAGGAGTGGACGATTTCGTGGCCTAAGGCATAGGGTTGCACATAGTGCCGCTTGATGCTGCCGCTGCCAAGGAGGGTGAAGGAGGGCATCCCAAGCCCACTGGCGAAAAAGTTTTCCACCACGGCAAATGCCTCAAACGGATAGTCTCCCAAGATCCTCACATAAGCCTCAAGATACCGTGCGGTAGCATCGAGATACTCATCGGCCAACGCAGCATTGTCGACGAGGAAATAGGTCTGAAGGTCGATCCGCTGCCCGGTGCCACTGTGCCACACTCGTGACTTAGTCACAAAGTGGTTCGCCACCAGCGTAAAGGCTTCCGATCGGTCCAAGGCAAACCAGGTCGAGGAAACCTTCCCGCCATTCGCCACTTGGCTTTCCTTCCGCCCGGACGCAACGACCGTCCATCCTTCCGGCACCTGAGCCGTCATACGATAGGTTCCGAATGACCCGGGAAGATCCGGGTACCATTGAGTTTCCCCGCTCAAATACACCCCTTCTTCGCCGATGTGACCAGCCGTTTCACTCGGCGTGACGAATCGCAAGTGACGAGGTTCTCTCGGTGGATCATTGAGAGACCCACGATACGTCCAGGTCAGGGTCATCTTCCGGCTATAGTCTCGTGGAAGAGTCACGGTCACCTGTTCACTTGATGCTTCACCGGAACGCAGCCTGGCGAATGATACGGCCATTCCTTCGGTATCCAAGGCTGATGGTGTTCCCATCCTAATTGATTCGATTTGCAACGTCGGGGCAAGAGTGAAGGTAAGGGAGGGACGGTTCGGCTCAATTTCCAATTCGATCCGGTCGGTGACCGTGATTTCATGTGTATGTGGTGTCAACTCAACGGAGAGGTGATGATGAAGGAGTGGACTCTCGTGATCGGCCGGGGAGACCGCAGCCCGTGCTTCACCGGTACCGACCAAGAGCAGCGTGATGAGGTAGAGGGGCAACGCCTGTGTCCTGATATACATCAGGAAGCGTTTTAACACTCGCGGCAGACGAGTACAAGCTGGATCGCCATCAAAAGACGATCGAGGTCAATCGGTTTGATCAGCAATTCATGAGGACCGAGGCTCCACGCTTCTCCCAACAGCTCCTCGTTGTGACTTCCGGTCATGATGATAATGCCACCAGGATATTCCTTTTCCCGTAGGGTTCGGAGCACATCGATCCCCGCCATCCCCGGCATGATCATATCAACCACAATTGCATCCGGGTGTATCTCATCGACCAGCCGAAGAGCGTCCTGTCCGTTTCTCACACCGAGCGCATGATATCCACGAAGATTTAAAAACTGGACGAGCAGATCACAGACGAGGGGTTCATCATCGACCACCAGGACCGTTTCCCTGCTCTGCGGCCCTATCTCTCCCTCTAGACACGGAGGTTGTGTGGCTATCGAGGGACTCGGAAGCTTGGAGTTCCGATTGACTGCTTCAACAAGAATGTCCAGCGACAAGCCTTTTCGTATAAAGTCGGTAGCCCGCAGAGCGCGCGCTTGATTTTCGTGCACGTCGGTTGCGCCCCCGCCTAAAATGATCACCGCCGCATGAGGGTCGATGGCACGGATCTCCTTCAACAGGGTCAATCCATCCATCTCCGGCATACGAAGATCCAGCAGCGTCACTTTGGGGGTGAACGTTCGGAACAGATCGAGCCCCTCTTTTCCACTCGTCGCAAGAATGACGTCATATCCCTGCCGGCTAAACAAATCTTGCAGGAGGTCGCAATTCATTTGATCGTCGTCGACGATTAGAAGCTTGGTCATCATTTGCCCTCGTCCTTAGGAAGGCTACTTGCCAAGGACAAGCGTAGCACGAGAAGTGCGAAGGAGAGAAGATAATGCGTGGTTTACGAGCGGTTCTCCGTCTGCCCGAACAATGCCGCGACAAAAGCCTCGGCATTGAAATCTTGTAGGTCCTCGACCCCTTCTCCGACACCGATCAAGCGGATGGGAATCTGCAGCTCTTCGGCGATCGCCACAACGATCCCACCTCGAGCCGTTCCATCCAGCTTCGTCAGCACAAGTCCACTGACCCCCACCGCCTCGTGAAACTGACGTGCCTGCACCAGCGCATTTTGCCCAAGTGTCGCATCCAGCACCAGCAGCACTTCATGGGGCGCGCCAGCCAACTCCTGACCGATCACTCGTTTCACTTTCCGCAATTCATCCATCAAGTTTGACTTTGTGTGCAGTCGCCCAGCGGTGTCGATCAGCACCACATCAACCTTACGCGCCTTTGCCGCGACAATGCCATCAAACGCCACGGCGGCAGGATCAGCACCATGTCGCTGACGCACAACCTCCACGCCGATCCGATCCCCCCACACCTGTAGCTGTTCGATCGCGGCCGCTCGAAAGGTATCTCCCGCGACCAACAACGGCCTCCGACCTGACTGCACCATCCGTTGTGCCACTTTGGCGATCGTGGTGGTCTTGCCGACCCCATTCACACCGACGACCAAGAAGACGAATGGCACGGAGCCCTCGGTGATGAGACGATCGAGTGTGACCTCCGCAACGGGTTTCAAAATCCCGTAGAGCGTTCGACTCAAGACCCCCTGGAGCCCCTCCGTCGTTTTCGCCTCAACTCCGCGCGTTTCCTCATTGACCTTTCTCATGAGGCGGTCAACGACTCGAGCTCCGAGATCAGCCGCCAGGAGTGAAGACTCCAGTTCCTCCAGTAATTCTTGGTCGGGAGTGCGCCCAAGGAAACGGTCCAGTGATTGCTGGACCACATGCCGCGTCTTGCCAAGACCGTCGCTTAGTCGCTGGAACCAACCCATGGTCAGCCGCCTTTTATCCGTTGTCGCGCTCGGAGGATCACAACGTGAGGGATCGGAGTGATGCGACGCAGAACGACCTGCTCCCGACGTGACATCCGTGCCGCTTCACGCCCGTTTCGTTCGTGATCGTAGCCGCACAGATGAAGCACCCCATGCACCAAGAGTATCGCCAACTCCTCATCGATCGATCGACCCACCGCTCTGGCTTGACGAATGGCCGTCGGCAACGAGATGACGACATCACCGAGCAAGCTTGTACGACAGGATAGCTTCTTGGGCATATTGGCTTCACGTATGGGGAATGCCAACACATCCGTCGTACGATCCCGCTTTCGATAGTCGCGATTGAGTCGTTGCATGCGCCTATCACCGATGAGGTCGAGACTGAGATCCGACTTCGCCTCTCCAACGGCCGACAGCACCCGTTGAGCCAATTCGACCAACTGTACCTGCCGTACGTGGTGCCGGGTGAGGCTCACACGAAAATAGACGGCCATCAACCAGAACTTTCTGTGTCAGCCGAGGGTGACGACCCCGTCGTGGGAGAGGTACGTGGGCGAGGATGGTGGCGCTGGGACGATGGACGCGGTTCTCGCGGATCAGCATTGTGCACGGCCTGGTGACGATCGTATGCCTTGATAATCTCCTGCACCAGCCGATGCCGCACAACATCCTTCTCATCAAAGTAGACAAAAGCAATGCCTTCAATGTTCTGAAGAATGTCCTTCACCTGAATGAGCCCGGACACACGGTCATTGGGCAGATCCACCTGTGTGACATCTCCGGTAACAACCACTTTCGAATGAAAGCCGAGCCGCGTCAGAAACATCTTCATTTGTTCTGCCGTTGCGTTCTGTGCCTCATCCAAGATAACAAATGAATCGTTCAGTGTTCGCCCGCGCATGAAGGCCAGCGGCGCAATTTCGATATCACCCCGTTCAATCAATCGATTCGCCCGCTCCATTTCCATCATGTCGAAGAGGGCGTCGTACAGCGGCCGCAGATAGGGGTTCACCTTTTCATAAATATCACCAGGCAGAAAACCAAGCTTTTCTCCCGCCTCGACCGCAGGCCTGGCAAGGATGATCCGGCTGACTTCCTTATTCAGGAGCGCGCTCACAGCCATAGCCATGGCGAGATACGTCTTCCCTGTCCCGGCCGGTCCGATCGCAATCACGATGTCATGCTGTTCGATCGCTTCAATATAGGCTTTTTGAGTCGGAGATTTTGGACCGATGAAACGTTTCTTGGTGACGATCATCGCCGACTTATCGAGAAGGTCCCGGAGGGATGCCTCAGGCGTCCGACGCAACGCGGTAAGGGCGTGGGTGACATCTTCCGCTTGGAGGGCGATGCCTTCGTGTGTCAGGGAAGCCAGTTCAAGAAGAATGCGCTCTGCTTGGCGGACAGCCTCAGGCAGGCCATCGAGTGTCAGTTCTTCACCCCGGGCGGAGAGCCGCACGCCCAACTCGTCTTCGATCAGCTTGAGATGACGGTCATGATGACCGAACAGGACGGCAGTGTTGGTACCTTCTCGTAGTTTGAGCTTACGCACACCCAGTCTTTATATCCTCTCTCCTGTTCACTCTATCAAAATACACCTCGCACGAACAAGAGAATGAATGATGGGTCCATAGAGCGATGTTGCGTACTCTGGGATTAACTGGTAGCGGTTAGGGAGATTGTGGCGTCGTCGGCACGGATACATCAAACTCTTGCCATGCCTTTGCTCCCTTTCCATCCGCTGCAATGATTTTGACATGATGTGTACCGCTGATCCCGGCACTCGGCCTCCAGACCACTTGTCCAGCAGCGCGATCAATCATCATCCCGCTTGGTCCACCCTCCAATTCAAACGACACTGGATCTCCATCGGGATCTTCTGCTCGAACGGCATATTCATATAATTCCCCGTTAGACATCATCATCGGAACAGAAAGAATTTTCGGAGGATTATTGCCAACGACCAGCGGCGCTGCACGGAGCGATTTCCCGGCGCCGTCATGGTCATAGGGTATCGCTTCCACTGCCACGATGTCGCTCTGAGCAAGCTCCGATAGGACGGCTGTAGATTCTGCCCCCTCCAAGACGACCCTGTCGTTGCGCAACCAGCGAAACTGAAATTGGATGTCATCCTGATCGGCATCAAATGCCTCTACCCTCGCCAGAAGGCGGCTGCCTGCCGATGTGACCTCCTGTTCGAGAGCGACACTCCGAATGACGGGTGGAGCATTGGGGACGGTCACCGATGAGGATTCAAATACGGCACCCTCGCCCCTAAGATCGGAACGCGTCACGACTACGTGAACCCGATCACCGCGATGAAGGGTGGACGTATCGAACGAGGACGCGGTCGCGCCTTGCACAGCGATCTTGTTCACGAACCATTGATACCGGTAGGAAGACGGCTCTCCGTCGACCCCGTCCTTTTCGATCGAGACGGCCAGCGGTGTGGTGCGAACCATTGGGTTTGGAACGATCGCGACGTTTCTGATTCCGGAGAAAGAGGCCTGGTCAGGAGCTCGCTGACTGACTGGCGTAGAATTCCTGTCATCAGGCCTTGAACAACCGCTGAAGACAGTCAACGCGACCAGGAGAACAAGCACCATGGGAGAGGTATCCAACAAGGCAGGGAGGGGGAAATCCCTCCCTGCTTCACACATTTCACTCTGCTCAGTTACATATTGATCCATGAGGCGAAGTGCGCTCTTGGATCAATCGCCAAATTCACATCCCTTCCGTCCAAGGCACCGGTACTGGTATTGATGAACAACTTGAACGGACTGGTTCCATCGGAACCAGAACCGACGTGTGGAACTGCTCCAAACGCCAATCCGTTACCTAGGGATGTAGATTTATTCACAGTGGCGATCCCTCCAGTTCCGGTCGTCGAGCCGACGATGGGCGACGTATGGGGACCACCTGTTCTATAGAAAAGCGCATATAAACTACTGCTCCCAGTTGAAGAACAGATATCATCCGTCGGTGTGAATGTGGGGAAAAACACAATGCCTCCGAAGACCGTGGCAGCGCTCAAAACCCGTTCTCCCACCCCAGGTCCCGTAGCCGGCAGGAGTTTGGTGACCCATCCGTCTTTCGTCCCAACGAGAGTAATGAGCTCCGCCATGGTTGTTACTCCTGTCACCCCGGTCACTTGGTTGGTTCCGGACGTTTGCCCACAGTTTCCAAGTCCTACAATGCAAACCGTCGCGGTCGTCACATCAACCAGGTCGTTCTCCATGCAGGACCCCCAACTCACCTGCGTGCAACCCCCGTTGATGACGGAGTCTTTCATCCCGACAAAATATTGTACCGACTTATCGGTTTTGTCTGCGGCCCCAAAGTACCGACCACTGCCGACAAAGACCCAGGCCTTTGCGGCATCGTCGACGCTGATACTTGGTGCAGCTAGGACAGGACCCATCTCAACCGGCGATGAAACGCCAATCGTGTCGAGCATTTCTGTCGGTACTCGATCTCCACTATCTGCGACGCCCCATGACCCAGGGTCTGTCACCCCCCCGAATGGAAGAGTCTCCCCCATCGTCAATCGATAGACCTTGCCTCGCCACGGAGGACCGACAGTGGGAGTAGTATCCTGGATCGTCCGCCCGAAATACACGACATCGGTTCGGTAATCGAGATTTCGATCGAACGCTGTCATATCGCCGATGAATGACGTCCACGTCCCGACCGGAAAGCTACTAACCAGACTATTGCTACTCCCTGGCCCTGTCTTCATATCGATCGCGAATACGGTGGCACTTTGCGTGATACGGCCATCGTATCCGGTAGGCCCGGACCCGGCGAGCAGAAACCACTTGGCATTGGTATTGTCGGCGTGAAAGTCGGTCAATGGGTTGACTCGCACAACCGTCGGCACACTGGTCGCAAGTCCGAGGCTGCTATCGGAGAATGACCACAGAAGCTTTGGTTGGACTTCCGGATTGGTAATGTCCAAAACGAAGTAAGCACTGTAGAAATACTGGTCGGTCCCGCTGATGGTCACGCCCATGGGTGGGCCTCCGCCTCCGGGCGTACAAGCACCGCAGCTCCCGCCTAATCGAAACCCACCGATCAGCACAGTACCCCACCCGTTTGGATGGTCTGTATCATTGTCAAAAATCCTGACATCCTTGACCACGGGCGGCATATCGACGTAGTACACATGCTGATAGTCTGACCGCGTCAGCCACTTCAGATGAGGTAACAGCTCGTAAGGGATGAACCCCCAGAGCTCTTCACCCAACAGTGGACCGCTACTGTTGTTGGTCGGCGTCCTGGTGAACCACCCATGTTCCTCTACTGTCGTCGTACTCGGGTCGTCTCCTCGCTGGTAAAACCCTGCGTTGAAGGCATGGAGCATCCCGTCATTGGCGCCCACATAGACCACCTGTCGGCGCAGTCGATACTTAACGAAGAAGGCCGTGTAGCTGGGATCCCCCTCGATGATGTCGTAGCGATCCCTTGGAGCGGCCACTATCGTGGGAGGAGCATTAATGACATCCCCGAGCTTCCAGGTCTTGAGCGTGCTACTGGCGACCGTGAGGCGCCGATCTCGCAAGCTGGCCTGATCCGTACAAGTCGCCGGCTCGCATCCTCGGATGAAATTGATGATGGCATTGGCTGTGTACGGGGACGGAGTCGCTTCAGCCCGAAGATAGGGACTGAGTGTCGCAGAGTTGGCCGTGGTAAAGGCGATCTGCTCCGCCGCATCGACGACCTTGTCATTATCTAAATCGACCCACGTCAGAATCGTTCTCGTGTCCGCATCCTTCAGCGCCAGCTGTTTCCCCGCTTCCCAGATTGGCTTCATATCACTGAGCAACTTGCCGCACTCGTAGCAATCCGCCTGGGTGATGACCCCATCTGAGTTCGTATCGTCCGCAATCCCATTCCCATCAGCATCCTTATATTTATCGACATACACAATACTGGTTGCAGGATCGAGTCGCGTCTTTATAATCAGATCTATCTTGTAATCCTGTTTCCCGTCACCGTTCGTATCCTCACGCATATTCCCGAAGGTATCGACCCAGAGGCTCTGGGTGTACCCAGTCCAGGTCACATCCTTATTCGTCGCCACCTCAAGCGTGCTTGGGTAAAAATAGGCCTGATAAAGCGCGCCCTCTCCGGTACTAGAGGTGGCCAAGACGGAGACCGCCGCACCGGACGAACTCTTTCTGACAATGCTGGAGAGCGTGGCCAGCATCTTGTCCTGGATGTCGTCGACGTCGGACGACTCAAAATAGGCATCGGGGATGCCGTCCGCGCCGGTCGCCCCGGTGTAGTTGTTCTCCTTGTCCCATTCTCCGGTATCCGGAATTCCATTCGCATTCGCATCATCAAACGCACCCAATCTTGCCGTTTGCGCTAAAAGACCGCGCCCGTTGATGGTCCCGAATGCGAAGAAGGTATAAACCGTGACGTTCTGCATACCGGGCAGACAGTGGCCAGTCACGCCAAGCACCGCAATCGTCCCATCACCGGTGCCGCTGCAAGGACGCATGTCGTTGGTGTGTGCCCACAAGGCCACGGAATCCAGATAGCCACTGCCACTGCTGGCGTAATCGGTCTTGTGTTCTCCCAATAAGTCAGCGAAGGATGTATTGGGATGGGTATTGCACGTCCCGTCAACCGGACGAGGCGGTGCGGAGTTGTCACTATTGGTGCAGTCGACACCATTGTAGGCATTATCTCGCAGCCCGGTTGGAATGGTCTGGTCCTGCGTCGGCTCTCCATCCGTAAAGATGAGAATGAAGGTCTTACAGCAATTGACGATTTGAGAGGTGCTCGCCCAGGCCGGCGTGTGATTGGCCCCGAAGAAATAGGGATCACGACCGCACGCGCTGGTGATGTAGCCGGACGGACAGTTCTCTCCAGAAATCAAGGCAGAAACTTCACTGCTGCCAATCGAACCAACACCAGTACCTTGGAACGCAACGCCGTTTGAACTCCCCCCGGAAAACGCAATGGGATACGCATAAGCCGTTGGATAATAGGCAGAGTTGATTTGGGCTACGTATCGAACCGCGTCATAGAGACTTTCCGCGAGTGGCGTCCAGGTCGTTGGATATGCTTCATCCACTGCATCTACCATGGCTGCCGTGTTCGTATTGAACGTCTCGACCGTGGTCCCATTGAAATTAATCGATTGCCGAGAGCCGATTCCCGTCAAGACCTGGATGCCATTGTCGGAACCTGAACCATTGAAGACGGCGAGGCCGAAGCGGGCCTTGTCCCCGATCTGCTGAATCACCCCGGTGGGTTCGCTGTACATGGCAAAGGCAATTTCATTCAGCTCTGTTTCGGCAAAACCTCCACCATCGGGACAACCTCCGCCGTTATCATCGTCGATACACAGGTCACCATCATTTTCGAATTGGACAAAGAGGTTTGCTGGATTCCCCGGATGCACAGCAGTTGGAATTCGACCGACATAGGTTGTATTGCCGGTGCCGCCGGCGAAGGGAATACCAGGCGTCACCTCCAGGCCCGTACCAATGTTCTGCACCTTCACGGTTGGCAAGGAAGGGGTACCGGACGGTTTACAGGTCCCATCCGCATTACGCACCGGCGAAGCGGTCGGATGCCAGCAGTTGCCGCCCGTCATCGCCTTCTTGACTGCATCGAAGCGACGGAAGGTTGCCCAATTGATGAAATTGCCGTCCCATTCCGTCACGGCGCAGGTGGTATTGAGCGCCGTTTTCACCGCGCCGTTCTCAAACCGGTTGTCTCCAGCATCCCATACATAGCAACGCAACGGATCGGCATACCCATTGTACCGAGTGGTAGCCACGAAGGTCGTCACGGTCGAGGTCGTCCCGTCCGATAAGACTCCGCAGCTTGCTGATTCGCAGGCCCGGTTGGCCATACTTCCCGAATTGTCCATCACGATCAGGATGTTTGGCGTGGCAATGTTAGAGACGAACGGTGGCGAGGCCGTGTAGTCGGAGTTGACACGCACAGGCACGGCAGCGTGGCCAATGTTCGGCACGAACCAGGCTCCGATGACGACGAATGTCATGGTCGCACACGTCTTCATGGTCCATCGTTTCGTCATGTCGTCCTCCTACCGCTCAGCCGCAGACCTTGTGTCGTTACTGCAGGCGCAAGGTTGATGAGAGCTGCGTTCAAAACCAACATCACGTTACTCGCCTCACTGGGGTCTCATCACGACCATCAGATCGATCTCGCCCATTTTGTTGAGGTGAAACTTCGCCTCGGACCGCAGGAATACTTCTTCTAGGGGGATCTCATTCTCCTTATGATCCATGATCTTCGCATCAGACTGGACGCGGTAATCCGTCCCGCTGACCCGGATCGATGACGTGTACACAGCATCGACCGTTCCTATCTTGAAGCTCATCATCTTGGTCGCAGGTAACTGCTCACCCCCGACGGACGGCGTGACGATAGGCGAAGCAATCCCCAGAACAAACGCTGCGATCGCATAACCCTTCCGCAGTCTCGCCCTGTTCATCATCCCACCTCCTAGGAAGCTCCGATTTGTTTCATGCAGGTTTCACCAACGGTGCAGCTATACACGGACGTCACCGTGCTCGTCGTCCCAGCGGCTGCGTTGGAAGCAATACAGGTGATGCGATAGACAATCTCTTTGAGCTCCCCTGCACCTTCTTTACGGCGCTTGAACAATCGATCAATGTCTCCATTCACCGTCAGCCCCGGAAGACTTGTGATCGTCAAATTCGGCGCAGAGGTGGCGTTGTCATTGTAGTTTTCTCCGATCGTGTTCGCAGCTGCGGGAGGAGGGAGTGGCTGACCAGAAATTTCACTGTAGAGGGTAGCGCTGTTGGCAGCCGGAATCGGCCCCGCGGGAGTAGCGGTGCTGAGGAATTCAGATTTTATTTCTGAGTAGTACAACGTTTGTTGAATAATGTTCACGGCCGTCCCTTCGCAAGCCTCCGCAGCTGCCGACATCGATTCCTTGGTGCTGACGAACCCTGACATCCTCGTCTCCAACCCAGTGACCGTAATCGCGGAGATCGCCAATACCACCATCAGAAGCATGATGATCATGACCGTCAGCAACGCAACCCCTCGCTCATTCCCTCTGTCTTGATCGGCTCGTCGCACCCCTGTTTGCTCCCTGCATCCCATCGTGCCTACCCTCACATATTCCTTGGCTGAATCACTCTAGTCACAACCCTGCGCCTCAGCTTCGAATAGGTCGACGCATCATAGCCAGTATCGGCTGATGGGTTATGATCGCTCATGACGACCGGTCCGCTTGTATTGGCTCCTGACGTATAGCGTTCCCCAAATCCTTGGTCCGGCGTCATTTGCCTACCGACCACACTAATCTGAACTTGTTTGATCGTTTCAGGCGACATCGGTGGCAGATTCCAGGCACTATTGGTCACAAAGTCATTGATCGACGGCGGGCTCGTCGTATTGGCCCCATCAATTTCATCGAGAACTCCATCCGGCGACAACGGGTTTGGCGCAGCAGTACTACAGCCATCGCAGCCGTAGGAGAATTGGATGTCCTCTATTCCATCGACCAAGGGCACTCCATTTCTGGTCAGGCATGCGGTGCTCCCAGTCCCGCATGCAGCCGTCGTGGTTCCCACCGCGTAGGTTACGCATTGAAGTAAATAGACCGGTGTCCCGGCTGGAAATTTCCCGTCGATGCTACTGGAAAGGGTGAGGGAGGTTGCGCCGATCGTGCTAACAGCCTTTGCCACCCCTCCACCGATGGAGACGACAGACCCGACGGCCAACCCTTGACTGACCATGTCCGTAATGGCTGCCGCGGCAATCGGAAGCGCATTGAACGGGACCGGATCGATTCCTGTTCCTCCGACATTGGCTGAGAGCACCCAGGGTGTGACGACATCCGTGAGGAGTGGCACGACCATCGCAATACTGTCAGGACCGGTATCAGCGCCTGTAGGATTCTGGTCTACGGGACGAAGACCAACTGGTCTGGAAAATGTCCCATTGGTCACGCTGCATGTCCCGACAGTCGGCGCGCCTGGCACATTTCCCACATAGTTATAGCTAGCCAGACGCAGATCGCGAGCCAGCATTTCCATCGCCACTCTGACATTCTGTTGTGTCTCGACCACCTGCTCGTTGACCGTGGTGGCTTTTTGACTCATGACCAGCATGGACAAGGCTGCACCAATAACTCCAAGTCCCACGGCGGCAGCAATCATCAATTCGATCAACGTCATACCAGCTTCACAACCTCGGTGATACCTGGTGGCCTGATCAGTTTTCATCGATTCAAATCTCCCGCACCGTCATTCTGGAGCCACGACCGTCCGAAAGGTCATGGTCTTGGACTGCATGGACGTCCCGCTCCCAGCTGACGTATTCCACGTGACCGTGATGACGACATTGCTACGATTCAGGCTCGGCACACCCAATGTCGGGGCAGGGTCACTGAGGATAGCCGATACAGTCCCTCGCACACCGCTGATGTTGGACGCTATCAGAGCGGCTCGCCACTGCTGACAGTCCGCAAGAGCTTGTCGCTTATCCGCGGTCTGCGGACAGGGCGTTGAGGCAGTGGTATCAATGTTATGGTAGTCCAAGACTCGTTGACGATTACTCTGTATACGTTCCAGCATTTCGACGCCGAAATTCGTTACCACTGTGGTGTCTTTTGACTGGGCGTTCTTCGCAAGCGATGACCCTTGAAAACCTGCAACCCCCAACATAGTGATGGCCAGGACGGCTCCCGCCATGACCGCTTCGATCAGGGTAAAGCCTCCATCATTTCTGATTGTTTGCAGATGGTTCATACAGTCACTTCCCCGAATCGTCCCGTTACGGGCAGGTTGCCTTGGGACACCAGTCGACTTTTCCTGAAGGAGTCACCGCAACCGAATACGCGACCCCATGTGTCGGGGTTAAGGTAATCAGTGTGTTGGTTGACCCCCCACCAGCCCGTAACCCGAACATATTAAATCCAACGTTTGTTGCCGAAATATTCGCCACCCCCTCGTTGAGGGTGACCGGGGGAAATACACCGCCAAACTTCACCGTGGGTCGTCCATACTCCATATCTGTCGTAACCGTGATGCCGGCTCCTTTGCTCATCGCTGCCGCGCGTGCCAGATTGAGATTGCCCGCCAGCTCTGTCGCAGCTTGTTTCATCTGATACCTTGCCTTCCACTGCGTAAAGGACGGAACGGCGATCATGGTGGTAATGCCCACGATGGCACCGACAACTGCCATCTCTATCAGCGTAAACCCCTTGGCCTCGCGTAACAGACCACTAGTCATCATGGGATTCCCCTTAAGAGACACCCTGTTAGGCTGGAGGACAAAGCAAGGGGCATGCCGTTCCAAATGGCCTTATCCCCATGCTTAACCCCTGGAATTAATGGCATTCTCTTTCTGTTGAGAGGGGCTTGGCATGGTCACTTTTCGTGCTTTGGAGCAACAATTTTCGGCGGGAGTGTTGTACAGTTTCGTACCTGCCGATTAGGAGCTGGTTAGGAAGTGGTAGCAGGATGATGCCGATTGTACCTGCTATGCTCGTGAGGGAGTGCCCGGCACCCTTGCAACGGCAGGTCGTGCATCATCAGACACAGTGGAATATCCAGGATGTCTAAAAACAATCGAAAGCTTCGACGGTTTGCCATCCAAGTTCCATGTACATTTGGGAATCACACCTACAAAGCGGAAGGAACGATTCTGAATCTCTCGGCGCAAGGCTGTGCCGTTATGACAGAGCAGCCTCCATCGGTCTCATCTTATCTTGCACTGCAGATTGATTTACCGGACAACGCCACGCCTATCGAAATTGAGCTCGCTGGCGTTCGGTGGGTTTCGGAGCAACGATGCGGATTGGAGTTTATCCGGATCTCACCAGAAATGGCAAACCGGTTAGGTTCGTTTGTCGCTGTACTCGAACATACTGCCTGACCAGACATCGACGCATTCAGCTACTTCACAGCCACAGCCCGGACTTGCCGGTACGTCGTCAGTCCCTTGAGTACTTTCTGAATCCCATCTTGCAAGAGGGTGACCATCCCATCCCGTATGGCGACACTGAGAATTTCTGCTGTCCGCGCCCGGCTTTGAATAAGATTTTTGATCTCTTCTGAGCCGACCAGGAGTTCGTGCAAGGCCACTCGGCCCTTAAATCCAGTCTGATTACAGACTTCGCACCCTTTCCCGCGATAAAGCCGGAGATCCTCGGTGTAGGTGACCCCCAGCTTTTCCCACTGTTTTGCCCCATATCCTTGCACAAGCTCGTCAAATTCCTGTTGTGTCGGATGGTACTCTTCTTTGCAGTAGGAACAGATACGTTTACAGAGCCGCATGGCGAGAATGCCCAACATCGCGTCAGCAAAGTTAAACGAGTCACAGCCCATATCCAGCAATCGTGTCACGGTTTCTACGGCACTATTGGTATGCAACGTACTCATCACGAGATGACCAGTGAGTGACGCTTCGATCGCAATGTCCGCGGTTTCCTTGTCACGCATCTCTCCGATCATGATGACATCCGGGTCCGCCCGTAAGAATGCACGCATCGCCGAGGCAAAGGTAAATCCGATCTTAGGATGCACTTGTACCTGCCGCAACCCTTCCTGCGTCACTTCAATGGGATCTTCAGCCGTCCAAATTTTCCGTTCATCGGTATTGATGTGTTTCAATACCGCGTGAAGCGTCGTCGTCTTCCCTGATCCAGTCGGCCCCACGCACAGGAAAATGCCATGTGGATGTTCAGCCAGCTCCTTCACGGTTTGTAACACGTCAGCAGGAAAATCCATCGCTTCTAACGGCATGGTTTCCTTGGCGGTCAAGAGACGCAGCACGACATCTTCATTGTTTCCTGCCGTCGGCAGCGTTGCCACCCGCAACTCAATTTCACGGTCCTTCGCCAACTTGTATCGGATCTTTCCATCTTGAGGTTTCCGCCGCTCGGAGATGTCCAAATTGGCCATAATCTTCAACCGTGAGACGATGGCTCGCCGATAGGCAGCCGGAATCCTCATATAGGTAAAGCAGGTCCCATCGACTCGGAATCGAACTGCGGTTTCTTTCCGATCCGAATAGGGCTCGATGTGGACGTCCGAAGCCGCCAGCCGATACGCCTCAGCAATAACCTGATTCGCCAGCCGTACGATGGCCGAGTCATTTTCATCGATCTCCCTTCGCTCTGCTTCAGCGTTCCGTTCGCTGCCGGCTTCATCGACCAGTTCCCCAAGAATATCCGTGATTGAGCCACCAGTTGCTTGGCCTGTTGCAACAAGCAGATATTGTTCGATATCCCGCCGAAGCCCGACTGCAAATCGAATTGTGGTCCCTGGAAACGCGCGGCGAATATCCAAGCCCTTTTCGAGATCATGAGGATCATTGGTGACGACGTCGAGTACTGTGCCCTGACGCTTTATGGGAATCCAAGAGCTCCTTCTGAGGTAATCGAAGCTGAGATTTTTTAAGAGTTCCGGATCAATGATGGTTCGTTCGTCGTACGGAACATAAGGACATTGATAAAACTCACTTAATGCTGACCCGAGCGCTGGTTTAGGGACCCGATATTTGTCGATGAGGACAGTCTCTAGGTCGATCTCTCGGGAGAGGGATTCTTCCACTGCCGCTTCCAATTCAGTTGGGTTTATGAGTCCCCTGTACGCGATACAATCCAGGAGACTCCGTTCCATGGTCTTTTTTCGAGGTGCCTTGTTCATCGGAGGCCTTTTCAGAGTCGCGACGGAAAGGACTTCTCGTTTATTCTGTGTTCCAGCGGCTTGTGCAATCATTGTAGCTCTTCCTTGTGTCTCGACAACTAGAATACGTTTTTGGATTCGTCCTCTATAATGAGGACACCTTCGCAAATCAATATTTTGCGACCCATGTCCCTGGAGCGCGATAGACAACCGGCAAACCTCGAAACCACCCCTGTCCGATATCATGGTCGTACCAGACTTCGAGACTACCTCGTGACTCCGTTCCGGTAATCGTCCCACCACTGACCACGGCGCCATGCACCTTTGCTTTTCCTGTCACCGTGATATTCCCGGCCGCATACAGCACACCGTTGAACTGAATCCCTTGGAGCTGAACCGGTGTCCGAGTTACGGCCCCATTGAGATCGGTCCATGGCGGGCTGAGAGCCTTGACCAGAGCTCCAGGTCCATGGGGATTGAGGTGGATATGCCCCTGCATCACGATCGTGGCTTCAAGATAGGAGGCCTGCAAGCGGAGCACTCCAAGATTGTCAAGGCGTGGTGGCAGCTGGTCCAGCGTATCGATGAAGACCAACCCCTGTTGGTCACCCGGCACCTGAGACGTCAACACCTCATCTGGCGAAAGTCCTCGACCTGGCTCTACCATACCGTGGGGATAGAGCAGCCCTTCGCGGTCAATCGTGAAGTAGCGCCCGAAACGCTTAGCCATCTGCTTCAGCTCTTCGTAGGTCCATTGATCCAACCGAAGCCCGGGAATCGGCGATTGTCCGTCGTGAATATTCGATGGCAGGCCCGGCGCCTGGTCTGGATCCGGTTGAGTAACCAAGACCTGTCCCCCAATCCACGCTTCCATCCAGCGATCTTCTCGCTGCGCCGTCTCGTCATAGCTCTGTCCCGTTACCGGTGCCATCCCGCTTTTGGTCGGAATATCGTTCTCATGACTGACCACCAGAGTTTCCCCCACTCGCAACTCACCCCAATGAACTCTGAGCAGTGATTCATTGCCCTGCCGGAATTCTCCTAGATGTCGGGCCACTTGTACCGCAGCCTTCAACGGGCGAAGATTCAAGGCGCCTAGTTGGAGCAAGACGGAGTGCCTGACCGAGGGAGTTGTCTCTGTGGCAATCGTGGCATCTACAGTACACAACAGGCCAGGATTCGATGGTGCATAGACCTTGATCTCTTCGACATGCCCTAAATGGCGCATCGCGCGGAAGACGCCGACTTCCGGATCATTCAAGACCCGTTCGTCTGCAGGATTCACCGCAAGGAACGCGACATCTGGCTGTTCGCTGGTCCCTGTAAACTGCGAACGGCCATCGGGGTCAAAAAAAGACGGCCCACCCTCTCCATCACGCTGTCGCTTCTCTCGGAGAAGCCGGAGCCGCGGATGACTGCCGGTCGACTGTGGATCATGAAACCACGCCACTGTTAGTTCAGCTGCCGCATCGGCAAGCTGTTGAGTGACAGCTCCCTGATTTCCCGCGCGAGCACTGACTACCTCCTGCCCGGATAGACTGAGGAGGGCTGACGCTAAGAGTGATACCAGCAGAACGATGACCATCGCTCCCAAGAGCGCAATCCCTTGTTGGTTTCCCGTGAATATTCGGTGAGACATGGTGCTCTTCCTCACTTATGATTGAATAGTGACATCCCGCAGCATCACGCCCCGGGGTTGTTCGGAATGGATTTCTATGACGACCCGCTTCACGTGGAGGATCGCGCTTGTTCTTTTTCCCCTGTCGTCCCAATAGGACAGCCGAAACTCTTGAAGACGCCCGATCATCACACTCGCTCCTCCATCGACCATGCGCATGAGTTGCGTGGTTCCGTTCTCGTCCCGCTTTGCGTAATACACAACCCGATTGCGAACCTCCACTGCCGTTCCTGCAGGAAAGGTCGCCTCGATCGGTTCGAGCAATGTCAGCTGATTTCGTTGCCCTGCTCGTGCGAGCCGATGTGACTCACAGTTCGTAGAACTGCAGATCATAATGGTCTTCCCCGTTCCCCATCCGCTGGCATCCTGCACGGCAATGACGGACTGCCCTGGGAGAAGCATGCCGGTGGTATTGGTCCGAAGTGCCCCGAGATTCGCATGGAAGAGAAGCTGATCCTGATCCGCAGTTTGGATCGAGTCAGCAGTGGCGAGTCGAACTTCCTGCTCGAAGACTTCCAGACCAAGTCGCATATCTTGCTGTTGCTTGATTGCTGCAAACTGCTTGTCCGCATGGGTTTTAGCCACACTGAAGATATCCAAGGTTGCGGCCAGTACTGCTACGCCGATGCCCAGACTGAGCATCAACTCGATCAATGTGAACCCAGACTGGCAGACTATCGACTCGCAAATGGATGGTTGCTGAGTCGAGTTGGAAATGGACTTACTGAGAGTCATCGTTGCCCCACATAACTTGGGTTCGCCCGCATCGTCGCCATGTGAATCTCCCGCTTCTCCTTGTTCCGCCCCAGATAAGACGCTGCCGCATGAATCCTGACCATGCCGATTGCACTCAGGGGGCCGGGGTGATCTGTCTCGATCGTCCAGACTACGGTTATTCCGTCTCGCTCGTACATGGCGGTATAAATGCCGTCGCCCGGTGCAACGTCGAAGCCTGTGCCGTCATCAGCCATAAAGGTCTCGGCAATGCCATCTCGATCAAGGTCGTCTTCCAGGAGCAACTGCCATCGAATAGAACGCTTCACTTCCAGCCTCCCCTGCGCCAGCTCTAACGCCCGACTATTCATCACCGTCTGCTGAGCGTACCTGGAAGAGATCTCCACCGCACCCAGCGTTCCCATCAAGGCGATGCCAGAAATCACCATTGCCACCATGACCTCGATCAGACTGAGGCCCTGACTGTTCAACGCCTGTTTCATAGGATGGATACCCGACCCGTGATACTCACGGTCAGTTTCTGATTCGGACCCGCTTGGCCATTTAGGTGAATCGTTGTCGCCGTGGCAGACCGTCCGCTTGGGTGAAACAGGATCTCCGCCCCCCCACTCGGCTCTTCGATCACCACTTGCTTGTCGCGATAACGATAGACGTGATGCGTGAGCCCAGTCTTGACAAACTGGGTGACAAGTTCGCGCTGGTCCAGGTCGATGAGAACCCGCACGCGATCGTGGTGAGTCAGGGCTAGTTGTTTGGCAAGACGGAGTTCCGAAGCGATCTCCTCAGCAGCACACCGAACCTGGGTGCGGGAATTGAGGCTCATCAAGTTGGGCAGCGCCATACTCGCCACGATAGCGACGATACCGATAACGATCAGGAGTTCAGTTACCGTCTTCCCCTCTTGCGTCATGTCTTTCTTTCCAGTTTTCTGTCCCATCAACTGACGGAGCGGTATCTCAAGACTCATGCCGCTTTAAAGTCAGCTCGATGTGGGCAGTGTTCTTGACGACGGCAGTATGAATTGGACTAGTGCAAGCTACTGGAACAACGAGAGAAACTTGCGCTTCGCGAGGATGAGGGCGTAGAGAACCACAGCTGCGGGGGAATCATCGGGAGAATGCGAACCACCAAACCAAAGAGATACAGTTCCCGACAGAAAAGATACAGTTGAATCGCTTGGAATCGGCCAGCAGAGCCATTATCCCGTCAATAGGCTTTCGTACCAGTCAAGGAGTGACTGCCCAAAGAAGAGGGAGATCAGTGCACCACAGACGAGAAACGGCCCAAAAGGGATATAGTCTTCGCGCTTAATCACCTTTGACGCGATAAGGGTCACTCCGACGACCGATCCCAGAAATGACCCTAACATAATCGTCATGACCGCCGGTTTCCATCCCAGGAATGCTCCGATCATCGCGAGCAGCTTGATGTCTCCTCCACCCATTCCCTCCTTACCAAAGAGGTATGGGCTGGCCCAAGCAAGCAGCCAGAGAATCCCCCCGCCGACGACCAACCCGATGATTCCGTTGACAAGTCCAAGCGGCAGAATCGTACCAGCGCTGATCAAGCCAAGCACAATGCCTGGGAATGTAATCGCATTGGGGATGATTTTATGGGAGAGATCGGTTCCTGCAACCACGAGGAGCGCGGAATAGAGCCCCAAGTAGACCGCTGTGCTCCAGGTCAATCCAAAAAATCCTAGAAGACTCACATACCCGAGAGCGTTCAGTATTTCCACCGCGGGGTATTGTAACGGAATACGCACCCCGCACTGTCGGCACCGGCCGCCCAATGCCACATAACTCAGGATTGGGATATTGTCGTACCAGGCAATCGCATGAGAGCAGGTTGGACAATGCGACCCAGGCCAGGCCACTGATTCGTGCCTCGGCAATCGATAAATGCAGACATTGAGAAAGCTTCCGACCACAGCCCCAAAGAAACCACCAAATAGCAGCAGGAAGAGGTCATGGCTGTCATGCATAATTGCTCAGAGTTCTTTCCCTACCTAGCAACCCCACTAGGGCCGAATTGCCGTTATTTACTTTTGTCAGGCAACGCCCCATAATTGCCGCCATCTCAAGACGATTGACTTCGAGTATACCTGAAACTGCGTACGATCAAAGGAGAACTCAACATCATGGCTAAGACAAGTGCAAAGGCTCGCCCTCGGAAATCTCTTGCTGATCTTCAACCTCCGCCACGTCCGCGCCGACCGGAATCCCTGACCTCGCGGGAGCAGGAAATTCTTGAGTTGATTTGGGCCGGCTTTAAGAATAAAGAGATCGGCCAGCGATTGAAGATCAGCGTGAAGACCGTCGAAGCCCATCGTGCGAACATGATGAAGAAGTTGCGCGTGTCGAATACGGCTCAACTACTGAAGACGGCGATCCAGGGGGGTGCGCTCCGAGTCCGTTGAGCGACCTGCCGCGTAGTTGTCCTGCTCCCGTTGTCGCACGACCTCGTACAAGACGATTGCCGCAGACGCCGACACATTTAGCGATTGGACTTTGCCCCGGAGCGGGATACGTACACACTCGTCACAGTGCTGGACCACGCCTGATCGAATTCCAGTCCCCTCAGCCCCCAGGACAAATCCAACTGGTCCTCGATAGTCAATATCTGTAAAGACTTTCTTCGCTGATGGAGTGACGCCATAGATCCACACTCCGGCGGCTTTGAGCGAGTCGAGGAGCCTGCTCAGGTTCGTCACACGCGATACTGGCATGTGGTCAATCGCACCGGCTGAGGCTTTGGCCACCACCGATGTCAGCCCTACAGCCCTTCGTTCCGGGATAAAGACACCATGCGCGCCAGCCCCTTCAGCCGTTCGAAGAACGGCACCGAGGTTGTGCGGGTCTTCGACCCCATCCAGGATCACTAATAAGGCAGGTTCCTGCCGCTGAACCGCACGATCCAGAATCTCCTCCTGAGTCTGATAAGATTTGGCTGCGGCAAAGGCAACAACGCCTTGATGCTTGCCGTTTGGAACCAGACGGTCGAGGGAGCTGATGGGCTGGATATGAAC
>DIHK01000005.1 GCA_002420115.1 Nitrospira sp. UBA5698
GCGCGATTGGTGGGGACGATCGTCGAGTACAATCTGCGGGTCAGTGATCGACGGTCTGCGCGCTACCTCAGTCCAAGCCAAGCCTTGACCTATCTGTATACGAAGCTGCGGAATAAGTATGGTCCGGACGTCATCGATCCCTTCATCGCGACCGTCACCGTCTTTCCGCCCGGCTCGTTCGTGGAATTGAGCGATGGGAGCTTCGGGTTGGTGATCAAGACCAATAGCCAGGAACGGTTGCGACCGGTCATCATGCTGTATGAACGGAATGCCTCGCACGATCAAGCGGCGATTATTGATTTAGCGCGAGAACGATCGATCTCCATCGAGAAAAGCTTGGATCCGAAAACGTTACCTGAACGGGTCAAGAATGCGTTGCTGCCCACGCAACTCAATGGGTATTTGATGACGGAAAAATAATGCCCGTAAGGATTCTACGGGCGAGGTGATCGTCCTATTCCGCCAGTCGGGAATGGGTCAATCGTAAGCGATCTGGACGTCGTTCAAGTAGGCTTCCAAGGTGTGCAATTGTTCCAGGATGATCGTGGCATCCGCCGATTTGGCGGCTTGCTCGATGGTGGCGGCGAGTTCAGTGACCCGGTCGAATCCATAGCTCCCACCGACGCCTTTCATCCCGTGTGCAACGCTTCGCACCGTCTCGAAATCCTGTCCCGTCATGGCCTGCTGCATCGTGACGATTTCTTTCTTCCGATTCGCCATAAAGCGTGGCATCAGCGGTTCGAAGGAGGAACCGATATGAACAATTTCTGATGGCTTGGTTATTGAGGGTGTGTTCGGTGACGTGTCCGACATATGATACTCCTTTCAGGCTGTACGACGATTCGGATCAGTCGACCCAAAGCGTGCGAGTCTACCGAGCAAAATCTCTCGTTTGAACGGTTTTAAAATGTAATCGGATGCTCCAGCCACAATGGCTTTGCAGATGTTGGTTTGGTCGCCGTCGGCGGTCAGCACCACGACCGGCACGCCTTTCCAGCTCGGCTTTTTTCGAATCAGGGCGAGGAGGTCAAGCCCATGCACGTGCGGGAGTCCCATGTCTAGGAGAATAAGCGCCGGCGGCGGCAGCGCATCAATCTTGACCTGTGCCTGCTTGCCGTCGCTTGCATGAATGACGTCGTAGCCTTCTTCTTTCATGATCATTGTGAGGAGCAGCGCGGTGTCTTCTTCATCTTCGACGAGAAAGAGCGTCGGTTTTTCCATACGTCCTCTTCGTGTATGGCTTAAGCGGCCTGGTCGTGTTTCTGGCTAGTATAGCCCTCGATGACCTTCAGCAAATCTGATTTTTTAATTGGTTTTGGGAGATGAACCGTACAGCCTGCCTCCAGAATTCTCTCCTGCTCGTCAGTCAGTGCTTGGGCGGTGAGGGCGACGATGGGTGTCTGCAGACGACCTTTCGTCCGTTCCCATTGGCGAATCGTCGCTGTGGCCTGGAGACCATCCATGATCGGCATTTGGATGTCCATGAACACGAGGTCGTACGAACCTGTTTGAAACTTCTCGACGGCTTCCAAACCGTTGACGGCTACATCCACGGAGTACGGTAGGTTTTTCAGCAAGAGAATGACAAGATCTCGATTATCTTCCAAGTCGTCGACCAACAAGATTCGAAATGACCGAAGCCCCGTCCCATCTCTGGAAGGAGTCTTGTCGGGATGGAGCTGTACCTCGGTTGACTGGGGCATCATAGCTTCCCTAGCCGCCGACACTAACTTCGTTCGAAACAGTGGTTTGGTAATCTGGTGTGTGATGGGGGTGATCTGCATGCGAGCGCGATGGGACTGGTGGCCATCCGAGATGAGGAACAAGACAGGAAGTTTTGCCCAAATTGGCATCGCACGCACCGTCTGGACGAGTTCAATACCATCCATATCCGACATCTGAGGATCAACAAGCATCAGGTGCACCGGCTGATGATCGTGCTCGGCGATCTGGAGCTGATCTATTGCCAGAGGGCCTGAAGCTGCTTCACTGATGAGTGCACCGGCTTCCGACAGGATTTCACGGATGACGAGACGTGTGGGTTGGTGATCATCTACGACGAGGATGCGTATCCCTTGCAAGACAAGGACATCTCGGTCGGTAGAGTTCGTCTGAGGTGGCTCGATCGATACGGGGGCCGTAAACGTAAAGGTGGTATCAGTTCCAGGAGTACTGGTGACGGAGATTTCACCGCCCATGAGATCCACCAGCCGTTTGCAGATGCTGAGGCCGAGCCCCGTGCCACCGAATTTTCGGGACGTGGACACATCGAGTTGGGCGAAGCTGTTGAAAATGGATCCCATCTTATCGGCCGGGATGCCGATGCCAGTGTCTGAGACAGAAAACCGGATTGCCGCCGATTTGGTCCGTTCGACTTGAACCAGAACGTGCCCCACTTGCGTAAATTTTATCGCATTGCTGACCAGATTCACGAGGATCTGGCGGAGCCTGGTCGGATCTCCGATGACCATCTCGGGGACATCAGGGCGTATCCGTACGACAAAGTCGAGCTCCTTAGCCTGGGCACTCACGGCCATCATTTCGCCCATCTGCTCCAGAAGAGTGTGTAAGTTAAGGGGGACTTGTTCCAGCTCTAAATGTCCCGCTTCGATTTTGGAAATATCAAGAATGTTGTTGATCAGACCTAGCAAGTGATCGCTGGCTCGCTTGAGGCGCTGGATATAGTCGTCCTGTTCAGGTGTCAGGGTGGTTTCAGCGAGCAACTGCGCCATGCCGACGATTGAGTTCATCGGCGTTCTGATCTCATGGCTCATTGATGCCAGAAAAACGCTTTTCGCCTCGGTCGCCTGCCGCACCTCGGCATTCGCCATTTCGAGCTCAAAATTAATATGTTCTAGTTGGGTAGCCGATAGTTCGAGTTCCGCTTCGGCGGCTTTACGATCTGTAATGTCACGGAGGACCCCGATGAAGGCGCGACGGCCGCTCAGGGACATCTCGTTGACGGCCAAGTCGAGGGGGAACGTCGTCCCATCTTTCCGCCTGCCGACCACTTCGCGTCCGATCCCGATGATTTTGCGAAGACCGCTTTGCTTGTAATTATCAAGATAGCCGTCATGTTCGGATCGGAACGGCTCCGGCATGAGTAGTTTGACGTTCTGTCCGATGGCTTCGGCGGATGTGTAGCCGAACATGCTCTCGGCCGCCGGGTTGAACGATTCGATGATGCCGCGGTCGTTGATCGTCACGATGCCGTCGACCGTATTAGTGACGATGGCCTGCAGACGCGTCTCTTGCTCCTGCCGCGCAACTTCCGCCTCCTTCTGAGCGGTGATGTCGGTCGCGAACTTGACGATTTTATAGACCGTCCCTGCTGCGTTGAGCGTCGGGTTATAGGAGGCGTGAAGCCAGATCAGTTTCCCGCTCTTGGTCATGCGCTGGTACGTGCCGGTCTGGTGTTCACCTCGGGTGATGTTCTGCCAAAAGGCTGCGTAGTTGCTGCTCTCGACAGAGGCCGGATCACACAAGATCTGATGGTGGCTGCCGATCAGCTCTTCTTTGGTGTACCCGCTCAATCTCAGGAAATTCTCATTGGCGCTGAGGATCGTGCCGTCCATGTTGAACTCAATGATGGCGTAGGTTCGATCGATGGCCGTCATCGTATATTTCGCTTGGAGCACGTCCACGAGGCTGGCTTCGATCTGCTCAGCCATGTGATTGAAGGCCTGGGCCAGCTGTCCGATCTCATCCTTTGTGTCGAGGTTAGCCCGGGCCTGAAGATTGCCGGACCCCATTGCAGTTGCCGCCGTGACGACATGGTTCAGCCCGCGTGAGATCGTCCGGGAAAGGCCCCATCCTACAAGCAGCCCGCAGGCGAATCCCCCGACTGTAATCAGGAGCGCATGGCGGATGAGGTTCGACACCAATATCGTACTGACGGTATGTTCGTCCGCGGCCTGGTCCTTGTTCAGCTCGATGAGCCGTTGAATCGCCACGGTGAACGCCGCCAGCCTCACCGCCCCTTCGCCTCGCTGGAGGTCGGCCGCAGCATCTTTACTGTAGAGCGTACTCAGCTGGAGGACTTTCGCTCGTGTGGCTTGAACATCGTGCCACCGTGTTCCGATGTCCTCGTAGAGCGCTTGTTCTTGTGGTGATGAGATATACGGTACATAGCCGTTCAGGAGCTCCTGGAACGCCTTGTCTAACGCGGCAATCTCCTGTTCTTGTGTCACCATCATGGCCGTTCCATAGGTCAGAATATGCCAGGCGACCGCTGTCTGCATTTTGAAGCTGTTGGCGCGTAGGTCGTCGAGGAGATGGGTCGGGAGGACGTGCTCCTCGTACAGCCTGTCGGCACGCTCGTTGATCTGCCTGATGCTGTGAATGGAGAGGGCGCCCATCCCGATCAACAGGAGTTCCATGACGGCAAGCCCCACTGCCAGTTTGGTCAGGAGGCTTAGATCTCGAAGCTGCTTCATGCGCTCCTCAGTCACACGAGAGGGATGTTCGTTCGTCGCTCATCACTAACCACTGGGCACTCGACGATCTCCGTACAAGGCTTACGCGGCTTGTTCGGTACGAGGCGCGGCATAGTCCGAGATCGCTTTGAGCAGCGCCTGCTTTTTAATCGGCTTCGTCAGATGTGCCGTGCAGCCCGCATCTAGACTTTTCTTTGCCTCTTCCTCAAGGGCATGGGCGGTCAGCGCAAGGATCGGAGTGGGAGAACGGTGCTGTGTCCGTTCCCATTGACGAATCGCGCTGGTGGCCTGCAGCCCGTCCATAACGGGCATTTGCATATCCATGAGCACGAGGTCATATGCTCGCGTTTGAAATTTCTCTAGTGCAACTTGGCCATTCTCTGCCCATTCCACGCTATAGTAGCTGCCTTGGAGGTATTGCGCCACGATTACGCGATTATCCTCGAGATCGTCCACGACTAAAATCCTGAGCGGTCGTGCCGGTGATGTCGAGACCGGCTCCACCCGTGGTTGAATGGGTCTGTTCGGTAGGGAAGGCTCGGTTTCGACCACACGTGGCAACTGGACGGTGAATTCAAACGTCGAGCCCACTCCCGGCGTGCTGGTCACTGCGAGATGGCCGTTCATCATGTTGACGAGGTGCTGGGAGATGGACAGCCCAAGGCCTGTGCCGCCGAACTTTCGCGTGGTGGTCGCGTCCCCCTGTGTGAATCTCTCAAAGATGAGTGAGAGCCGGTCTGGAGGAATGCCGATGCCGGTGTCCGAGACTGCAAATCGCATGCGGTCATCAGTGATCACCTCGACCGTCACCACGACCTGTCCCTGCTCCGTGAACTTGATGGCATTCCCGACAAGATTCATCAGCACTTGTCGCAGGCGTGTCGGATCGCCGATGACGGTGGAAGGGACATCGGACTGTATTTTCATATCCAGCACGAGCTGCTTGGTCTTGGCAGTCACCGTCAGCAGATCGTGTACTGTAACCATCAGCTCACGGGGGTTGAAGGGAATCTGTTCCAACTGCAGCTCGCCGGCCTCGATCTTTGAAAGGTCCAGGATGGCGTTGAGCAGGCTCAAGAGATGGTCGGCGGCTCGATCGAATCGTTGCACATAGTCTGCCTGGCACTGACCAAGGGAAGTCTCTCGAAGCAAGCCAGCCATCCCGACAATAACGTTCAATGGTGTGCGGATCTCATGACTCATGGCGGCCAGGAAGGCACTTTTGGCCTCGGTGGCGGCCAGGGCCCGCTTATGTGCGACTGAGAGGGCCTGGTTCTGCTGATTCATGGTCTGTGCCGCTTGTTCCAGTTGCCTGGCGATGGTATTGCGGTCAGTCATATCCAGATGGGTACCGACCATCCGTAAGGGTTCCCCGTTCTGGCCTCGAACGATTATGCCCCTGGACAAGATGTCCACCCAGTGTCCGTCCTTGTGACGCATCTGGAATTCGGTCTTAAACCCATCTGCTGTTCCGGAAAGACAGTCATGGATGAGGGCCATCGTCCGTACTCGGCCGCCTTCGTCTACTAACCGCTCCCAGGTTGCAAAGCTGTTGTCGAGTTCATCGTCCCCATAGCCGAGCATGGCTTTCCATTGTGGCGACAGGTACGTCTCCTGGGTCTGAATATTCCAGTCCCACAGACCATCCAAGGCGGCTTGCATGGCTAAGGCAAAACGCTCTTCCGACTCGCGTAACCGCGTTTCTGTGGCAAGCTGTTCAGAGATATCTTCATAGATCCCAAGTACACCAATGACCTGGTCGGTGTGGTCTTTAAGCGGAACCTTCGAGGTCCGTAACCAGGCGATGTGGCCGGATGGAGTGGTTTGCGGCTCTTCGAAGGCGATCCGCGATCTCTCAGATTCGATGACATTCGCGTCATCAGATTGATATCGCTCAGCCTCATTTGCCCAGACCAGGTCATAGTCGGTCTTGCCCAACAGCTCGCTGGGATCGTTCTTCCCGGCATCCCGTGCGAAGCTGGGGTTACACCCCAGGTAGTGTGATGAGCGATCCTTCCAAAACACCCGCACAGGGACGTTGTCGATCACGGACTGTAAGAGACTACTTTTCTCGGCCAGCTCTTGGGTACGCTCGTCGACCTGTCTTCGTATGCGAACGGTCGTGCCGGTAATCAGCAGCAGCGTGGCGCCCAAGAGTCCGTCGGTGACGATGCCCCCCACCAGAAAGCTCCAGCTCTTGAGATTGTCATGGGAGGCGGAGAAACGTGGTGAGGGTCGGAAGTGCAGCTCGTATTCCCTGCTCCCGAAGTGCAACGTGTCGGTACGTTGCATTGCGGCGGGGTGTGACGGCTGCTCTTCGTAGATGGTCCGTCCCGTTTGAACGTCGCCGAGCGTGATCTCTAGATCAGCGTCCTTCGGACGGGACTGCGCCATGAAATCGCCGACGCGCAGGACGGTCAGGACGAATCCTGGTGCATTGGCACCGGTTTGGATACGGCGAATCAGTAAAATACCCTGTTGAGTCTCTTGCTCCTGGACCAGGGTCACAGGTTCTGTCGCGATGGAGCCCTCGGCTTGTTGCGCCCGCAGGACTGCCGCTTTCCGGGCAGGGTTCGAGCCCAGATCAAATCCCAGGGCTTTCCGGTTGCCGGCGAGCGGCTCAATATAGGCTATTGGGTAGTAGATGGGACGGTCCGGTACGGGAACCATTGCCCCGGTCTCGTTACGCTGGGTGATGAGATATTCCGGAACCGATTGTTTCTGGGACGCCTCGAACATCGCGCGTCGGCTTGACGGGATTTCCGGTACCCACTCGATGGCTTGCAGCATGGGAAAACGATTCAATGCGGGCTGCACGAGCTCTCGAAAGGCGTCACGGCTGACGGATTCTTGCTGAGCCGAGGAGAGGGCCATATCGAGTTGTTCTAGGATGAACTCCTGTTCATCCAAGTGATCCTGGATCGTCGCTGTGACGCGATCGGCTTGGAAGTGAAATGACTGCGACATTTTCGACGACTCGATCTGATGGACGCTGACATAGGCCAACCCGACGAGTATCAGCACTGCGGCCATGATGGATGAGACGATCAACCGGCGGTCTTTCCACACCGCGTCAGGAGTGCCGAACAGCGCCAGCATGATCGGAAAGATCGATACCATGCCCAATGTGTCGCCGAGTTCCCATGTCATCCACGCCATGGGGGCCTGATCCCGTGGGATGACTCCCAACAGGGCCAGGCTTCCCACGGACAGTGATGCGCTGACAAGGCAGATGCATGGAGCGGCTAAGAGATACCCGCCGATGTGCTCGATGGTCGCAAGACCCGTCTGAGGCCCGATGGTGCGGTGTAACACAGCTCGTCCGATCCACGCCTGCAGGGCAGAGGCCATGGCGATACAGAGGGCAGCCATAGCGGATGAAATCTGTAGGGGAGCGGTCGTGACCAAGAAGTTGAGCGTGAAGGAGCCCAGCACGATCCATGGAAGTGTCGGGGCTCCCCAGAGATAGGTTGCGGCGATGGCTAGACCGGCAGGTGGAAAGATTCCCGAGGCGTGCCCCGGTTGAATGGTCAACATGAGCCCGAGTTTGCCCAGGACGACATAGGCTGCGGCCAGCATCGCACCAGAGCTGATGCCGAACGAGGGTGTGGCCTGTTCGTTCATGGGAGGATCGTTCGGTTGATCCGCAACTCCGGCAAGCGGGGCTCCTGCCACGGGCTTATAGGCATGACTTTCTCGCGATACACAATAGGGATCGGGAAGGCCCGGCATGGCACAGATTCCAAGGGTTTGGGTTCTCGCTATGATGTGAACAAGAATTTCTCCTCTTGTCGGAGGATTTTCGGTCCTTCTTGAGTTCATTGAGGGTCTAACATCGCGAAATTGCTCCGGCGACCTCCACCCAGACGTTCTGTCAAGAATCGATAACAACCGACCGATAAAGCCAAGACTTTGCAGGAGTGGGCAAGAACTTGGCATGTCGCATTCACCTGGTGGAGTGACTATGGATTATGGGATTACCTCCGACGAATTCAATCGCTTCCGCACACTGATCTACGACGAGAGCGGCATCTCACTTGGCGATCAAAAGCAAACGCTGCTGGCGTCTCGGCTGTCGAAGCGCTTACGAGATCTCGGGCTGACGACCTTCACGGAATATTACGAGCAGGTCACGGGTGATACGACCAAGGAAGAGTTCACCCGGATGTTGGATCTGATTTCAACCAACAAGACCGACTTTTTCAGAGAACCAAAACATTTCGACTATCTGCGTGAGCGGATTCTTCCTGAGTTGGAGAAGGAGAAGCGCATTCGTATTTGGTCCTCCGCCTGTTCGACCGGTGAAGAACCGTATACGATCGCCATGACGCTCTACGAAGGGGTTTCCGATCCTCAGCGGTGGGACTTTAAAATTCTGGCGTCTGATCTGTCGACTCGCGTGTTGGCCAAAGCGGCGTCGGGTCTGTATGAGGCGGACCGCGTGCGCGATGTGTCGCCGGAGGTGGTCCGGCGGAATTTCCTCCGCGGGCGCGGTGAGAGTGAAGGGCTGTTGAAGGTCAAGCCGCATTTGGCCTCGATGATCCAGTTCCGGCGTTTGAATCTCATGGATGACCGATTCCCGATCAAGAGCCCGTTGGACCTCATTTTCTGTCGGAATGTCATGATCTATTTCGATCGACCCACACAGGAGCAGCTCGTCAATAAGTTCTATCGCTATCTGAAGCCGGGTGGGCATCTGTTCATTGGTCATTCCGAGAGCCTGCAGTGGGTCGAGCATCCTTTCAAGGTGATGGGCCCCACCATTTATCGGAAGGAGAAGTGACGCGTCATGCGTGAAGCGTGAAGCGGCATGAAGATTACGAACTTCCGAGATCTGGATGTATGGAAACTTGGAAAAGAGATTGTGTTGAGGATCTACCGCGTAACTGCACTGTTTCCCAAGGATGAAGTGTATGGTTTGGCCGCCCAGATGCGAAGGGCGTCGGTCTCGCTCCCATCGAATATCGCTGAAGGATTCAATCGTGTTCACAACAAGGAGTACAGACAGTTCCTTTATGTGGCGTTGGGTTCCTGCGCTGAGCTGGACACTCAGGTGGAGATTGCACATGACCTTGGATATCTTGGCCGTGGAGAGTATTGTCATCTAGTGGAAAAAATGGATCATGAGGCAAGAATGCTTCGAAACCTCATTAAGAGACTCTCGTCATGAATAACGAATCACGAGATACGCTTCACGCTTCACGTGTAACGAACGATACGAACACGTTTTCACATATTCGACGAATGCGGGACAGCCGGTTTCC
>DIHK01000063.1:0-114309 GCA_002420115.1 Nitrospira sp. UBA5698
CGCCTTGCAGCTGCAGTACTAGTCACTCTGCGTAAGTTACCTGGTTTGTTTGAGATAAGGGCCAGAATCCTATCACATGGATTCTGGCCCTTCTTTTTCTTCCCTGGTGCTCAAGCCTGCTGTGTAATTCTGTGGGAATCCGCTAGACGAGCACCAATCCAGTTGATCTGATCCGTTTCCAAGCCGGAGAAGCGAGAAACCGATTGTAACCTGCTGCCGTGCCTGGAAAGCTTTTCTCCAGGTCGTGAATGTGTGGATAGGTCTGATCTGGCTGTTGTGGAGTCGCATCGGAGAGCAATTGCGTCAGCCATTGGACTTGCGAAGTCGGGAGCAGGAGGATCTGGTCATGGTGAGTTCCTCGGAGAACGAGTCGTGAGCGCTTTCCGACAGACTCACTCGTCACATTTCCACCGAGCCAAACCAACCGACGTTCTCTGGTTGTACCATCATCGATATGTTGTTTGGTGAGCAGGCCTGCGAGCCATCTTGAAGAAACCCTAGGGCGCGGAACCTTTTCGTCGAACCAGAAACGAACATCGAGGTCGAGCCCGCGCCGTTCAAGGTAGTTGAGGAGCGATCGTCGGAGTCCTTCGCCAAGCCACGCTGATGTTTCACCGCAACGGTCCTCGTGTTCACGGTCATTTTCTGCAAACCCTTGATGCATGGGTCCGAGAATGCGGAGGCCATGTGCCTCGGGATCGAGACCAATTGGGCTATGGGCTGTGACTGTGAACCGGTGCCAAAAGGCCGACTGAATCAAATCGGCGGCGAGAAGTTGGCGGATACGTTCAAGAGAATCAATGGTTTCCTGAACGGTTTCTGAGGGACAGCCATACATCAGATAGGCATGGATCATGATGCCGGCGTCTTTAAATCCTGCCGCAACCAGTGCGGTCTGATCAACGGTAATTCCCTTCTTCATTTCGGCTAGAAGCCGGTCTGAAGCGGCTTCTAGTCCGGCGGTGACGGCGATACATCCAGATGCAGCCAGGAGTCGGCAGAGGTCAGGCGAGAAGGCCGGTTCAAAGCGGATGTTTCCCCACCAGCGGATGGTGATTCGTCGTTCCAAGAGGCCCAGGGCCAGTGCTTTGAGCGCCGCTGGTGGAGCCGCTTCATCCACAAAGTGGAAGCCTCGGCGCCCTGTTTCGGCCACGAGCTGCTGGATCTGCTGAATGAGCCGCTCAGTCGGCGTCATTTCGTAGCGATTGATATAGTTCAACCCCACATCGCAAAACGTGCACTGCTTCCAATAACACCCATGGGCCACGGTGAGTTTGTTCCAGTGACCCTCAGACCACAGGCGATGCATGGGGTTGGTACTATCGAGAATAGTCAGATAACGATCCAGCGCCAAGCCTTGGTAGGTCGGACACCCGATGTCGTCCATCGAGAAATCAGTGAGCCTGGAATCATCGACATATACCACGCGATCCTGTTCACGAAACATTGTGCGACACAACGCTCGCCGGTGCCGCAGGCCAGAGAGATATTCAATCAAAGACAGGAGCGGCCGTTCCCCGTTGTCCAGTGTGATGAAGTCCACATAGTCGAATACTCGAGGATCCGTCACTCGACGGAGCTCGGTGTTTACGTAGCCACCACCGATGACAACAGGGAGGTCAGGGTACTGCTCCTTGATCGATTGTGCGATGACGAACGCACCATAGAGATTGCCTGGAAAGGGGATCGATAGGCCGACGAGCGTCGGTCGAGTTCGTTGAAAATGACTCCAGAAGAGATCCCGTACCCACTCATCTATCAGGCTCTGGGGCGCCGTCAGCGCGGTGGCGATTTGATCGAACGATGACGCACTGCGCCCGATCTGCTCGGCATACCGGCTCAAACCGAAGTGCGGAGTGATGGTGGCTTGTACGAGATCGGCGAGGTCTTCAAGAAAGAATGTGGCCCATTGTTTGGCTCGGTCGCTGATTGACACCGAGCGAGGAAATGTCCGCCGACCACGAAACCGTGGTCCTTGGGGTAGCACGCCAGGTTGCATGAAGCGATCGGCGAGGTCTGGACTCCGGCCTTGCAAGAAGGTGATGACGGGGCCGATCAGTTTCAGGTAGCGATGTTCGGCCTGCATCATTTGGACGGCCTCTTTTGGAAGGACGCTCGTGTTGTTGTGCAGTTCTTTGAACACGGATCGTAAGCCGTCGGTACTGAAAAGCCGGAGCACCATTTCAATGCCGAGGTCTGCCTGTTCCACCTGAATCCCACGTGACTGAAGAAATCCGGTCAGATAGGTGATGGATGGATAGGGCGTATTCAACTGGGTTAAAGGAGGGATGACTAACAGCACACGTTGAGGTGTCATGAGCCGGACATAGCACAGTGGGAGAGAAAAATGCTATGTCCGAAGAAATATCCCAATTGAGGAAGAGTCGGATGATGCCTCGGCTCTGACCGCTCCAATAGCACCGCTCGACAGAGAAGGCCGACGTGACGCTACTTCTTGATATCGAGGACGCTGCCGAGCAACGCATTACCCGTCTTGATAGTCTGAAGGTTGGCTTCAAAGCTTCGTTGAGCCAGCATCTGTTGTACGGTCTCCTCACCAAGATCGACATTGGAAAGCTCGACGGAGAACTGATTCCCGCCTGTATCTCGTAGTACAGTTGGGCCTGCTGTATGGTCTTTCTGAACCACGGGAAGGACTCCTCCGGTCTGGACTTCCATAAATTCTGTTCGGGATTTCTTGAAACCGTCGGTGTTGAGGTTGGCGACATTGTGCGCCACGACTTCGATCTGTTTCCCAAAGGCAGCCAGGCCCGAGAGTGCGGTGTGTATGGCGGATATCATAAACACCTCCCTTGGAGATTCTAATATGCCCCGTCGTGTGACTTATCGGAGGGTCCGAGCAGAACTTTATTCGAAGGAGAATGCGGTGATGCAATCGGTATCAATCGACAGAAACGAGCAGCATAGGCTAGAGATGACAGCTCGTAAGACTTTAGAGGATCTCTGGTTCTGCCGATACAAAGGAGGTTCGAAGGCCTCTCATGCATACCTATGACGGATTCCATGAATAGTGCTCCCTCGAATTCTGGGAACGGATCACTGAACGTCCTGACCAGTGATGATGCTCGTTTCTTGTGGGAAGCGGTCCCTGAAGCCATCTTCTTCCTCGATCGTGACAATCGTATTGGGCTACTGAATGGCGAGGCACAGCAATTGGTCGGACGAACACGTACGGTGATCGGGATAGGGTTTCACGACTTAATGGGCTGTCTCACCGTAGGGGAGAGCACTACTTCAGAATGCCCATTCACTCGAATGAGAAGTACTGGAGAGCTCGTTGTGATTCCTTCTCATATATGGACTCGCGAGGATGGGACTCAATTTGAGCTGTCACTCTCCTTTTGGCCTCGATTACAGCAGGGAGTGTTTGTCGGAGGCGTCGTGATTGTTCGTGACTTGACCGATGCGATGGAAGTTCAACGTGATGTGCAACGAGCGGCACGACTGGCTGAGGATGCGCCCAACCCCATCGTAGAGTTTGATGCGACGGGTGCCATGCTCTATGCCAACACAGGTATGTTGAATTTGATGGGACGGTGTGGGCTGCTCGATGCCGGGGTTGAGGTGATGTTTCCAGGACATCTTCCGGCCATGCTTCAAGAGTGTCTCTCTACTGATGTGTCGTTGCCTCGGGTTGAACATCTTGTGGGGGATCGTGTCATCGCGTGGTCGTTCTTTCCCCTCCGCGATCTTGAGCTGATCCGTGCATATGGGCTCGATATTACCTCGGATGTCGCGTTGCGTCGTGCCAAGGAAGCGGCGGAGGAATCGGCACGGGCGAAGGGGATCTTTCTTGCCACCATGAGTCATGAGTTGCGAACTCCCATGAATGGTGTGCTGGGATGCACGCAGCTCCTTCAAGATACCTCGTTGACCGTCCAGCAACGAGAGCTTATCGAGACGATGCATCGCTCCGCGGAAGCGTTACTGACATTGGTCAACGATATTCTGGATTTTTCAAAAATTGAGGCCGGGAAGATGACCTTAGAGGTGGCCAATGTCAATCTGCGAGGACTCATTCGAGATGTCACCACCTTAACGGATGGGTTGGCTGCTCAGAAAGGTCTGACTGTTGCCGTGGAGATTGAATCGGATGTACCGGAGGAGTTTCGTGGTGATCCAATCAGGTTGAGGCAGATCTTGTTCAATCTTGTGGGGAATGCGATCAAGTTCACACAACAGGGAGGCGTCACGATTGCCGTCGCTGTGAAACGTAGGCTGTCTGAAAACACGGACACGGTGGTGTTGCAATGGAGTGTCTGTGATACGGGTATCGGGTTGACTGCTGAACAACAGGCGCAATTGTTTAAAGCCTATGCCCAGGCCGAGGCGTCCACCGCAAGAAGATTCGGCGGGACCGGGCTTGGTCTGATGATTTGTCACCAGCTTGTTGAACTGATGGGAGGAACCATCTCGGTCTCAAGCCAGTTCGGCAAAGGTAGCACCTTCAGCTATACCACCAATCTACTCCCGGCGATCCTTCGGGAGGCCAGTACCTTATCGGTAGGGACGGATCAATCCGCTTTCAGTGAGCAGGGGATCCCCAAGCGGGTATTGGTCGCGGATGACAACGAAATCAATCAAGTTGTGGCCTGCAAGTTCTTGCAAAAGTTAGGCTGCCAAGTTGAAGTGGCGCGTACAGGACGAGAAGCGGTGGAGGCTATTACGCGAACTGCATATGATATTGTGTTGATGGATTGTGAGATGCCTGAAATGGATGGGTACGAAGCGACGCGCGAAATTCGCCGTCGTGAGGAAGGGGCGCTCAATCATCTCCCGATCATGGCGCTTACCGGTCATGCCTCCGATGAAGATGCTCAGAAGTGTCGCCAGGCTGGTATGGACAAGGTGGTGACCAAGCCGCTCACGCTGCCGGCCTTACGGGCGGGTCTTCAGGAATTGTTACGACAGCCCTCCACGTAGCTCCCAATCACAGTGCGCTTCCACGGCAGGTAAAAGGAGGTAGATTCTCGCTCGCCAGTTCGGTAGAGTGGCGTGCATGGTCTCTGATTCTCCATCTGATCGCGTGATCCTCTATAGTGACTTTAACTGTCCGTTCTGTTACGCCCTGCACGAAAGACTGCACGATGTGGGTGTGATCGATCGCTGCGAGTGGCGCGGAGTCCAGCATGCACCGCAGTTGCCGCGTCCCATGAAGCCGTGGAGCGGCTCATTAGGTGCGGAGCTTCGACATGAAGTGACGATGGTGCAGCGGCTGGCTCCAGGATTGCCGATTGCCTTACCACCTGGAAAACCGAATACGCTTCCGGCGATTGAACAAGCGATCATGCTCTTACAAAAGGAACCACGGGTGGGGATGGATTTTGTTCGGCGAACGTACCGAGCTTTCTGGTGCGAGGGGCGAGACATTTCTGATCCGGTGGTATTGAAGGAATTGGCAGGGGAGCATGTCGTGGAGAAGGGTGATGGGCAGAGCCAGGTGCTTGCTCAGAAATGGGAAACCGCCTGGCATGCGATTGGTCAAAACGGAGTGCCACTCCTTGTGTCGTCGGATGGTGACTTGCTCGTCGGTTGTGTGCCGGTCGAGCATGTCAGGCAGTTCTTTCAAGTCTAGAGATTCATTGACCTAGACGACAGCTCTTCCTGTCCTGTTCCCACGGATTTTCCAATGATCCATCCAACTTGATTCCACAGAGCAGGGTATTGCGATCAGCCATGTGTAGGTGAGGATCCAAGACGATCAACGAAAGTTAGCTCGGCAACGGCAGATTTATCGAGCTCACCTTTCCCCTGTAGGATCAATCGTTGAAATTGAGCAAGGGTTGCTTCTGCCACAGGGAGCGAAAGGTTGAGATTATTAGCCAAGTTGAGGGCGATGGCGGAGTCCTTTGCGGCATGGGCAGCAGAAAAGTAACAGTCGTGCGCACGTTGTTGCATGTCTTCTCCGTCCGTTTCCAAGACTCGTGACGCAGCACCTGTTTGACTAAACACGTCGCGCAGGAGGGTGAGGTCGACCCCAAGCGCCGCTCCGAGCCCAAGTCCTTCCGCCAATGCAGCGGTATTGCTGTTCATCACCATATTCACCAGGGCCTTGACCTTTGCCGCTTCACCGGCTGGACCGATGTAGCGGACTGTTGTTGCGAGCCTGCCAAGGATGGTCTCTGCACGAGCAAAAGCCTCGGGCTTGCCTCCGCATATGAGGTATAGGGTGCCTTTCCTAGCCTGAGTGATACTTCCTGCCATGCAGGCTTCAAGGCAGAGTCCCCCTCGCTCAGTGACCAAGCCCTCAATATCTTGATGGGTCCTGGGAGAGAGGGTGGCGCAATTGACAAAGAGCCGACCTCGAGCGTTGCTGAGGAGACTGGTTTGGTCGGTTGCAGAGAAGATCGCACGCATCGCCGTATCATCTGACACCACTGTGATGATGACGGATGACCGGTCAGCAACCTCAGCTGGTGTGTGTGCCGGGTAGACACGAAGTTCATTTGCCAAGTCAACGGCGGCTGCGGAATTGAGATCGTAGACAGATGTCAGTCGGAGACCGTGTTCATGGAGACAACGGGCCATATTGGCACCCATCCGGCCGATCCCGACGAAGCCAATACGATCAGTTGGTTCAGTCATACGAGATGATCCTGGCATGATCGATGGTCGCCATTGCTAGAGCTGACGGGGTTCTGTGGATTGCGGTTGTTGCAGTTTGTTCCATTTGAGTGTGGTTTTTCCGTCCGTGGTGGTAAATCCATGATCGTTGAAGGCGATCACGCTCACACGTTGTTGCTTTTTCTGTGCCGGGTGCAGTTGAGGAAGTCCGTCCTTCGATTGAACCGTTCCTTTGAGACTGTCCACGATCAATAAATCCGTCGCTGCCGATGGCTGGATGGCCCATACAAAGGTGGCAGGACCGCCGGCATAGGTACCGGAGCCTTCCCATTGTCCGATGAGGTCAGGGTCAACGGTCTTCAGTTGGAAGACCGGCACACTCGTCGCTTCCCGCCGGAGGTTCCAGAGTTCAGCCGGAATGCGTGCAGGGTTCTGATCGGTCACGAGCCGTTTCCAATTCGCCTGCACACTTCCGGTCGTGGCGAATGCATTCGGTGCGGTGATTCGATAGGTTCCTTTCCATCCGAGACCTTTGAATGTGTTCGCTCGTTCCAGGGACCACAAGCCGGATTCGGCATTCAAGATGCCATCAAATTCCATCATCGATGAGAGCGACCATTCCAAGTTCGGTTTGATGACCAGCAGAAGGTCATGCTGTGTCGTGCCACGTGAGACACGAGTATGCCAGGTCCCGATCAGGTTCGCTGGATCAACGGACGTGGATTTCTTGGGTCCGTCCTGAATAGCTTCAGGAGCCGGACGTATTTGGGTGAGTGTCACGGGCGCTGCGCGAGAGCCGCTCTCCCGGTGTGAATTCTGTTCTGCGGTGGGGCTGGTGACCGTGGAGGGGATGGTCGCGGTCAAGGTGGCGCCATACCGCTCGGCAACTGCCCGACTCAACCGGGTGACGGCGTCAGCGAGGTGTTTCTGTTTCGTTGAGGCGACGATCACGGTGATCAGCTCATCCTCGTGCAGAAACGTCAAACGGGACAGAGCGGCCGAATCGATTCTGACCGCTCCCTCGCCAAGGCCAGGGATCAGCCGACTGTCACGCCGAAGCCGCTCCTTGTTGAACCAGGCCCGCCGGTCCTGACCGGAGCTCTCATGGAATTGAATGGTGACAGTATTACCATCACTCCGATGGGCCTTGAAAAGGCACGTCTTGGGTTCAGACGGTGTCCCTTCTTCTACTGGCTCCCCAAGCGCCTGTTGAGCCTCTTCGACAGTGACCAGTGCGCAGGGGTCGGTGGTCGAGCCGAACAGACTCCCGACCTTTCCACAGGAGAGTAGAACGAGGGGGAGGAGAAGCCACGTATAGGATCGTATGGAGCGGAGCATTATACTCTGAACTCAGTCATGACTGGTGGGGAATTGTACCGCGAACCGGATCACATGTGCCAGGGGGGTCACCTGGGAGTGTAGGACGCCTCCCTGTGCGTCCTACGTAGGGCCTGGTCATCTGAGCGCGTGAAAGCTGTTGGACCTCAATCGGCTAAGAATGTGAGTGCCGCTCCGTTGATACAGTATCGGAGGCCTGTGGGTTTGGGGCCATCCTTAAAAACATGCCCCTGGTGGCCTTCGCATCGGGCGCAATGGACCTCTGTCCGAGGGATAAAGAGTGCAAAGTCTGTTCGAGTTTCTACGACTCGAGGATCGATCGGCTGCCAAAAACTCGGCCAGCCGGTCCCGCTATCGAACTTATGTGCAGACGAAAATAGTGGGAGGTCGCACCCTGCACAGTAGTACGTGCCGGCCTGGTGATTCTCATGCAGGGGGTTGACGAATGCTCGCTCCGTATCTTCATGTCGTAAGACCCGATAGGCTGTGGTGGAAAGTTGTCGCTTCCATTCCTCGTCCGTCTTGGTGACCTTTACGATGGGATCAATCTGTAGTTTAGGCGGCATTGACTAGCTCCTTTGTTGGCTGTGATCACTGCTTCAGAGTCGAGTGGGACGTCGTTGTCTTACATCAGACTTATCACGGCCCCGTCGGTATGGAGCAATGCTCAAAAATGGTACGAGGCACAAGCTTGGAATGCAAGTGCCCACCATGAGGTGTAGAGGAAATGAGATCAACGACTCGGAGTGAGGGCGACCAACCAACTAACTTTGTTGTTACTGATAGGCAGGACTCCTGCGAAGCAACTTCCACATGGTGCTGACGGATGGATGAGGCTCCGTGAGCTCAGGTTCACTGAGGTTGATGTGGATGGTGTAAAGGCGGCTGCTGACGTTCGAGATTTGGGATACGGGATACCAACATTCATATCGCTGTTCCCAGCAGTCGCGATAGGCCAATCGCAAGTAACACCGGCTCAACAGCTTCGTGCGGATTGGCGTGTTCGGGCCAAGGACGATCGGGACGGAGTGTGTCTGATAGCGAGGGCCTTGGGGGTGGAAGGCTTTGACCGAAAAAGTCCCATCCCATCCACTGAGCTGAAGGAGGAAGTCGTAGGCGACTCCTGGCCCTGTATTTTCTAACTCCGGCGTGAAGGTAATCGTGTCTTCAGCTTTCAAGGTTGACAAGTTAGTGATGCGAACGGCAGGGACATGCTGTTGATACCGTTCTGTGGTTGTCCGACTGATTTGACGGAGCCACACGACACCCATCCCGATGATGACAATGAAGACGAGGATCAGAGTGAGGAACATGAGAGAGTCCATGGTGCTGCGGGCCTAGGTCTCGGGGATGAGAGAGGAGAAACCCTACCCGCCGGAGCGGTGCCTGTCAACAGTGGGCAAGGAGGGTGGGAGTGGGGCTTATCTTCTCCGAGGCGAGGTCGCCTTGATGAGATCGGCGACAGGGAAGCCGAACCGTTGAGCGTTGGCCATGAGCTGTTGATAGATGGCGTCATCGAGTTGTGGTGTACGCGACAGAATCCAAAGATAGCGGCGGTCAGGGGTGCCGACCATGGCTACAGTGTAGTCGGGGTCGAGTTCGAGGATCCAGTAGTTCCCTTCCCGTGATGGGCCAACGAGCCGTGCGAAGAAGTTGTCGAAGGTCACCATCAGTTTGGCATTGCTGGTGCGATCGACAACCGTTGCAACGCCGTCGGCCTGGTCCACAGTCCCACGGTCGGTGAGACATTCGTTGTGCACACCCACCGTGCCATCCGGACGGATCGTATACGCTGCTCGTGAATCAATGCAGTGTCGCTGGAACCACATGGGGAGTCGAGCGATCTCATACCACGTTCCGGCGTATCGAGATAGATCCACTGAGGAGACGGTCTGAAGTGACTGTTTCGGCTCGATCGAGGCACAATTTGTGGTAATGAAGGACCACGCAATTAGGAAGAGAAGAGACGCAACCTTCATAGCAGAGTCCCCATAGAGAGTTCACGCCATCATGAGAGTTCAGTGGTGTTCTAAATAGACTACCCCGGCGACCGAGTCAATCAAAAGGTTTGTCCGAAGCCGTGCGGAAGAGCTTCTCCCTATGAATGCGCGTACAGGATGGCATCCGAACGGTGGATCAAGACAGCTGTCGTGAAGGTGGAACACGCTGGCTGAAATTAGGCCGCGCGACGGACGGGCGTGCGATCTTCTGTGATGGGTTCATCGGCCTGGTCGTTTAATGCCGTCTTGTCCTCAACAACGTGCTGCTCAAACAGTAATCGTGCTCCCGGTTTACAGGTGAGGTAGTCCCACACCCATTTACATATCACTCGTACAGGCTGTCTGATGCCGATGAGGAAGAAGATGTGAACGACATACCAGAGAGACCAAGCTATGCGACCCGATGTATGGAACGGTCCGAGTTGAGCTGCGGCCTGGGCCCACCCAATCGTGACCAACCTGCCACAGCCGTGGTAGGTAAATGGTAGGCGGTGTGCTGGTGGTAAATCCTCATTAATCAACGTAGCAACATACCGTCCCTCACTGATGGCGACGGGAGCAATGCCGGGGAGTGGTGTACCGTTACGGTCAAGACAGTGCGCAGCATCGCCGATCACGAAGATCCACGGGTCCTGCGGGATGGTCAAATCCGGTTGAACCTTGATCCGGCCACAGAGATCCTGATCTACCCTAAGGGTACGTAAGAGTGGTGAGGCCTTTGTGCCGGCTGCCCAGAGCACATTGGTGGACGGGATCCATTCGTCATCAAGCATAACCCCACCGGTGCGAACGGCAATCACAGATGTGTTGAGTTTGACGGTCACTCCCATTCGGCGGAGTGCGGCAAGAGCCTTCACAGAGAGCTTCGGGTCAAGCTCGGATAGAATGCGTGAGCGGGCTTCTACAAGTGTGATGGAAAGATCTTCCATGCGTAGGTGTGGATAGTCTGGCCCCATGGTCTTTCTTCCGAGATCGAGGAGTGCGCCGGCAAGCTCAACCCCTGTGGGGCCACCTCCCACGATGACGAAGTTGAGGCGACTCTGAGTGCCGGTGTCGGCCCTCTGCCGTTCCGCTTCTTCAAACGCGAGGAGGATGCGCTTCCGTAATTCAACCGCATCCCCCATGGTCTTCAGTCCAGGTGCGAACGATTCCCACTCGTTGTGTCCGAAATACGCATGGCGTGATCCCGGCGTGACGATGAGGGTGTCGAATGTGAGGGGTGTGCTGTGACGGAGGTGGACTACGTGCGCGGTGCGATCGATGGACAGGACCTCATCCATGACGATCCGCACGTTGGGTTGTGAACGAAACACTGTTCGTAATGGCCAGGCGATATCCACGGGTGACAACGAAGCTGTGGCCACTTGATACAGCAACGGCTGGAAGACATGGTGATTGGTGCGGTCGATCAGGATGACATCGACATCACGCAAGCACCGTGCGGCTGTCATCCCTCCAAACCCTCCCCCGATGATGACCACGCGCTTGCGAGTCATGGGGTGAGCGAGACGGGCAGGTGTATCCACCGGTTCGTGTCCTCACATGAATCAGGGGAGGTGCGAGGGCATTCTGATGAAAGAAGCAGGGTGAATGGTTCTCCACGGCCTGCGTAGGGGGCTTCTCGTTACTTCATCGGCTGCTGTGGCAATTCCTTGAGCTCGATGGATAGTACGGCTCTTTGTCTTGGCATCATGGGTGATCCTGCTACACTTACTTCGATGGATTGAAGCCTCGCGTTCTATTCTGGGCGAGAAGCAAGGAGTCCTCCTTATGGCTATCCGTACTTGTTCGCGGATGATGAGATTTATATGGTCTGTCGTCGTCGTGCTCATGAGCGGGGGATGTTCGAGTAACTACTATGATGCCAATGATCCGATGGCCAAACGGCAAGTTGCGTCGCAAGAAGTGGCTGAGGAGCTCAATCTCAAGACAAATGAAGGACCTGCCCAGTCAAAAAATGGGTCGAGGCGCCAGTCGAACGAACCCATCTATGTGGATCTAGCGCCAGCTGAATTAGACGAACAGATGCAGAAGGCCGAGCGAGCCAAAGGAGCAGTGGCAGAACAGATTCGGAGTGAGTTCGTCGCAGACCCCATGATTAAACTTATCGAGCGAGATCAGGAACGGTCAGGGTTATTGAAGCCCCATCTGTCGGCTGGGGCAGATGTTGAGGTCTTGCCGAAGGTGTCATTGAAGGAGGCCTACGGGATCGATCGAAAAACCGGGAAGCCCGTCAAGATGTTGGCGGTTGTGTTTGAAGCTACGATCACGTCACAGACGCCACCGGCTGTCTATACCGTATCGGAGTCCGGTCATGCTCAACGGAACCTCGAAGTCTCCAAGCGCTTTGCAAAGCAGGTCAAACAAGTCATCCTGCAACAGATCGGACCGACCATTCCCGCTCACTAGTGGGCCGTATCGTACCTACTGAAAAAATACTATCCAGTCGGCTCACTATCCAGTTTGTGTGCTTTGCGTCCACCACCGGCAAGAGGATGCTCCGGTACCTGGCCTCCCACCATCAGTGTTGCCATATCCACGGCGCGAGCCACCAGTTGTTGAGCAGCCTCACGCAGTTCACGGCTGTTCTGGACTTCACAGATGTTCCGCTCCATGTCCTCCGCGCTCCATCCCCGTGAATGGGCGATAAAGGGAAACTGTGGAAATTGGCAGCCAACCTCGGCCCAGAACGTCATCAATTGTCCCGCCACACCTTGCACGTTGTCTTGCCCACCCATGATGATAAAGGCCGCCACTTTGTGCTTCAGAAGATGTTTCTTTGCAATCGTCTCTTGATTCTGGATACAGTTCATCCTCTCAACCATCTTGAAGTAGAGACTGCTGGCATTGCCCCACCGAATCGGCGTCGAGAGCAGAATCACGTCGGCCCAATGCACGATGGCCTCGTACACGCGATCCAATTGGTCGGTGGGATCCATCTGTGTAATTGAGCAGGGCCATGTACAGGCCTGCGCGGCTTTGGAGTAGAACCCCTCACAGGCACGAAAGTTCAGGTCGCGCAACCTAATGGATTGGGTTTCTAGTTGGAGCGTGCGTTGCGCATAGTCCAATGCGATATCGAGCAACGCATCCGACGTGCTGTAGCGTGGATGGTCGACCGTCATTGCTGTGGTAGAGATCCCGACAACGCGCACCGGGCCTGCTTGGCGAATGACAGGGCGGGCTAGGGAATGAGGCTGATGTGGTTGCTTTGTGCGTTTTGTGGCAGAGGCCAGGTCGACGTACAGCCGGCCGTTTTCTATCTTGGTTGCATAGGTCGGTACGCGATCCTGCTCATATCCCACCTCACCGTGTCCTGTCTCGCGGTGGAACTTCCAGTAGTGCCAAGGACAGACGACATAGTCACCGTCAAGGGTACCCGTACCGAGTGGTCCACCTACATGATTGCAGATGCCCGAGATTGCCGAAAACCTCTCGTGTTGATAGGTGAGGGCGATGCGTGTCTTCCCACAGTTGACCTCTTGTAACGATTTCTGCTTGAGCTCTTCGACCGATCCGACATCCGTCCATTGCGTATCAGACATTGGAGACTCCCTGGGCCTGTAGTGGTGTATCGTGCATCGTCGCTCAAACAGGTCTGGATGGAGGCTACGACCATCGCAGGGCTGAGTCAAGGCTCTGACGACCCCGGTTATGGGGGCATTCACCTGGACAATCACGATCATGTGCGACCAGTCAAACATTCGTGTCATAATGTCGCTTACCGTAGGAGGAGAGCCTCATGGCCAAGCGACAACCCACTGAACCTCGAATCTCCATTGCGGATACTGCGGAGGGGCTGCGCATCGTCATGCCTTGTCGCCGAAGCTGGTTCGTGATCTGCTTTTTGGCGTTCTGGCTCTGTGGTTGGGCGGTGGCAGAAGTGATGGTCGCGAACCAGTTTCTGAAGGGTGATAGCCCGCCGGAGGGAGAATTGTTCATGTTGGCCTGGTTCGGGGTCTGGACTGTCGGTGGAGTGGTCGCGTTTTATGCGTGGCTGTGGCAGCTGATGGGCAAAGAGATGCTCACCGTGCGCGGCCAAACGTTCAAAATACGACGCGATGTCGGAGGATTCGGGTTTGACAAGGAATACAACCTCATCCAGATGCGTGAGCTTCGCATTGGATCAGTTGGATCCAGTCCGCTGGCGTTCTCGTCCAGCTTCCAATTATGGGGAGTTGGGGGAGGGGTGATTTCGTTTGACCACGATGGGAGAACCTGCCGATTCGGCGCAGGCCTCGACGAGGCTGAAGCGAAGCAAATAGTAACGGCCATCAAACAGCGGTTCAAGATTCAGGGATCGCACGACTAAGGCGATATCCGTTATGATCAGGGGCTCAGGGGGCAAAAAGAATTCGTTTGATCTTCCATCAATCGTTGAGACTTGAGATCACAACGGTTCCACCGCTGATCAGTCTGGCTCGGAGATGCTTTCTGATTGCGTGTCAGGTCCGTGGCGTTGGTCGTCGGACCGCTAGGCTTTCACCGAGGTCTTGGCCGAACAGGTGGTGTAGGGGCTTGTAGTTGCAGCGCTTTCCTGTCCAGTGCTACTCTTCCTCACATTCTTAGTGTTCTCCTCTCCCATGTCCTATGGGTTGGCCGTGCCGACTTAAGGGATGACGTGACAGCACGAAATAATTCACAACGGCTTGAGTCCCGCTACAAGGCAGACGAGTTTCTCCGTTCGCTTGTCGAGGGCACGGTTGCCTCTACGGGATCAGAGTTTCTTCGGGAGCTGGTTCGGCACGTGTCGGGGGCGCTCGGAATCCGCTATGCGTTTGTGGGCTACTTGTTGCCAGAGTCCCGCATCCGCACGCTCGCGTTTTGGAAGGGGGACGGATACAAGGATCAGGTCGAATACAGTCTCAATGGCACACCTTGCACGAAAGTCATCGAGGGTGAAACGTGCCACTACGCGCAAGATGTTCAACAGCTTTTTCCTCGGGACCAAGACCTTGTGGAGTTGAGCGTATCCAGCTATCTCGCCGTCCCGCTCAAAGATTCCAAACACAAGGTCCTGGGCCATCTGGTTGCGATGGATGTGAAGCCCATGATTCTGACGCCAGACGAGATCGAGGTATTCAAACTGTTCGGCGAACGGGCTGGGGTAGAGCTCTACCGCCAGGTCATCGAGACCTCGCTTCGAGAACGGGAAGAAATGTTGCGGGTGCTGGCCGAGGGAACGGCAGCTCAAGTAGGAGCCGACTTTTTCCCCTCACTGGTCAAAAACCTGGCGAAAGCTCTCGGTGTCGAGTATGCGTTCGTGTCGGAGTTTTGTCCAGACCGAACAAAGGTGCGTACGTTGGCGTTTTGGGCAAGCGATCAGCTAAAAGACAATTTCGAGTATGCGATCGCGCATACTCCTTGTGAAAAGGTTCTGGCCGGAGAAATCTATCATTGTGCGGACAAGGTGGCAGAACGGTTTCCACTCCACAAAGATGATCTTGAAGGCCTTGGCGTGCAAAGTTATTTGGCCATTCCGGTGGCGAGTGCAGGCGGAGAGGTTCTTGGGCATCTGGCCGTCATGGACCGCAGGCCGATGGAGCTTGAACAGCTTGATCTCTCTGTCTTCAAAGTATTCGGTGCGCGGGCCGGTGCTGAATTGGAACGGTTACGCATGGAGACTGTGCTGAAGGAGAATGAGGAGCGGCTGCGCGACCTTTTTGACGAAGCGCCGATTGCCTACGTGTACGAGGGGTTAGATTCTAAGCTCCTTCGTGTCAATCGAACGGCCATGAAGTCACTGGGGATCACCCCTGACCAGGTGGACGGGCTGTATGGCAGAGATTTTGTGCCGAAGACGCCAGAGGCTCAACGCCGCCTCAAGGATGCCTTCGATTCGATCGGCAAAGGCATTGATACCAGCGGTGTCGTGCTGGAACTTCGCCGGAAGGACAACGGAAAGCCCCTCTGGATGAAATGGTGGTCACGCCCCGATCCCAGCGGTACCTATACCCGCACGATGTTCGTCGATATTACAGAACAGGTGCTGGCGGAGCAGGAGAATGCCAGGCTCCAAGCCCAGAATGTGTATTTGCAGGAAGAAATCAAACTCACGCACAATTTTGAAGAGTTGATCGGCTCGTCCTCGTCTCTCAAGAAGGTTCTGAAGAACGTTGAACGGGTCGCACCCACTGATTCAACTGTCTTGATCACAGGCGAAACCGGTACCGGCAAGGAACTGATTGCCCGGGCCATCCATAACTTGAGTCCACGGAAAGGGAGGCCCCTGGTCAAGGTCAACTGTGCCGCGATTCCAGCTGGATTGATTGAAAGCGAGTTGTTCGGCCATGAGAAAGGCGCGTTCACCGGTGCGTTGACAAGAAAGATGGGGCGTTTTGAAGTGGCTGACAAGGGGACGATCTTTTTGGACGAGATCGGCGAGCTTCCATTGGACTTGCAATCAAAACTATTGCGTGTCTTGCAGGAAGGGGAGTTCGAACGGGTCGGCGGAACGCAGACTTTCAAGGTGAACGTGAGGGTCATCGCGGCCACGAATCGTAATTTGGAGCAATTGTCCAAGACCGGCGGGTACCGGCCGGATCTGTATTACCGTCTCAATGTATTCCCGATCCACTTGCCAGGGCTGCGTGATCGTGATGGGGACATTCCTCTGCTGGCTCAGTATTTTGTCCGCAAGTTCGCCACCAACCTCGGCAAGAAAATCGACCGAATTCCGGAGCAGATGATTACGGCGCTCCAACGATATTCGTGGCCTGGCAATATCCGTGAGCTGGAGCATGTGATCGAACGTGCGGTAATTCTCAGCGAAGGGCCTGAGCTCGAGCCGATAGACTGGCTTCCCCCGTCCGAGAACAGGACCGGTCTTACCAAGACGCTGACCCTCGAAGACCTGGAACGGCAGCACATTACCGACGTACTGGAACAGACGTCTTGGCGGGTCAGCGGCGACAAGGGGGCTGCGGCGGTTCTTGGGCTGAAACCGACCACGCTGGAAGCTCGCATGAAGAAGTTGGGTATTGCACGAGTAAGAACTGAAAGGTGAAAGGTAAGGAGTGAAAAGTATGTAGTGAAAGGTAAGTTGTGAGAGGTGAAAAGTAGATCGAGTCTCAGAACGTCACAGTTCAATTCCACTCTTCTCTCGCCATAGGCAATACGCCATCAATCAGTAGCTCTTTTCCCATCTAGAATTCCCAACATATTGGGACCGTCCCAATATGTTGGGAATTATCTTGCTCCTTTCGCCGCCGTCTTCGTGAACCGCCGTTCAAAATAGTTTCGTTCTATCAATTGCTTACATCGTTGTTCTTCCATGTGATCACCGTGGCATTCCGGTTGCTCAGTAGGGTTGCCATCACGTTGAGACAAGAGGAGAAGCGGCGATGCTGAAGATCACAAAACTACAGGAAAGTGCCAGCGACGTTTTACTCAAACTGGAAGGCAAGATCACGGAGCAATGGGCAGCACTGCTCGACGGAGAATGCCGTGCCTATCTCCGGCAACAGAAATCCGTGTTCTTGGATTGTTCCCACGTCGACTATATCGATGGTCGGGGAGTCGAAGTTCTGAACGCATTCCCCCATTCACATGTCACCCTTATGAGCGCTCCGGCCCTGATGACGGAGCTGCTCCAGATTGGAGGTCGGTCATGAATATGCAAACCAATACAGTTACGACATCCCTGAGCTATGGCATCGTGTCAGTCCAAGAGCCGGAGTTGGATCAACCATCGGCAGTGGTGAACAGAGAGGCTGTCCTTCTCGCACGGCTGAGGCAGGGGGATGAAGGGGCCTTCAATGAGCTCGTCACACGACATCATGGTGCCCTGATCAGATCGGCTATGGGATATGTGGCCGATCGAGAAGTGGCAGAAGAGGTCGTCCAAGATACCTGGATGGCCGTCATCAATGGGTTAGATCTTTTTGAAGGACGATCGTCTCTGCGCACGTGGATCTTTGGGATCATGATCCACAAAGCTAAAGATCGAGGGGTACGAGAGAAGCGCCACGTCAATTTCTCGTCCTTTGAGTCGGTGGATGATGAGGGCGAGGAAGCGGTCGATCCGTCGCGTTTTCATCAGTCTGGTGAATGGGCTGGCCATTGGGCGTTGCCTCCACAGCCCTGGGACGATCGAACACCAGAGAAACTCATGGCTTCTCAACAGGCCGTCAGTGCGATGCACAAGGCTATTGAGTCGTTGCCGAAAAATTTGAAAGAAGTCTTGATTCTGAGAGATGTCGAAGGGATTGAGGCCAAGGAAGTCTGCGGAATCTTAAAGATTACCGAGACCAATCTCTATGTCAGGCTGCATCGGGCCAGAGAACGGGTGCGTCAGGCGGTGGAGACGTACCTGGGAGGATGTTGAGTTCGTGAAGCGTCGGGGCTAGAAGCGTGAAGCGTATCTCGTGAAACGTAAAGCGTGTCGAGGTCAAGGGTTACAAGTTTGATGTTTCATGTTTCAAGTTTGCCGACAACATGAAAGTTGAATCCTGAAACGTGAAACTTGGTCAGTGAAACCCCTGGTGGAGGGGCTACCAGGTGCCTTGTAAGAAAACGTCATCGGGATCGACTCAGTGATAACAGCTGAGGAGGGCCCTAACGATGGCACAGGAAGAGAGTGGTCAAACGAGTCTCGAGATCACATGCCAAGAGGTCGCGCAGTGGGCCTCAGCCTATCTGGATGAGCACGTTGGTGATGAACGGAAGTGTCAGATCGTTCTACATCTGGCGATCTGTGCCGGTTGTGAGACCTATGTGAAACAGATTGTAACAGTTCGGGACACAGTGAGGTTGCTGGCCAAGTCAGAGGAACAACCGTCCGACTCACACCGATTGCGGCAGGCCTTTGTTGCATGGGTGCGCCGATCAATACCAAAGAGCTGACAGACTAAAAGTGCCCGAAAGAGTCTCTTGTCAGTCGGAGGGGTGTTGGAACCATTAGGTCAGACAGCTTGCTCAGCCCGGTAGTGAATGTTGCAGGAACCCACTCCAAGTATTTTGTCATGCACATCATTTAGGTGATGCCTGCCAGACTACATCATCGCGTACAAAGAAGACCGCTGAATCGTTAACAGCAATGCCTTGACCAGAATCCTTGACCACCAATTCGTAGAAAGTGAACCCGCCTCCGGTCTTAGCTACTCGTGCGACTTGCGTTTGGTTCGACCAATAAATGTGTGTTTGGTCTTGTGTAATTTGAGACGGTGAGTCACGCGGTGTTCCATCATAGAGAGTCGTAACTGGTCCCCCATTTACCGAAACCTTGCGTATGTCTCCAGTATCATGTTCTGCAAAATATGCATTATCTGCATCCACCTCAAGCCCCGTCGGCGACTGAATACTGGTGGCAATTGTGCTTAATGTTCCTCCAGCTACAGGCAGTTTTCTTAATGAGTAACCAGCTGTTGATAGATCATCGAGCCAGTATACAGAACCACTCGCTACTGCGATCTTCCCAGCGTGAGCAGAAGTAGCAGTTGACAACGTGGTGACCGGTCCACCTGATAGGGACATTCTTCTTACAGCGGAGGCGATATCTTCAGTCCAATAAATATATGACCCGTCAGAGGTGATATCGTTAATGTGACCAACCGTTGATTGGTCTATTCCCATCGAATACAGTATTTCGGGGAACCCACCATCAATGGGAAGTTTCTTGATTGATCCAACATCAGCTACATAGATAGACTGTCCAACTATAACAAAGGGCGGTCTTGCTGAATTCAGAAACCCGCTCGCAACGGTAGTGATTGCTCCGCTTGGGATGGAAACCGTCCGCACTCTACCCCGTCCTTCTCTAGCAAGCTCCGCGCCACCTTCAATCCAATAGAGGTTTGTGGAGGTAATCGCTAGTTTTCCATTGGGAGCGGTGAGTCCGTCTAGGACGACCGAAACTTGCCCGCCTTGTAAAGGAACACTTTTGATTCGCCCCATCTGCCCAGTCGTGCAGCAAGCCGTTTCAACCCAGAACAGTCGATTGTCCTGAATTGCGATAGAGTTCGCTTGATTTTCAAGGCTCGACAGAATTACACGAGATCCTCCGCTAATAGGAACCGAGTTGATGGTAGTTGTGTCACTCCAATACACATTGGAGCTGTCTGCCCCGATACTCCTTACTATCTGATCGGCGGGAATATTTATGACATCAGAGAGAGTGATAGGAGTTCCACCAGTTGAGGCAACTTTTCTGATGCGGTAGCGATTGGATAAGCTTGAACTCCAGTCGAAGAAAACCTGCCCCTCACGTACCACCATCGCACGCACCGAGAAACCATCATGAGACGCTTCTGTAGTAATAACCTGCGGAAGACCGCCTGCTTTAGAAATTCGAACAATAGACGTTGTAGTATCCGTGGGAGTTGGTCTTCGCTCTTCTTGTTCCCAATAAACATGAGTGCTGTCCGCGGTCAGAGTTATAACTGTACCGCTGATGGTTGCTAAGATGCTTGGAGAGCTTCCATCAAGAGGTACTTTCTGTAGAAGCGCAGTTGCTCTTGCCGCATCACACACGATCCAGTACGCATTCTCATTATCGATTGCAAACTCGTTTGTCGCATTGGAGACGCAGGTCCGTCCTTGGCCGACAAAAATCACGGTTCCGTCGGGTGAAGCGCTTACAATCAGTCTGTCTGCTTCATTGGATATAGCTCTATCTTCAAGCCAGTAAACGTCCTGCCCCAAGACTTTAATGGCGAGAGGCTCCTTCATAGGGATGGCCAATGGCGTCTCGTCCCCGCCCGTGGTTGGAGCTTTCTTCATCCCGACATACGGATCGCCATCAGTCCAAATGAGATCATTGGAAGCTACGCGAAAGCTCTGGATGTTTGGAGTATCTCGTGTAGCGGAAATTACAGGACCCGTCGCGCCACTTCCTGGAGGGTTTCCAGTGTTTTGAGAGGTTGTAGTGGGACTACTCTCTCCTCTTGAACAGCCTAGCGGCAAAAGTATCATCATTATCAAAAGTGTTGCGCGGTACATATGTGAAGGCATCAAACCAGTTCCTACCCTTTGAAACATTGCTACGTTCTCCAACCTCGTAAGGTGCGGGCAAGCCTATGAGATGTTTCTTCTATGGAGCTATCCTACTTTGGGGGGGAGCAGCCCGATAAACACGCTAAGTCTTTTTTGATTCTAGTTCCGGCAATATGTCTAAGCAGACAGGGGTATTCGCGACCTTTGAGTGGGGATTCAGCGTCTGTGGAGCTTAGTCCTGACTGGCCCTCTTTATGGTGTAAGACCCGCTCGCATCCTCCGACTATCTATCCAAGGGGAGGGAGATGCCAATGAATCATCGACTGACATTTTCTGTTGTATTGGCATTGTTCACGGTATTCATGGGAGTGGCATGTGCCAGCGAATATGTCGAGTATGGTGGAGTGGCAATCAACGGCTATGATCCGGTTGCCTATTTTACGGAGCGGAAGCCGGTGAAGGGAGCGCCGGAATTTCGAGCTGAGTTCCAGGGCGCAACCTTCCAGTTTGCCTCGGCTGATCATCGGGACCGCTTTGCCGCTAAGCCAGAAGAATTCGCCCCGCAGTATGGAGGGTATTGCGCCTATGGGACGGCGAAAGGGTACAAGGCCAAGATCGACCCTGAAGCCTTTACCGTAGTCCAGGGTAAGCTCTACCTCAATTATAGTGATGCCGTGCAGACGCGATGGCTGTCCGATATCCCTGGGTATATCCAACAAGCCGATGCCAATTGGCCAGAGGTTCAGAAGCAGACGCGAGTGCGAGAATAGCAGAAGGCAGTGCTGGGAGTATGTCCATTCACCACTATCAACCAACCAGGAGGTTTTCGATGAAGACGATGATTACAGCCGTAGCGGTCGCTGGCCTGATGTGTGCCGGGTCCTATTCCTTTGCCAATGAAATGGGCAAGATGGCTAATGAGATGAAGGGGGAGATGAAGGCGGCCACTGATGCAATGAAAGCGAAACCGGATGCGATGAAGGGTGAGATGAAAGCAAAGACCGATTCGATGAAGGCACCGAAGGATGCTATGAAGGATGACATGAAAGCCGCAAAGGATGCGATGAAAAGCGATATGAAGGGCTCCATGGGCTACTAAGTAGAGAGCCCTTCACGCGTCTACCTCCAGGGCCTGCGTTCGGGTAACCCGAGCGCAGGCTTTCTTGTCTATACAGACCAGTTCATCCCTCGTTGTAAGGAATCTACCCGATCTCGGACGAAACCGTATCCTATGTAGCGCAAACTGAGGAGGGGGAGCGATGGAAGAATTCGGGCGGTCGACCAACGCAGTGATGAGAGGAGAAGTGGAGCCAGGGCCAACAATGGGATCTTCTGGATGGGATCTCCCATCTAGGGCGATCCAGGCGGTGTCGCCTATCCCTTCGACCGAGCGAATCTACCGTCATCGACTACCGGTACGGATCAGCCATTGGCTGAATGTGCCATTCCTCATTATCTTGATCATGAGCGGTCTGCAGATTTTCAACGCGCATCCAGCGCTCTATTGGGGCGACCAGTCCGATCGCGACCGCGCCTTGCTCTCGATCAGGCCCATGCAGGCGGAAGGCGGAGACGTTATTGGGGTCACGACTATTCTAGGGCATCAATTCGAGACAACCGGTGTGCTCGGCTACTCCAATGGATCGGGCCGTGCCTTTCCTGCTTGGGCGACCATCCCACGCGCCAAGTGGCTTGCGATGGGACGGCAATGGCATCTGTTCTTTGCGTGGCTCTTTGTGATCAACGGGCTGATCTTTACCGCCTACGCTTTGGCGAGTCGACATGTCACCCACGATCTGGTCCCCTCTCGAAATGATTGTCGCAGCTTTGGTAAGTCGCTTCGCGCGCATCTGTTTCTGAAACAATCAGGGAGTTGGCACGCCAAGGGGTACAACGTGCTTCAGAAAATCACCTATACGACCATTCTCTTGATCGTGGCCCCACTGATCGTACTCACCGGTCTCGCGATGTCGCCGACGATCGACACTGCAGTTCCCTGGCTCTTGACGGTATTGGGTGGGCGTCAGGCTGCCAGGACGATCCACTTCATCACCTGTTTTGCATTCGTCGGGTTCATTCTGATTCATGTCATCCAAGTGATTGCTACTGGGTTCATCAACAATATCTGCTCGATGGTCACTGGGTGGTTTACGGTCAAACACGTGAAGTGTACCTCGTGCAGCGTGGAGCGGCACGGTAAATAGTTTCAGATTTCAGGTCTGAGAAGTGTGACTCTTGCATAACTCGAAACGTTAAACATGAAACTCGATCCACCAAACCAGAAACTTCCACACCTACTACTGATTACGGAGGCAATATGATTCCACAACAACAATCAATGAAGCGGCGACAGTTCCTGAAGGGGACTGTCGGGGCAGCGAGTGTGGTCGCACTGTCCGGTTGTGACAATCTCACGCAGAGCAGCTGGTTTCCAAGCATCCTGAGCAAGGCTGAGCGACTGACTGAAGTGGTGCAACGGGCGATCACGCCCCGTGATGCGTTGGCGAAAGAGTATCAAGAGGTCGACATTTCAACGATCTTCCCGGCGAACGGCAATACCGATCCTGGGACGGTCGAGTACGCCGAACATGTCGGGCAGAAGTTTGCCGACTGGACGCTGGAAGTGGTCGGTTTGGTGAAGACGCCAAGAAGTTGGTCGCTGGCTGCGCTGAAAGAATTGCCTGCACGGACACAGATCACGCGTCACGATTGTGTGGAGGGCTGGAGTGCCATTGGGAAATGGACAGGTGCGCCGATCGGAGACTTAATGCACCAGGTCCAGCCGTTGCCTGATGCACGGTATGCGGTGTTTCACTGTGCCGATGTGGATGATGAAGGGATTGCCTATTACGAGAGCATGGCGGTGGCCGATTGTTATCATCCCCAGACGATTCTTGCCTACGAACTCAACGATACGCCGCTCGATGTACCGCATGGTGCTCCACTGCGCCTGCGCTTTGAACGCCAGCTTGGCTACAAGCAGGCCAAGTATGTCATGAAGATTGAGTTGGTGGAGTCCTTAGCGGGCATCGGTGGTGGAAAGGGAGGATATTGGGAAGATCAGGGGTATGAGTGGTACGCCGGCATTTAGAGCAGAGTGATGAAACAAGCCGCCAGCATCGTTCTCGCATCGCTCAGACCCTCAACGTACCCCAGAGGGTACGCCTCGGCCCTTCGCTCGCTGCGGCCTTGCTGGACGACTTGTTTGATCACTCTGCGGGTCGCCGGTGTTCGTCTGTGATCGTGAGGACTTGGAGTACGATTGGGTAAAAGGTGAAATTCCAACCGAGGTACAGAATATGTGGAAACAGTCATGGGCATGGGGTCGTTGGCTAGGAATTGTGGTCATGGTCATGGTGGTCGGATGGTTCTCACTGCAATCGGCGGATGCTATGCTTGGAAATCCTGCTCCTGAGATTACGAACGCCACCTGGATCAATAGCGCGCCGCTGCGGATGGCCGATCTTCGGGGCAACGTAGTCATGGTCGAGTTCTGGACCTTCGGTTGCTACAACTGCCGGAATGTCGAACCTTACGTGAAACACTGGTACCAGCAGTACAAGGATCAAGGCTTCGTGGTTATCGGCGTCCATTCGCCGGAATTTGCGCATGAGCGCGAAGTGGAAAATGTGAAGCGGTACATGAAGGAACATGAGATCCGCTTTCCCGTGCCGATCGACAATGAGTTCTCGACATGGAATCGTTATGGGAATCGCTATTGGCCCGCGATGTATCTGATCGACAAGCGGGGCATTATTCGCTCTGTCAACATCGGCGAGGGGGGATATAGCGAAATGGAGAGACAGATCCAAACGCTGCTGGCCGAGCCAGGCTGAGCACATACTGACGTTCATAGTCAGCCTGCCATCTTTCTGCTGTCATATGTGGTGTTTGAAGGCTCGATCATTCACATCTGCAATCCTGCCGATGCGACTCATCTCATAATGCACCGAATACATTGGATAACGAATCCATATCCGATCGGCATCGTACTTGCTCCACCTACAGTCGTCTGCCTGGCAGACATTACTGCATGGCACTCTATGAGTGCAGGAAGGAGCAACGAAGATGTTCTATGTTCGTACACTCGCAATCATCTTGACCATTCTCTCCATCGGTCCTGCTTTCAGCATCATTGCACAAACGTCGCCAGCGTCAGCGCATGGTGCACCGGAGTATCCAATCAGCCGTCAATACAACTGCTACAAGCATCAGGGACAGGCGCTTTCGGAATGCGTGGCGGCGATCGCGTTCGGCGGAGCGCAGGCGATCTACGATTGGAACGGTGTGAATCAGGCTGGGGCCGGCGGCAACCATCGCGCGGTGGTGCCGGACGGAAAACTCTGTGCCGGTGGCCAAGAGAAGTTCAAGGGGTTCGACTTGGCGCGGAGCGACTGGGACGCCACGCCATGGTCACCGAACGCAAGCGGGCGCTATGAGTTTCGCTATCATGTCACCGCACCCCATCGCACGTTGTCATGGCAATTCTATCTCACGCGAAACGGATGGAACCCGGCGACCGCACCGCTGAAGTGGTCTGATTTAGACCTCGTCGCCGAAGTGTTTGGTCCGCAGGTCATCACCACGCCGGATAGCCGTTACCTCATGCAGTTGAATTTGCCGGCACGCCAAGGACGCCACCTGCTGTATGCGGTGTGGCAACGTTCCGATAGCACGGAGGCATTTTACAGTTGTTCGGATGTGATGTTCGGAGGAGGGGGCGGAACGCCGCCGACTCCAACCGGATTTCAGCAACTCGGCCAGATTGCCGCGAGTGACTTGCCGATTGGGACGACGATGAAATTCCGCGTGTTCGATCGCAACGGTGCCGACGTAGAGACGCACAACTTGACGGTCCAGAACGGAGACCAGCCGGCGAGCGAGTGGTTGAAAGATCTAGCGACTCTGGTCAATCAGGCCTCGCGATTCGTGCGCATCGGTCAACTCCAGAGTGGAACGATCGTGGTACCCGTCGGAAAGACGATACTTCAAGTGTACGCCCTCACTGCTGATTCGGGAGTACGCTATGTGCTCGATACCACCTTCCCGCCAGGCACAAATCCGCCTCCCGCATCCGGGACAACATGGACGGAAGGCAAAGCCTATAAGGTCGGTGATGTGGTCGTCTACCAAGGGCGACGCTACACCTGTCTGCAAGCCCATACGGCATGGGTCGGGGCCGGATGGTATCCCAATGCCGTTGGTGTGGTGAATGTTCTCTGGCGTCCTCTGTAACCGGTTCATCTGCACAACTGCGAGGATCGTAAGGCGCGTCGTCTGGCTCCGTGGCCCACAAGGTACGGAGCCAGACTCGTTTGTGGTGCTGAAGACTGAGTGCTCGCCTCGCTGAGCGGGCGAAGTGGGCTGAGTTTCGGGTTTCGAGTTTCAGGCGTAATGTTTCATGTTATGCAGAAACTGAAGACCCTTAGTCTTGAAACTTGAGACCTGACACCTGAAACTGGTTACCGTCGACCGTCGTACCAGACAGAGAGATGCTTTTTATCTTGCAAGGTTTTCTTTGGTAGGAAGAAGATGCGGAAGATCTGAGATGCGATCTCCCGGCCCGAATAAAGCGAGACTTTACGGGATGAGGTTTCGAGGGGATGCTTCGTGAGAATGGTGAATTGCAATCCCTGCCGCCGTCCCCATTGCTTCAGCTGTTTACTGAGCCGCACTTCGTCTAACGCATAGAGTTCCTGGTCGAATCCGCCGACGTTCTGAAACGCATCACGCCGGCAGACCACGAGCGCTCCGGCCGCCCAACGACAGAGGATCGAAATACCGGTCCAGAACTGCAAGGTCAGGTTCGCCCACCAGGGTAACCCTTCCATTCGTAGCGTACTCCCACAGCCGACGTATTTCCGCGACTCGATCATTCGGTAAATATCTGCCAACAGCTCAGGACTGAGTAAGCTATCCGCATCCAGGAACAGCAGCCACTCGCCGGTGGCCTGGGCGGCGCCCGCATTACGCGCCCGCCCAATTTGATTGATCGGTTCGAAGACGACCTGAGCGCCGGCCTGTCTGGCCAGTTGAGCAGTATTGTCCGTGGAATTGTTGTCGACGACGATCACTTCCGATGTGAATCCGGATCCTGCGTTTGCGGCCAATGACGTCGTCACGGATCGCAGAGTCTGTTCGATCAGACGCGCTTCGTTGAATGCTGGGATGACGATTGATAGATACATGTGACCATCATGCCATAGGAACGATGGATCAGGAAATGGGTATTCAGCCCGGTAGACGATTGTGTACGAGTTGTGGCGAGGGATGAGGGAACGCGCCGGCTACATCTGGATACAAATAGTCCGGATGTTTCCGTCGGTAAAGTCGTACTACCTGTCAGCCGATAGAGGACACAACTCTATTCCCTCGGAGGCCTCTATGATGACGAACGCTTTGGTACTTGGACTTGTGCTTCTCTGCATACCGCTGTTGGCGGGTAGCCTGATACCGGTAGTCACTCGATCTGTTCGGTCCCCCAAAAGCTTCAGGCGACGCCGTTGATTGAGCATCATGACTTTTGACCTGAGAATCCCTTTCGAGGTGGAAGCGATAGTGGTGGCAACGCCGTAATATTCGGTTGGTTATCTGATGAGACACGTAAGCGCATCTGACTTGCCCGCCATCGTCACCGTTGTCGGGGAAGTCAGTGATTCTTAGCTGATCCACGATAGAGTCACGCGGCATGGTGTGCTACGATTCCGCACCATGCCGCTCTCGGGTTTTCATCCCCTCATTGCTGAATGGTTTCAGGCATCGTTCGGTGAGCCGACTGATGTGCAAGTCCAGGCCTGGCCGGCGATTCAATCAGGCGCAGATGCGCTCATTGCTGCGCCGACCGGCTCAGGTAAGACTCTTGCGGCGTTTCTCTCCTGTATCGATCAGCTCTTCAAGCAGGCTCTTGCTCGTAATCTGGATGACCAAACGCATGTGCTGTATGTCTCGCCGCTCAAGGCGCTGAGCAACGATATCCAGAAGAATCTTCAGAAACCATTGGCCGAGATCGGCATGCGTGCGCTGCAGGCTGGACTCATGATGCCGGAGCTTCGGGTGCTCGTCCGTACCGGCGATACGCCGATGACGGATCGCCAGCAGATGCTCAAACGGCCGCCGCATGTCCTTGTCACCACACCGGAGTCGTTGTTCATCCTATTGACGGCCGACAAGAGCCGAAAGCTCTTACGGACGGTACGCACCGTGATTGTCGATGAGATTCATGCACTCGCACCGAATAAGCGCGGATCTCATGTCGCCCTGTCACTCGAACGGCTGGAAGCCCTCACGTTCACAAAACCACAACGAATTGGCCTTTCCGCCACACAGAGGCCGATTGAAGCCGTCGCGCGGTTTCTGGTGGGAAACCGATCAGCGTCGTTCCTGAAGCGTGAAGCGTCGATCATTCCCGACTCCCAGGCTGACAGCCATCAGCCGTCGGCTATCAGCTTTTCCCCTTGCACCATCATCAACGTCGGCCATAGGCGCCGGATGGATCTCGCAGTTGAAGTCCCAAAAGACGAATTGAGTGCCATCGCGACGAATGCCATCTGGTCTGATCTCTATGACCGTGTCGCCGAGCTGGTGCGGGAACACCGGACGACGCTGGTGTTCGTCAATACGCGCCGCTTGGCTGAACGAGTGTCTCATTACCTGGAAGAGCGACTCTTGGATCTTGGGTCCGATGCGGTGGCAGCCCATCACGGCAGCCTGTCAAGGCAGATCAGGTTATCAGCCGAGGAACGGTTGAAGTCCGGCAAGACGCGCGTGGTTGTGGCAACGGCCTCACTCGAGCTTGGCATCGACGTGGGTACGGTCGATCTGGTCTGCCAGATCGGGTCGCCGCGAGCCATTGTCACTTGCTTGCAACGCATCGGGCGTGCCGGCCATTGGATTAAAGCGATTCCCAAAGGCCGTCTGTTCGCCACGACGAGAGATGAGTTGCTCGAATGTGCCGCGCTGATCCGGGCGATCAAGAACGGTACGTTAGATCGTATCGAAGTGCCGTTAGCTCCGCTCGACATCCTGGCGCAACAACTCGTGGCCGCTGCCGCGAGCCAGACCTGGAGCGAAGAGGACTTGTTCGCGCTTGTTCGACGGGCTGACCCCTATCGTGACCTGGAGCGGACAACATTCGACCGCATCGTCCGTATGTTGGCGGAGGGGATTGCGACCAACCGAGGCAGGGGACTGGCCTATCTTTATCATGACCAAATCAATCATCGCATCAAGGGTCGTCGTGGGGCGAGGCTGGCGGCGATCACCTCCGGTGGGGCTATTCCTGACACGGCCACCTATGCGGTGGTCGCGGAGCCGGAAGGCACAGTGGTTGGTACCGTTGATGAAGATTTCGCCGTGGAAAGTTTGGCCGGCGACATCATGTTGCTTGGCAATACGTCCTGGCGCATCAAAGGCGTGGAGTCAGGCAAGGTGCGGGTGGAAGATGCTCATGGCGCCCCGCCCAGCATTCCTTTTTGGCTCGGTGAAGCTCCCTCCCGCACAGCGGAACTCTCTGCCGAAGTCGCCGGTCTTCGTTCCGAGATTGAGCGACTCACAAGCGAAGATCCCTCAGCTGAGAGCTGTCAGCTGTCAGCTCTCAGCTGGCTTCGCCAGGAATGCGCCCTCGACGCCCGTGGCGCCCAACAGGTTATCGAATACGTTGTGTCTGGAAACGCGGTATTAGGTGTCGTGCCGACCCAGGACTGCGTCGTCGCCGAACGGTTCTTCGATGAAAGCGGCGGGATGCAGTTAGTGCTCCACACGCCGTTCGGCGGGCGGATCAACAAGGCCTGGGGGTTGGCGTTACGTAAACGATTCTGTGTCACGTTCGACTTTGAGCTCCAAGCCGCGGCCACGGACAATGGTCTTGTCATTTCGCTCGGGGAGAAGCACAGTTTCCCTCTGGAGTCCGTGTTCAGCTATCTGCATTCCAACAGCGTGCGAGAGACGTTGATCCAAGCAGTATTGCTGGCCCCGATGTTTGCTACCCGCTGGCGGTGGAATGCCTCGCGAGCGCTGGCGTTGCTGCGATTCTCGAACGGAAAGAAAGTTCCTTCCCAGATTCAACGGATGAAGTCCGAGGATTTGCTCGCCGCTGTGTTTCCGGACGCGATTGCCTGCCAGGAGAATCTGACCGGACAACGAGCGGTTCGTCACATTCCGGACCATCCACTGGTGCAGGAAACGCTGCGGGATTGCTTGACTGACGCAATGGATCTGGAGGGGTTGATCGCTGTGCTGCGCCGGATCGAGACGGGGACGATCCGCTGTGTGGCGGTGGATACACCGACGCCGTCCGTGTTCTCGCACGAGATCTTGAATGCGAATCCCTATGCCTTCCTCGATGATGCGCCGCTGGAAGAACGGCGGGCGCGCGCGGTGGAAATGAGACGAACCCTGCCGCCGGACCTGCTGGGTCAAGTCGGCGCGCTCGATCCGGAGGCGATCGCTGAAGTGGCCCGCGAATCGTGGCCGGTCGTGCGCGATGCCGATGAACTTCACGACGCACTCCTGACCTTGTCCTGGCTACCTGAATCCGAGATAACTCAATGGGCTGCCTATCTTCCGTTGCTTATGGAGTCTGGGCGAGCTGTCCTGCTCACGCTGAAGGGTGAGGCGTCAGGGGTAAAGGGATGGGTTGCGACGGAGAATAGGGAGCGGGTTGAGCGGGTACTTGAGGGGGAAGAAGACGCAACTCTGGATACCATTGTTCTGGGTTGGATGGAAAGCACTGGCCCGATGACGACGGTTGAATTGGCCGAGCGGCTGCATCTTTCGGTGTCGGCATTCGATGCTGCAATGGTACGTCTTGAATCCCAAGGCCAGGTCCTCCAAGGCCAGTTCCGTCCCCACGCAGCACTCCGCACTCAGCCCTCAGCACTTTCTGCCACTCCCTCGCCCGAGTGGTGCCATCGCCGTTTACTTGCTCGGATCCATCGGCTGACGATCGGAATCTTGCGCAAGGAAGTGGAGCCGGTTTCGGCGACGGATTTCATGCGGTTCCTCCTACAATGGCAACATGTCGTGCCGGGGTCGCGTCAGCACGGGGAAGCCGGTTTACAAGCGGTGATTCGACAGCTGGCAGGATTCGAGGCGGCGGCTTCCGCATGGGAGCCACAGCTCTTGCGCTCGCGCATGGCCAAGTACGAACCTGAACTCCTAGATCGTCTTTGTCTCGGTGGTGCGGTCTGTTGGGGGCGTCTCTCTCCGCATCCGAGGCTTTCCCAATCAGGGGACATGGATCGTCGACGGATTGTTCCAACCAGTATTGCGCCCATTAGTTTGTTCCCACGTGAAGACAGTGACTGGTTGATGAAGGGTGTGCGAGGTGGGACAACGACCATTCCCGCTGAGCCAATATCTCAATTGAGCCCGGTTGCCCAGGATCTCCACGGAGTCTTAACGCAACAAGGGGCCTGCTTTTTCAATGACCTGGTCCGAATCACCCATTACCTGCAGACTGAGGTGGAGCAGGGACTCTGGGAACTCGTCGCCGCCGGTTTCGCAACGGCTGACGGCTTTGATAATCTCCGCTCCCTCATGGACCCTCATCGACGTCGTGCGGAAGGACGCGAACGGGCTCGTCGACCACGGCATGCAGCGGGACGCTGGTCGTTACTCAGGCAAGCTGATAGCCGGCAGCTGTCAGCTGCCAGCGCAAGCGAGCAGGTGGCTCACCAGCTCCTTCGCCGCTACGGCGTCGTCTTTCGTGATTTATTGGCTCGTGAATCGCTGGTTCAGTCCTGGCGAGATCTGCTCGTGCAATACAGACGGATGGAAATGGCAGGGGAGGTGCGTGGTGGTCGATTCGTGAGTGGATTTACCGGCGAACAGTTCGCGTTACCGGAGGCCGTGGAAGCGTTGCGTGCGATCAGGAAAACGAGCGGCGCTTCAAGTCATGAGATCAAACTATCCGCGACTGACCCACTGAACCTCGCTGGGGTGATTCTCCCAGGCCCACGGGTTCCGGCGGTGCCAACCAACTTTCTGGTCTTGAAGGACGGTGTGCTTGTCCGGGCCGTAGTCGGTCGGCAAGGTGATGGACCCCTCGCTATTGCCGAGCCGAGCGGCTCGGCAATAGTCGAGCGATCCACATGATATCCTCGTTCACTGCATGAATGGTTTGGACGTCTCGCGTAAGAAGCTGAGCAATCCTGCAGGCGTTTGGTCGGCCACCTGGGAATAATTCGATTGAGCGGCTGAAGAAAATGCGGTTTGGCGGTCAGCCGGAATACCCAATAGACGACCCATGGATCCCAAGTACTCGCCTCGTCCTGCTGCCAAATCCTGGATCAGATTCGCCTGATTAAAGGTCACAAATGCGGTAGCTTTGAAGTCCGGCTTGATCTGACCATCTTCATTCCACCAGGCTGCTCCGGATGTCGTCCCGGTGACGTTCGACGTCGTATCAGTGATCTGATTAATCGTGCCCTTTACGGTGCACCCCGTTCCTGTCAGTGCCAGGCATGCCGATGCGATCATCACACTGTGCAAAATGTTTCGCATAAAGATCCTCCTTGCCTTGATAAGGTAGCCTGGGTTTTGACTATAGCATAGAGTGTCTTAAGTTCAGTTGTTTCTCTGCCGATAGAGAAGCAAAGAACGTATCAGTAGGACTCAACCACTCAGAGGGTGTCTGATGCCGGTAGAAGCCTTGACTCCTCTTGATCCCCGCCAATTCGTCAATCTACACCAGTTTGGCGCTGTCGGGGGGCAGCGGTTGGATACGCAAGTCAGCGGTTTTGCCGTATCCAATGATTTTTCCGGACGTCTCAACGTGACCACGGCAGAGGGAGATAGGGTCACCCTTACGGCAGACCTGGAAACCGAGTTTCGCACCGGTACGTATCGCGCTCGGTTAGAGGCTGATTATGCGTCTGTGAGTGTGGGAGCCAGAACGACAGAAGTTGCGATTCAACAAGACTTCGGGATTGCGGTGAATGGGCATCTCAATGATCAGGAGTTGCACGATCTTGAAAAGCTGTTCCAGAATATCTCTCAGCTCTTTCGGGGATTTGTCGAGGGACAGGGAGAGAAGACTCAAGTGCATGCGGCGAAGCTTGCGGAACGACTGAGTGGGTTAGACACAGTCTCCAGTCTGGACCTCAGTCTGGAGGTCATTCGATCGGTGGCGGTGGTCACAGGATCAACTCATGCCTCGGGTGGGGCGCCTGAGACGGCGGCGGCGATCCCGCAGTCGTCTACCGGTACCACGGCGCCCACCCCCTCAGGGGATACATCAGACGGAGTTGTTCTCAAAGAGTCGGTCCAGAACGGGCAGCTTGCCTCGCTTATTCAGCAGGTGTTCAATGCCCTAAAGGAAGCGGAAGCTGAATTGCCGAAATTCCAGACGTATCTGGCTGGGTTTTTTGAGAAGCTGCATCATGACCTGCTGAAGGAGATACCACCGGGCCATGAGCATCAGGCTGAGGGGCCGGATCTGTCTGTAGAACAAGGACCGGAGTACGCCCAATCGCCCAGCGCGAACAGCAATGTGGTCACAGCGTATAGCTCGGTGCATCTCACTGCATTCTCATTCTCACTCCAAAGTTAACGTCGTTCCACAGAGAAGTTGATACCAATACTCAAGGCCGAGGCTTCGTTGAAGCCTCGGCCTGCTGTCTCCGGTTTAGTTCGCCCAGAGTTGCTGATACCACTTCCTTACTGTGCCTTCCGGCGATGACGCCAGATTCATGGCATGGCGAATTGCGCCGATATTCCATCCGGTCAAATTCGCCAGGGTCTGTGCCTCGTGTTCATACCGTTCCCGCAACTGCTGGCGGTAGGCCGTCGCGGCTGGACATTCATCCGTTCCGGTCCATGTGTGGCGAAGGATGTAACGGGCCTGGAAATTATTCCGATCGGACGTTTCCTGGAACATCACGTCTTCTGGAAAGTGGGCCGCGTCGTAGCGAACGTGGAGACGGGTGAGGAACACGTTCTGTACCTGCGGCATGGTGCCTCCACGCTGCTTGACGTTCGGGCGCTCTTGCCAAAAGACGCCCAAGTTCTTCAGCTCGTCAGCTGAGAGTGGGTTTGCAGCACAAGGATCGCACCAGGTCATATCCCAGGCATATTCGAGAAACACCCCTCGTTCGTGTTCGCGCTTCACTTGCTGTGTGAAGAGGTCACGATAAAAGTCGCCGAACTTATCCTTGACGTACAGCGGAACCTCCTGAGCCTCCGGTAATCGGACCGTCCGGTAGTTCGTCGTTTCGACGCGCCCTTGCTTTGTCAGTGTATAGATGAAGAGTTCCTGTGCACCGTCGGCGTTAATTGTTCCCAGCCTGATCGGCAGCATGAATTTGGGGGATTCGAAGGCGATCTGGATCGGCCTCAGGTGAGTAAAGCCGAGCTTGGATTGCTCGGTCAGGTTTACCTTTGCCACGAAGAACTTCATGTCCTGTTTAAGGTAACTGTGCAGCACGGTGGAAGCCCCATGTGGAATCTTGTATCCGTTCTCAGCTAACCAGGTTTCAAGCCCGTGACTTTCCTTGGCTGACAGAATCAGAATGTCGTATTCGCCGATGGTATACTGCGCCTCGACAGTCACGCCGAGTGCCGTATCGCGTTCTCTGGCTGAGGCGCTTGCCGGTGCCATGTTCTTTGCCATATCGAGACTACGGCGTTCCATCAGCTCGTACCGGACACAAGGGTTCTCGTCGAAATACTCCACCAGCCGTGGCGCCGAGTAGTCGGCCAGATGTTTCAGAACGGCGGCATCGCCAATGTGGATCTGGTCCTGATCCAACACCGTTGGCACTGGCACGACCATGGCAAATTCCTTCACCTCGCCCTTGAAGTCATTGGCCATCGTGATCACGGTTTTGTTGTCATGGCGGGCGATGACCACTTCGGATGCTTTATTGAAGAGCTTCGTATCGGCTTTGCCGACATAGAAGCCGCAGAATGCTGAGGCGTTGGTACCCCAGAGAAATAGACTCATAACAACGGAGAACAAGGAAAGAATAATGTGGTTCATGAAAATCTCCTTTGTGGTTGAACTGATAGTGACAATGGAACGGCTGCCGGGGCGTAACCAGTTGCGGGATTGGACCAGTCGTATCGGACTCCAGGAAATAGGCGATCTAGTAAGGGGGCGAGTGGTGAGCAGGCGATGAGTCCCCAGAGTGGGCCGTTGGGTTTAAAGAAATGGAACTGGATGTAGAGTGCCGTGAGTGCCACGATTAGGGCGAAGACGATGCGTCCAGTTCTGGAGTCAGGTGTCGTCTTGGGGTCGGAAATCATGAAGAATGAAAAGATCAGCAATGCGCCGCTCTCAATCTGATGGAGTGGAATAGTGAATGGGTCGCCGAGCCAGAGGGCGCGGGCGACCAGGAGTCCGACGTAGAACGTCAAGAAGGTCAGTGTGACATCAGCCCGTGCCGCACGGGTCACAACAAGCGAGCCGAGGCAAGCGATCAGAAACCCAAACCAGGCGACCTGTCCCCATTGCCCCGGTGAGATCCATCCGAGGCCGCTGGCGAGGATGACAACAAGTGCCAGGTTTGTGGGATTAAAGATGTGTTTGTCTTTCCAGCGAATGACGAATTTGCTGCCGATCGCGATGCCAGCGGCGAGTGCAGCAACAGCACAATCATTGGTGCGGAGAAGAAGGCACAGCGAGAGGGATGAAATCAGCGCGCTCTTGGGATCAAAGAACAGCAGGTGGAAATATCGGGTACCCACATATTGCATTAGTTGTGCTGTGCTGATTGTGATGACGATCTGCCAGATTGAAATGTCAAAGTGGAGCACGAGCAGCCCGTAGAGAAGGAGCGTCGAAAGGCTAGCGATTTGATAAAAGCGAGGATCCCGCCAGACAGATGGTTCGCTTGGTTGGCTTGTGCCCTTGTCTTGGCCCATACATCCTCCTCAGGCTGATTTGGTCACGTGTGGCGGCCTTCACAGGAGGATATGGGACGAGAGATGAAATCCTTTCAGCCGAGTCTCACGGGGTGTTTTCTTGGCCTACCGCGATGAGCAGTTTCATCTGTCGCATAGACAATTATCGCTGTCTCGGCTAGGCTACAGCGTGAATAAGAAACCTCAGAGAGGGCAGATGAACGATTCAGCGGTTATAGACTCAAGTCCTGGGCTGAGAGAACTTGCCCAGCGTTTCGGCATTCGTGTCGTCCTCCAGTTTGGTTCCACAGTCACTGGAACGACGCATGATGACAGCGATCTGGATCTGGCGGTGCAATTCGATACTCCTATCCTGTCGCTAGGGACTATTTTGGAGCTGCAGGAAGCCTTCCAGTCACAATTTCCTGGACGCAAGGTTGATCTGGCTATCCTGAATCGGGCAGATCCTCTCTTTCGAAAGAAAATCATGGAGAGCTGTCGGATTCTCTTCGGGACATCGCAAGATTTCGCCCGTCTGCGTCTGTACTCGTTCAAAACCTACCAAGACTATCGCCCCTACTTGGAGCTTGAGCGACAATCAGTCGCGAAGCGACTGGCAGCACTCACGGCGGAGCCTTCTCGTCCATGATCGACCGCCAGCTCATCACCAGAAAAATGAGCCTCATTCTTGAGGACGTGGCCGCGATGACCCGGTTGTCTCAGTTATCGCGCGAGCGGTACTTGGAGGATTCCATCAACGAAGCCTTGGCCGAGCGGTATCTTGAACGCGCAATCGGTCGTATGATCGACATAAACTTTCATCTCATCACGGAGTCGGGCCATGTCCCACCAAAGGACTATCACGAATCCTTCGTGCGCTTGAGTACTCTTGGGGTGATGACCGCTGACCTCGCCAAGGAGATGGCGATGGCGGCCGGGCTTCGCAACCGAATTGTCCATGAGTACGACGACATCGATCCTGAGTGAGTGTACGAAGCCTTGCCCGTCGCAGTCCGCCGGATTCCCGTATACTTGGACCACGTTCAGCGTTTCATTGAAACGATTCCGCCTGTATTGCAATAGCCTTGAATGCATCATTCCCCCAGCTTCGAAACCATTCTGAAAGTGACTGGTGCTTCGAGGCTGAGGCTGAAAGCAAACACGATTCAAAGTCGACTCCCTCGCTGCAGTGGGCGGACATCCAAGGGGCGAGTCGGATGAGGTGCCGATTGCATTCCTCTTGCTGGTGCAAGGTCAAGAACTGATTCGGCTGCGCTGCTGTCTGAAGCTGAACCATGATGGAATCTGTTAAGACATTTGGTTCAGGAGCCGTTCTAGCCTTGCTTCCCTATTCGGTCATCGCTGTCTATGTTCTTAATATGTGGGACGTTCATCTGCGTGGCCAGTATTCCTTTCGGGAACTTGTTCTTGCCGAGCTTCTCCTCATAGCGTTTGCCTCGATTGGCGCACACGTTGGATTCATGGCAGCGGGTGAGGCCAAGTCCCTCATTTGGGCTGCTACTTCCGCTTTATACGCCCTTCGATTCTTTTCTGTCCGATTGCTTGTGGGGCATTAGGGCGATATTGCTTGGAGCAGCTCTGTCTAGGATTGCGATACTGATGATTCCTAGGACAGAATGAAACGTGTGTGTCTGATGTTCAGTAGAGAGATCGAATCGAGATGGTTTGGCGACTCTCAGCAGCCCTTGAACTTATTTGACCGACACTGTTCCGCGAGGCGCTTGGCTTCGGTGACTTGGGCAGGCGTCATGCGTTGGGCGACGTCATCACGATTTTCTTCCGCTTGCTTCTTGTCCTCACCCTGCATATGTGACGCGGCGAGATTCACCCACATATAGGCCCGCACCAAGTCTTGAGGACCGCCGAGCCCTGCGAAATAGAGTTCTGCGAGATTGTTCTGCGCATGCGGATGACCTTGTGCTGCAGCCTTCTCATACCACGCTCGTGCTTGAGTGTAGTCCTGTGGCATGCCTTTTCCCTTGGCATACAGCTCCCCGATGCCATTCTGCGCCTCCGCATTTCCCTGATTGGCCTGGGTCTGGAGTGTAGATAAGTCTTTCGTGCCGGCCGGAGGGAAGGCCAGACTCGGCCCACCGAGCAGAACAAGAGTCGTCAGAAGGACGATGAGGGCAGTGGGACGCATGAGTTGCTGAGTATGCCGCGCACACGAATGGATCGTCAAGATGAATCCTACCGAGCCCTCTGTGGGTACTCTGGTGGCGGAGGTTGGACTGGCACAGGAGGTGGAGGAGGAAGTTGCAGGGTCCGATTGTTCAATTGCAGCGGTGGGCCAAGATTGAGCCCGGGACTTTGCGGTGGTTGTACCCGTATGATTTGCTCGCCGTTCGGGAGATTGGTCGACGTGTGTACATTACCGGCGGCATCCATGTGGACGGTTGTGCCACCTTCCGCGTCCAGTACTTGTTGTAACCGCTCTTTCGCGCTGGGCTGTGGCGATAATTCCTCTCCAATTGCGAGCGACAGGCCTGCGCAGCCGGTGACAAGTAGGATCATGAGATGGAGAGCGATTCGATTCATGTGAACATTATACAACTGGCCCACAATGGATCAATGCCCCGTGAACCTGCACGCCTATCTCTCGTGAGTGAACCGGCCCTGCTGGGAATGGTTCGGGACTCTCATGCGAAGCTCTCACTGCTGCCTGCCGCAGTGGGTAGTTTCCAAGACTGTGCTGCACGATTCATCTGCCCGTGCACATTTTGGCAACTTACTTGCCGATGTGGTGTTGACGGGTCACACTTTGTCGATTTAGTTCACGCGTTGTGATGGTGGCTCGTGGTGCCCAGCTGAGCTTCCGAGGGCATGAGAATGGTTCTCACGGCTAAGTCTCCTGGAACAAGGAATGAGATATGAAGCTTGCAGTCGTCTTCGGATTCTGTACGCTTCTTCTGGGGCCGAATTTACTTTGGCTGAATTGGTCGACCGTGCGCGTTGAAAATCGCGGTTCGCAGTCGATTGAGGAAGCGATCCTCTTCGTCTGTGAGCAGCGGGTGAACCTGGGATCGTTGGCGCCAGGCGCCTCGCGTTTTCGGTTCTTACCCAAGTGCGGTGATGATTCACTAGAGATTCGAGCCGGTCAGCACTCGACGAATTGTACGATCTATGTCGAGGGAGAGATGTATCACGTGCGGGCGTGGTTTACGTCGTCGACGATGGGCGACTGCATCTATGGAGGGAGTCCTCCGCTGACGCCACTCTTACTGGCTGAGTTACTGTAGGGAGATTGGTCAATCATCATGCAGCAGGTCGCTCCTCGCATTTATTGTATTCCTGCGACTCAGGCGCCGGTGGTGGCCGTGTTTCGTCGAGGGCCGAGTAACTGGTCGCATATCGGACGGTGGGATCTGGCTACTCAGTGCTACGAACCCGGTGCCTGGCTTGGAGGACGTATCTTCCCCAGGCGATCTGATATGTCTCCCGATGGTCAGTACCTCTGTTACTTCGCCCATAAGCCGAGTGCGATATGGGAGCATGGTGATGCCTATATCGCAATCTCGAAACTTCCGTGGCTGACCGCGCTGCATGCCTTTGGGACCTGCGGGACCTGGACGCGCGGCTACTGTTTCACGGAGGCCGGTGGGTCTGATGATCGGCCGATGGCGAAACTTCCGATTCCATACGGATTACGTTCTATCCCTGCGATTCAATTCGCCAACGAACGACGACGAGGGTGGGTCGAGGAGGGGAATTCACCGGCTCGTGATCCCGGGGATGCTTGGGATCAACATCGTCACGCTCGTATGCGAAAGCCACAGCCCTGTGGCACGCGAGTACTCTGCGTGGAAAGTGTGGGATGGGCTGGAGGGGAGTTTGGTGTCGACCAGGCTGTCGATGGCCTGAATGTTCGATACTCTCTGGAACTCAACGGAGATCGTGAACTCTTGGAAGATGTTCAATGGGCCGATTGGAGCCAAGAAGGGCACTTACTTGTGGCGACCAGATTAGGCCAGCTGCAAATACGAAATCCTGAAAGCGCGCGTCCCAATATCTTGTTCGAAGCGGATCTCTCGAGTCTCAAGCCGACTCCCACGCCGGCACCAGCTTGGGCACAGTGCTGGTGAGCTAGGCGTTCTCCACATACCACTTCATCGTTGAACCCGGTGCCAGGTCTGTGTGCGGAAGAACGGTCCGATGTAGCCACGGACCAGCAGGGATCGATTACCCTCAGTGACACGGAGGCGTACAGTGTAGAGCTTGCCATTATCAGGATCGAGGATCTGTCCGCCTTCCCACCACAGGTCGTTGGAGTGGCGAACGCCGCGAATGATTTCCATGCCGATCAAGGGCTGGTCCTTCCGATCATCGGTGCACTTGCTGCAGTGAGCTTCTTCTTTCGAGGGATCAGCGGATAAGCTGCGTTCAATCCGGCCGGTCAGTACACCATCCTGCTCGGTAATACGAATCTCCGCGCGTGGTTGTCCGGTACGATCGTCGATGTTGTACCACAGTCCGACTGGACTGGATTGATCTGCAGAGACCGGGAGAGCGAGGACAAACAACAGGGTGAACGTTGCGCAGTGGGAGGCGAGGAATGGTCGTGTGCACCCGTGCATTGTCACCCACGAGAGCGAGTCTGTGACGCCTGTCTGCTCTTGTGCCGCTCCATCAGTTGTTCGATCGGCATGAGCCGTATCGTACTTCCGTTGGAATCACAATGACAATCCACCATACCTGTTGTTCGAGTTGGAAAACGTCCGGATCAGAAATGTTGAATTATGTTGTGTGAAAAGCCATCTCGCGATACCCGTAGACCAAGCGCTGGTTCCCAGCGTCAGACACATCACCATCATTCAGTAAGGGAGGCCGTTCATGCATCTCGTCGTGGTGTCGACATTGGTAGTCGGGTTGGTATATTTGCTGTGGCAGATCAGGCCGTAGCGCGCATTTCTATGTGACAGCAGCTAGCGCGCTTGAGTGAAGGCATGCTCTTGCACGGCCTCCAGGGGATAACCTGCTGGAGGCCGTGGTCATTATGGTCTCTCCATAATCTGGTTCTGCTGTCTCTCCTGTAGCACGAGCGCGTCAAAAACTACAAAATCAGTTGCGAGAAATCTTGTCTCACGGTAGCCCTAGACTGGGTGCTGGCTTCTGGTTCCGGTCCTGTTGGAATAACCGATCTATTAGAGGAGGGTTTTCATGCGCATCATTATGATTTCTGTGGTCCTGTCCGCAGTGATCGCTGGGTCTGGTTCTGTGGCCATGGCAGATGAGCTGACAAATCTCGGCTCTGAATTGAAGGGTGAAATGGGCTCCATGGCCAGCGAAGCCAAAGGTGAGATGAAAGGCGAGCAGGATCAGATGAAAGAGAGCCTCAAGTCGAAAAAAGAGCAGATGAGGGGCGAGATAAAGGCCAAACGGGAACAGATGAGATCAGAGATGAAGGGGAAACGAGATGCATTGAAGGCTGAGAGAAAGGAGATGAAGAAAGCGGCGAAGGCGAAGAGATCCAAGGCCAAGAAGCAGGCTGAGGAAGCCGTCGAATCATTGGAGCCAAGCGCGTACTAGACGAACAGGTTCAACGCAATTCGGTTACCACAGGGTCTCTCACAAGGCCTCCGGAAGTACAGCTTCTGGAGGCCTTGTGTTTCTTGTGGCCGAAGATCTCGAAATTGTTTTCTTGCGGTGACGTTGGACGACATCAGGACGCGTTACACTACTTGTTCGCAGGGTAAGACGAAGACGTGGAGTGGGAACATGAGGTCACCTGTGGATGCTTCTTGTCCGAGGCGGAACCGCTTGAACCCGTCGATGAGACGGTGGGCCGATTGGTCGGGAACCGCGACAAGAATCATCCGGTTCGTTGAGGGAGCGAGAAAGAACTGGCTGGTTAGTCCGGTCTCTCCTTTTCCTGTGACGTTGTGCAGCTCGCTGTACGAAGTGACCTCATATTCCTTCAAGATGGCATGTACCTGTTCAACGAGCGATTCACGAAACACGATGACCAACATTTCCATGTGCGACGCTCCCTTGTTCTGGTCGGTACCGACTCTCGGTGTATTATCAATAGCGCCAAGAACAATTACAAGCTCAAGGGAGGATGCTCGCAACACGATGGCAAGCCTGGCGGACCTTCAGGCTGGAGGGTTGGCTCGACAAGTATAGAGGCGATAGGCTATAAACATCTGCTCAACAGCTTCGTGCAGGAATCAACCAGGAACAGGGTTATGCAAGAATATGCCGCGTATTACGGGACTGCCTGTCTCATCCTTTCCATGTATCTTCTCTTCAAGGGCGTGACTGCCGCGATACGACAGCGAAGCGAAGATCATTCCACGACGCTGGTGCCTGCCTATGTCTATGGAATCCTCGCGTCGGTAGCGCTCACCTATGCGTTGGGACTTCTGAGGATGAAGTTTCCCGGGTGGGAACTGCCTTGGTGGGGAAATCGGATTATTTTTCCGGGCACGACCATGCTCTTTCCTGGCATCATCTATCTTGTCGGTCGGCGGCCTCCGACACGCCGAATCGATCGTGTCGACGTATGACCGAGTTCAACCTTCCTTTATAACCGATATAGCCGACAGGACACTCTGCATTACTTCGCGATGGTAATGCTCGGCACGCCGGCTCGCGGGACCTCTGTAACGGTCATCTGAAAGAGCTGTGACAAGAGCTTGAACGCTTCGCGGTTCCAGCGAGCCTGTGGGCCGATTGTATTCACCCCATAGTAGCTTCCATGCGATTTCATCACGAGGTCAAGTTCGGACGGAGCTGACGACGACACAATCAGGTCCATCGTGTTGACGGGATTTTCAGCGACCTCTGGCGTACGATTATCCTTCTCGACGTGGTATTCCGGCTCTTCCGCGATGGAAAGCCCGAGAAAATTCAGTATCGCGTTGAAGCTACGCAACCGAAAGTCTCCTTTCAGGGGCCAGTCGCCGCCGTAATGCCCGGGGCGAATATCAAACGTCACATCGTGTGGGAGCCCTTGCTCATTCTCATGTTGCAAACGGGCCCGCTCGTCTCGAGAGAGGAGATTCGGGTCGTAATTCGTTATGAGAGTTCCGCCTTCAACTTGTTTGCGCAATGTGAACGTCTTGTCCTTGGCGTGATAAGAGACCTGGTATTCCTGTTCGAGCGCTTTGAAGCCTTCCGCGGTGACCGACTCTGCGGGAATCGTCCAACTTCGCTCGACGTTGATGGGCTCGACATAGAGGCTATTGTGGTCTTGAATCGCTGAGAGATGGAGAACCACCCGCCTGAACGTCTCATAGCCGGTCTTGTCCGATGGGTTGTTCCGATATGCGACTGCTCCGTCGCCATGGCTCATTCGGACTTCCTTGGCCATTAACCGCAACAGCAGGTCGATATCGATCCCTTGCCGAAGAAGTAAGGTCAGTTTGGACTCCTGGAATGGCGTTAGGAGGCGCTGGGTAAATTCTTCGCCCTCGATGGGGGCGATACTGATGGTCGGGTTCTCAGCCACACTCCCGCCGATGACGGGCAAGATCGTTCGGCTTGCATCACCGGTCAAAGCCGGCGTGGCGCCGGCGGTAAATCGAAAATCGAACGTCGCTGCCACATTGGAGACGCCGGTGAAATGAATGGGCTGATGGTGCTGTGCTCTGGCAATATTGACGAGCAGCTGCTTAGACTGTGATTCGGTGATGGCGTCGTCGTAGGCGATGACGGCTCGAGTCAGGGTAACAGGAGAGAGGCATCCTGAGAGAAAGAGCGAGCCGAGGAGCATCAGGAGGATACGAGGTACAACAGAGATTCGGTTGTTCATCGTCAAAGACCGGCCATATGAGAGTACTTATGATTGGACGCGAGTTGTACCATATCAATGGACGGAAGGGTAGCCGTTGGAGAAAGGCGAGCTATGCGACAACGAGATGCGACTTCCGGAGATCGACTCGCTGGACAGTCATCTCTACCGGAGTTCTGGGGTGGAGAGTCATCCCAGGCTCTGGGTGAATCACCTGTTTATCGACGAGGCCGAGCCGGACAGTCGACGCGATTGTTGCCAGGATCAAGAGCCCTTCGAGTTCCGCGAACGATTCACCCAGGCAGCGACGTCCACCAGCGCCGAATGGAATGTAAGTATACGCCGGACGGGCTCTGGTCGCTTCGTTAGAAAACCGCTCCGGATCAAATCGGGCGGGATCAGGAAACCAACGTGGATTGCGGTGAAGATTCCAGGGGCTAATGAAGGCCCACGCACCGGGTGGCAGGATCGCTCCGGACGGAAGGCGGTCTTCTCGGTGCGCTAGTCGCGTGTGCAGGCTCCATGCGGGAGGATAGAGGCGAAGCGACTCGTTCCAGATCATCTTCAAGTAGGGAAGGCGAGGCAGATCGGCCGCGTCAGGAGTTCGATCGCCGAGCACGTCGTTCAATTCACAGACCAACCGTTCCCAAACTGATTGATCCTGTGACAACAGGAGCCACGTCCAGGTCAGGGCATTCGCGGTGGTTTCATGACCGGCGAGCAAGAATGTGATGAGCTCATCACGAATCTCTCTCTCGCTCAGTGGGAGACCATGGGCGTCCGTCGCAGCTAATAAGAGCGAGAGCACATCATCTCGGTGCTCAGCACTGTGGCGTCGCTCACGAATTAATTGAAGAACTGTTTCTTCAATGACATTGAAACCACGGGTGAACCGGCGATGTCGAGTAATGGGAATCCAGAGCGGGATGAGACTGGCCAGGAGCGAATCGTACTGAAGCTTGATGAGCCGCTGGCCTGCTGAAATGGAGTCACGGATCAGGCCGGTATCCGACTGGACGTCTTGTCCAAAGAGGAGACGCCAAATGACCGAAAGAGTGAGGTGGGCCATGTTCTGTCCAATGTCGATCGTCATGCCATCGTGCCACTGGTCCAATCGGGCTCGTGCTGTATCGGTGATGAGTCGGCTGTAGGCCGTCACGTGGTTTCCGTGAAAAAACGGCAAAAACAGCCGCCGTTGAGCGTGATGCGTGTCAGCTTCCGTGTGCAGAACGCCTTGTCCGAAGATCCGTGATTCGACTGGAGGAACAGGGCCTTTCCGATAATTGTCTTGATTCGTCACCAAGACATGTTTCACGTCGGCCGGATGATTCAAGAGATACATGGCGGCATCAGGCTGCCACAGGAGCAGTTCAACGACCAATCCCATGGGGAGCTTGACGACGTCGCCGTAGACTTGGCATTGCAATAGGAATCCGAGGGTATCCCGTCGCAGCTCGGCGAAGCAGCCCCACCAGCGAGAGACCGATGGTCCGGGAAGGTGCGATATTGGTGTGCGTTGCTCGGTCATGGGTGATGGCTCGTACTCAGTGGGACTACAGCATGGAGGAGAACGACTGTCAACGGGGGCTGGCGTGAAGCGCAGCTGGCTCTTGCCCTTCGACACGAATCGTTATGAGGACCAGCAATGAGATGACCGCACATGCACTGACATACCATCCTGGCCCAAGGGGGCTTCCGCTCCGTTCGAAAACCATGGTCGCGACCAATGGGGCTGTTCCACCGAACAGTGCCGAAGCCATATTGTACGAAATGGAAAGCCCCGTATATCGGTGAGCAACCGGAAAGAGTAGCGCGACAATGGCAAAGAAGGGTCCCATGTAGGCGGCGACGAAGATGGTCACGGCCAATTGAGCCAGGGCCATCGACACCACGTCTCCACTGCTGAACCAGGAGAAAAACGGGACTGTGCCGAGCGCGAGACCCATCGCACCGGCAGCGAGCACCCGTCGTGGCCCGACTCGATCGGCCAATTTGCCCATCATCGGGATCAGCATCGCCATGACGGCCATGCAGACTGTATTGATGGTTAAGGTCGTTTTCATCGAGAGATCGCTCACCTTCGTCACGTAGGTGGGGAGATAGACAAAAAAGATATAGAACCCCACGCCATGCAGCAACACCAGCCCGATCACTTGGAGCAGCGGTGTCCGGTTCTGACGTGCGAAGTCATGAATGGGCGTCGATGAGACGACGCCGTTCTGTTGGAGTTGTTCAAAGGCAGGCGATTCAGGAAGATGTCGGCGGAGATACCAGCCGACCAGCGCGATGACGCTCCCTGCTAAGAACGGAATGCGCCAACCCCAATCATGCAGCGTCTCCTGCGAGAAACTTGCGCTGGCCACGGCACCGATGCCGGACCCCGACAGGGCGCCGATTTGGGCGCTGAAGCCGGCCCAACTGCCGACATAGCCTCGCTGGTTCGGCGCGGCATGTTCGATCAGAAACGTGACTGATCCCGTGAATTCTCCGCCGACTGAGAAGCCTTGAATAAACCGTAAGACGGTCAGGGCAATCGGTGCAAGCAGCCCGATCTGTGCATAGGTCGGCAGGAGGCCGAGGAGGCAAGTGGGAATTGCCATGAGGATGATGGACCAGGAGAGCGCCGATCGACGTCCTCGTGTATCTCCCCAATAGCCGAAGCAGAGTGCACCCAGCGGCCTTGCCAGAAAGCCGACGGCAAATACGCTGAATGTGGCGATCAACGACAAGGACGGATCTGACGCCGGAAAAAACAGGACGGACAAGACGGGCGCGAAGTATCCAAAGAGCGCGAAGTCATACCATTCAAGCACATTACCGATGGCACCGGCAAAGACTGTGCTGCGAAGTGCACGAGGCCCGTCTGGTTCTATAACGGTGTGGTCATTCATCACGGTACGGTCGAAGGCCCACCATACCATGAACCTATGCGTCTCGTGCGAGAGTTGCCTTTTGCATCAAACGATCGGTAGAGTCATCTCATGATAGGCCGTGTTCATGCTGAAAACTTGCTGTGCAGATGGTGCGTCGACACCGTCGGTCTCTTGATGACAACGGGTGTGTTGAGTGGTCTGTTGCTGTCCTGCAGCGGGGAAAACTCAACATCCGCATCTCCGAGCCAGACGGAGAGTATCGCTGGGATGGATGCCGATGCGAATGGCGTGCGTGATGATGTCGATCGGTATATCGATACGACCTATGCCGGTCAGGTCAATGCGGATCTTAACAAGGCGGTACGGCAGTACGCGAAGGCCGTGCAATTATCACTGGTTGATGCGGACAGTCACACCTTATCTCTGACTCATGCGACGGAACGATTCCGCGCGCTGGAATGTTTGATGGCGAGGCGACCTGATGAGTTCCATACGATTTTTGTCGACATTCGCGCGCAACTGTTAAATACGCCGAGCCGTTCGGAGGCCTATCTGAACGCCGACGATCAGGTGAAGACCGCGAATATCCCTTTGCTGCCGGCAGACCAATGGGTGACGGCATGTCAGTCATGAGTACCAACAGGTATCTTGGACTCTCGCTCAGTGTTCTCCTTGGAGTCGCTTGGCTTCCTGAGGCGGGCGCACAGATGCCAGCTCAATCGGCTTGTCACAATGCGGCAGCCCCTCGTACGGCGATCTACTTTGTCAATGGAGTTACAACGACGCGCGATGAAGCGAGGTTGAACGGCGGGAAACTGGAGCTGCAGTTTCTGCATAAGCTTCCGACAATGGCGCCGGCCGTCCAAGCGATGTGTCATCTGTTCTTTCTGAACATCAATCCAACGTCCGGGGCCGTCAAAGATTTTCTCGAAGCAGGCCAGCAACGGCTCGGGTTGACGTCGACGACCTTTTGGCAAGGGTTGGAAGGTGCGGGTCTTGCGACATCGGGAGTGATTGCACAGGTGTTGCAACGTTCAGTCAACAACGCGGATCAAATTGATCAGGAAACTATTCAGCGCCATGCCAGTGCCTATCGGGAGCAGATTGCTTCCCCATCTTGCCGTCGCGTGCTCATCGTTCCACACTCTCAAGGGAATCTCTACAGCAATGCTTCATATGACGAGGTGTATGGTCAGGTGGAAAAGCCGCCGTTGGGTGCCCTGAAGATTGTGGGGGTTGCCACACCGGCAGATGCGGTGCAAGGCGGCGGACTCTATCGCACCTCGAGCACTGATGTCTTAATCAGCGGAATTCGCCTTGTTCTGTCCGGCACGTTACCGGCCAACACACATTGGGGGATTAGTCCGCTCCTTGTGTCTCCGGCCTATTCTGGTGGGCATAGTTTTATCGGGTACTTGACGGCTGAGCCGAGCCGGACCCAGATTCTGACGGACATGGAATCCTCATTGATCGCGCTGGCTTCCGTCAACCCCTGCTGATTCTTCTGTGGGCTTGCACATTCCTGACTCGGACTCGGCATTCAACACTCAGTACTGAGCACTCCGACCTCAGTACTCGCCCTCACTGTTCCTTGAGCAACGCGAATTGCTGTTTCAAAGTGGCAATCTTTAGAAGGTAAGTTCGGAGATCATGGGCGCCACAGTGCTGGTGTAGCGTTAGGCGATAGTTATGGATGACGTAATTGCGGCCGGTTCCGGCGCCGCAGAGATGAATGACGGCGGCCAGCTCTTGTTTCTGTTCGAACGTGGCCCCTCGATCACCGACTAACCGAGTGACGTATCGGTCGAGCAGCGCGGAGGTCATCTCCATAGCATGTCCGGGAATGACTCGGCTATACAGACTGTTAAACCAACAGGAATTGAAATTGTTCCAGGGCCCATCTTCGACGACGACATGGTTGTGGATGCAATATCGTTTCGCTTCTTGAAACGTGCCGTCGGTGATCTGAAACATCCCGACGGCCGATGAGGCCGGTCGATACCAATCCAACGGATTCTGCGCGGTAAAGCGCCATTTCCAATAGGTTCGGGCGACGGGATTGCCGGAGCCTTCAGCTTGTGCGAGTGCGGCCAGCAGCTCGGGTGTGATGATGGTTGTCGAATGGACTTTGAACAGCGCTCCGTACTCCGCCCAGGTTTCACGGGGGCTCTTGTGAAAGGCCGGTTCCACTGGGAAGAACAGTTCCGTCGGCTTGTAGTAGGCGTGATAGATCCAGTTGATGGTGAGGGCCGCTGTGATCAGAATGGCCACCGTGCTCCATACTTGAATGGTCGGTGGAGCCTTTCGGATGGCACGCAGACATACGGTCAGTACCGACCAGCTTCCACGAGCGACGCGCATCAGGGGATGGGTCGAACGCTGAGAGCGGGATGGGATATGAGAAGCACCGTGACGACGCGACATGGTGTCGGGGTAACAATGACCAGATGAATTGGTTCTGTCAACGGGGGGCATCCGTGGGAGTTCTTGAGCCAATGGCGGGAGGGATGGAGCCAATCAAGAATCTTGCATTACGGTTGCCAGAAGGCTCAAGATGGCCGCCCAAGTTGGGGGATGTGCGGCAAACGTGTTGGAGGGAAATCCATGCAACGACTGGTTGCGCTCACGGTTGGTTTCATCGTGGCGGTGATCTCACCACCGGTATTTTCCGAATCATTTACGGACAAGGCGAAAAACGACGGTACGGTTGAGGTCAGCGATGAGGACCCAGCCATGCAGAAAGCCATGGCGCGGGCACGTGCCGGACTGGAGGGCTTTCTGAAAAAGGCGGGATCGCCGCCGTCCGATACCGGCCAATATTCCGTGAAGGTTCGCGTCAGCGAAGGGGAGAGTCTCGAGTACCTCTGGATTTCCGATCTGAAAGGCCAAGGTGATCTGTGGTCGGGGCGGATCGAAAATGTGCCGGTGGTTCGATCGCTGAAGAAGGGCCAGGCCTATTCGTTTGCAAAGACAGAGATTGTCGACTGGACATATGTCGACAAAGGTAGAAAAAAAGTCATCGGAAACTTCACGACCTGTGCGCTCTTGACCAAAGAAGCACCCGAGGTTGCCCAAGACATTCAGAAGAAATATGGTCTGGAGTGCGATCGATGATCAGAAGCATTCGGAATCTCGTGAAACGTCGTACGTGAAGCGTATCTTGCTTCGGATGAACACACTTCACGCTTCACGAATGACGAGCGACGGATACTGTCGCAGCGGCCTGTCGGTGGTTGTACCCGAAACACCTGGAATAAGATTGGCCAGGATTTCGTCCTGCTGATTCTTCCGGAACTCGTGCCAAAACGGTTTGCTGGTGCTACTGTGGATCCACTGCTATCCGTGCATGGATCTCCATGGGGCCAGCGAGACTCTACCAACTGTTTCCCTCTCCGGATTGGGACGAGACGGATCTCGACACGTCGACTGATCCCTTTCACCCGGATGGGCGATTCCAGACTGCCGCCAAGAAAAAAGCCATCCGTGATCATTTTGACGCATGTGCTCCGCATCGGTTGTTGTGGGAGCAGAAGGCCCGCGCTTACTATGAGGATCAGACTCGATATCTCAGGTTTCTCGTGCCTGAGGGATTACGAGTTTTGGAAATTGGGTCAGGGATCGGCAATCTCCTTGCCTCGTTGAAGCCATCGCGCGGGCTTGGCATCGACCTGAGTCCTGCCATGGTGAACGAGGCGACCCAACGTCATCCGACCTTGGAGTTTCGGGTCGGAGACGTTGAAACGCTGCACCTCGACGAATGTTTCGACATCATCATTCTTGCGGACGTGGTCGGCCATCTCCTCGACGTCCAGACGGCGTTCAAGCGGCTGCGCCGTCTCTGTACACCCCAAACAAGAGTGGTGGTGTCCTCCCATAACCATGTGTGGGAACCGATCCTCCGGCTGTGTGAAAAGGTTGGACTAAAGATGCCGCAGCGTGAGCACAGCTGGCTCTCGCCGGCGGATCTCACAAATTTGTTGTACCTCGCCGACTTTGATGTGGTGAAGGTGGAGCGACGATTGTTGCTGCCGCTGCGGATTCCACTCCTTGCGTCTTTGTGCAACAGATTGCTGGCCTATCTTCCTGGGTTTCGTGGACTCTGTCTCTCTCACTATGTGATTGCTCGCGCGAGGCTCCGAAGGCCGGAGCGGCCTTATTCAACGACGATCGTCATTCCCTGCCGAAACGAACAAGGCAACATCGACGCGACACTCCGGCGGATTCCACAGTTTGGAGGCCGCCAGGAGATCCTTTTTGTCGATGGGCATTCGACAGACGGGACGGCAGATGAGATCAAACGCGTTATGGCATTTTACCCTGGGAGAAATATCAAACTTCTGACACAGGACGGGCAAGGGAAAAGTGATGCGGTTCGCAAGGGGTTTGCCCATGCGATGGGCGACATCCTCATGATCCTGGACGCAGACGCGACCATGCCGCCGGAAGCCCTCCCGAAATTCTATGAAGCCATCGCAAGTGGAAAAGGCGAGTTGATCATCGGCTGTCGGCTGATCTATCCCCAGGAGGGTCGGGCGATGCACCTGATGACGCTATTTGGAAACAAGGTGTTTGGGATGGCGTTCTCTTGGTTGTTCAACCAGCGGATCAAGGACACACTGTGTGGCACAAAGGTCTTATTCCGCCGAGACTATGAACGCCTAGCGGGTAGTCGGTCGTACTTCGGCGAGTTCGACCCCCTCGGAGATTTTGATTTATTGTTCGGTGCGTCGAAGCTCAATCTGCAGATGGTGGAGATTCCCGTTCGGTATGAAGCGCGGACGTTTGGTAGTGCGACGATTCGACGGTTCGCACAAGGAAGGTTGTTGCTCAAGATGGCGGTCTACGGATTCTGTCGTCTCAAGGCGGTATGAGCACCCTCTCCGCTTGTAATGAGCTCGCCAGGAGGCCCAGCACGATCCTGTCGAGATAACGTCGAAGATTCCGCCTCGAGAATCGCTGCAACAGGCTTGCAAGCCGGAAGAGGCCCCACCTATAATGTGCCCGCTATCTCAGTGGATCTGTTAACAATTTGGAGGAGTCGGAGCGATCATGAACGAACGAACATTGGCCATTATCAAGCCGGATGCCGTCGAGAAGAATGCCATCGGAGATATCATTCACCGATACGAACAGGCAGGACTGAAGGCGATTGCTATCAAGATGATTCACATGTCTCAGTCTGTCGCGGAAGGGTTTTACGCGGTGCACAAGGCGCGTCCGTTTTTCGGGAGTCTGTGTGCCTTCATGTCGTCCGGTCCGGCTGTGGTGATCGTGCTGCAGGGTGAGAATGCGATCAAGAAGAATCGGGAGTTAATGGGCGCAACGGATCCGGCGAAGGCCGATGCAGGCACCATCCGCAAAGCTCATGGAGCGAATATTGAGTTTAATGCCGTCCATGGATCAGACTCACCGGAGACCGCTCAGTTTGAGGTCGGATATTTCTTCCCCGGCATGGAGATCTTTGGATAGAGCGCGTAAGAAACGGGTCGGCGATGGTGGTCAGTCCGTTTCTTGACAATACCAACCGCTCCCACTACCATCCTGAAAAATTGATTTGGTCAGGGTTGAGGCTAAGTGATTCGTTGCCGGTCCTTCCCTCAACCTTGTAGACTCGCATAGTGGATCTCAAGAACGGAGCCGACATGATTCCATCCGATTTACGGTATCACCAGGAGCATGAGTGGGTTCGAGTCGAGGGCAAACAGGCGACGGTGGGAATCAGCCACTTCGCGCAGGATGCGTTGGGCGACATCGTCTTTCTAGACCTTCCCAAGGTCGGGGCGACCGTGAAGGTTGGGCAGCAGATAGGGGAAGTCGAGTCGACCAAAACCACGTCAACGATCTACACGCCGGTCAGCGGGACGGTCACCAAGATCAACACGGATCTGAAAGATCATCCTGAGGTGGTGAATTCAGATCCCTATGGCAAGGGATGGATGGCGGTCATTGAGCTGAGCAGTCCCGGAGACGTTGATCAACTGATGACGGCCACTCAATACGAAGCCTTTCTCGCCAGTCAGAAGCATTGACAATTGTGTCCGTTGGATCGGCGAACCATTGTGTGATTGAATCATTGGTACCCATTGGCAATGTCTCAATCAACGATGAATATCTGATCCGATGACCTCCTCACCCCACATCGCGATTCTTGGAGCCGGCCCAGGCGGTTATGTCGCAGCGATCCGTGCGGCTCAGCTCGGCGCACGGGTCACAGTCATCGAGCGAGAGAAGCTCGGCGGAGTCTGCCTCAACTGGGGGTGTATTCCTAGCAAAGCGCTGCTCTCCGTCGTAGAGCTTGGGGACAAGCTCAAGAAGGCGGAGGATCTGGGGCTGATACTCCAGACACCGGCGACTTATGATCTTGCTCGCATGGTGGCCCGAAAAGAGAAGGTGGTTGCTTCACTTGTCAAAGGGATTGCGACACTGTTCAAAGGCTGGGGGGTCGAACAGGTTACCGGGCAAGGGGCCGTCAAGGATGCACGCACCATTGCCGTGACATTACCGGATGGAGCGCTGCGTGAGATTCATGCTGACGCACTGGTAATCGCCACTGGATCCTCCTGGCCGAACCTTCCCCAATTTCCCATCGATGGTCGGCAGATCGTGACCAGCCAGCAGATGCTTGACCTGACACAGGTTCCGGCCACCCTTGCCATTTTGGGTGGTGGAGTGGAGGGATGCGAGTTCGCCGCATTGTACAGCGGTCTTGGGACACAGGTCACCATCCTTGAACTCATGCCGCGGCTCCTTCCGTTGGAGGATGAGGAGATTTCCGCCACCATGGAGCGTGAGTTGAAGAAGCGGGGCGTGACCGTGATAACCGGCACGACGGTGGAGAAATGCGAGCGATCACCTGAGTCGTTGGTCCTGTCGTTGAAAGACGGAAGCACGATCGCGGCTGAGAAGTTCTTGGTTTCGGTGGGGCGCGGATTCAATTCGCGAGGGATCGGATTGGAACAGGTCGGTGTTGCGCTTGGGCGTCGTGGCGACGTGCTGGTTGATGAACAGCTGCGTACAAACGTTCCCGGTATCTATGGGATTGGTGATGTGACAGGCAAGGCGATGTTGGCCCATGTCGCATCGACGCAGGGACAGGTAGCGGTTGAGAATATTTTAGGACATCAACGGACGATCGATTATGCCGTGATCCCAGCCGGCATCTTCACCCTGCCGGAGATCGGACGTGTCGGATTGACGGAGCAACAGGCCAGAGCCCGCGCGGAGCAGAACGGCAAAGATCCGAACCAGGCAGTGAAGGTCGGACGATTTCGCTATGGGGCGTTGGGGAAGGCTCAAGCCACAGGAGAGACGACCGGATTCTACAAAGTCATAGCTGATGCCGAGACCAGTCGGATCCTGGGTATGCATATTCTCGGGGCCCATGCGGCGGATCTCATTCATGAACCGGCGTTGGCGATGCAGATGGGGGCAACGGCCAGCCAAGTTGCTCGTCTCATCCACGCCCATCCAACGCTCGCCGAAGGCGTGATGGAATCAATGGAAGATCTTGATGGAGCGGCCATTCACCAATTGAGAAAGACAGGAAAGGGATGATCAAGTCTCTCTTTGTCAAATTGGGAATGTTGGCCGTCACGGTTGGAATTGTCTTGTGGATGGGATGGATGCGTCATGTGGCTGTCGAGTCGTCTGATGCTTTCACGCAGGAGCAGACTGCGAGGGGTGTGAACGGTTCCGGTCAACATGCGCTTGACCAGAGTCGTGTGGTATCGGCTAAGGTAGGCAGGTTGCACAATGGAGCCTTGCTGGATTTGAATCGAGCTACTGCAGATGAACTGGAAGCTCTGCCGGGTATTGGTGCTGTGCTGGCGCAACGGGTGGTTGCGTTTCGAGAATCGGCAGGACGGTTTCGTACGGTTGATGATCTGCGTGGCGTCAAAGGGATCGGCGCCAAAAAAATTGATCGCCTCAAGTCATTGATCACAGTCTCCAGCAGCGAGACGCAACGAGAGACGGAGCGACGTGCGTCATGAAGGATGTCACCCAACAACTTGACCTCATTCTCCGTGGTGCGGTGGAGGTCATTCAGCAGACTGAGCTCGAAGCCAAACTGAAGCGTTCCCTCTCGGAGAAGCGGCCCTTACGCATCAAAGCGGGGTTTGATCCGACGGCACCGGATCTTCATCTTGGGCACACGGTCCTGATCCATAAGCTGAAACACTTTCAAGATCTTGGGCACAACGTGATCTTCCTGATCGGTGATTTTACCGGGATGATCGGTGATCCAACTGGGGTGTCCGAGACACGTCGGGCGCTGACCAAGGAACAAGTCCAGGAGAATGCCAAGACGTACCAGCGTCAGATCTTCAAGATTCTTGATCCGGAGAAAACCACCATCGACTTCAATAGTCGATGGATGGGACCCATGACGGCTGATGGCTTAATCCAACTGGCCGCGCATTACCGAGTCGCCAGAATGATGGAACGCGATGATTTTCACAAGCGGTACCATGAGCAGAAACCTATCAGTGTCCACGAATTTCTCTATCCGCTTGTGCAGGGGTATGACTCCGTCGCATTGAAGGCGGATGTGGAGTTGGGGGGGACGGATCAAAAGTTCAACCTCTTAGTCGGGCGTGAGTTGCAGCGAGATTATGGTCAGGAATCACAAGTGGTGATTACGATGCCGTTGCTCGAAGGCACGGACGGCGTGAAGAAGATGAGCAAGAGTGTCGGCAACTATATCGCCCTAGAAGACAAGCCGGGGGAGATGTTCGGTAAGGTCATGTCGATCAGTGATCAGCTGATGTACCGGTACTATGAGCTGCTGACGACGGAAGATCTCGGTCAGGCCAGGTCACTGCATCCAATGGAAGCCAAACAGACCCTCGCTGAGCTGATTGTGGCGCAGTACCACGGAGCTGAGGCAGGGAAGCAGGCTAGAGCGGAGTTTGCACAGAAGTTCCAGAAGCAAGAATTTCCCGATGAGCCGGATGTGCGAGTGCAATTGACCACAACTGACCTGCGAGATGGAAAGGCCATTGGGTTGGTTGATCTTGTGGCCAAAACAGGGCTGGTTCCCAGCAAGAGCGAAGCACGCCGGCTCATCATTCAAGGTGGCGTCGAAATCGATGGACACAAACAGAGCGATGCCAATACCACTCTGGAGGTTGTGCAGGACAGGCAATATCGTCTGAAGATTGGTCGACGAAAGTTTGCAACGGTGGAACGCATCTAATAACAATGACTTGGTAGATGTCTTAAGAAGTCCAGATCCACGTGCAACTGGACACTCAGCCGCTGTTCCTGTATAAGATCTCCAGCGAGCGGGCGTAGCTCAGTGGTAGAGTCCTTGCTTCCCAAGCAAGTTGTCGTGGGTTCAAATCCCATCGCCCGCTCCAAACCGCACGTCGTGTCATCCAGCGGCTCATTTGGCAGAGCCCCTCTTCGTCAACGCCTCGCCGGATAAACACCGCAAGTATTCAACTAATGTATTCCTTTCTAAACTCCACACCTTAGATCCGTCTTTTATCATTCCTTCCTGATCCTCATGGATTCCTCTTCTCCTATTTTCATCCCTATTCCGTTTCATCTCCCGCAATATCGGCCAATTTTGAACGACCCTATGCAGCGAAGCTGTGGGCTTCCCCATCTTGAGAGGGATTTGAGCCTTCATACTCAGGTTGATAGAAATACGACCCTATTTATTCACGTCACGGTACAGGCTTTACCAGGGAGACCAACCATGCAGGTGAGACGAATTCAGAAAAGTGTTCTTGGTTTGTTACTGCTTGTGGGGCTTTCTGCCTGTAGCGGGGGTGGTGATACGCCAGCACCAGCTCCGACACCGTCCCCGGCGGCCTCAGCCGAGGGACTTTGGTATGGGGCGACCAATACCATTCCTAGTCGCACTGTGACGGGAGTTGTGCTTGATGACGGCGTGTATTGGTTCCTATATTCAGTGGCCGGCGATTCATCGATTATTGCGGGAGTGGTCCAAGGCGACAGTAGCTCACAAGATGGTGTTCTGAATTCTTCAAATACCACAGATTTCAGCATCGAGCGAACGCCACTCATCCTCAACCCTACCGTCGACGGCAGCTACACAATGAAGCAGAGCTTAAGTGGAACAATTTCTTATTCAAACCCGAACACGCAAAATTCATTCACGACAACATACGACAGCAATTACGAGCTGGCACCGGATATCACGGCTGTCGCAGGAACATACATCGGTCCAGTCTCGCTGAATGAGACCGTGGAAGTTACCGTGTCGCCCAATGGAGACATCACTGGTCATTCCATTTCAGGTCCGCCTGCGACTCAATGCACCTTCATCGGTTCATTTAAGCCACGGACACATGGGAATGTATTTAATGTGACGATCACATTTGGTGGACAGGCTTCGTGCAGCAATGGGAATGGCACTGTGAATGGGGTTGGAGTATTTCATGCAGGAAAGCTCTATAGCGCCGCGCTGAATAGTGGCAAAACAAACGGAGTTGTTTTTATCGGTACGAAACAGTAAGTGTGCGAGGAACGCCCATGCGAAAAGCTCAGCAGACCTATCTCCTGTGATCCAGACTGCTGAGCGTGGGTCTCGCGTTTCTACCGGTGCCTGCTTTGGTCCGCCTGCAACCCTGTCTGAGCCAATAGCTTTTCCAATAAATAGGTTTGCCATAGTTGCCGTTGGCCGGCGACTCACCTAGGATGCATCTATTTCTCTAGATATGTATCGTGATTTCACGAAAGGATCTGTCATGACGAAAAAACAGATGCTTGTATTTTGCACCGCGGCGTTTCTCGGAGGAATACTGGGTGGGATCTTCAGTGCTCAGATCTTCGAGCCTAGGTCTGCTGCGGCGCAGAAGCCAAATGGAGTGAACGCTGAAGAGTTCTTATTGCTGGATTCGATTGGCAGAGCCCGGGCCGGTCTTGGACTGGACGCCAAGGGGGAGGTGGGGTTGGTGCTTCGGAGTAAAGATGGAAACCGGACCCTCACTCTGTCTCCTGACGACTCATTAGCCATCAAGTTAGTCGAGCGAGGAGGCCGGATTCTGTGGAGTACACCGTAGCTGTACGTGAACCGTGAGGAAAGAACTAGACGGCTTTCTTGACCAATCCAGAACGCAAACACCGGGTGCAGACACGGATCCGCTTGTTGCTCTTGCCGACGACGGCTCGCACGGTTTGAATGTTGGGATTGAACACACGCCGAGTCTTATTGTTTGCATGGCTGACATTGTTTCCGGAGACTGGCTTCTTGAGACACACTTCACACATAAATGCCACGATCGTACTCCTTCTCGCTGAAATGAAATCTAGTTGAACTGTCGGATATTACCATAGCGGGATGAATGCTCACAAGCCTCTGATTCTTCACATGATGCAGCGGGAGGGGAAGGCGCCAGCTAGTCGATCTTGACAACTTCTCCAATGCTCTCCTATTGTGCTCAGCGTAGGAGTCTTCGAGCAAGGGAAGAGGGGTAAAGCTCTCGCAGTCCCGCTGCTGTAAATGGGAACGAAACCCGGTGATGCTACTGTCGCAACGGAGCTGTCATCCGCCAGCAATCAGCCTTGAGCTGAATGCTGTGAACCGATAGCTTCAAGAGATGGGAAGGTACGGGGAGTAGGGGGAACCATGAGTCAGAAGACCTGCTCGAAGATATGACCGTTGTTCCCTCGAGGCTGGGGAACGGGTGAGGATGAAGAAGCGGGTGCAATCCTCAAGGTCTAGTCAGGCCTTGGGGATTTTTATTGCTATCGCGTTGAAACTGGTTTCCTGCGGTGTTCTTGCATCATTGACGGCCTGCACTGTACGGGCATCTGTGCGTCTCGGCTGTTCACTTGCTGTGGTCTTTCGTGGAACTCCGTTTGGACGCGATCACGGGCATCAGTGGGTTATCGGACTCTGCGTCTGTCTGCTGTTGCTTGATGTGAGTATGGTATCGGCGTATGGTTCCAAAGTTTCAATCATGAAGCGACGGCCACAAGGAATTCTCACCGGCATGCCGTTCATGGCCCATGTCTCGTCTCGGGCTTTTGTCGATGATGCCGGGCGACGTCTCTATCTGGCGAAGCCGCCGGCACGCGTGGTCTCTCTGGCGCCGAGTATCACCGAGATGTTGTTTGCGCTTGGCTTGGGGGAGCAGATCGTCGGAGTCACAGAGTTTTGTGATTACCCGGCCGGTGCCAAATCCAAAGCCAAAGTCGGCTATGTCAATCCTAACATGGAGACGATTATCGGCTTGCAACCAGATATGGTGCTGGCCCCTAAAGACTTTCTCCGCCCCGATCTCCAGATGAAACTGGAGCAGCTTAAAATCCCTGTGTTTGTCCTCGATGCCAAGACGTTGGAGGACATCCCGCTTCAGATACATACATTGGGGGCAATGTTCGAGAAAACCTCAGCCGCGAACGACATCACACAACGTATCCGTCAGCGTATGACTGAGCTCAAACTCAAAGTGGAGACGCTTCCTACGAAGCGAGTCTTGTATGTGTTGAACAGCCAGCCGTTGATCAGCGTCGGGCCGGGAAGTTTTATCCATCAGATGATCGGCTTGGCAGGAGGAGTCAACGTCGCCGCTCAGGCGGGCGTTGCCTATCCACGACTAAGTATGGAGACCGTACTCAAGGAAGATCCGGAGGTGTTGATTTTCCCGAGCGGCGAGGTGGAAACGGTACCGCGAAGCGAGCAGCAGCAGTGGCGGCGTTGGGACTCGCTTTCGGCGGTCAAACGGCAGCGATTTCATGAAGTCTCGTCGAATCTCCTGAATCGTCCTGGGCCTCGTGTCATTGAAGGGTTGGAACAGCTCGTCCGGGCGATTCATCCGGAACTCTTCGGCCCCAGTGTCCCTGCGCTTCAGCCATGAGGCCCTTGTGAAACTGCCGTTAGCCACAGGGTCTCCCCGTTCCTGTGCCGATCGGTTGTCTCATAAACAAGGCTCTGCGCCCCCTGCGCACGGCAACGTTGTGCAAGGAGCCATCCTGACCCGTTCACGCTTGATCCTGATACTTGGGTTGTTGAGTTTGACGGCGGTTATCGTAAGTCTCGTGTGTCTTCACTTCGGAGCTCAACCGATTGCCTATGGAGAGATGCTCCGCGTGTTGATGGGCGCCATAACCGTTGATCAGGCTGAAGCGGATGGCGGTTCGGCAGATATCACACGGACGATCTTGCTCCAGATTAGACTTCCGCGGGTGTTGCTGGGATTTTTGGTCGGTTGCTCGTTAGCATCGGTGGGTGTTGTCTTACAGGCCTTGTTGCGAAACCCCTTAGCGGATCCCTATGTGCTTGGCGTCTCCAGCGGAGCGGCGCTCGGAGCAGCAGTGGGTGTCTTATGTGGAGCGGGGACGACATTCTTAGCGGAAGCGGCGTTGCCGGCGTGCGGCTTTGCCGGTGGGATCGTCGCGTTGGTGATTGTCTATCGAATGGCGACCAACTCAGAACGCTTGCCCATTCATAGCCTGTTGTTGACCGGGGTAATTTTGAACGCCATCTTCTCCGCCTTGATCATGTTCATTACGTCGATCCTGGATCCAAATCGTTCATATGGGATGATGGCCTGGCTGATGGGAACACTCACCTCTCCTACCTATAGTGGGCTCGTTGGGGTGCTCGTCTATCTTTCGATCAGTCTCATCCTCCTCTTCAGACAGGTGCGTGCCTTGAATATCCTGGCATTAGGCGAAGATGCGGCTCGCTCGCTTGGTGTCGATACAGAACGGGCAAAACGCTCCATCTTCATCTTGACGGCATTGGTCACCGGTGCCGTAGTGTCCGTCAGTGGCATGATCGGGTTTATCGGGATGGTGGTGCCCCATGCCGTGCGCCTGGCCATCGGCGCGGACCATCGACTGCTCTTACCTGCTTCAGCATTAGTCGGAGGCACCTTTCTCATGGGGGCAGATACGATAGCGCGGACGTTGATTGCACCAACAGAAGTTCCGGTCGGGATCATCACCGCTTTGGCGGGCGGGCCATTCTTTGTCTATCTCCTGCTCTGGCGAAAGGATCGGTTGGCATGAGAGGGGTTCAGGAGAGTCAACCTGGTGGAGGCAACGAGCCTTGTGCGAGTGGCTTGGTCCGACCATGCGACGCCTATGAGGTGCATTCCCTTCGGTTTCGATATCAGTCGACGGATTCCTCAAGCAGCCCATGGATCCTTGATGACGTATCTTTTCAGGTTTCCCAGGGGGAAGTGCTGGGCATCGTGGGGCCCAATGGGTCAGGAAAGACCTCCCTGTTGAAACTCTTGGCCCGGCTTGCGAGTCCGCAGCAGGGCGGCATCACCTTATTCGGACGAGACCTGACAGCAATGGGGCAAGATGAGATTGCTCGTCTCGTTGGAGTGGTCCCACAAGACACACCGCAGCTCTTTCCCTTTACGGTTGCGGAAACGGTCTTAATGGGACGATTTCCTCATCGTCCTCGAAACCGATGGGGAAGTGGCTTTGGATGGGAAAGCGGGGAGGATATGGCCATTACCGAGGATGCCATGAGGACGATGGACGTTGCCCACTTGGCCCAGCGGGCGGTAACGGACCTTTCCGGTGGGGAACGGCAACGGACGATGATTGCGCGAGCCCTGGCCCAGACACCGAACGTCTTGTTGCTTGATGAGCCGACTGCGTTTCTCGATCTGCAACATCAGGTTGAGATCGGATCTGTGTTATGTCGATTGAAAGATGAGCGTGGCTTGACGGTGGTTCTGATCTCACATGATTTGAATCTCGTCAGCCAATATTGCGACCGCCTGCTGCTGCTTGCTGAGGGACAAGTGGTTCGGCTCGGAACTCCCGATGACGTCATCGAGCCTCTGGTGTTAGAGCAGGTGTATCGATGTCAGGTCCTCATCGATCGACATCCGACCTCGGGCGTACCTCGAGTGACATTGCCCGGTCGGCAATCCACAGGGAACAAGTGACATGACGCGGGGCAAGATCGCGCTGCTTCATCTTGAGACGGTTCCCGGGGCTATTGATCGGAACCGGTATGTGATTGTGGAGGCCATCAAACATGCCGCAGCAATCGACGCTCAATGGATCGTGACGCCGGAGCTTGCGGTGTGCGGACTGCAATTTGCCCATGTCGTTGGCTCTGATTGGATCCAGCCGCAACCCGATCCGTGGATGCAACAGGTCTGCAGGCTGGTCAAGACGTTGAAACGAACAGTCTTTCTCGGTTGCCCCGAGCGAGAGGGCAGGCGGTTCTACAACTCCGTATTTGTCATTGGTCCGACGGGCGAGATTGTGGGGCAACACCGCAAGCTCAATGTGGTGAGTGACTCGCTGTCATGGTCGCACCCGGGTGATCGTGTCGCTCCGATCGAGTGTGAGGGGATCAAGGTCGGTGTGCTTATTTGCAGTGATGCCTATACGTCGAATATCGCTCGAGCGCTGAAGTTCGAAGGGGCAGAGATGTTGGTGTCGCCCGCGTCATGGGGACCAGGCATTCATGGCCCAAATGGGGAATGGGAGCAGCGGAGCCATGAAACGGGACTTCCCGTGATCGTCTGCAATCGAACGGGTGCAGAGCAGACACTCGATTTTTGGAGGGCGCCGAGCTTAGTTGCGAAGAATGGTGACCGGCTGCTGTCTCATACATCGGACCGATCGGCCGTCCTCACGTTTGACTGGGACTTCTCCAATATGGTACCAAGCACAACTCAATTTCGGGCAGACTATATGCGAAGCTAGCTCGAAAGATCGATGATGTCGTACGTGAGTACTCGTACTCAACAGGGAAAGGCGCATCCCTTTTTTCTGTTCAATACTGGTGGATGCCGATCGGAAGGAGGAAAGAACTCGAGCCGAGATAGACCGTCAGTGCCGGGGAAGATGGTGCAAGTCCATCACGGTGCCGCCACTGTAAGCGGGGAGTGACTCTGCATAATGCCACTGTCTTAGGGCGTGGGTCGTGAAGTGTCTCTCGTGAAGCGGAAGGGTTTTCTTGCAGTCGCTTCACGAACGACGTTTTACGTTTCACGCGAAAGATGGGAAGGCGCAGGGAAACGACGATCCGCAAGTCAGGAGACCCAACGGACGGGAAACATTCATACCCTTCGAGTCAAAGGGAGGTTTTCATGCATCGTGTGTATCGGTGTCCCCGGTTTGTTGTTGGCTGTTGTTTCCTTATCGCGTTTCTGTACTTCCTGCCCCCCACTCCATTTGCTCAGGACATCGCCATGGCCGATCAACAGGAGACCGTCGAGGCTCCTGATGTCGTGGTGAGTGCAACGAAGACCCCAATTCCGGCCAAACAAGTCACCAGTGCCGTTGAGGTCATCACCGGCGAGGAGATGCAACAACGGAAAATCAGAACAGTCGCCGAAGCGCTTCGATGGTCATCGGGTCTTGCGGTCTTTCAAAGTGGAGGACTCGGCACAACGGTTGATGTGCGGATGCGTGGGGGAACGCCTGAGCAGACACTCGTGTTGATTGATGGGGCGATCGTCAACAGTGCCACACTAGGCAGTTACAATTTTGCGGATCTCACGTCCGACAATATCGAACGAATCGAAATTTTGCGTGGGAGCCAGAGCATGCTCTGGGGGTCGGATGCCATGGGTGGTGTGATCAGCATCACGACGAAGCGGAGACAAGAGAAACCCAACGTCTCAGGTTTTGTCGAATATGGATCATTCAATACGATTCGAGAAGGGAGCAGTCTGGCCGGCAAGAAAGGGCCGATTGATTTTTCAGGCTCGATCGCCCGTTTGGATACAGCCGGATTTTCAGCGATCAACTACCGACGTGGCGCAGCCGAGCGCGATGGCTACCACAACTGGCAAGGATCGGTTCGACTGGGTGCGGATTTACCCAAGGACGGACGGCTGGAGTTTAGTTTTCGTTGGATTGACGGCAGTGTGAATTTTGACGGCTTTGCCTTTAATTCGACGACCTTCGCGTCAGAGCCGGCTGATGTGTTGGGTGCCAGATCCAAAAGTGTCCAATATGTGTTTGCAGGAAATTACATGCAACCGATCACCGCCTGGTGGTCGCAACAACTCACCTTGTCACGGGCCACAGAAAATTTGGTGAGTGACGGTGGCGCAGTCGAACGGAGTCTTGTGACGGGAACCACGGGAGCCATTGGATCCCCGTTTCGGTCTCAAATCGGAACCGCGAGTAATCGGATTGAATGGCAGCACAATATTCAAGTCGGTAAACCGCTTAGATTGACGGCGGGATATCAGTTTCGCGAACAGAGAGGTGATAATCGTGATCTCTTGACCAGCACCACCGTTTTTGAGAACAAATCCGTCAGTAGCCATGCTGGCTTTGGAGAGGCACAGTTGAATCTCTGGGATCGTGTGTTTGGTACGGCGGGTATCCGACAGGATGAGTACAACGTATTCGGAAGCGCGACGACCTATCGAGTGACCGGAGGATATCTGGTCAAGGAGACCGGCACAAAGTTCAGAGGCAGCTACTCGACGGGTTTTCGGGCCCCCACGATCAATCAGCTGTTTTTCCCTGGTTTTGGTAACTCCAATTTGAAACCTGAAAAAAGCCAAGCGTTTGATGTGGCCCTCGAACAGGCATTGCCCAATGATCGAGGCAGCATCAGCGTCGGGTATTTTTGGACCCGCTACCGCAATCTTATTTTGTCGGTCTTCGATCCTGCTGTCTGTACGGAGCCTGGGTCATTTGGGTTCTGTGCGCAAAATGTCGGCTTGGCTCGAGCGGAAGGTGTGGAGGTCAGCACAAAGCTGAAACTCTATCGTGACGGGCCATGGGTGAAGAACTTGGATCTGCAGATCCAATATACCTACGCAGCGACGCGGGATATCAGTGGTGGCGCGGACACACGTCTTCCGAAATGGCCGCTCCATCAGATTTCGACGGTACTCCGGTATCAGCCTATCGAAAGGTTGCAGGTCAGTCTGGAGGGGCGCTATGTCGGCGAGCGGTTCGGCAATACTGGGAATGGAAATCCTACTCCCTCGTTTGTCGTCTGGAATCTGTCGGCGAGCTATGACGTGACGAAGTACCTGCAAACCTATCTCCGTTTGGATAACATCTTCAACGAGAAATACGAAGAGACACTGTTCTTTGGGACGCCGATCCGTTCCATTTTCGGTGGTGTACGGATCAATTACGACCTACCGCTCTAGGGTTGCATGAAGCAGTATCCACGACTGGTGATAGCCGGCACGCACAGCGGTGTCGGGAAAACAACCGTAACGCTGGCCATTCTGGCGACCTTACGGGAACGGGGCCGCCAGGTTCAGCCGTTCAAGGCGGGGCCGGACTTTATCGATCCCAGTCATCATCGGGCGGCGACGGGAAGGCAGTCGAGGAATCTTGATGGGTGGATGTTGGGAGCACAGGGCAACCTGGGGATCTTTACGCGTGCTGCGGAGGATGCTGACCTCTCCGTGATCGAAGGAATGATGGGGCTCTTCGACAGTAGCTCTCCACTCAGCGATAGTGGGAGTACCGCGGAACTGGCCAAACAATTGGATGCTCCGGTTATTCTGGTCATCGACGGCAGTGCCTTGGCTCGTTCTGCCGCAGCGATGGTGGCAGGGTATGCGCGCTTTGATCCTGCCGTACATGTGGCAGGCGTGTTGTTTAACAGGGTCAACAGTGAAGGCCATTACAAGTTGCTCAAAACCGCGGTGGAGGATGCGACGGATGTCATCGCGCTTGGGTATCTGTGTCCTGATCCCAAGTTGATCATCACCGATCGGCACCTTGGCCTGACCATGGGTCATGAACAATCGGATCGGAGTCTTTATCATCGGTTGGCGAAAGCTGCCTTGGAGACTGTCGATCTCGATCGGATCGAATCCCTTGCACACTCATGCGCTCCCTTGGCGGAAGCTGTAAATCCTCTCGAGCATTGTCGATCCAAGACCGTTCGTATTGGCGTGGCACAGGACCAGGCCTTTTGCTTTTACTATGCGGATAATTTGGAATTGCTCGAAGCAGGAGGAGGCGAACTAGTTGTATTTTCTCCACTGCATGATGCTAAGCTCCCCGATGATCTCGGCATGCTTTATCTGGGCGGAGGGTATCCCGAATTGCACGGTCCAGCCTTAGCGGCCAACAGGCCCATGAAGTCGGCGATCAAACAATTCGGCGCGCAAGGTGGGACGATTTATGCGGAATGCGGGGGCATGATGTATCTCACGCAGGGCCTGAGAGATTGTGATGGCCGTTTGCATGAAATGGTGGGGCTCTTTCCGGCTGAAGCGACCATGCAGCGTGCGAAGATGACCTTGGGGTATCGCGCGCTTGAGGTGACCCGGTCTTGTGTCATCGGGCCAACTGGACTCACTGCGCGGGGGCATGAGTTTCATTATTCGACGATTGCACCAAAAGGCCCAATGGCTTATGCGTGCATGTTGACCGATGCAGAAGGCGAGTCGAAGGGGTGCGATGGAATGATTGCCTCCAATACGTTGGGGCTCTATACGCATCTACATTTTGGGAGCCAACCGGCATGCGCAGCGGCGCTGGTCGAATCGGCACGTCGCACCGCCCAATAAGCATCAGAATCAGGGGCCGATTAACTGAAGGTAGAGGAATGAGGGGTCCTGTTGAAAAAGTCTGTGAACACTGTAGACAGCCGTTTCAATGTGTCGGGTACCAATGTTGGTGCGGCACATTGGGGATTACAGAGCAACAGATGGACTGGATCGCTGCACAGTTTACGGACTGTCTCTGCCAGATCTGCCTAGGGAAAGTGGCAACTGGTGAGTTGGGACCACGATCGTCGTCCATCAAGGCCGAGTCGAGATTAGAATGAGCCGACCACAGGGACGATTTTCTGAGCCAGAGCGTGAGGCGGTGTATCGGGTGATTTTCGAACGCCGTGACGTGCGTCGGAACTTTCTGCCGAAGCCAATCCCTGATCCGGTGTTGATGCGATTGTTAACGGCGGCTCATCATGCCGGATCAGTCGGCTTCATGCAGCCATGGGATTTTGTGGTCATCCGCAATGGCGCAACGAAACGTGCGGTGAAGGACCTCTTCATCGATGCCAACACCAAAGCCGCTGTCCGATATGCAGGTGCCAAGGGAGCACTGTACCGGCGGTTGAAGTTGGAAGGCATTGAGGAAGCACCGATCAATTTGTGTATCACATGCAGCCGGCGACGCGGTGGGCCACAAGTCCTCGGGCGCTCCACGGTGCGTGCAACGGACTTGTATAGTACCTGTTGCGCGGTTCAAAATCTCTGGCTGGCCGCCAGGGCGGAAGGAATCGGGGTCGGTTGGGTCAGCATCCTCGATCATCAGGCGCTGAAGCAAGTGGTCGGTGTTCCTCAATCGGTGACGATTCTGGCCTACTTGTGTTTAGGGTATGTCTCGAAATTTGAACAGGCTCCTGATTTAGAGACTGCGGGGTGGCGGGAGCGGATTCCAGTTGATCAGCTCATTCACTATGAAGCATGGGGGAATCAAAGTTCAGACAAGGGGAGCAACGGATATGCGGATTACCAAGGTCTATACAAGAACGGGAGACGCGGGAAAAACCAGACTCGCCGGCGGGCAACCGGTGTGGAAGGACAGTCTTCGAGTCGAGGCGTACGGCACCGTCGATGAATTGAATTCTTCAATCGGAATGGTTCGAGTTTTCAATCAAGAAATTGTCGAGCACAACAAACGGGCTGGCCAGTTGGAAGAGGAGCTTCGATGGATGCAAAACAAGCTCTTCGATGTCGGGAGTATTCTGGCGACGACACCAGGGCAGACGTTCAAGAATATGCCGCAAGTGCTGGCGAGCGATGTCACACGGCTTGAAAAAATGATCGATCGATGCCAGAAGAGTCTGGAACCGCTCAAAGAGTTCATCCTTCCCGGAGGGGGAAAAGTATCGGGTTTTCTCCACCAGGCCAGGACAATTTGCCGTCGAGCCGAGCGCTTGTGTGTCGCGCTCTCAAAAATTGAACCGGTTGATCCGACCATCATCAAGTTCGTCAATCGGCTGAGTGATGTCTTGTTTGTCCTGGCTCGATGGGTGGCCAAGACACAGGGCGAACCGGAATTTTTATGGGAACGGGATGTCGCCAAGAACTCGACGTAATGCTCGGTCTGTCGGACGACCCAAGAGTCGGATCATTGTCGTGTTGGGTGGGGCCTCGTCCGGGAAAAGCGAGATCGCGCTTCAGTTAGCGGGCTCGCGGGGGCCACGTGCATTTGTCGCGACTGGGCAGGGGCTTGATGCCGAAATGGTGGAACGCATTGCGCGGCATCGGGCGACCCGTTCAGCCGAATGGCAGACGATTGAAGAGCCTCTTGATGTGGAGGCCTGGTTTGCCAAACAGGGGGCAGAGTACCGGATCATCGTGTTTGATTGTGTGACACTCTGGTTGAGTAATTTGGTCGGGATTGGCCTCGGGGAATCAATCATTCTTGCGCACGTAGGAACACTTCTTGACGCGATGCGGCGCACCGGGGCCACAGTGATCATCGTCAGTAATGAGTTAGGGTCGGGCCTTGTCCCAGCTGAACCATCAGTGCGAGCGTTCCGTGATCTTTCCGGACGAGTAAATCAATGCCTTGCTGCAGGGGCGAATGAAGCCTATCTGGCGGTCAGTGGACTACCGCTTCGCTTGAAGTGAGGAAAGGAGCGTGATGTCGATTCAGGATGTCTGTCATCAGATTCAGCCGCTTGACCCCACATTGCAGACAAAAGCACAGACTCATTTGGGTCGGCTGACCAAGCCACTCGGCAGCCTTGGCAAGCTTGAGGAGTTGGCCACCGCCTATGTCACCATGACCGGCGAATTGAAGCCCACGATCCCCAAGGGAATGGTGTTCACCTTTGCTGCCGATCATGGTGTCACTGCGGAAGGTGTGAGTGCCTATCCCCGTGAGGTCACCCCTCAAATGGTACTGAATTTCCTACGGGGTGGCGCCGGTGTGAACGTACTCGCTCGCCACGCGGGCGTGGTTGTCCGTGTGGTCGATATCGGAGTTGATTATGACTTTAAGACCGCCCCTGGGTTGATTCACCGAAAAATCATGAATGGGACAGGCAATGTGATGCGTGAGCCGGCGATGATGCGGGAGCAGGCGGAACAAGCCGTTCAGGTGGGGATCGACTTGGCGACAGAGGCGGTACGGGAGGGTATCGGTCTCATCGGGACAGGGGAGATGGGAATCGGGAATACGACTCCCAGCGCGGCCATTACGGCGGTGATGACCGGTCGGCCTGTGGAAGAGGTCACCGGACACGGGACAGGTATTCAGGAGTCAGATCGTGCGCACAAGGTCCGTGTGATTCAACAAGCTCTCGATCTCCATCGTCCGAAGCCGTCCGATCCGATCGGTGTATTGGCAAAGATCGGGGGATTGGAAATTGCTGGACTGGCTGGGCTGATGCTCGGTGCCGCCGCCTCCCGTGTGCCTGTCGTGTTGGATGGATTTATCGCCGGTGCTGCGGCGTTGATTGCCGTCGGACTTCAGCCGTTGTGTCGTGCCTATCTGATTGCCGCGCATCGGTCGGTCGAGAAGGGGCATCGCGCGATTCTGAACCAACTGGGATTGACCCCGCTGTTTGATCTCGATTTTCGACTCGGTGAGGGGACCGGAGCCTGCTTAGGGATGGATCTCGTCTGTGCAGCCGTCAAAGTCTATACGGAGATGGCGACTTTCGAAGAAGCCGGGGTGGCAAACAAGTTGTGACACCTATGGGAGCCGTCGCCCGTCCATTTATCTTCGCCTGGCATTTTCTGACAACCATTCCTCTGAGCAGAGTGCATCATGAACCGACGGCGCCTGAGCTCGCGGCGTCGATGGCCTGGTATCCCGTCGTAGGCTTGCTGATAGGTGGTGGTCTGGTTGTTGCTGATATGGCATTGCAGGTGGTCTTTGACGGTATCGTGGTGAATGCCTTGTTGATCGTGCTCCTGGTGCTGCTGACACGCGGACTCCATCAGGATGGATTGGCTGATACGTTAGATGGCCTGGCTGGAGGTTGCACATCGGTCGAACGACTGTCGATCATGCGCGATCCTCAGGTCGGTGCACTCGGTGCCACCGGGCTCTTTCTCTCGCTGCTTCTCCGTTATGCCGGCTTGATGGTGTTACCTCACGAATTGCGAGTGCCTGCGCTGTGTTGTATGCCTGCGGTCGGCCGTTGGGCCATGGTGACCTCCGCATGGATTTCTCCCTACGCCAGGGCGGAAGGAGGCTTAGCCGCTCCGTTTCTTACCCATCTCTCGTGGCGACATGTCCTCGTGGCCACACTTCTTGTGGCCATTGGACTGGGTGTAGGTTTCGGCATCGTCAGCTCGTTCGTCGTCATGATGGCCGGGGTAGTTGTCGTGCTGATGGGTTGGTGGGGGTGCCGTAGATGGTTCGGTGGGATTACCGGCGATACGCTTGGGGCCATGAATGAGGTCATCGAGATTCTCTTCCTCCTATCCATTCCGCTCTTGTTTCGGTTCGCATGACCGGCGGCGAACTTCTTGCTGCGGCTGTAGTAGATGCACTGCTTGGTGATCCTTACTGGTTGCCGCATCCCGTTCGTATGATGGGACGATGTATTGCATGGTGTGATCATGGAGTGCGGAGGATCTGCCGAAGCGCGATAAACCTTCGCCTCGCAGGAATTTGTCTCGCCATCGGATTGCCGACCGTGACCTTCGTGCTTGCCACAGTGATCATCGAAGAGGCCAAACAGGTTGCGGAATGGTTGGGGTCTGCTCTCTCGATCATCATGGCGTCGATGACGCTGGCTGCGAGGGACCTCTGGGACCATGCCCATGCAGTGGATGGCCCACTCCAGGCGGGCAATCTCTCAGCTGCGCGCCGAGCGGTGGGGATGATTGTCGGGCGAGACACGGCCGGACTCTCCCCATCCGAGGTGGCTCGTGCGACGGTCGAGACGGTCGCAGAAAGTTCAGCCGATGGTGTGGTTGCGCCTCTCCTGTACTTGGCAATCGGTGGTGCCCCTCTGGCTTTGGCCTACAAGGCGGTCAACACGCTTGATTCTATGATTGGGCACCGCGATACCCGGTATGCTGATTTTGGATGGGCATCGGCTCGACTGGATGATCTGGCCAACTGGATTCCGGCTCGTCTTACGGCGATGCTCTTGATTCTTGGTGCCGGCTTGATGACCAGACAACGGGAATCCGTCTGTTGGGGATGGCGTGTGTTCATACGGGATGGCGGGAAGCACCCCAGTCCCAACAGCGGGAGACCTGAGGCAGCGATGGCCGGTGTGTTGGGTGTGAGACTCGGTGGCATCAATTTCTATGACGGCATGCCACATAACCGTCCAACGCTGGGCCTCGATGGGCGCTGTGTCGAACCAAACGACATCGTCCCAGCAACGAAGGTGATGGCGATAGCCAGTGTGTTAGCTGTTCTTCTGGCCATAGGACTCAGATGGCTCGTGTGAACAGGTCTGTACATGGTGGGAATATCTATCGTGTCGCACGAGCGCTGGCATGTGATCCTGGCGATATCGTCGATTTCAGTGCAAGCATCAATCCCTTGGGCCCTTCTCCCCATGTCTGGAAAGCCATTGCCTCTTCCAGGCATCTGCTGGCCCATTATCCGGACCCGGACTGTTGGGAGCTTCGCCAAGCGTTGGCTGCATTCTGGCGGATGAATCCAGACCAGATCGTGGTTGGGAACGGCTCTACGGAGTTGATTGACGCGCTGCCTCGTGCGTTGGGTATCCATCGTCTCCTTGTCGTCCAGCCCACTTTTTCAGAATATGCCGCAGCCATGAGGCGAGCAGGAACAGAGACCACAACACTCTATGCAGATCGAATCGACGACTATGCCATTCCGGTCGATCGTCTTTGTCGGGCCATGGAGACAGGCCGGAGCGAGGGTCGCTCCTTTGATAGTGTGATGCTCTGTCATCCCAATAGCCCGACAGGGCAGGCCTGTACCGTCGATGATCTGATACGATTGGCCAGGTCTGCCCGCAAGCGAGGTCTTTGGCTGATCATTGATGAATCGTTCGCCGATTACTGTTCTGACCGGTCGGTCTTGCGCCGGGCGGTCTCTTGGCCACATGTCGTGGTCCTACGCAGTATGACCAAGTTCTATGCCTTACCCGGACTGCGGGTAGGCTATGCGGTGTCGGCACAGACAACGATCAGACGGATTCAACAACAGCTCCCTCCTTGGTCGGTCGGTACGATGGGGCAAGTTGCGGCATTGGCGGCCCTCAACGACGAGGCCCATGCGCGAACAAGCCTGACATTTATGACGCAGGAGCGTGAACGATTTCGAAGAAAGCTGGCCGCGTTACCTGGTTGTACAGTGATACCCACCTATGCGAACTACTGTCTTGTCGAGCTCCCTCATGCTCACCCTGCACGCGATATCACTGAACGATTGCGAAGAAAAGGGGTCTTGATTCGCGATTGTTCTTCAGTGCCCGGTGCCAACTCACGATCTGTTCGACTCGCGGTGCGAACGAGGTCAGAGAATAACCGACTCCTTCGCGAGCTTTCTCACCTACTCCTCCTTAAGAACTGAAGATGAAAAAGGACGCCACACAGGTTCATAGCCGGTATCGTGTGAGAGGGCAGACGTTGGTGATCGAGCTGGAAGGGCGAAAGCGCGTTCTTTCATCGGCTCCCCAAGGGGGAGGGTTCAGGGTGGCTTCCTATATCCTCAATCATCAGGTGGATGCTCAGTCATCGGTGTCAGGAACGCAGTCGCTGTCCTGTCATGACCCGGCATCCTGTTTGCGGGAATTGGCCGTTTCCATGGGAATCCGTGCATCGACTGTCGGGCTGATGACGGCAGTTCCGATGACGCAAGTGGTGACGGCACGAGCTGCGTCGGATGGGGTATGGGTGGAGTGTTTTGCAACAGTCGGTGTGACCAATGCCGTTCGAGCTGGAGAATGGCCACCCGGAGATGGTGCCGGCAACAGATTACTCAAACCTGGGACGATCAATCTCATTCTCATCACAAACGGCAGTCTGTCTCAATCCGCAATGGTCGGTGCCGTGCAAGTTGTCACAGAGGCCAAGAGCGGTGTGTTACGTGATCACGGCGTGCTGAGTTGCCAAAGCAGTGCTGCTGCCACCGGGACTGGGACAGATGCAGTGGTGATTGCCTGTTCGCTGCGTGGACAGGGGGCATGGCATATCTATAGTGGGACGCATACCGTCATGGGGGCATTGATCGGGCAAGTCGTCACCGACTGTGTTACGCATGGCCTGGCGAAGGCAAGAGCCTGGCAGGAGTCGCATCAATGACGGCACAGGCGCTTGCTGTTCTGGGGACTGGGTCGGATGTCGGGAAAAGCCTGATCACAGCAGGAATCTGCCGATTCCTTCATCGTGCAGGCATGCGTGTAGCCCCATTCAAAGCACAGAACATGTCGCTGAATTCATTCGTGACTCCGGAGGGCGGAGAGATCGGTCGAGCGCAGGCACTCCAAGCTGAGGCCTGTGGAATTCTCCCGCATGTCGACATGAATCCCATCTTGCTCAAGCCAGAGTCTGACAATCGTTCGCAGGTGGTCGTGCGAGGATCCGTATGGTCCAGGGAGAACGCTTCGACCTATTTTGAGCAGAGACCACAACTGTGGGCCATTGTGCAGGACAGCTATGCCAGACTGGCACGACAGTACGAGACCATAGTCATTGAAGGAGCTGGGAGTGCGGCAGAGATGAATCTGCGCAACCGGGATCTGGTCAATTGGCCTATCGTCGAACTGGCTGATGCCCGAGTAATCCTGGTGGCTGATATTGATCGAGGCGGTGTCTTTGCTCAAGTGCTTGGAACGTTAGACCTGTTGGAACCGGACGAGCGAGATCGGGTCTGTGGTGTCGTCATCAACAAGTTTCGCGGTGATCCGAAACTCTTTGCCGATGGAGTGAGTTTTCTGGAGTCTCGGAGCGGGATTCCGGTCTTGGGTGTCGTGCCATTTCTTCAAGATCTGATATTGGACCAAGAAGACAGTTTAAATCAGGAAAGGGATCGGCGGGTGGCGTTTTCTACAGAACAGCTCAACATCGCCGTTATTTCCTTGCCTCATATGAGCAACTTTACCGACTTCAATTCATTGATGGCGGAACCGGATGTGGCCTTGAAGTATGTCACCACCCCATCGCTGGTGGATCAGGCTGATATTGTGATCGTTCCTGGGAGTAAGAATACGCTTTCCGACCTCTCATATCTCCGAGAGCAGGGGTACGACTGTATCCTCGAGCGTCATGTGTGGAGTGGGGGAGAGCTTGTTGGCATCTGTGGTGGCTATCAAATGCTTGGTCGAACGATCTCAGACTCTTGTCACGTCGAGCAAGGCGGAATACGTCCTGGTCTAGGTTACTTGAGGATTGAAACTGAGCTGAGTCAGAGAAAGTGCACCGAACAGGTGGAAGCCAATCCAACAGGTACGCTGGTGGCTGATCAAACTCTCGTGAGAGGCTACCAAGTTCATATGGGAGTTACCGTCTATCGGAACGAACGCCCCTGTTTCCGGTTGCAACGTCGTGTTTCGCCAATAGGAGGAGCCCATCCATTGACGGCTGCCCAAGAGGATTTGTGTGATGGGGCCATTCGGGAGGATGGTCTTGTTTGGGGTACCTACATTCATGGAGTGTTTGATGAGCCTAGTTTTCGTCGAGCCTGGCTCAACCGTGCTCGTGTACGGAAAGGGCTGCTCCCGATTGAGGTTGACACCTCCCGGTCCGTCACTGCTCGACTGCGAGGTGAACTTGACCGATGGACAGATCATCTGAGTCGATCTGTTGATATGACACGACTACTCTCCTGTTTATCTCATCGTCGCATACTCTCCCTGTAACTTGTGCCATCTTCTTCCGGTTGCACATCATCCGTAGTCGTGGAGCCCCACGGCTTAACAGCCGTGGTCCCTTTTGTGTCTTCGGCGGAACCAGCCGAAGCGTGTCCTCCTTCGCCAAGGCTTCGGAGGACACCCACTGCGCATTCCTCCACAGCTTTACAGCTGTGGCTTCCTGCGTAGGTGGGTGAAGAAAGGCTCCATCCTGAGCATAAGTTGCTGATATTCGCGGATTTCTTGCCAACCGTCCACAAGGCGATACACTGCTTAAAAATAGTAAGAATCGACCATAATTAGAGGTTGAACAACGCGGGTGAAGACGGCATCAGTGATGATCAGGAGTCTCCTTTACTATTGAGTTGGCGAGCATGTGAAGGGTTGTGACAGCCCCTTTTCAATGAACCATTCTAAAGGTGAGAAAGGTTTCACCGATAAGTTCCTCATCAGCCAAGTGATTACTACGCGTAATCCACTGGGCAGTGGATCCTGAGTATGCCGGTCTCACCTGTCTCTCGTGTCATGATGTGACCAAAGGGGAGCGGGATATCGGGAGTTCCGAGAAGGAAGGAATAGAAGAATCGAGACCTCGTGTTCGCACGAAGTGGAATCTGGTGTTGTCCTAGGTGATTGCCTCCGTAGAGAGGAACAGTCTCATGAGCAAGATCGTGGTTGTTGATGATTCGCAGGCTGAGCTTCAACTCATTGAATCGTATCTTAAGGCTGCACATCATACCGTTGTGACGTTTCCGAACACGGAACAGCTTGAAGAGAAAATCCTCAAGGAATTGCCGGATCTGATCGTCATGGATGTCGTCATGCCTGGTCGAAACGGGTTTCAGGCCTGTCGAGATTTGAAGAGTGATATGCGATTTAGTCGAATTCCGATCCTCCTGTGCACGTCTAAGGGGCAAGAAAGCGACAAATTCTGGGGCCAACAGCAAGGAGCGAACGGACATGTGGTCAAACCGTTCAAGCCCGAAGACCTTCTTCTGGCCGTGAAGCGTGCACTGAGTTAACGTGCTGATTGTGTAAAGGGCGGAACGAGATGCAATTACCATGTGAGCTGCCTCGGCTTCTCTCCGACGGTGAGTCCGAGGAGAAAACACCGACAGGTTCGTGGAAAGCCTGTTTGGTTACTGTAGGGGGAGAACTGTTTGCGATCGATCTGCGTCATGTGCGGGAGGTCTTCGAGTTAGATACGATCACACCGGTTCCCGGTATGCCGGCGTCATTGGTTGGCGTCGCCAATGTTCGAGGGACGATTGTACCTCTCGCGGATTTGCGACGATCTTTGGGAGTCTCGCCATCGACGACTCCACGATATGCAGTCGTGGTACGGCATGATGCTCATCAAATCGGCCTGCTGATTGACGATGTCCCAGAAATTCGAGGGATGTTGCCCGAGGACAGGCTCGATCCTTCAGGTGCAAACCAGACCGGAGAGCGAGCTCTGTTGTCTGGCCTCATCCAGGTGGAGAACCGCGTGAGTGGAATGTTGGAGATTCCAGCATTAGTTGCGTCAGTGGAAGCAGCAACCCTGGAAGTGAGCCAGTCCGTGAAAGCGTGAGCAGTTGTTCCGAATCAAGTTGCCCGAGCAGGATTGAGCGCGTGGAGGAGGATGTAGGGTATGGCCAGGAATAGCAAATCGACGGTTCGACCGTCGCCGTCATGGTTTCAGAACCTTAAGACTCTACCGAAGTTGATCCTCGGGTTTTCTGCTGTCGGTCTTATCATGATTTCTGTTGGTCTTGTTGGCCTGATGGGACTTCATACGGTCAAGGGAGAGTTACAGTCGATCTACAACGGATCGACTCTGGCGCTATCAAATGTTGGAATCGCCAGCACCAACCTCGGTCTCTATCATAGCGCGCTCCTCAATGTAGGGCGACAGGTTGGGAAGAATGAGTTTGATCAAGCGATTGCTGGTCTGGCCGAGCTCAAGAAGCAGACATTGACTCCCTTGAATGCGTATCAGACATCCCAGTTGCATGAATCAACGAGTGGTCGGAGTGAAAGCAAAGATCTCGCCAGTCTTCACCAAGCATTGCGCGACTATTTCGCCGCAACAGAGGGTGCGGTGGGTGCATTTGCAGAGAGCTTCAAACCATCTCTTCCAGAGGAACAGAAGCAGAGTATGCGCGAAGTTGGACAATTGGCATTGTCTGTTGATGTTGCGAATAAGTACAACGCGGCGACTCTACGGGTTCGAGAACTCATGACGACGATTCTCGACGTAGCAAGAGAAATGAACGACAACGGGCAAGCTGAAGCTTCCCATCGGACGAACGTCGTTCTGGCCGGTTCATTATTGGCGCTTGTGTTGGCTGGTATCATTGGATTCTACCTCGCCGGCTCGATCGCGCGGAACATTACGCATGTTGCCGATGTCGCCCAACAAGCTGCAGCCGGGAATCTTCAAGCTCGAGCCAGACTTGATACCAACGACGAGATCGGGCATCTGGCTAAGGCGTTCAACATTATGCTTGATCGGCTCACGAGCCTGGTTTCTACCGAAGAAGAGCGGGATACCATGCAGAAACGTTTGGTGCAGTTTCTGGTCCTTGTGTCCGATGTAGGGAAGGGAGACTTGACCAAACGCGGTGAAGTCACGGCCGATATGTTTGGCAATCTGGCGGACGGTTTTAACCTCATGATCCAACGATTCGCGCAATTGATGAAGCAAGTCAGAGAATCTGCCGAGCGCGTGAATCGATCGGCCGGGGCGTTGCGAGAGAATTCCGGTCAGATGGCCGGTACCGCCAAGCACCAAGCTGATGAATCGATGAAGACGCTCAGTGCGGTGGAACAACTTGCGGTTTCCATGAGGCAAGTGGCAGAAACGGCTGGGGCCTCATCCGACTCAGCACGTCAGGTGTTAAAGGCGACAGAAGATGGCCGAGTTGCGGTGCAGGAAACCGTGCAGGACATGCAGCGTATTCGATCAGCAGTTCAACGGATGTCGAAACAGGTCAAGGCTCTCGGTGATCGCTCGTTAGAAATTTCCCAGATCGTCTCCACGATTCGTGAAATCGCCAATCAGACCAACTTACTTGCTTTGAATGCTGCGATCGAAGCCGCAGGGGCAGGCGAAGCCGGTGCTCGATTTGGTGTCGTGGCCGACCAGGTTCGAAAGCTTGCCGAAAGCTCAACGAACGCAACCCGTGAAATTGCGGATCTCGTGAAGGTGATTCAGAGCGAGACGCAGCACGCCGTCGTAGCAATGGAACATGAAACGCAGGCGGTAGAGGCAGGATCGGCCTCAGCCCTACGGACCGGTGATGTATTCAAAGAGATTTCAACGATCGCGCAACGTTCCGCAGAGCTAGCCCAGAGCATTGCGGCAGCCGCAACAACCCAGACGGTATCCACGGATCAAGTCGGTCGATCGATCAAGGATTTTACGGGAGGTGCGATTGCGACGCAAAAAGCAACCGACTCGGCGCGGGCCACGGTAGAAGATATGGTGAAGTTGGCCGAAGGGCTCACGGCTTCGGTGTCACAATTTAAATTGACCTAATGGACCAGGAGCGAGTACGCACCTCCTCGCCAGTATAGACGCACACCAATGGGAGCGGAGTCTAATCAACCTGACTTGATTCGAGTCTTTGTTTCCGAAGCATCGGATGGAACCAGGGTATTAGGAGAAGCGTTACATACCGACAGCGAGCAGATTCCTCCTCCGCACGAAGTCTACGAACATTACATTGTCGCCCATCGCCTTCGAGGAGCCGCTGCCCTCTACGGCTACGGGGGAGTTTCTCGATTATCTGCTGAGCTTGAAGTAATTCTCGAGCGTGCGAACGACATTGCGCCAGCGGACTGGCCCAGGGTTGTGAGTGTGATGCGGGAGGTCGTCGCTGGGTTGGTGGACTTGATCCAGCAGATTGGGCGCGATGGTCGTGAAGATCCGGATGTCGTGACACGCTGTCTTGAATCGCTCGAGCGGCTTCAGGTTCTCCCGCCCGCAGTATCAGTCAGTTTGGACTATGTTCATCCTATTATCGACGTTGAGATCCTGTCTTATTTTATCCCAGAAGCGGAGGAGTATCTCCAGACGATCGGTGACTTGGTCAGAATGCTTCGTGCAACGCGTGACAACGAGGATGCCATTTATCGTCTCTTTCGTGCCACCCATACCCTGAAAGGATCGGCCTACACCGTTGGCTTCCAGGTCATTGGAGATATTGCCCGTCCGATGGAAGACGGCATGATTGCGGTAAAGGAAAACCGTCTCGTCTTGACTGACTCGATGCTTGAGGTGTTTGAGAACGCAACCCGAACTGTTCAGTTTCTCTTACGGCGTGATCCTCAAGCGGGCTACCAACTTCAACGCGATGTTCCAGTTGTGATCCACCAACTCACGCAGTTGTGTGAGGAAGCGGTGTCGGCCAGTCTCTCGAGTGAGAAGTCAACGGAAGCTGATGTCGTGGCACCTCGTTCAGAAATATCTCAGCCGGTCGTCAGTGTAGAGGTGCCTTCTGCAGATCTGTCTGATGCGTATCTATTCCCAGATCTTGATCCGGAAGCCCTTTCGTATTTCGTTCCTGAAGCACAAGAATATCTTGAACTCTTGGAAGCGAATCTCCTCCGCTTGGATAAGGAGCCTCAGAATAGGGAGCTGATCAATCAGCTGTTCCGCACTGCCCATACCCTAAAAGGTTCCGCCTACACTGTTGGATTTCAATCGATCGGCGATCTTGTGCATCATGTGGAAGACTTTATGGGGGCCGTTCGCGATGGTCGACTGGTCGTACAGTCAGGCCATACGGACCTTATCCTTCGTTCCGTTGATGTGGTGCGGGTACTGATGCGAAGAGACCTTGGCGCAGTATCGGGCACCAGGCAACGGTTTGACGAGACCCGGTCAGACCTCAAGCGATTAGACCAACAAACTTCTGGTGATGTAACGCCTGCAGCTCCATTTGCCGGGTCGTCACAAGACTCTGCGTCGTCCCCGATCTCGCCGATGGAGCCCGTCGAGAAGGAGAAGCCGACAGAGGCGAGGTCATTGGAAGATCGTGAGGTCATTCGTGTCAGTTATGGACGACTCGAACGACTCATGAATCTCGTGGGAGAATTAGTTATTGGGCGAGGTCGATTGGAACAACGGCTACGAGTCCTCGAACAACTGTCACAACAGGTTTTGGTGTTCAAGTCTCGGTTGGTCGACTCCGTTCAATCCTTTTCTGATAAGCATACCTTTACCTATCAAGAGACGCCCCATGTCGAGACGTCGGTTGCCATGCCGGGACCGCTAGCATTCGGTGATTTTGGCAGCCTCGAACTCGATAAGTATGACGACTTCAATATCCTCGCTCGACGTATTAGTGAGGTGACGGCCGATATCAGCGAGTCATTAGCGCAGCTGGATGGCTCGATTCATCGAGCGCACGACGATATGAGCCAGTTGCAGCAGCTGACTCTCTTAATGCGAGACGAAATTGCCCATGCTCGCATGGTCCCGATCGGGACCCCATTTACACGATTTCGGCGTGCCATTCGAGAGATTGCGCGTGCCTCAAACAAAGAAGTGACCTTGGTGACGTCAGGTGAGCAGACGGAAGTTGATACAAGTGTTGTGGAACGTTTGGTGGATCCTCTCGTCCATCTGGTACGTAATGCTGTCTATCATGGGATCGAACCGCCCGCCGCTCGACTCGCCAAAGGTAAGCCGCCAGTCGGTACCATCCACTTACATGCCGCGCATCGTGGAAATTCCATGATCATTGAGGTGGAGGACGATGGAGCAGGATTGGATTTAGCTAAAATACGGGCCAAGGTGGTCAAGCTGGGCCTGGCCGGTGCACAACAGATCAAAACCATTTCCGATGCCGAGCTTCTACAATTGATTTTTCTTCCAGGATTTTCAACGGCTGACAAGGTCGGCGATCAGGCGGGACGTGGAGTGGGGCTGGATGTCGTGAAGCGGGTCATTGAAGGTATGAACGGCCATATTGCCGTGGAGTCTGAACCCGGTGTTGGAACGAAATTTACCTTGAGTCTTCCGGTCACACTGCTGATAGCCACGGCCCTGATTGTGCGGGCGGGTGCTGAACGTTACGCCATCCCATTGCTCAATATTCAGGAAGTGACCATGCCGACCCCATCGTCATGGCGAGTGGAAGGTGAGCGTACCGCCTTGCAGGTTGGTGAACAGATCATTGAGGTGCAGTCGTTACAGCATTTGCTTCGGAGGGAGTGGTGCACTGTGAGCGGAGCGGTGCCGGTTGTCATTGTCCGTACGGCCGCGGGGCCGATTGGGTTAGCCGTCGATGAGCTATTGGGCAGACAAGAAGTCGTCATTAAATCATTAGGGCAATTGAAACCGCTTGTGCATTCGTTCTTTGGGGGAGCGACGATCGATCCAGAAGGGCGAGTTATTTTAGTGATAGATCCAACACGGCTCGTTGGGCGAGACAGTAAAGAGTCACGTGTACAGGCCGTAATTTCAAAAAGCCAGGTTCATCCACAACAAGTGGTTCCCGATCTGGCAAGGACTGCTGAGCCGAAGGATGTTCGCCTGTTGTTGGTCGATGATTCCCTGAGTATTCGAAAGTTTGTTGGAAAAATGTTGGAGTCGGCGGGGTATCAGGTTGATACGGCTGTTGATGGAGAAGATGGACTCCGTAAGGCAGCGACCTTCCCATACAGCATGATTTTGACCGACCTCGAAATGCCGAAACTAAACGGATTTGAAGTAATTCAAGCCTTGCGAAGACGCTCCGAAACTCGTGAAACGCCCGTAGTAGTGATGACAACGAGGGCAGGGGATAAACATCGACAGATGGCAATCAATATTGGTGCAAATTCCTACATTGCCAAGCCCGTTGAAGAGCGAATGTTGCTTCAGGAGGTCGAGCGGTGGGTGGGACAAGCACGGGCGTTTGACAAGTAACCGTGTGGAAAGCTTTGGATTGATTGACGAAATACGAATTATTGCAGAGAATGGGCTCGAAGGCGCTGTTATGAGTGTTTCAGGGAAGAGAGAGGAGTGTGTGAGTCCCACTTCCACTTCTCCGCCGCGTTTTGTCATTACAACGATCGGCGGAAGATATTTGGCATTCCAGGCGGAACACATCCAGGGGGTGCTAACCAGCGAGGACGGGGAGTTTCTGCCCGCTCCAGTTGTGAAAGGCGTGACCTATCCGGTGGTCAACCTTGCCGTGCGGCTTAACCTGGTAAGCGAAAGGCGATGGGATGGGACAGAAGTAGTGCTCCTTGCAGATGGGACATGCCGAGGTTGTGTGTGGGTTCAGAAGGTCCATGGCATTCTTGAGGCTCATCGGTCTCAAGTCTTACCTCTTCCTGCCCAGTTCTGTGGACCGGAACGAGGATGGTATCGCGGCATGGTCCTCTTTGACCACAACGTGGCACTTGTCATGAACACTGCATGGGTACTGGAAGAACAGCTCAAGGGGATGCTGTCAAGGACTGAGTTACAAGGTACGGAATCTGCCGTGGCTTTGCAAGGAGTGATTGAGAGCGAGAATCAAGCATGCTGAGAACGAATGGCCATCCTCAGCATCATGCAGGGCCTCAATCCTGGCATCTCTTGGTATTTTCTGTAGGAGGAAGACGGCTAGCGGTGAGGACTTTGGAAGTAAGTGGGATCTCTCAATGGCGAGAAGTGATCCCCGTATCCGGACGAACGCCTTTTGTCTCAGCAGTTGTTCGACTCAACCAGACCGTCCTCCCCGTCTTTGATCTGGCTGCAACGCTTCGCCGTACGGTGGGGGAAAACAGTCGCCTGTGTCTTCGGGTGAAACATCCATTGGGCGATATGGCGATCTGTATCGATGCGGAGATTCCGGTTCTGCAGACTCTTGGCCTCTCAATGATTCAGCCCTATCGAGACCGTGATATGCCAGCCGAAGGAAGCTACGCCCATGGCCAGGAAGAAGTTCCGATTCTTGCGGTGTCTAAATTGGGGATGGATTCGTGGTGATACCCGTTGGTCGCGGGATGAAGGAAAGGTGCGAGTATGCCGAAGATCCTAATTGCGGATGACAGCATTGCAGTGCGAAAAGTGGCGGAGCGACTGCTCACAGAGGCTGGTTTTCATGTCGCGCTTGCCGCCAATGGAGAAGAGGCCCTCGCCTATCTTGCGAAAGAACAACCCGACGTGGTGGTGTCGGATGTCATTATGCCGGACAAAAGCGGGTACGAAGTCTGTGCGTTTGTCCGTGGACAGGCCGCGCTTTCGACGACACCTGTCCTTCTGATCTCCGGGATCGTGAATGATGAAGTGACCAAGCAGGCAGAGTCTTGTCGAGCCGATGGGGTCTTGAAGAAGCCGTTCCAAGGTACATCTCTCAAAGATCGAGTCTTCGAGCTTCTGGCAAAAAAACAGGAGTCATCTCCCGTTCCCCTTAGTTCACCGACTTCCGCGCCCGGTACAGCGGCAGAACGCAGTCTCCCTGCATCGGGACAGCCGTCGAGGAGTGAACAGCAGGAGGCGAATCACCTGAGCGAGCTGGAACGCCAACTGCAGGGTGAGCGTACTCGTTCGGAGGAGCTCACCGATCGAGTCGCCGCGCTGACAGCACAACTTGTTCGAGCTAAAGAAATCGAATCCCAACTGACGGCGGAACGTCAGCGCGTGAGCGATTTGCAGCAAACGGTGACGATGCTTGAGCGGCAGGCTGCAAGAATCCCGGAGCTGGAAGCAGCGTTCAAGTCAGAACAAGATGTCGTCAACTCTCTCAAGCAGGCCTTGTTGAATTCACAGGCGACTTCAAGTCGGGTGGCAGAATTGGAATCCTCTTTGGAAGCTGAACGGGCTGCTGCCGAACAACTCGTTCAGCAGCTTGCTGATTTAGAAGCGATCTCCGCAAAGGTAAAGGATACAGAAGCGCGCTTGGCGACGGGTCAGCAGGAGATCGTGGATCTTCAGCATGCACGCGCGTCGCTCGAAGCTGAGCTCTCGATTCAACGGAAGCAGGAGACTGAAACAGCCGAGCGAATACAGGAATTGGAAAGAGTGGCTGCTAGAGTCTCAGAGCTGGAAGGACTTCTTGCCTCGGAACGTGAACGCAATGGAGTGCTTGCGCAGCGGGTGCTGGAAGCGGAGCAGTCCGCTGAGAGTGCGACCAAGCGTTTTGAAGAGCTTGTGAGAAAATTGGGCGAAATTGCTGGGTTGGCATCTCAACTGGGAAGCGGAAAGGGATAGTCGTAGGCTGGGTTTCTGGAGCCCGCTTGTGATCGAGATCGTGCTGAAGGACCGACGCGTATGCCAGTTGAAACGGAAGACGGGTTTCAGAAGGAACTAGTTGAGCTCTTCGTGCAAGAGGCTCACGAATGGCTTCAGCAGATTCATGTGGCACTTGATGAGCTTCAACAGGCACCGGAATCTGGTAGGCATCGGTTGTTGGCTCAGACGATTAAGGTCGGCATCACCAATCTTGGTGGATCGGCCGCAACCGTCAATCTGACAGACGTCGAACGAGCGAGTTTCTCCGCACTTCCATTTGTCGAAGCGCTGCAGGATCCATCCGCTCGAATTGCGTCCGACGACTTCCTTGCCTTGTGTAAGCAGTTGGGGCATATCCATGGTGCCCTGACTCGGGCCACCGGAGTGACATTTGAGACGGCGCCTTCGCAGGTTCCTAAGACCGATATCCCTGCGACCATCCCAACCGAAAAACTTCTAACTCTACTCCATGGGCTTCAGATGAAATCCAGCTCACCAGGCCCAATTCCACGGAATCTTATCCGGACCATTACAGCTCAAGCCGAATCGCTCATCCAGCGTGGTACCGGACAGTACCAGATCGCTTCAATTCAAGAATTTCTTGATCGCTCGGCCGAGGGGGACCAAGGGTTCCTCGCACTTGTTCAACAGCACGAGGGCCATCTGACAGATGTTCTACAGGCACTCACCGCAGACGGCACCTCGACGAAGGGAGCTTCAACCGACCTCCTTATGGGCGTGGAGCGCGTTGCTCAGCTATGGTCGGCGGCGCAACAGGTGAATGCATCACAGGCCATGACATTCTTCATGGGGCTGCATAGTTTTCTCACCATTGTGTCACAACAACGCATTGCCATCTCAGCACAGAGCATGGAGGCTGTTCAGTCGCGTTTGGTCCAGTGCATACAATCCATCAAAGAATGGGTGGAAAGTGGGAGGGCGGAACGGCTTGCCATCCATAGTGTGTTATTTCCCTGAACAGGGACCTCCGTGATCCCTTTCGCTAATCACCGTCAGCGAGTTATCCGCAGTGTCTGCTCTCCTGATGGCAACGACAGTGTAGGGGTGTGATGGTGAAGACGTGGTATGGGCGTGCGATTCAGAGTTTGAACGAAGCCGCACTGGCTGTGCAGGGAAGGCACAATATTCCGATCCGAAGCCTTGAATCGCTTGCTTCACATATCGTTGCGTCGCTCCATGAGACGGATGAACTTGTCGTCGAGGCACTGTCCGGTCCACCAGGCTCGCCACTGCTGACCAACCTCCTGAATGTTTCCATCCTAGGTACACGAGTTGGGATGGGATTGGGATACTATGGTGACGAGCTGTATCGCCTCGCGCTTGCCGGACTCGTTCATGATATCGGGTTATTTGCGGTACCTGCAGAATTACTGAGCAAGAGTGGCAGACTCACTCCTGAAGAACGGACGCTGATCGAACAACATCCAGAACGCGGAGTCGAGATCATTCTCCAGTGCGACCCTACGTTGCATTGGTTGGCGCAAGCGACATGTCAGGCGCATGAGCGATGGAACGGACGGGGCTATCCCCATCGCCTCAAGGGAAGACAGATCCATGAAATGGCCCAGATCTGCGGATTGGTTGATGTGTTTGATGCCTTGGTGAGTGAGCGTCCGTATCGACCAAGGTTGTTTCCGCATGAAGCTGTGAAGGAACTGCTTGTGGCTGAACGCGACACCTTCCCACGGGAGATTCTTAAGGCACTGGTTGAGCAGTTGTCGGTATATCCGCTTGGAACCACGGTCCGACTCACAACCGGAGTCGTGGGAGTCGTGGTGAAGATCAACAGTCGGTATCCTCTTCGTCCGGTCGTGAAAGTGACAGCAGAGGAGCGTGGAGATGGTGTGCAATCTCATGAGCTAGACTTGAGCCACACTCCGTTGATCTCGGTTATTGAGACCTTAAAGCCGCCGGTTGTAGGTCAAGTTCAGGTTGGAACGGTGCTGTCGAGGCCGCCTGCGTCTTCTGCAACCATCGGGGTTTCTGATCATTTCACATCGTTGCTTGAGAGTCTTGACGACATCACGTCCACCCTTCAAGCGGTTGTTGAAACTCAAAAGCGTCAGTCTTAATCAAGCAGAAATCTGCTCCTCCCTCAGCGTCGCTGATCTCGCTCTCTGTCCAAGGTCGGTTGTCCTACGATGTTCCCTTCCTTCGCGGGCTATGAAATGCTTCATGCTTAGATCGATTCTCAAAACTGTCTTAGGTCGAATTGTGTGGTCCAACTTTGATTCAGAAAGGTAGCCAGTTGGAATCTATGGAATGTCAATGACATAGAGCTATCTCACGGAGATCTCTGAGAAGCAAGAGAGAGGCTGCGGTGGAATGAAGGGAGGAGATCGCCACTTTTCTGGGAGGCTCGACATCGTTATAATACCTCTCCAATGAGGCGTGCTTTTGTGAACTAGAAAGGGAATCGCGTGCCAAAACTTATTACTGTTCATCACCCGCAGCAGACGATGCAGCAGGCGCTCGAGTACGTGAAGACCTATATTCTCTTTCCATCCGGCTTTCTCGGTCTGGTCTGTTTGGTTGGGAGTGTTGGAGGGCTTGGCTACCAGTTGCTTGGAACTGATAGTTACACCTGGGATACCTTTTATCAGAGCTCAGGCCTGTTTTTATCAGGGATCGGGCTAGGAGCGGCACAAACTCTGTACCAACGGTACCTTCTACGAGAGTTCCCTGAAGTGTTGGCCGCGCGGATGCGGGATGGTTTGAACAGACAGAAGGGGAAACTCAAGAAACAATCCGTCGCCCCCGATATCGAACATTCAGGGCGCCAACTGATTCCGGTTGCCTATGGTATGGGTATCCTGTTGCTTGTGGGAAGTGCTATCGCCGCCTTCTCGTACGGCCGTGTGCACATGATTCCAGCCATCCTCATGCCATGGGCAGGGTTCTATTGGGCTAAGATGTTCCTCTGGCGGAGAGTGATCACCGTTGCAAAGTGATAAGGGACGGATCGTCAAGAACGACGCTTCTTTGCTGCGGACGTTCGTCGTGATGACGTCGAGGCTTGGCGTTCCAGAGCCGTAACGCGCTCTTCCAACTTACGGACTGTCTCCCGTGTTTCAGGAAGCTGAAAGATCCCACCCTGAATCCGTAGGGCCTTTTCTCGTGGCATTGCGGGTATGCCACCGACGATTTGATTTGCTTCGATACTGCGATTGACGCCAGATTTTGCCGCGATCATCACCTGATCACCAATTGTGAGATGATCAGCGAGGCCGGCTTGACCGCCGATCATGACATATCGGCCGATAGTCGTGCTTCCAGCGATGCCCACCTGTGCGACAAGGATGCAATGCTCTCCGACAGTGACATTGTGGGCAATTTGGACCAGGTTGTCGACTTTGGTCCCCTGTTTGACCAGGGTATGGCCGAAGGTAGCACGGTCGATCGTCACATTCGCACCGAGTTCCACATCGTCCTCAATGATCACGTTGCCGAGTTGGGGGATCTTATGGTGTCGGCCTTGGTGTTGAACATAACCGAACCCGTCCGCTCCAATGACCGTACCGCTATGGACGATCACACGAGCACCAAGGCAACAGCCTTCGCGGACCACGACATTGGGATAGAGAACGCAATCATCTCCGATCGTTGAATCTGACCCGACGAAGACCCCCGGGTAAAGAGTGACGCGATTCCCAATCGTCACGCGGTCACCGAGCGTCACAAACGGCCAAATCGACGGGTCAGATCCGATTCGTACATCAACCCCTTGCATGACCGGATCGGCGATTCCTCTCGGAGGCGGTGTCTGTACAAAAAATCTCTGTGCCACGCGGGCGAATGCCAGCATGGGATTGTCGACCACAATCTGTGGAATGGCCAGATCAGGCTGATGCCGATGAATCAGGAGGGCAGCAACCTGGGCATGTGCGGCGGCTTTGGCCATTTTATCGTTGGTTACGAAGGATAAGGCACAGGAGTTGGCTTGGCCGAGGCTGGTCAGCGCAGAGACCTTGGTCTGGAGGTCACCGTGAACGGTTCCGCCAACGACTTCATGGATTTGGGCGAGCGTGAGTGGTGTGGGGAGTTGAGGCCTGCTCATCGTGTTGCACCCTTCTTCTTGACCTTCGAGGTCGCTGACGAGGTCGCCCTGGGCTTCTTCGAGGAGGTAGGCTTGGGTTTAGGCGGTGAGGGTTTCTTTGAAGCGGGTCTTGACGAGGGGGCCTTCTTCGAGGCGGGTTTCCTCGAAGTTGTCTTGGAGGATGCTCCTGACTTGAGTGATTCAGGTTTCGCATTCGAGGGGGATGCCGCGAGCTGTCGTTGGACGTAGGCGGCCACGGATCCGACGGTACTGAGCCCGGGAAGATCTTGATCGGGAATTTGAAGCTTGAAGCGTTCTTCGATTTCGAACAGCAATTCGATGACGGCGACTGAGTCGAGTCCGAGGTCATCTCGGAGATGGTGGCTCTCCGTAATGGACGCAGGGTCTCGCTTCAAGTAGGTGGCCAAGGCATGCACGATTTTTTCGGTGATCGCAGGGTCGATCCGCTCAGTCATTATGAGTACTCCTTCAGTGGAATGAGGCTCTTCGCTGTAGCGTCCGCGAGGAGGCGCCTCACTATCAATCATTCAGTAGTTACGCCACAAATTTCTTGAAGACCACGGTGGCATTGTTGCTGCCGAATCCAAATGCATTTAAGAGGGCATACCGAATCTTTCGTTCTTGCACCGTCCGACGAATGCCGTCCAACCGACAGTCTGGGTCAGGTTCCTCATAGTTGGCGGTCGGGTGAATCTGCCCGGTATGGATCGCCATCGTCGTGGCAACGGCCCCGATCGCACCGGCTGCGCCGAGCGTATGGCCGACGAGGGACTTTGTGGCATTGATGGCAATCTTGTCCGCACGATTCTTGAACAGGTTTCGGATCGCCTTCGTTTCGACGGCATCTCCGATCGTGGTCGACGTCGCATGGGCATTGATGTAGTCGACCTGATCGGCCCCGATCCCGGCAGATTCCAGTCCGATCTTCATGGTCATACTGATCTCCTGTCCGTCCTCCTGAGGAATCACCATGTGGTAGGCTTCGCTCGTCGCGGCATAGCCGGCGAGCTCGGCATACACTCTGGCCTTCCGTTTCTTGGCATGTGCCAAAGATTCCACAATTAATGCGGCTGCCCCCTCACCCATGACAAAGCCGTCTCGACGTCGGTCGAATGGTCGTGACGCGCGTTCAGGGGCATCATTAAACTCACTGGATAGGGCGCGCAGAGAACAGAACCCTGCAAAGACCAACGGGGTAATGCTGGCATCAGCGCCAACGGCAATGACGACATCGGCCTGACCGGTGCGAATGCAGTGGAGCGCCTGGCCAAGGGCATGCGCACTGGACGAACAAGCCGTTGAGATCGTGAGGTTCGGGCCTTTGGCTCCATGCGCCATGGCGACAATCCCCGAGGCGGAATTGAGGGTAATGGTTGGAATAAAATTAGGGTGGACACGATGGGGGCGTTGGGTTTTAAAGAGCTGTGTAATCTCCCGTTCACCCATGACCATTCCGCCCATGCCCGCCCCAACAATGACTCCGACGCGGTGGGGGCGCTCTTTCGTCATATTGAGGTCGGCGTCAGCCAACGCTTCCTTCGCAGCGACTAAGGCAAACTGTGCATAGCGATCAACGCGACTGGCTTGGGTGGCAGTCAGGTATTGTTCTGGTGAGAAATTATGGACTTGTCCCGCTACTCGCGAACGGTAGTCCGACATGGGGACCCACCCCAAGGAGGGAATGGCGGTTACTCCCGAACGACCGGTCATGGCCGATTTCCAGAACTCACTCACACCGATCCCGATCGGAGATATCACCCCAAGACCTGTGATCACAACACGTGAGGCCATGCTTCTCCCTCCTTATAGTGGCGCCACGGCGCCTTTCTTACCGGAAGACCGGTAGACAGTCAACTAAGAAACGGGTGTCTAATGGCGAACTTTTAGCAATAAATACAGACCGAAGCTCAAGAAGAGGGCATTCGCCATCCAACCGGCTAGAACAGGGGCCAGTGCTCCTCCTCTTCCTAACGCGATGGCAATAGAATGCGTGGTCCAATAGCAAAATCCCACAATGAAGGCTTGTCCGATTCCCACGGTCATACTCCCTCCACGGACTCCGCTCCGCCGGAGACTCAATGCAATGCCGACGAGGACCATTACGATCGTGACCAAGGGCAACGCCATACGATCGTAGTAATCGGTCAGCAGACGAGAGAAGGTAAAGCCTTCCTGGCGAAAGCGTTCAAGGTAGTTGTGAATTTCCCTGAAAGTCATCGTTTCTGAGTTTCCCACGAGGGAACTCGAGAAATCGTCAGGAATCAGGGGAAGGTTGATGGCCTGTTCGGAAAACCGAGCGAGCTCCACGGTTTCATCGGAATGAAATTGGCGGTGAAATCCATTGCGAAGGACCCAGCCGTTCGTCGCATAGCGGGCTTCCTCAGCTTCGGTAATCCGGTCGAGTTGGAACGGTGGCCGGAAGTAGAAAATGCGTATCCCTCGCAGGGTTTTGCCTTCTGCATCGATCTCGGCAACCTTCATGAGGCTCTGAGCGCTGATCCGAGCCCACGGTTGAACGGCTTTGACGGTGACAGGTACCGGTTTCTGCTCGATTTGAACGGCACGGACCTCCTCAGCTTTTTCGGAAGCGAGGGGGATGATGGTTGAGCTGAAGCTGAAGAGGATCAACGATATGCCGCTTGCAAAGAGAAGAAAGGGAGAGGACATCCAGAGCAAACTCACCCCACAGCTTCGCATGGCGGTGATTTCGTTGCTGCGCGAGAGAAGGCCGAGCGTCAGTAGGGTGGCGACGAGAACGGCAAACGGCGCGACTTGGAAAGAAATCGAAGGGATCTTCAGTGCAAAGTACAAGAGAATCGGCAGGATGCCGGATTCATAGCGAAGAAAGCGACGGACTTTTTCGAAAAAATCGATGACCAGATAGATCGTCACCAAGCCGGAAAAACACATGCCGAATATTTTTGAATATTCGCGAAGGATATATCGGAACAGAATCGTCATCGTGCTAGTGCTTGCTCACTCGGTAGAACAAAACAAGGGTGATGATCGTAAAAATAATATTGGGCAGCCACGCGCCCCAGAACGGATGAAGGATCAAGGCTGTCACCAGAAAGTCACATCCGACGTTCAAGATGTAGAAGGCAATGATGATCCCAACCCCAACGGCGAAACCACCAACACGACCAGACCGTTTCGAGACGATTCCGACCGGGACGCCAAGGAGGCAAAATACGAGCGAGGCCGTTGGGAAGGCCAAGTCTCGATAATATTCCATCATCCGCCGAAGCGCGCCGGCATCTTTGCCGTCGGTTTCAGCGAGGCGTGCGGTGATTTGGTCGTATGACGGGCGTTCCTCAGTCGCTGAGTAGCTACTGAGGTTCAGGTTGATCTTGATGTCATAGCTGGCAAACGCAATCTGTTGAGACTGGTCGATCTGAGGGGGACGGCTATGAATCATGCCGTTTTCCAACTGGAGCGCCACATGGTCATGCTCGGCATCCATGAAGATTCGATAGCGATTTGCCACAATGACACGTGGCTCGTTGGGGAGACGTTCATCCGAAATGAAGATGCCGGGAGCCGGACGATCCGGCTCAGCTTCTGGAACATAAATCATCATGTGTGGAATCGGCTCGTTGAAGGTGCCGCGTTCCAGGGCGAGGGCGAGCTGGTCCTTCAAGAGATTGAGCGCCACCTTCTTCAGATTGAGTGAACTCCACGGTTGTCCCCACTGTGATAAGACCAGGGTTAACGTGAAGACGCAGACGGAAAACAAGAGCACCGGTTGCGAAAGGCGAACGAGACTGAGCCCGGCAGCTCGCATGGCGACCAGTTCTTTATCAAAGGACAGTCGGCCAAAGGCCGTCACCGAGGCGATGAGTCCGGCAATGGGAAGCGTGAGAACGAGACCAGATGGAAGGAGCATGGCAATCACTTTGAGGACGGCCCAGATCCCAACTCCTTTGGAAACCAGCAGTTCGACGAGACGCAGGAGTTCTCTCGTCAGCATGACAAAGCAGAGTGCCCCGAGACTGAGCCCGAACGGAGTCAGTAGCTCGGTGAAGATGTAGCGATCGAGTAGTGTGCGTAAGATCACAGAGTTTTAGGGGTGGAGAAGTTGTCGACACTATAGGAGAGTCCATCTCCCTTGTAAACACAGGAGAAAATCTTGTCACTAAAGATTCCCTTGACAGAGGGTACGCCCTATGTTACATGCAGCGCGAAATTTACTCTAATATGATGATGGGTTCTGTGAGCGATTCATCACTCCTTCAGGTGCCCGTCCCTCTCTGCCAGCCGAGTGCGTGTCTGATCTATTCTCGAGTTCTCATCGAACAAAACGTGGGTGGAGGCGCTACGTAACTATTCGTCGTTGTTGACAAAAGGAGGAGTCCGTGAAGACAAAAGGTACGGTCAAGTGGTTCAATGATCGAAAAGGATTTGGGTTTATTCGGTTGGATAGCGGGGACGATGTCTTCGTTCACTACTCTGCGTTACAAGGAGATGGGTTCAAGACGCTCAAAGAGGGTGAAAACGTTGAGTTTGATATCGTACAAGGAGCCAAGGGCCCACAAGCGGCCAACGTGCTGAAGGCGGTCATTGCCGCTTCGTAATCATTGATTCGTCTCTCTTGTTCGGTGGAAGGACTGTTTCTCCCGGTCAAAGACTGGGGGAACAGTCTCTTCTGCCGCAGCGAGATTCCTGCCCGATTCCCTCAATTTCTAGACAAAACCCATTGAGACTGTTAGCGTTTGCCTGTTCTGTTCATGGAGGGCATACTTGTGCCACCCGATCGCGGTCGCATTCTTCAACAGGCTCAGCTGCTGGCGTCCCGCGGACAGTATGATGCGGCGATTGCTGAGTGGAAAAAGCTTGCCATTGACAGTCCTGCCGACGGCAGCATCTACAATACGATCGGTGATTTGCACATCAAGCGGAACGTGCCTGGTGAAGCGGCATCGGCCTATCTGCAGGCGGCTTCGGCCTTTCGGGCGGAAGGAGCCACCCTCAAAGCGATGGCCGCGTTCAAGAAGGTCCTGAAGTGTGATCCGACGCGATATGAAGTCTACCGCTACCTTGGGGATTTGAATGTAGAACGAGGCCTGATCAGCAGTGCCGTGCAGGATTATCTTACGCTGGGGAAGTATTACCTCAAAGAGCGTCGTGGAAAGGATGCGCTTGACGTCTACAAAAAAATTATCGCGCATGATCCGTCGAATCTCAACGCGCAGCAACGTGTCGCAGAACTCTGTATTCAAGAAAATCAGCAGGATGAAGCGACAAAGGTCTATCTCCAGTTGGGTCGAGAGAAATCAGCACAGGGGCGATACGACGAGGCCAAGGACGCCTACCTTGCCGTCCTGAAGATTGATCCACAAAACAACGAGGCGGCTCAATTTGTTGAGAGCCTCAAACATGGTGGAACCGGTTCGGTCAGCGCGCTGAAACCGACCACTTCGACATCGGTGCTGAAATCCACACCGATGCAGAAACCTACGGAACCGCCTGATCTGCTGGCCGAAGCCGTTCGGCGCGTTGCTGAAAAGCAGTACAGCGGCGCCGAAGCCATTTTGAACCAACTATTGACCCGAGAACCTGGAAACCCGCAGGTGTGCCAGCTCATGGCTCGGTTGCATTTACAACGTGGCGATGTGCAAGTCGCAGTAGGAGAATACCGATTTTTAGCCGGAGCTGCGTTGCGTGCGCATGACCTGAGTCTTGCGGAATCACTGATTCAAGAGGTGTTGACGGTGGAGCCTAATTCCGTTCCCTTGCTGGAGCTGAACGGCGAACTATATGAGGAAAAAGGTGACCACGCAGTGGCGGCGCTTCAGTACGCCAAGGCGGTCGACGTGTTGTTAGCCCATCCAGAGCCTGGAATGGAAAGCCTCCACGAGGAACTGTTTGAGAAGGTGCAAAGCCTTGCTCCTGATGCCGACTTCGTGAAGAAATTAGCCGAGAGGGTGAAGAAGGGGGCAACGGGAAGAGCCGATGGGGAACACGAAGAAGTACGGATCGGAGAGCCGTTTGAAGATCGGCACGATGAGGTATTGGAGAGAGGGCCGGCCGCGCAAGAGATAGAAGAGATGACGATTGTAGGGGCTGAGCCGGATGCTGTCTCGTATTCGGCAAATATTTTTGCAAGGGATGATGAGCCACCGGCGATCACGATAGCTCAAGGCCAGGAGACTCACTGTCGGGCTGAAGACATTTCCTCTGCTTCGACGGTAGATCCCCCAGTAACTTCCACCGTGGTACAGCCATCAGTCCCTCATTCAAGCGAGGCGTCGCTTGACCAGCTGCCGAGCAGTACTTCGACTTTAGACACATCCACCAAGACGCAGAAGGAGCCGGTGCAGGAACCAGTCGGGACGCCACCAGACTACGAAACCCACTATGCATTGGGAGTGGCGTATAAGAATATGGGGTTGTACGAAGAAGCCCATGCGGCGTTCCGGGTCTCCATGAGTAGTGACGCCTTCTATCTCGATTCGGCTTTGATGACAGCCGTCTGCTTGAAGGAAGAGCAACAGTTCGCCAAGGCGATCGTGGGACTTGAGACTGTCCTGAGCGATCCTCGGTGTCAAGGGGCGAAGGGGCAAGCCATTCGCTATGAGTTAGGGCTTCTCTATGAAGCAGAGGAACAGTGGGAGAAGGCAGCCCATGTATTTCAAGCCATTCCATCGTTTCACGATGTTCCACAGCGGCTAGCAACGCTCAAGGGGAAACAACGGGGAGAGGATGTCGGGTTTCGATACGCGTCGTAGGAGGCAGCGTTAGCTCTGCAGTACACCTCTATTCACTTGATTCGGTGCTGGGCGACCTTCCAATACGGCTGCAATATTTCTCAAACAGATGAGCCCCATACGTACACGGGTTTCGAGCGTGGCAGATCCGAGGTGAGGAAGGAGTACGACGTTCGATAGGGAGGTCAACGCAGTAGGGACATGTGGTTCCTGAGCATAGACATCCAATGCAGCACCGCCGATGGATTTCGTCTCGAGTGCGGCAATCAGCGCGGACTCGTCGATCACGGCCCCTCGTGAGGTGTTGATCAGAAAGGCCGTCGGCTTCATCAACCCCAACTCACGGGCTCCGATCAGGTGATGAGTCGCTGTGTTGAGCGGAACGTGCAGTGAAAGGAAATCGGATTGCGCAAGGACGGCATCAAGCGGCTGGTGGACCCACGTGACATCAGGTGGAGAAGCAACAGCATGACGGCCGGTGTAGATGACCCGCATCTGAAACCCGGTTGCCCGTTTCGCAACGGCCTGACCGATGCGGCCCATGCCGATAATGCCCAGTGTTTTTCCTGAGATGTCAGCGCCCAAGAGTTGTGTGGGGCTCCATCCGGGCCATCCACCACGTCGGAGCCACCGGTCGCCCTCCACAAGTCGCCGAGAAACCCCAAGCAACAAGGCCCAGGTTAAGTCTGCTGTCGCATCGGTCAGCACGTCGGGAGTATTGGTCACGATGACACCACGCTGAGTTGCGGCAGGTACATCGATGTTATTATAACCGACGGCATAGTTGGCGAGGACTTTCAGGCGTGTCGCTTCGGATAAGAGCGCGGCATCAACAGCGTCGCTCAATGTGCAGATGACCGCGTCAGCTTTCGAAAAACCATGACGGAGTTCGTCGGCCGTGGGAGAGTGATCTGTCGTTCCCGCGAGGATGCGGTAGTCTTTGGGAATCGCCTCCAGGACTGGTTGCGGTAACAGGCGAGTGATATATAGGGTTGGACGATCCATCGCGCGACCTATTGTAGGGGAAACGGCGGTTCGGGAACAACGAGTTCCAGCATTCCGGAATAAATTTGGCTAGGAGGCGTACGACGTGACGGCTACTTCCTCTCCCTTGATCCAACCGACGAAATCTCACGCGATCGCTAATGATCTTCGCGCCCTCCTTGGCTCTACAAAGGTCAAAGACGATGTATCGACCATTACGGCGTACGCAGTGGATGCCAGCATCTACCGCATTCCTCCGCAGGCCGTCGTCCTCGTGGAGTCGGAAGACGATATTGCCGCGACGATTGGCTATGCCGTCTCGCGCGGCATTCCCCTTACCCCTCGGGCAGCCGGCACGAATCTCACTGGGTCTGCGATCGGTTCCGGGATCATCCTTGATGTCTCACGACTGAATCAGATTCTGGAAGTCAATCGCGAGGAACAATGGGCGCGCGTGCAGCCGGGAATGGTTTTGGCGGAACTCAATCGGCAACTCAGTTCTCACGGGCTGATGTTTGGGCCGGATCCATCGAGCGGGGACATGTGCAAATTGGGTGGGATGATCGCCAATAATTCTTCCGGCCCACATACGCTCCGCTATGGCTCCGTCAAAGACAATATCCTCCGGCTCCGTGTGTGCCTCACCTCCTCGTCCTGGGTAGACGCACAATCCTATGCCCTCACGGATCCGTCCCTCGAACGTCTCTTAACCATGGTGCCGGCCTTGCGGGAGATCTTGATTCTGGTCCAGGCCCACGCAGATCTCATCGCTGAGAAACAGCCGACCGTGAGCAAGAACAGTTGCGGGTACAACCTGTTTGGGGTCGCGGACGGGCTTGCGCGCGGCATGTTCGATATTCCAAAACTGTTTGTCGGCAGTGAAGGAACGCTCGGTGTCGTCAGCGAAGCCAGGCTGACCTTGGTGAAGAAGCCCTCCGCGACGCTGACTGCCCTGATCCACTTCACCCACCTGGAGGAAGTCGGTGATGCCGTGCCGCAGCTCCTGACTCTTCGACCAAGTGCGTTGGAAGTGATGGATGCCAACACGCTGAACCTCATTGGGCGGGCGGCCCATGGCATTCCGGCGGACGCCGCGGCGACGCTGCTCCTTGAGTTGGACGCGGACTCAATCGAAGTGGATTTGCATGAGCAGGCCGAAGCGCTGGGTACGATCTGTCGTCCCTATCGGCTGGCCTCAGCGCCCATGCTTGCGTTCGATGCTGAACGGCGGGAGCAGCTCTGGAAAGCACGGAAGGCCCTGTACCCGACGCTCTACCGGTTCGATCCAAAAAAGAAACCGATCAACTTTGTCGACGATGTCGTCGTTCCGGCCGGACGGATCAGTGAGTTGATTCGCTACTTGGAAGAATTCTTTGAAGGGCAAGACGTGCCAGTGGCCATCTTTGGCCATATCGGGAATGGCAATGCGCACATCGTTCCACTGTTGGATGTGAACAACCGTGGTGATTTCGAGAAAATGGTGCAGGCCTATCAAGAGATTCATTCGACCGTGTTGAATCGGTTTGGTGGATCGATTTGCGGCGAACATGGAGACGGTCGTATTCGTGCCGAATTCGTGAAGCGGATGTTTGGTGGCGAACTCTACGATCTATTTAGACAGGTGAAGAACGCGTTCGACCCTGGGAATGTGCTGAATCCCGGCATCAAGCTCAGCAACGAGTCCTTTACCGAGCATATCGATTACACCAGGCTCTCCAAATCCTGCGCGACCTGTGCGAAATGCAACTCGGTCTGTCCCGTGTACGATGTATTTCAATCGGAAGACATGAGTGCCCGCGGCTGGTTTGAGATTGTGACGGCGAAAGACTACAGCTACCTGAACTCGAAGCGAGTGGTCGAAGCCTGTCTCAACTGTAAATCCTGCCGGACGATTTGTCCGGCTGGCGTGGATGTGTCAGATCTCATTCTTCAGAAACGGGCTGAGCATCCCAACCGATTGGCCGGGTGGATTTTCCGAAGTCAGGCAAAGGGAGTGAATTTTGACGCGCTGCTCCACATTCTGGCTGCCACTCAGGTCATCTGGGATCGTCTGTTCTTCAGAAAAGTGCTGGAACGGATCATGGCGCCGATCATGAAGCAGTTGGCTCCAACCGCTCGGTTGCCACATGACCTCACGTTACCCAAACTGGCACGCCGGCACTTGCGTGAACGCTATGCACAGTTGACCACCAATGGAGCCGACCCCTTGCCACAACGGACCGTGGCCTATTTCCACGGATGTGCGGCCAACTATTTTGACGATGGAGTCGGCGACGCGGTCATCGAGGTCTTGCAAAAGCATGGAGTTGAGCCGGCCTTGCCTCCGCAGCGTTGCTCGGGAACACCGATTCAAACCTATGGACATGTCGATCTCGTGCGTGACGGAGCCCGATTCAATATGCGGTCATTTGCGTCGTATGAAACGATCGTGACCGGCTGCGCATCCTGCACGCTCATGCTGAAGGATTATCCCACCCTGTTTGCCGAAGGCCCTGAGCGGGTACAAGCGGAGTCGCTGGCCAAGAAGGTCGTCCATATTTCAGAATTTGTCGCCCGCTCACAGCAGCAGCCTCCCATGGCTCAAAGCTTCGGTGGCACACAACGTGTGACCTATCATGCCTCATGCCATCTTCGTGCGGCAGGTGTGAGCAAGGAACCGAGGCAGGTGCTGTCGTCGTTGCCCGGCGTCAACTTTGTAGAGATGCAGGATGCCGACCGGTGTGCCGGTGCTGCGGGGACCTACGTGATCAAAGACTATGACACCTCGCAGAAGATTTTTGACCGAAAAGCCCGCGCGATCACGAAGACCGGTGCCGACGTGGTGGCGACGAGTTGTCCGGCTTGTATGATCCAGCTCAAGAACGGGTTGCGCGAATCCGTTCAAGTGAAACATGTCGCGCAACTGCTTCAGGACGCCTATCGGGCAGGGGAGGCTGAGCAGAGGTGAGTCTGTCTCGAAGATCCTGTATAGTGTGCGTTCGTGACGCATGTGAGTGGATGATGTGGTGAGGATGCGATGGTATCAATCCAGATCTTTGGTCAGACCTTGCGAGCCGCAGTTGATGAGAGTGAGATCGAAGTACCCGTCTCAGGTACGACCTCGGTAAAGCAACTCATCGAAGCCAATCCTGGACAACTCGGGGGGCTACGCTCGTTTATTCAGAACCGAGAAGCGCTCATCACTGTCAATAAGAAGATCGGTTCGGAAGATTCATCGGTGCGAGATGGTGATGCCGTAAAGATCTCGTACCAATCCAGGACTTCCTACGACGGCAACCGCGACATTCCTACCTAGCCCGCATGATTCATGAGCGCTTCGCCTGCAACTGCCCATACGCTGTTGCGACAAGCTTGGCCATGGGTTTCTCATGGGCAAGCGGGAAGACTCGCCCTTCGCGACCTCCACATACTGTTTCAAGTATGCGTCGGTCACTCATGGCTCGGCGTGCCCGTCTCACATAGCGTCTCAGCAGTTTCGTCACGAACCGTCATGAATGATGCGGGCTAATCCGCATGATCGGCCTCTCTGGAGCAGTTCAGAACATCGTACTTCTGTTTTTATGGTCAAGGACGGTAGTTTCTGATGGTCAAACCGGGTAAGCTGCGGCGGCCCAGGAGACCAGAATGCACGAGACTTCACGCCGGCTTTCGATCCCCCTGTCTATCCAAGTTCTGATCGCCGTGATCGGAGGGACGACGCTCGGCGTGCTCTTTGGCCAAGCGCCCTATTTAAACGGTCTGCGAAACGAGCAACTCGGGCAGCTTGGATTATGGGTGGTCTGGATGCTCAAGACGCTCGCTATTCCACTCATCTTTTTTGCGATCCTCGATGCCCTGCTCCGCACCAGTATTCCGATGCGGCAGGGGACCAAGCTGCTGGTCATCTGTCTCGTGAACGTCTCCGTCGCCATGGCCATCGGACTGGCCATCATGAATCTCTGGCAGCCCGGCTTGGCCTGGTTGGGGCACGTGGATGAATTGCTCCACCTCGTGCCAGGCACAACCGTCTCGTCCTCGGCGCTGGCCAATGTGCAGGCCGGGTCACAAAGTCCGATCGAGTATCTGGCGTCCTATATTCCCCGCACCCTGACCAATCCATTTACAAGTAACAATATCATCGGCGTCGTCCTTCTCGCTCTGCTCCTGGGTAGCACCCTGCGATACCTGTACGGCAAATCAGACCAGACGAGTGGAATCGTTGTGATGGTCGCGCGGAGTATTGAACGCATCTATGGGTGGCTCGTAATGATCCTTGAGTGGATTATTGTCGTGGTCCCCCTGGCCGTCTTTGGTGTCGTTGCCCAGGTCGTCGGCAAGTCGGGCGTTGGTGTGTTTTCCGTCCTTTGGATCTTCCTCGTGGCGATGCTGACAGGCCTTGCGGTCCACTCCCTTCTCTATTACCCCCTGGTGGCCTGGCTGGTCGGAAACAAATCTCCGAAGCAGTATGTGGGACAGGGGGCCGATGCCATCATGACGGCGGTCTCATGTAATAGTAGTTTGGCCACCGTGCCGGTTACGCTGCGTTGTCTGGAACGGATGCGGGTCTCGGCCCAATCGGCGCGCCTCGCAGCGTGCGTCGGGACCAATCTCAACAACGACGGCATCACGCTGTACGAAGCGATGGCCGCGCTGTTTCTCGCACAAGCGTTGGGCTATGACCTCCCCATGGCAAAACAGATCTTGATTGTCCTCGCGTCCATCATCGCCGGAGCGGGTGTCGCCGGCATACCGGAAGCCGGGCTGATTGTCTTGCCGCTGGTCTTGGCCGCCGCCGGACTGCCGGATCAGGTCATCTTGGCCGCGATTCCCCTCATCATGACGGTGGACTGGATCATCGCCCGCGCCCGCTCGGGTGTGAACGTCATGAGCGACATGCTCGTCGCCATTCTGCTCGATGCCGGAAAGTCGGCATCAATAACAAAGCCACTTGCTTAAGACAAGCGCTGACCAGGTTCAGGATTGTCGTGGCGCACTCAGCAGGCCCGCGCCATTGGCCTCACCATGTTCATTGGGTTGCGAGCAGATCCTGTTTTCGAGGCCATACCATCCGCTCTCCATCTCCAAGAAAAGCGCCGTCAGGCATCACGAGCCGGCTTTGGCGAGACAACAGTGTTTATATTTCTTGCCGCTGCCGCAGGGACAGGAGGCATTGCGGCCGAGGCCTCCGGCTGGACGGGGAGCCAGGCCAAGCAGTGCTCGTGGGTCCTGGTGAAACAGATCTCGCATGAGCGCATAGAGCGCCGGATCTTGTCGTTCGAGGGATGCGGGTGAGGTGAAGAAGTACTCGGCCAACACCGCGAAGAATTCATGCTCGTTCTTATACGCATAGGTGTTCAACTTGGCCCGTGGCCGCGACGGATGGGCAAGTTCTTGCCCCACAAACCGCAGCCACTGCCGCACCGCCATCCAGGGCACTTCCGGCGGGATTCCGTACTCCTGTGTCTCTCGCTCGACCAGGTGTGCGAACTCGTGCACTCCCACGTGGTGATGTCCGGACGGATGATCAAACCCCGAGAGCAACGCCGGTTTTGAGAGAATCATCACCCCGCTCAAATGGTGGAGCCCGACCATGCCCAAGATGGTGTTCTCTTTCCCTCCACTCGTCCGGTAGGCATCGTCGAACGCATCCGGGTAGATCAGCACCTCGTGCAGCCGGTGGTAGGACCAGTCTTCAAAGCCGAAGATCGGAATCACGGCGCTCGCCGCAACCAGTACCCGGATCGTGTCGTCCACCTCCGTCCGGATTCCTGAGATGCGAACCTCACTCAGGAAGATCTGCACGAGTTGCCGAAACCGGGCCTGACTCGTCTCGTCCAGGGCCCGGAAGAACGCCACGTGTGTGCGTAGAATCGCCTCCCACGCAGCCGGAAACGGCTGCCGCATCACTGCCAGCCGCCGGAGACAGCGCCGGCGCACCCACCAGTAAGCGAGAGGACTCAGCCCTACGAGAAGCCAGAGCACCGGGAACAGCCAACCCAGCCCTGCCGCGGTGATGGCTGCCAATCCGGCAGCGATCAGTGCCTCCCGACGATTTCGTGCATTCAGTTCCGGTGTCACCAACATCGGCCTGTACTCCTGAGGGACAGCCCTCCGTGTGGAACGATTCTACTCCGAGGGAACCGGTACCGGCCATGAGCTCGCGCCAACATTCCTTCTGCTTTTGAGTAGGTAACTCAGCCACCAGTTCGACCACTCTGGCTCACCTGAGACAGTTTCCAGTCTCCGCCCCTCAGTCCTTTCCCGCGTCCTCAAACCTTAGCCTTCAGCCTACAACCTCCTACGTTGGTTTTGTGGTAACCTTTGTGTTACTATAGTATGTGGCTGACGTCAGAGTCCTGGAATATTGCGATGGGCAGGGGCGGTCGCCTTTTGCAGCGTGGTTCGATGGGCTGAATGCGGCGGCTGCGGCGAAGGTCACCGCCACGCTCTATCAACTCATGGCAGGAAACTGGTCACAGGTCAAAGGGGTCGGTGGAGGAGTGTTCGAGCGAAAGATAGATTTCGGTCGAGGCTATCGAGTCTATTTTGGAAAGGACGGAGATCGCCTGGTGATTCTCCTTGGTGGAAGCAGCAAGCAGCGGCAGCAACAACGCATCGACGCCGCACACGAGCGATGGGCAGACTATCGACGTCGGAAACGCCTGAAGACAGAGGCGTGAGGCAACGGAGGAATCATGGCCCTCACACGGGAATTTAAAGACACAGTTGTCACGCGAGTCCAACGCGACCCTCGGTTTCGGGAATCGCTCTTCACCGAGGCGATGAATGCCTACCTGGGAGGGGACACCGGTACGGGAAAAGCGATCCTCCGCGATCTGGTGAACGCGACGGTGGGCTTCGAGGATTTGGCGCATATGCTTAAGAAGCCAAGCAAGAGCCTCCACCGCATGCTCGCCCCGCATGGGAATCCGAGCACGGAAAACTTCTTCGCGATTGTGCAAGCCCTTCAGAAAAAAACTCGTGTCCGACTTCAGGTCACGGCGAAGGCTAGCTGAGCGGGTCGGACCGGCTCATGAAGGAGGCACAGGGGGGAGAACGGTGAGGCCGCGGGATCGCCTATCAAAAATTATGGGGCTCCTGCCTGACAGCCTGACTCGACATTGAGTCCTTCACAGGCAGCCTCGGTCATTCGATCTCGTTCCTGAATTCTCTTTGCATTCCCATCTCTTCACGCCACGCCATTTTCCCTCGATCGTTCGATCGGGTGGGATGTCTGACAGCTAAGATCTCCGCACCTTACAGTCACGCACTATTCAGCACTCGGAACTCAGCTCCCGGCACTTCCTTCTGGTGCGTGATTTCTTAAGCGAAAACGGGTAAGCTTCGCCCGATTTTTTATCTTTCTATTTCTGGGATCAACTCAGACATGGCTATTAAGAAATCTGATCTCTATTCCTCTCTCTGGGCGTCCTGTGATGAACTGCGCGGCGGCATGGATGCCAGCCAGTACAAGGACTATGTCCTGTTCATGCTGTTCATCAAATATGTTTCCGACAAATACGGCGACTCCGACGACTTTGCCCCGCCCGTGGTCATCCCCAAGGGGGCTAGCTTTAAGGACATGGTTGCGCTCAAGGGCAAGAGTGATATCGGCAACCTGATCAATACCCAGGTCATCCAGCCGCTGATCGATGCCAACCAGCGCCTCGCCCGTAGCGACTTTCCCGACTTCAACGACCCGAACAAACTTGGTGACGGACCGACCAAGGTAGAGCGAATCGGCAATCTCATCGCCATCTTCGAGAACCCCGCGCTAGATTTCTCCAAAAACCGCGCCGAGAACGACGACATCCTGGGCGATGCCTACGAATATCTCATGCGGCACTTTGCCAGCCAGAGCGGCAAGAGCAAAGGCCAATTCTATACCCCATCTGAAGTCAGCCGGGTCATCGCCAAGGTTATCGGCATCTCACCGGCCAACTCCAGAGCCGCCACGACCGCCTACGACCCCACGTGCGGCTCAGGATCACTGCTGCTGAAGGTCGCCGCCGAGGCGGGCAAACACATCACCCTCGAAGGCCAGGAGAAGGACGTGACCACCGCCGGTCTCGCCCGCATGAACATGATCCTGCACGACTTCCCGACGGCAAAGATTGAATCTGGCGGCGAGGGAACTCTGGTGAAGCCTAAGTTCCTGGACGGCGAGCAGCTCCGCACCTACGACTACGTCGTCGCCAATCCACCCTTCTCGGACAAGACCTGGTCTACTGGCCTCGCGTTAGGCGAAAGTGGCAGCGGCGACCGCTTCCAGCGCTTCGCCTGGGGTGTGCCGCCGAAGAAGCAGGGCGACTACGCCTATCTCTTGCACATCATCCGCTCGATGAAGAGCACGGGCAAAGCTGCCTGCATTCTCCCGCACGGCGTCCTCTTCCGAGGCAATGCCGAGGCCGTCATCCGCCAGCAGCTCGTCCGCTCCGGTTACTTGAAAGCCATCATCGGCCTGCCCGCCAATCTCTTTTACGGCACCGGCATCCCGGCCTGCATCGTCGTGCTCGACAAGGAAAATGCCGCTGCCCGCAAAGGAATCTTCATGATTGATGCCTCCAAGGGCTTCAAGAAGGACGGTCCGAAGAACCGCCTCCGCGAGCAGGATATCCACAAAATCGTGGACACCTTCGCCCGGCTGGATGAAAACGATCCTCGCTACGCCCGCCTGGTGCCCGTTGCGGAAATCGCCGACCCGAAGAACGACTACAACCTCAACCTCCCCCGCTACATCGACAGCACCGAGCCGGAGGATGTGCAGGACATCGACGGCCACCTGCGCGGCGGCATCCCGGAGCGCGACCTCAATGCCCTCGATAACTACTGGAAGATCATGCCCGGCCTGCGTGCCGCCTTGTTCGAGAAGTTAGACCGCCCCGGCTACTACCAGTTGCGGCTCCCCATCAACGAGGTAAAGCCTACGATCTTCAACCACCCTGAGTTCACCGCCTTCATGACCAAGGCCCGGAAGCTCTTCACGCAATGGCAGACGGCTTCCGTCCCGCAGCTCAAAGGCTTCTCCCAAAACGGCCATCCCAAGCTACTCATCGAAACCATCGCCGAGGACCTGCTCGCCACCTTCAAGACCGCGCCACTGCTCGACGCCTACGATGTCTATCAGCACCTCATGGATTACTGGGCTGAGACGATGCAGGACGATTGCTACCTCATCGCCGACGCCGGGTGGAAGGCGGGCGCGCAGCCTCGCGAAATACGTCAGGTCAAAAACAAAGAAAACAAACTCGTCTGGCCCGAGAAGGAAGATTTCAAGAAGGGCAAGCGCCGCTTCAAGTCCGACCTCGTCCCCGCCGCCCTGCTCATCGCCCGCTACTTCGCGGCCGAGCGCGATGCCATTGCCGCCCTCGAAGGCGAACTTGCCGCGTTGGAGCAGAAGCTCGACGAAATGCGCGAGGAACAGAGCGGTGAGGAGGGGTTGCTCGCGGAAGTCATCGAAGGCGAGGGCGAGAAGCAGAAAATCACCGCCAAAGCCGTGAAGGCCCGCCTCAAGGAAATCGGTCGCGACCCTGACTACGCCGATGAACGCCAGGCGCTGGAAGATTACTCCAAGGTGCTCGACCAGCAGGCGGACGCCAAGGCCCAGCTCAAGGCCGCTCAGGACGACATCGAAGCCAAGCTCGACGCCAAATACCCCACGCTCACCGAGGCCGACATCAAGATGCTCGTGGTGGACGGCAAGTGGCTGGCCACCATCGGTGCCGCCGTTCAGGGCGAGATCGATCGTGTCTCGCAAACCCTCACAGGGCGCATCCGCCAGCTCGCAGAACGCTATGCCTTCCCGCTGCCGCAGCTCACCGACGAAGTGGTGACGCTCGCCTCCCGCGTGGACGGACACCTCAAAAAGATGGGAGCGGTATGGAAGTGAAACCCGGATACAAACAGCCCGAGGTGGGCGAGGCCAGTAACCAATGGCGTGACTGCGATATTTCCGACCTTTGCCTACTTCAGCGAGGGTTCGACATTACGGAGGCGACCAAAAAGGTTGGAACCATTCCCGTTTACTCATCCTCCGGCTTCTCATACTTCCACAACGAATCAAAACTTCAACCGCCCGCTGTCATCACCGGCAGAAAAGGCATGCTGGGAAAAGTATTCTATATCGAGGAGCCATGCTGGCCTCATGACACGACGCTTTGGGTAAAAGATTTCAAAGGTAACGAACCACGATTCGTTCACATCTTTTTGAGCCAGTTCAGACTTGAGAGGTTCGACGCTGCTACATCTGTTCCAACTCTCAATAGGAATAACCTAAGGGGAATACCAATTAGATTGCCGCAACCGTCCGAACAACGAGCCATCGCGACGGCGTTGAGCGATGTGGATGGGCTGCTTGGCGGGCTGGACCGGCTCATCGCCAAGAAGCGCGACCTCAAACAGGCTGCCATGCAGCAACTCCTCACCGGCCAAACCCGCCTCCCTGGCTTCCACGGCGAGTGGGAGGTGAAGCGGCTGGGGGATGTTGCGACTTTCTTCAAAGGCAAGGGACTTCCTAAAAGTGCGCTCAGTGAATCAGGCGCAGAACGATGCATTCACTACGGCGAGCTTTTCACTCGTTACCCAGAAACCATCGGGGAAATTTTCAGCCGCGCCGATATTTCATCGGGCGTATTCCGTTCGGTCGCGAACGACGTACTTATGCCCACGTCTGACGTAACTCCCAGAGGCTTGGCCAAAGCGAGTTGCATCAGAGTCGATGGTGTAATCCTCGGTGGCGACATTCTCGTAATCCGATCAGACACAAATCTTGTTCACGGCCCTTTCTTGAGTCTCGTCATTCGCTATGAGGAAACGCAGGTGCTTCAACTCGTGACCGGCAGCACGGTTTATCACCTCTATGGGAGTAACATGAAGAACTTCACCTTCTCGTTGCCAACCCTCCCCGAACAAACCGCCATCGCCGAGGTGCTGACGGAGATGGACGCGGAGCTGGCGGGGCTGGAGCAGCGGCGGGAGAAGACCCGCGCCCTCAAGCAGGCCATGATGCAGGAACTCCTCACCGGCAGGACGCGGCTGATATGAAGTCGCTGCTGGACCAAGCCTTAGCCGGAGGCCTTTAGCAACCAGGCACCAAACCAAGGATCATGATGCAAGCCCACGACATGCCATTTACGAAGTTGATCAATGTGGATCAAGGTGCGCGGGAGCATTTCCATGTTCCCAAGTATCAGCGGGAATACACTTGGAAGAGATGGCACTGGGAACAGTTGCTGAACGACATCGAGGACAACGACCCCGGTTATTTCATGGGTTCAATCATCTGCGTGAATGACATGCAGAGTATCACCGCCGGTGATGAGATCATCTTTGAGGTGGTGGATGGGCAGCAGCGGCTCACAACATTGTCGCTACTCCTTGCAGCGATCCACGCAAAGCTGGTCGCGGCAATGGATACCTATGAACCGGCTGACGAGCAGGACAAGGAAGAGGTCAAGTCGTGCGTCACGAACATCCGAGCCAAGCTGGTGAAGCGGAAGAAGGACGCGAAGCCAGGAGAAACGGGCGCGTTCAAGGTGGCGAAGAATGTGTATTTCCTGCGTGTGCAGCCGAGTGCCCAGAACCACAATCTGGCGGACTACCTTTACCTCTTGGGCGAGGCGAGACTACTGGAGGGGCAGCCGAAGCAGCCCTATTGCGGCAATCGCCTGCTCGGGCGCGCCTACGCCTACTTTCAGGAAAAGATTTCTGATGACGTTACTGAGCTACTCAAACTGATGGAGCGAATCAATCAGTTGATGTTCGTGCAAATCACGGTGGGCAGCCAGGCGGATGCGTTCACCTTGTTCGAGTCATTGAACAACCGGGGCGTGCCGCTCTCGGCGATGGACATTATCAAGAACAAGATGCTCGCGCAGATGGAGAAGAAGCACGCCGTGGACATTGATGAGTCCTTTGAAAGGTGGCAGGGGCTCATCGAGGCGATACCGGATGCCAACGATCAAGAGCGTTTCTTGCGTCAGTTCTATAACACCTTCAAGCATCGGAAGGAAATCAAGGTTGATAAGGTTACCCGTGCCACGCGGTCGCTCATCATCCGGGTTTACGAAACGCTCATCAACCGCGATGCGGCGTTACTGTTCGAGGAGTTGACGGAAGGCGCGACGACCTACGGGAAGCTGCTACGCTCGGAGTTCGGCACAAAGTCAGTTGCCGCAAGCTTGACGGAGTTGGACCGCATCAGCAGCGCGCCGGCTTACCTCGTCTTGCTCTACTTGTTTTCACTCGACGGCAAACACTTGGAAGATACGAAGTTTCTTGAGCATGTCGTCGATCTGCTGGCGCGCTACTTCATCCGCCGTAACGTGACGGACAAGCCACCAACCCGACAGATTGATCAGGCGTTGATTGACGTGGTGGAATCATGTGCGTCGCGTATCAAAGCGGGCAAGAAGCTCGGTTTAGACTGGTTTGTGGATGAGCTGATGAAGCACGCCAGGCCGGCGTCGCTGGAGGAGTTCAAGACTGCGCTCGGCGGGCATGTTTACGATAGCAACTCGTGGATGGCCCGATACGTCCTCATTCAAATCGACCAGATGCACCACTCACGGGAATACAAACCCGACTTCTGGGCGAGGGACGACAAAGGCCGCTTCGTCTGGACGGTGGAGCATGTGCTTCCGCAGACGGAGAAATTGCCCGATCATTGGATAAAGATGATTGCGGGAGGCGACCGCCAGAAAGCAGCTGATTTACAAGATGCTTGGGTGCATCGCCTCGGCAATCTCACCTTAAGTGGATACAACTCGGATTTGGCCACGGCGGCCTTTGAGAAGAAACAAAAGCTGGCGAAGGACCGGAGTTTCCTCGGGCACAAGATCAACATCGGCTACCAGAACGGACTCGTTTTGAACTCGCTCCCATTCAAAACCAAGGCCGGTAAATTCAGCTTGGCGGACGCACCGCATTGGGATGTAGAGATGATCGAGGCGCGAACGAAGCTGTTGGTAAATATGGTCGCGAATGCGAACCAGCTGCCCGGCGACAAGTGGGGGGAGAACCAGAATGCCTGAAATCCCCCGCTCCGAACGCAAGACGCAGAACCGCGTCATCGCTCTATTCACGGACCCGGCTCGACACGATTGCCTCGGATACCGCTACCTTGGCGAGTGGATCAAGCGGGAGAATAACCGCTGCATTGAGGCGGAATATCTTCGGGCGAACCTAAAGCGGCGCGGCTATTCCGAGGCGCACATTTCTGCCGCCCTGCAAAAGCTGATGGCCGCAGCGGATGCTACCGGCATTACCCTCTATCAGGCCAACCTGCGCACCTACCAACTGCTGCGCTACGGCCTGTCGGTGCAAATCGCAGCCGGAAAACCGCACGAGACGGTGCATCTGGTGGATTGGGAGCACCCGGAGAACAACGACTTCGCCCTCGCCGAGGAAGTAACCTTGCGCGGCGGCTACGAGCGGCGGCCCGACCTGGTGCTGTACCTGAACGGCATCGCCGTTGCTTTGATCGAGCTGAAGCGGAGTTCGGTCGAGATCGCGGATGGCGTGCGTCAGCTCATCACCAACCAGGAGGAAATCTTCAACAAGGGCTTCTTCCCGACGGTACAGCTGGTGTTCGCGGGGAACGATTCGCAGGGGCTGCGCTACGCTACTGTCACCACCCGGGAGGAGTTCTTCGTCGAATGGAAGTCGGCGAGTGCCGCTGCGCTGACACCGGGCGCTCTCTTGGACCGGCCACTGGCCGAGATGTGCGAGAAGTCCCGCCTGCTCGACCTGATCCGCAACTTCGTCATCTTCGACGGGGGCATCAAGAAAGTGCCACGCCCGCATCAATTCACCGGCGTGAAGGCAGCGCAGGATCGCATCCGCAAACGCGAAGGTGGCATTATCTGGCACACGCAGGGGAGCGGCAAGAGCATCCTCATGGTGCTGCTCGCCAAGTGGCTGCTGGAGCATGACTCCGAAGCCCGCATCCTCGTCGTCACCGACCGCGACGAACTGGACAAGCAGATTGAGGGCGTGATGAAGAACGCCGGGGTCATCGGTGAAAACTCGCCATCGCCCCGCATCCTCAATCGGGCAGAGTTTGTAAGCAAGCTGGGCGCCCCCTCGCCACGCCTACTGTGCGCGCTGATCCACAAGTTCGATCCCGCTGATCTCGAAGGCCCGCCGCCACACGTTCATGGCCGGTTTTACGTCTTCGTGGATGAATGCCACCGCACTCAGGGCGGCGACATGAACCGCCAGATGAAACGTTGGCTGGAGCATGCCATCTTCATCGGCTTCACCGGCACACCGCTGCTGAAGAAGGATGCTGCCAAGCTGAGAACCCGCGACATCTTCGGTACGTACATCCACACCTACAAGTTTCACGAAGGTGTGGCGGATGGGGTCATCCTTGATTTGAAATACGAGGCCCGCGACGTGCCGCAACGCATTACCTCGCCCAAGACCATCGAGGCGTATTTCGAGCAAAAGACAAAGACGCTGAACAATTTCCAGAAGGCCATCATTCGCAAGCGATGGGCAACGATGGAGGAGCTGATGAGCGCCGAGGAGCGCAAAGCCCGAATCGCCGCCAGCATCATCCACGATTTCGACACCAAGCCGCGCCTGAACAACGACCGGGGCACGGCCATTCTTGTGGCCGCAAGCATCTACGACGCGTGCCACTACTACCGCATCTTCCAAAGCAAGCCGTTTGGCCAATACTGCGGCATCATCACGTCCTTCGAGCCGAACGCGACGGCGATCTCGAAGGAGCCCGCGAACAGCGATGAACGCTACAAGTTCGACACTTACATGAAGCACGTCCTCAAGAGCGGGCAGACCACCAAGGTTTACGAGGAGGAAGCCAAGCGCCGGTTCATTGAAGAACCCGCCAACATGAAGCTCCTGATTGTGGTGAGCAAGCTCCTGACTGGATTCGACGCGCCAAGTTGCACCTACATCTACCTCGATAATGAACTGCACGACCACAACCTCTTCCAAGCCATCTGCCGCACGAATCGCCTGGACGGTGACGACAAGGACTACGGGTACATCGTGGACTTCAAGGAATTATTTAATGACGTGCAGGAGGCCATTGCAGTCTATAGCTCCGACGAACTGGACATTGATCAAGGCAACGGCGGCACCAACAACGTCGAGCTGAAGGACTGGCTCAAGGAAGGAAAGAAACAACTTGATGCCGCCCGCGAGGCGCTTCGCTACCTGTGCGAGCCGGTGCCGCTACCTCGCGAGGTCGAGCAGTTCCTCCGTTATTTCTGCGGTGACGCGGCCAATCCGCAAGCACTGGGGGACACGGAGCCGTTGCGCATTGCCTTCTACAAATCCGTCGCCACGTTCGTGCGCGCCTACGCCGACATTGCCCAGAACCTCACCGAGGCTGGTTACTCCGATTCCGAGGCCGCCGCGTTGCAGAAGGAAGTCGAGTTCTACGGCGACACCCGCAGCGCCATCAAAAAGCATTCAGGTGAGGAGTTGGACATCAAGCCCTACGAGGCCGACATGCGGCACCTGCTCAACACCTACGTGCAAGCCGATCCGGCGACGGACATAGGCAACCTCAGTGCGTTGTCGCTCACGGAACTGATCGTCGAAACCGGCATCCACGACGCCATTGCCCGCAAGCTGAACGAGAAGGGGAAACTCTCCAAGAACGCCATCGCGGAAGGTATCATCAACAATCTTCGCAAGACCATCATCCGTGACCAGCTCACCGACCCAAGGTTCTACGCTGAGATGTCGAAGCTGTTGGGTGATCTGATCACGCAGAGCCGTACAGATGCAGCGGCTTACAAAGAGTTTCTTCGGAAGGCGGAGGCCCTGGCCAAGCGGCTGGTGGCGAAGCAACCGGAAGAAGACGTTCCGGCGATGCTTCACGGTAACCGGGAGGCCATCATCATCTTTCGCAACCTGCCTCAGATCCTCGCGGCTGATAAGGGCACTGCCAATGTCGCCGCTGAATCTCAAGCCGAATACGGGAACCAATTGGCAAGGTTGGCGTTGGAGATTGATCGTGTCCTGAGGGAGCAGGCGCCGGCAGGATGGAAAGGTGACCATGCGCGTGAGGCTCAGGTGGTCAATGCGCTGTTCCCGTTGCTTGAGCGCAATCGTGAGGCTACGCGGGCTCTCTTTGAACTGGTCAAGAACCAACCGGGGTACGGATGAACGAGACCCTGCAGCTTGGCGACATCTCTATCCAACTGACTCGCAAGGCGGTCAAGCATGTGCATTTGTCTGTGCATCCGCCGGAAGGCCGCGTGAGCCTGGTTGCTCCAACCGGAACGAGGATGGAAGTTGCGCGTGCCTATGCCATCTCGAAGCTAGTGTGGATTCGGACACAGCGGGCGAAATTTGCCGAACAAGCTCGGGAGAGCCCCCGCCGGTTCATCACACGGGAGTCTCACTACCTGTGGGGACGGCGCTATCTGTTATCGGTGGAGCACCAGGATGCAAAGCCCAGAGTCAGGCTGGATCATCGACGGATCACACTCCTTGTGCGGCCCGGCACCACAAAGGCGGTCCGTGCGAGGGTGATGCACGACTGGCACAAATCTCTGCTGCATCAGATCGTTCCTCGCCTGATCGCCAAATGGGAGTCGCGTCTCGGTCTGCGGGTGGCTGGTTATTTCTTGCAACGCATGAAGACTAAGTGGGGGGGCTGCAACCACAGGGCACGTCATATCCGGCTCAACACGGAACTTGTGAAAAAGCCGAAAGATCTGCTGGAGTATGTAATCGTTCACGAGATGATTCATCTGATCGAGCCTAGACACAGCGCACGCTTTCTGTCGTTACTGGCTACGCACTATCCAACATGGCGAGAAGCGCGGGCGGAACTGAATGAACTGCCCCTTGGAGCATGGGGCGACGGCGAGTTTAGCAAAAGGAATTGTCATGTTCCTGCTTCGCAATAGTCCACCTAGCTTTCTGTGACGACTCTGGTCCCTTGTGAACGGCTGACCCATAGGCAAGAACCACTCGTGGGCTTACGCGGTCAGTCGGGTCAATCGCTCAGATCCTGAACTGCGTCCCCCCGCTGTCCACCATGCTCCTCTTTCCGCATCTCCTGCCTTCAGAAAATATCCCAGTGTCCCGGATTGCGCCCTGTCCATTTGCCCGGTCCGGTGGTCTCCATCAACATGAATTCCCGTATGTGACTCACCCGCGGTGCGCTCAATCCGTGTAAGATGTCGGCATGTGCCTGTCTGTCTCCTGCTCCCTCCCGGGTTTTCTGTTTCGCGTGAAAGGGTCCCATGAACAAGAAACGGCCGGATCGGCCAGTGTTAGACTCGGCACCTCCTCGTCAGCGGCATTCCTCCGAGGTGCGGGTGAGTCTAGCTGCAGCGGCGGATGGCTTGGGAGCGATGGTGTGGATCGCTGCCTGGCAGGGAGCAGATGGTTGCTCTGTGCGGGGTGATCAGATCAACGACCGGGGGGTGGTTTCTCCTGCCATGTCGGGAGGCGATGTTTGTTCAGGTGATGAGGTGACGGTTGTGTGCCAACGCGGCGGTTTCGGCTGGACCGGTGGCCAATTCTACAAGCCGGACGAGGGGACGTAGCGATGCATCGTCGTGCGATACAGCCGCGTACCGATTGGCCGGCGCAACTTGATCGGGCCGGCGTCACCTATCATAGTCTGGACGGAGGCTACTGGCGCGAGGATGCCGCCTATGAGTTCAGTCAGGCGCAGGTCGACTGCCTCGACTCGGCTACGGCCTCGCTGCATCGGCTCTGTATCGAGGCCGTCGAGCGGATCATTCGCGAGGATCGGTTTGCCGATCTCTGCATCCCCGAACAGTGGCGGCCTCGGATCATCGATTCGTATGAGCGGCAGGAGCCGTCCCTCTATGGACGTTTTGATTTCTGGTATGACGGGGTTGGATCGCCGAAACTGCTCGAGTACAATGCCGATACACCCACCTCGTTGGTGGAAGCTGCGGTGGGTCAATGGGAATGGTGGCGAGAGACCTGTCCGGAGGCGGATCAATTCAACTGTCTGCATGAGCGCTTGATCGAGCAGTGGCGCGTGATCCGTCGGTGGGCCTCAACCGATGTGCTCCATTTGGTTTGTTTGGATGGGAGTGACGAGGATCGACAGACGGTGACCTATCTGGCCGACACGGCGAACCAGGCCGGATGGCACGTGCAGACCTTGCCGATCGAACAGATCGGGTGGGAGCCGCGGGAGCGGCGGTTTGTGGATCACCGCAACGAACCGATCTCGACGCTCTTCAAGCTCTATCCCTGGGAATGGATGTGTGAGGACGCATTTGCGGCCGAGCTGTCCCGGTCTTCGATGCTGGTGCTGGAGCCGGCCTGGAAACAGGTGCTCAGCCATAAGGGGCTGCTGGCGTTGTTGTGGGAGTGGTATCCCGACCACCCGAATCTGTTGCCCGCCTTCTTTTCCGGACCGGGAGACTGTGCGGCCTATGTCAGGAAGCCCTTTTGGTCACGCGAAGGCGCCAATATTTCAATCGTGAACGGGGATCAGGTGCTGACGACCGCCGGGCCCTATGACGCGCAGCTCTCGGTCTATCAGCAGTACGTGCCGTTGCCCGTGTTCGAGAGGTGGCATCCGGTAATCGGATCCTGGGTGGTCGGGGACGAGCCGGCAGGGATGGGGATTCGAGAGGATCGTGGTCTGATCCATGGGAATCACAGCCGCTTCGTGCCTCATTTCGTGGTGAACGACGAGCCTGCTGCAAGGGGAGGAATCGGATCGTGACTCGTGTCTGTTCGTGAACGAGGACGACTCATCTCCAGCCGTACCTCGATCACAAGACCACAAACCGTTATATGAAGGAGCAATTGCTGAGTCGGTCACGATATAGTCGCCCGTCACATGAGAAGGAGTCGGATTGAACGAGTCCTGCTGTGCTCGGCATCGTTCTCAGTGTGTAGAGCCGGTTTGTTCTGAGAGCACCCATGCTACAATGCGTTCAGTGAAGGATGGTGGACGCGAGCTGGTAACCGTCATTTCAAGAAGGGAGAATGCCCATGAGCCGATATACGACGCACAGGAGTCTTACACTCGCCGCACTGTTTGTCCTCGTCACCTCAACAGTCCTGCCCTTGCAACCGGTGTTTGCGGAAGGCGGGGCACGTCGTGATGCTGTTCGTTCGGAAGACCAGCATCGCCAAGAAGCGATCAAGCTCGCCAAGGAAGCTGCGGACCATAGCAAACAAGGTCATATGGGACCATTCTTGACCAGTGCGGAAGCAGCCATGCAGCATGCGCTCAAGGCAGGGAAGGATGCGCATGTGGACGCCGCGATCGCGGAGCTCAAACATGCTGTTGAGCATGGGAGCGCGGGGCATACCGACGTCGCAACGAAACACGCGGAACAAGCGGTCACGCACCT
>DIHK01000063.1:114500-151511 GCA_002420115.1 Nitrospira sp. UBA5698
GCGGAAGCAGCCATGCAGCATGCTCTCAAGGCAGGAAAGGATGCGCATGTCGATGCAGCGATCGCGGAGCTCAAACATGCCGTTGAGCATGGGAGCGCGGGGCATACCGACGTCGCAACGAAACATGCGGAACAAGCGGTCACGCACCTGTCTGGGAAGTAACGCGGAAGATGGCTTGAAACATGGGAGCGGCGGGTGATTGGCTGGCCGTACTAGCATTGGCCAGAAGATGATCCATTTCCTGCTTGGTTTTCTGGGTGCTGAGGTCCTGACGCTTCAGTCCTACCCTGTGGTTCGCAATCTCGTTGCCGTCATCATTCATGTCTCTGGCAACATGACTCACCCCTGTGGGGTTCGCAGGTCCCGTCTCTCTCTGTGACGGACTCAGCCCATCCGTTGTCCAATGATCATAGGTGGCGATTGCTAACGGTTGCACTCCGTCCTCGGCTTTCTGACCCGCATTGTGCAGAATGGGTCGTGACAAAACCTATAAGACGGCATACGAGACGGTTCAACAGGCTCACCGTCCTGATCAGAGTCGAAGGACAGGCACGCGGAGCTAGAGGAGGCCGATGCATACTTATCGCAATATAGTATGGTCGGGACCCACGAGCCTGTCCGTCTGGCCATGGGCAACCTCTGGCGATGTTTGCCATAGTGGCGTCTTGGTGCTTGCCGTAGAGGTGTTCATGCACAATGCGGGTTCAATGAGTGGCCTCGACGACATCAGGTCTGCCGTTTTTTTTCAGCCGATCGGCTATTTTGTGTCGAGAGGATTTTACTGATTGCACAAAGTCTGGTATATCACACATGCAGTAACACTATTTCTAAACCCGAGGGGAGGTGAGGTACTCATGGCGACGAAGAAAGCAGCAGCGAAGAAGCCGGCAAAGAAGGCGGCCAAGAAGAAGAAGTAGTCATCGCAGCATGGGAGGCGGCGGCCACGTCGCCTCCTCACTTCCTCCCATCTTTCATCATTCCCAGCTCCGTACCGGGAGCTCTTTCATCGAAGAGTTCATCAGTGGCCCGTGCCAGCCCGCTTTTTTCATGACTGTTCGTGGCAAAATTGCCCAACTGTGTCGTGAGACGGTTCGATAGGCTCACCGTCTTGAGCAAGGTCGAAGGACCGGCGCGCGGAGCCCGGAGGACCAGAAGCGTACTCGTGCAGTACGTCGAGGGTCTGAGGGGCGAGCCTGCTGGCCGCAGGCTTGTCGCAACAGCGGATCGGCGATTGCAGCAGAGGAGTCATGAAGAATGCGGGCTAGAAACGTAACTCCCCAAGAGAATTCTTGTCATCAGCGAGGGCTCGCTCTTGCTGAACGACATTTCATGGGGCTGAAATGAATGACCGGGTTGGGATGTAAATGGGTATGCCGGTGACCTGTACCACAGAAAATGATAGGGGTAGGAGAAAGAAGACCGAAGGATCGGCAGGATACGGACACAATCCCGAAGAATCTATATGGAAAAAGAAAGGGGAGGTGATACCCCTATCACCTCCCCCCATTTCTTACCGCCGGGAGAGACTCCATGGCGAAAGAAAGCAGCACAGGGATCGTAGCATGAACCTTGGCTCAAAAAAAGCACAAATATATTCATTGAATCAATGGTTTAGAAAATACTTTCTGCATGATGCACAAATAGAGAGACCGGAACGGGATGTAAGGCCTTGCCGATTTGCCTCATCTGTATGGACGATCTTCAGCCCACTGGCAGTGGAATCTCTTTGAAAGGGGGCCGGCCTGGCGAACAATTTTCGACCATCTTCATGAATCGGCTCTTCATGCGCCGAGACCGGAGCGCCACGGTTTTATGTTAGTGGAAGGTGGGGGTCACTCTGTGCCTGAGAGCCTGAAAAGTTAAAAAGAGTTATTGATTCCAATGATTTGTGATGGCAATGACTCCTTGAGGAAACTTTGGCGAGAGGGAAGCTTCCAAATTCATCAGAAGTTATTTGGCTCTCCGGCTCAAATTGATGACTCCTTCGAGGCCGACAAGGAGGCGGTAGGGCATTATGAAGCTGGAACAGGCCATCGAATAGAAAAAAGCAGCTCATGTGGACGTGGCCACGGGACAGGCTGAAGAAGGAGTCACGTCCCTGTCTGAGAAGTCGGCGACAGGAAGATGCCTGTTGAGGGCTAGGGGAGTGGCTCCAAGACGCCGACAGGTGGCTTGTGTTTTGCCTTACGATAGACCCATGGTGGCACGGGGTGAGGATCGTTCCAGAGACCTCGTTTGGTTTGGCGTGCTTCGGTCTCTAGCGTTTCAAGTACTGGATCGGCCGGGGCATATGTCCGATACCACCAGCACCACCCGTCCTTGACCAGGAGCTGGTTCACATTTGTCTCATCCGCAAGTATCACCTCGGCAACCAGTCGCCCGTACTTATCTTTTTCATGCGGGTGAATCGTGACGGCCTGACCGAAGGTCAAGACAGCCGTGGCAAGTTTTGCCCGATATCCATAGGCCTGGCGCTTCTCAGGGCAGTCGATCCCGTGCAGGCGAATCTTTGTGGTTTGCCCGTTCGACAGGACTTCAATGGTGTCACCGTCTTTGACGGATACGACCAGGCCGGTGAACGAGAAGGCAGGGGTACTGCACAGAAGAAGGAGAAGGGGAACTTGCAGTGGGAGTAAGCGCAATCGCATGCCTGTGCCAGGCCGTACCAGTCTCGAAGGGGAGGCCGGCTGACGACCTGTGAATGAGTATACGATAAGACACGTACGTATGCATTGCAAATAGTATCGATACGTAATTTATGACAAGCACACGGGAGGATGGACGGCTGCCTGCGGTGCGTCATCCGTTCACTCGAACGCCTCTCAGGGTCGTCGCTTATGCCGCGTCCTTGGGACGGATGCCATCGCGCGTCTGTGTTTGTATCCATTCAAGCCGACTGACCAGGGTGGATTGGATAACGAGGAGCTCATCCCGCCCTTCTGGATTTGATTGGATACAGCGGTCGAGGGAGAGGCCGGCGTGCTGAATCGCCGGTGTCCATATTTCGATTTCGTCGTCGATCCAAAACCATTCGCGGTCCTTCAACTTTTTGACGGCCTGTTCGATCCAGATCACCTTGTTCTGACAGTTCGTCCAGTTGGCGTGATGAAACGAGGGGACCTCCGGAAGACCGTGGAACCGTTCACAATACAGGACGTGCAACAGGGCCTTGATCTTGTCCGATTCCCATGAGGTGAGCCAGATGACCTGAAAGTGCTCGTGGGCCCAGGCAAGCCAGGATTTCACACCGGGTCGAAGCTGAAACTCACCCGCGTATTCGCCGAACAGTACGCCGTCGATGTCATGAAACAGAATCGGTGTGGGTGTCATAGACCTCCCCCTTGCTCAAACAATAGGACAGATGCTCATCAAGGGCAAATGGAACTGCATTTATCACAGGTGACAGCCGTCGTATTGAGATGCGGTGTGAGCTGCGCTAAACGCGCCATTCCCTGATAAGATGACATCTCTTCATCCACGATGTAGCCAAGGGAATAGAAACGATGACGACCCTCTCCCAATCTCGTGCCGTGCTGGTGGCGATCCATACTCCCGGTGTAACTCGGGAGGAACTGGATAGTTCGCTGCAAGAACTCACTCGTCTGGTAAAGACCCTGGGATACCAGGTCGTCGGCCAGGTGACTCAGAAACGGAGCTCCGAGAAATCTGCAACGGTCCTGGGCCAAGGGAAACTGTCTGAATTAGCGCGGTGGACCGGTGGGCCCGGGGTCATTGGGCCGTCATATGAGAAACCAATGCCTCAATCGGCCTCGAAGCACGAGGCCTCGGCCGGGGACGAACCAGAGGACTTCGACGAGGGGGAATCGGAAGAGCTGGGCGAGACGTCAGGCAGTCCTCACGAACAGGCGCAAGTCGTCATTGTAGACTGTGACCTGTCGCCCTCACAATTGAGCAATCTTGAGCGTGCGGTCGGCGTGCCGGTGCTTGATCGAACCGGCGTCATCATTGAAATTTTCAGTCGACATGCCAGGACCAGAGCGGCTCGGCTGCAGGTCGAGATCGCTCGGCTCAACTATCTGGCGCCACGCTTGCGTGAGACCGGTGGTGGAAGAGAGCGGCAAGGCGGAGGAATCGGGGGGAAAGGGGCAGGAGAAACGAGTCTGGAGCTCGATAAGCGCCGCATTCGTGATCGCCTGAAGGAGCTCAGGACCGAATTGGCGGCCATCGGAGACGAGCACCACATCCGCCGAGCAAGACGGGAGAAGGAATTGACCGTCGCCCTGGTCGGGTACACCAATGCCGGAAAATCCTCATTGATGCGGGCGATGACGGGAAGCGAGGTGCTGGTCGCCGACAAATTGTTCGCGACACTCGATACCACGATCCGGCCTCTCTATCCTGAAACGCGTCCGAAAGTGCTCATGAGCGATACGGTGGGATTTATCAAGAAACTTCCGCATGATCTGGTGGCGTCGTTCAAGTCGACGCTTGATGAAGCGGCCTGTGCTTCCCTGGTGCTGTTTGTCGTCGATGCGTCGGATCCTTCCTTTCGGTCTCAACTTGACGTCACGCGGAATGTGTTAGCCGAGGTGGGCGCCACGGACAGTCCCAGCCTCTTGGTGTTGAACAAACGAGATCGTCTCGGACCGGACGAGATCGCCTTGTTACAGTCTGAATATCCGGAAGCTGTGTTCCTGTGCACGAGGAGCCGAGATGATCTGACCGCGTTGCGGGATCGCATCATGGCGTACTTCGAGCGTGAGATGGTCGACGCGGAATTGCAGGTTCCATTTACGGCTCAAAAGACCCTGGCCGACATCCGAGCTCGGATGCGGGTCTTGTCCGAACACTACGATGCCGATGGCCTGACGATCCGAGTGCGATCAACTCCTGAGCACCTGGCGGTCATCAAAGAGAAGCTGTCGCGATAAGTCTCGCATCGTGCGGTTGACCAGTCATTCCTCAATCGGGAGTGGACCTCAGCTGCGGCGTAGGCTAGCGTTGAGTGTCCACGCTCGTCTTCACGATCCGAAAAATAGAAAAGACAGGTCAACCCTCTCGCTTCCACGTACAATGACTCTGTGACCGATTCAGTCCTCTCTCTAAATCAGAACAACCCACTGTGAGCCGGATCTATGACCATTACTGAGTCTGAATCGACTGACCTGCCCACTCCAACGGGACCAATGCGGACCTATCTCGTTCGTCCTAACGGTGAGGGTTGTTATCCTGGGGTGGTGCTCTACTCGGAGATTTTCCAGGTCACGGGGCCGATCCGTCGCACGGCCGCGATGCTGGCGAGTCATGGATTTGTGGTGGCGGTACCGGAGATCTTTCATGAGCTGGAGCCGGCCGGTACGGTATTGGCCTATGACGAGGCAGGCGCGGCGCGCGGCAATCAGCACAAAATCACGAAAACTGTGTCGAGCTACGATGGTGATGCGCGCGCGGTCTTGGACTATCTGGCGTCGTTACCCTATTGCACGGGTAAGCTGGGTGTGATGGGGATCTGCATTGGAGGCCATCTGGCATTTCGTGCGGCGATGCACCCCGATGTGCTGGCCGCCGCATGTTTCTATGCGACGGATATTCACAAGCACAGTCTTGGCCAGGGACTCCATGACGACAGCCTGGATCGAGTTGCCGAGATCAAGGGTGAACTCCTGATGATCTGGGGTCGACAGGACCCGCACGTCCCTCGCGAGGGGCGGGCACTCATTTACAACGCACTGAGTGATGCCGCTGTGCGATTTCAGTGGCATGAGTTCAACGGCGCCCATGCCTTTCTTCGCGACGAAGGTCCCCGATACGACCCAGCGGTTGCGCGCATCTGCTATGGTCTCGCGGCTGAGCTCTTCCACCGTCGACTACGATGAAGCCTGGAATTTGATCCGGGCCTATCGTCGGAGAAACCCAATCCAGCGCCAGAGGTTGACCAAGCTTGCCAGGGATGCGGCCAGGTAGGTGAATGCGGCGGCGGTGAGAATGCTACGAGCCCCTCGTTCATCGGCCGGTGACAGATAGTTGCCTTGTCTGAGCACGGGCAAGGCCCGTCTGAAGCTGGCATCCCATTCGACGGGAAGGGTGATCAGGTGGACCAACGTCGAGATCCCCATCGTCGCTATCCCAGCCATCAGCACGACCACACTCGCAACCGGGGTGCGCGCGACGGCTCCCGCGATGGGAATGGCCATCATGAGCACCGCCCCGATCTTTTCTGCTTTCTGGGCAACCAGCACGAGCTTTGTACGCTCCGTTAAGGGCTGGTATCCGAGGTGGTGCTGAATGGCGTGTCCGACTTCGTGGGCGGCAATCGTAATCGCCGTCAGGGATTTGCCATCGAGGATCTCCGGGGTCAGACGAACCGCTTTACTGACAGGATCATAGTGATCGCCTGTGCGCGTCGGTTCCACGATGACGTGGTGAAGGTCGAACCGATTGAGCAGGTGTCTGGCTAACTCTCCTCCGGTCCCAGGAAAGTCCGGACGGGGCCTATTGTGTCTGGCAAAGACGCGCTTGGTCCAGAGTTGCGGCCCCACAGTGACCAGCGCCACGATGAGTAGAAGTAGGACAAGGCGTACCATTTTCCCCGCTCCAACTCTGTTGTCAGCTGATCTCTCCTTGACGGTTCTCGACCGAACCGGTTGAGATCAATCCGTCTTGCCACATAGGCTACCACAGATCACGCCAAGAATCGGTGCTGAATTTTCAACGTGACACAACGTACACTAGGTCACGGATGTTGAGTGAGACACGTGGTCGGCTGCATGGTGCAGGATCTCTTTTCCTGTGGAGGCTCGACAGGATATGTTCCTGCAATTCGAAGATGAGGAGCATGTGCAGACGACCATCTGATGGCTCCTCACTCATCAGCCCCTTTCGCAACCGGCATCGGGCTCATCCTGATAGGCATTCCCTATTGAATGAAAAAGACCTCCGTCATTGTCAACAGCGGCGTACGTGAGCGATGAGTCTCACGTATGACGTCATTGTAGTCGGTAGTGGCCCGGCTGGTTCTATCGCGGCGTGGCGACTGGCACGGGCAGGTGTACAGGTTGCCGTACTCGAGAAAGCGGCGTTGCCACGGTATAAGACGTGCGGTGGTGGGATTGTTGGTCGTGCGATACAGGCCGTACCTATCGATGTGCGCTCTGTGATCGAACAGGATTGTCACACGGCACAACTCCATCTCTCCTCCACAGGCGTATTCTTCACCACCCATCGACCTTCACCCATTGTCTCCATGACGATGCGCGATCAGTTTGATTATGCCTTACTCTCATCCGCGCAAGCAGGCGGCGCTGTGGTGCACCAACGTTGCTCGTTCGAGGATGTCTCCTATCACGGCGACTGTGTCAGGGTCTCCACCAGCATGGGAGAGATGAAGGCCAGGTTTGTCCTAGCCGCCGACGGCGCGCTGAGCCGAGTGGCACGGAAAGTTGGAATGGCGGACGGACGGATTCTGGTTCCGGCTTTGGAGTATGAGGTCACGATGCCTCAGGATCGGTTGGATCGATTTCATGGCGTGGCACGATTTGATTTTGGCATTCTCCCCCATGGCTATGCCTGGGCGTTTCCGAAACGACAACACCTCTCGATCGGTATCCTCTCGATGGTTGAGCGGGAAGGCGAGCTGAAGCGCACAATCTTAACGTATCTCGATCTACTGGGCTGTCGTGATGTGGCCCAGATTGAGCATCATGGGTTCGTCATTCCCATTCGGCCGCGAACAGGACCGTTTATGAAGCACCGCGTGCTGTTGGTCGGGGACGCGGCTGGATTTGCCGATCCTGTCACAGGAGAAGGCATTTCATTCGCCCTTCGCAGCGGCCAATCGGCTGCGCAGTCCTTGATTGAGGGCAATCTGGACGAACAGGCCGTTCACGCCAAGTATACTCGCTCGCTTGCGGAGTCCCTCATGCCTGAACTGCGGGCCGGGCGTCTGTTTGCCCGATTGCTGTATGACTTTCCTCGGCTCCGTTCATGGGCGTTTCTACGACAAGGACAGCGTCTCTGTGAAGCGGTGACGGATGTGATGGCGGGGACCAGAACCTATCGCGATTTGACATTGAAGCCGCAGACCCTGATCAGCCTTCTGACTCCTCCATGGATCAGGAAGGCAGGAGACCGATCCGCCTGAGGGAATGACGGTCAGGCTGGAGAAGGGTAGGGGAGGCCTTTCGCCTTGACACAGAGTGCGGTATTCTTCCGCGGTATCACGTACGGGAGGAGAGATGACTCACATGTCGTGCTGTTCTGTATCTGACCGTGGCAGAAACTGTTTCAGGCTTGTCCTCCTCTGCTTGGCGGGTGTGGGCCTTGGTACCTGGGCCGGATGCAGCGAAACCTCGTTGACGGTGTCCCATGTTGATCCGGAACCGTTCACGGTGTATCAGCAACTTGCTCGCCTAGAAGTCACCTCTGATCGCTTGTTCCACGTGATCGCCGCTCAGTCGGATGTGGCGGGGTACAGCCGTCTGCTTGAAGCCCAGTCGGGTCTGTCTACACCATTGACCTTCACGCAAACTGATCGAATCGAACAATCCTTTGTCCACTCGCTCAAAGTCATGCTCGTCGATCTCGCTCCGACCAACTTCTGGGAGGATCATCTCGCGGAATATTATGGCACCAAACTGCCCGGCGCAGAGGCGCAGCGGCTGCTCGCAGCGTATGAAGATGAAAGCCTGTCACCGTCGTCCAGGTTACAAGGTCTTCGCGAGTCTTTTGTCAGAGACCGTCTACCGGAGCTGTTACCACTCGTTCGTGCGCGGTCCCAGATTTACCAGATTCCCAGTCAATCAATGGAACCGACGCTGTTGCCGGGTGACCATGTGATTGTCCACCAGGTGGCCTATCAGGCGGCGGAGCCCCAGCAGGGGGATGTCGTCGTCTACCGCTATCCGGATGAGAATGGAAAGCGGTTTCTCCATCGTGTGATCGGGCTCCCCGGTGATCAGATTGCGATTCGCGATCAGGTCGTATACGTGAATGGTGACGCCTTGTCGGAACCCTATACGCGCCATTCCGACCGCTCGAGTATGGCCGGGCATGTCCGCGATCATCTCCCACCGATTACCGTTCCGCTAGAGACGTATTTCCTCATGGGTGACAACCGTGAGGAAAGTTTAGATAGCCGTTTCTTGGGACCGATCAGCAAGGAACATCTGCTGGGACGGGTGCTCTTTATCTACTGGTCGGTCGATCCCGACACACACGATCCACGATGGGAACGGCTCAATCAGCTAGTGCGCTGACCACGAAGTGTGAGACTCACGCTGATCGTCCTGCCCCGGTTGCACATGCCGAAGAAGTTGAAAATGGAGAGGCTGTGGCCTGCTCGGCCTTGATGAGACTGAGCAGGCACGGGAAGTTGGCTAGTGGAATCAGAAGCGTACAGACAGGCCTGCTATTGCGTGATGTGTGTCGTACGTGGTTTTGAATATTTCTGTTGCCAGGGCAGGTGTCGTGTTCTGATACTCCAATTCCGTGGTGAAGTGGGTGAAGCGATATTGCGCAAATGCCCCAATCCGTTTCGTGACCATGACGGTCACACCGGCGTCCACTTTGGCGCCGACTGACGCGTCGGTGGAGCTTTGTCCCGTAGGCTGAACAAATGTATTTTGCCCTGCGTAGGTAATGAATACCGCCGGTCCGGCGGCAAGATATGGCTGCACACGTCCGTGAGTGAATTGATCATCTCGAAGCAGCGGGAGTCGCAGGCGCAGGACATCGAAGCCGATTCCCCACGCCGGTAAGCTCCAATGAGCGAATTGCGTGCTAGTTCCTCCACCACTGACCACCCCCACCTGTTGTCCTGGAGGCGTCTTAACATGGAAGAAAAAGACGTCCAGTCCGAATCCAAGCCAATCCATTTTCTGCTTGTCCAGCCAATAGCCTCCCCGGCCTCCGGCCGTCCAACTGTTGTGTATGTCGAGGCCCTGATAGGTTGTCGTCGTCCCCAATGAACTGGTCACTGTCAGGTCGGTATTCGCGGTAAAAACCGCTCCCGCGTAGGCATCGGCGTACCATTCAGCTGATCCTTCTTTGGGAGAGATGAGAAGTCCCATCCATAGCACAAGACTCAGCACGACAAGACTCATTCGATTGGCCATGACCTTACTCCCTCCGGTGAGTTAATCTGCTTGGCTACAATTACATACCGACGGCAGCTTCTTGGCTAGCAATATTCTATTTTCTGAACGTGGTGTAGAGGAGGTCTGGCGCATAGTTGGGCAGGGAGGAGGATCATCAAGAGGAGATCCTGGACCCCCACGTCTTGAGAGCGATGGCGAAGGAAACTATCCTTCGAGAGGTCCAATAGATCTACTGGTTGGCGGATCCGAAGATGAGAAGTCCGCGCTGAACGCATCTCGATCAGCGGATGCAGTGAGAACGTCCTTATCTACCGCTCTGTAGGGACCCCTCCGCTCGCCGGCTTGCCAGCTCTGATCCAACATGGTATGGGGTTGCTACAAGTCTCTGTTAGGTATTCCCGACGAGGCCTTACCGTCATAGCTCCAGATCTGGAGGCGCGTGGCATGATGTCAGATCGGTTCATGGGCCTCAATCCTTAGCGGGGTGTGTTTGTGTTGGGAATCTGTGATCCGCTGCTCGCGGTCTGCTCGATGTTACTTGGTGGCGCAGCCTCCTACGTCATCCTGAGTATCGCCGAACGGATGCGTGCCACCGATCAAGGGCAAACCACGATTCGATGGTTGTTCATCGGAGCCGTCGCGGCCGGCCTTGAGATCTGGGCCATGCATTTCATCGGGAACCTTGCCTTTTGTCCCAGCGTCTCGGCAACTGAGGACGCAGGCCTTGCCGTACTCTCACTGATGTCAGCAGGGGCAACCGGGGCCATTGCCGTCTATGTGATCAGCAGTCACGTCGAGGGGTGGATGCGGCTCGTCTCCGGGGGCATGCTGATGGGAGCCTGCATGAGTCTTACCCATGTGACCAGCACCATGGCCGTCTACCATCCGATCGATGCCCAAGCGATCCTGCTTCCATTTGTCTATTCGGTCATCGGAATCGTTGTCCTTAGTGTTGTCGTCACCGTGATCGCAGGATGGAATATCAGCTACGGTGGTTGGCGGGTGACGGAGAAGGCGACCGCCATGGGGTTTGCCCTCGCCGGGACGCATCTCATCGGGTTGATTCCGATGTACGAGGTTGGGGATGTCGTAAACCGTATCCACCCACCGGCCATCGACGTTGATCTTCTTGCTGTCGTTGCCGTGTCGCTTTCCACTCTCCTGGCCGTTATCGACCGGCAAGTGACGAAGGCATCCAAGCTGGCTCGTGCGAGTCATGCTCGGCTGATCGAGGCGATCGAAAGTGTTCCACAATGGTTTGCCTTGTTCGACGCGGACGACCGTTTGGTGATCTGCAATCGCAAGTATCGCGAGGTGATGTCAGGGAACGGAGCCCAGGTCCAATCAGGCGACTTGTTCGAATCGATCGTCCGCCGGACTGCCGAACGCGGCGATATCCCCGCTGCGATGGGAAATGTCGAACCCTGGATGCGCTGGCGTCTTGATATGCATCGCGATCCGGTTTCACCGTACATTCAGTACCGGTCCAGTGGAGAGTGGCTGCAAATCAATGAACGGAAGACTCACGATGGCGGAATCGTCTTTATTGCCACCGACATTACGGCCTTGAAAAATGCCGAACAGGCGGCTGAGGATGCCAAGGCGCGGTTAGCGGATTCGTTGGCCTTGGTCGAGGCCGCGAAAACTCGTATGCAAGAAGAGTTGAATGTCGGTCGGGATATTCAACGGAGTATGCTGCCACGCGTATTTCCCGCCTTTCCGGATCGAAAAGAATTGGAGCTCTATGCCGTGCTGGAGCCGGCCTCGGAGATCGGCGGTGATCTCTATGATTTTTTTCTGGTCGATCAGCATCGGCTGTGTTTTGTGATCGGTGATGTCTCGGGCAACGGAGTCCCTGCTGCGCTGTTTATGGCCATGACCAAAATCATGGTGAAGACCAGAGCCGCCTCTGATCCCTCGCCGGCCAGTATCGTGACGCATGTGAACGATGCGCTCAGTGCCGAAAACGACAGCTGCATGTTCGTCACGCTCTATCTCGGCATCTTGAATCTTCGAGACGGCACGCTTGTGACGACCAATGCCGGCCATAATCCGCCCTTATTGAAGCGAAGGAATGGCGCGTTCGAATGGCTGACGGCTCAAGATGGGCCGTTGGTCGGTCCCATGGCAGGCATCGCCTTCAAGGAGAGCACCATCCAATTGGAACCTGGGGATGAGCTCTTTCTCTACACCGATGGAGTGACGGAAGCCGACAACCGAAGGCGTGAACTGTTCGGCAAGGATCGGCTGAAAATGGTGCTGAGGAAATCACAGGCTCTTTCGGTGGTGGACCGTTTGGGGGAAGTGATGTTGGCCGTGAAAGCGTTTGCGGGTGACGCTCCACAGGCGGACGACATCACGATGCTGGGGCTGCGCTATCACGGCATGACTCCGTCTGATGTCGCAACTCGGGTCTTTCGACAGACAATGCCCAACCAGTTGGAGGCCATTCCAGTTCTACAGATCGCCTTTGAGGAGTATGTGGCACAATGGGAAGATGCCAAGCCGTTGATCCCCACGCTCAATATGGCGCTGGATGACTTGCTGAACAATGTGGTGCAATACGCATTCCCCAACGACCCGACGGAGCATCACATCGACGTGGAAGGTGACGTACAAGATGGGTATGTCATTCTGACCATTGCGGATGACGGCATTCCCTTCAACCCCTTAAGCGCTGCTCCTCCGGACCTTTCGCTCTTGCTGCATGAACGAGAAATCGGTGGATTGGGGATCCATCTGGTCCGCTCCATGTTTGACGAGGTCACCTACCACCGCAACGTGGGACGCAATGTGCTGACGGTGAAGAAGAAACTGGTCGCCAAGTCGTTTGTCCTCGGTCACCGCGATGATCACAAGAAAAGCGGCAAAAGCGATGTCGGGAAGCAGCCACCACTGCCTCATCAGCCGATGGACGAGGGGACCGATGTGGACTCAGTTCGACGCGGTGCCGTGATGATCGTGACGCCGCAGGACCGCTTTGATACGAACAGTGCACCGGAGGTCGAACGGATTGTGCTGGGTCACATCCAGCGTGGTGAACGGAGGATCGTGTTGGATCTCTCGAACATTTCGTACATTTCCTCGATCGGATTGCGGGTGATCTTGAAAGCTGTCATGGTCATGACCGAAGCAGGCGGGAGACTCGTGCTTTCAGGGGGGAACGAGCAGGTTCGAACGGTACTGCAACTGAGCGGAGCGTTAATGATGAGCCTTCATGCCTCTACCTTGGAAGAGGCCCACTCAAAGGTCCAAGAGGCAGGGTAAGTCCGTCCGAGAGGTGTGTGTGTCTCGGTCGGTTGATATCGTGCCGGTGGAACCAACGACGCATCGCTGCTATCATAGACCACTCGGAAGCAAGTTCGGACCGTGTGCCCAATGTTTAATAAGTAAGGAGGGGATGATGGACCAAGGAACCCGACACACATTGACCGTGACGTCCCGCGAAAGTGCAGGGATTACATTCGTGAAGGTACAGGGTAGCTTGTCTGCCACCACTGCCGAACAGGGAAACAAAGAGATCAAAAAGATTTTGGAGCAAGGCGCAAAAAAGATCGTCCTGAACTTGGCCGATGTCGATTATATCAGCAGTGGAGGGATCCGAGTCCTCATCCTGGCCTCAAAAGAGCTGAGCGCCGTTCAAGGGCAGATGAAGATCGCTGCGGCAAAGGGGATGGTCAAGGAAGCGCTCGAAGCCAGTGGTTTTCATCTGCTGAACCGTGTGTACGGAAGCACGATTGAACTCTGTAATACGGAAGAAGAGGCCGCCGCAGGTTTTACGAGCTAGCTGTCTCTGTGACGGACCATCTCGGAATAAGAGCGTATGGGTGGATCCAGTGGTCGTGAGGTTTCCTTCAATACAAGCCAGCCTGATAGAGCTTCGTTCTTTGTCCCGTCGCGTCCTCTGGATCATTATCCTGAGCATGACCGGTTGTACGACTATGGCTAAAGTAACAAATCTGGTTGATGAATCCTGTCGAGTCACGTTTATTCATCGACTATCGACGATCTTGGCTCACCAGGGTGAACCGTCAGCGACTTCCGATGCGCTCGCACACAAGGCTGTCTTGACGCTCACCACCTACGATCTCGGGCCCCGTCCGTTCGCCATCGCGGCGCCGTCCGGTACGGATTACCGGTTTTTTGTCGATCGTAAAGGGACGGATTGTGTATTGATCCTATATGGGCGACGCAAGGGGTTTGTCTCGTACACAAACAACCTCACCTACATTGCCACCGAACCGCTACCGGGCTGTGCCTGTGCCGACTCGTGACCTCATCCTTGTTGCCGATTGCCTCTTTACGAACTCGCGGCATTCTCTTTTCTGCGTTTGATGAACAAGTTTTCATCTTGTCCTAATGTTCCCTTCATGTTCCGGGTTTATAAGAGATCAACAAGATGAGCCAAGCTTGCGGGCGCGTCGAGTACTCAAAATCGTGAGCTTGAGATGTTGGTGTCGGCATATCGCATAAGGAGGATACGTGATGAAAGATGTGACGAAGGGACTGACCATCTCTCCATCTGTTGTTGCCACTCCGTTGAACCAGAAACATTCGCGGTTGTCACCGAACCATCTGTTGGAATTAGTGACTCGCTTGTGTCTGTTCAAAGCCGAGCGCTGGGGACGCCGGGCGCTCTTTTATGAGACACATCGCGACTATTTCCCACGCTTGTCCGCCAGTCGATTTGTGAGTCGATGTCGTGCATTGGAAGCGAGGTACCGAGCGTTGGCTCAGCTGATATTTCTCATCCCGGCGGATGAACCTCTGGTTCCGGTGCATGCGGTCGCTATACGTCGAACATAGATGAATCCTCTATTGTCATGGCACAGAAGCCGGCATGGCCTGTTTTCTTGGGATTGAACCCTTCATGACATTCTCCGGGTGGAACAGCTGATCTGTTCCACCCGGGGAATCCATCTCCTACATGGGAGATGGGGATCGTCGGTATCTTGAATGATTCCCATGCCCATCCGGTTTATTTCTGATAGGGACATCGCACGGCCTGTGCTGTGTTTATCTGCAACGTTTGGTGGTGAGAGGCCGACCTATTGATTGCCCACACAAATTCTGTATTGAGGACAGACCGCATCTTCTGTCAACGTGTCTTGCGCTGACCATCCTCTTCCACGTACCATCTGCCTTCAAAGTATGATTCCGGTTTCCTCTGGACGACTCTCGGTCCATTTTCAGCATGAAAGGTGTCAGCATCTGTATGAAACAGAACCAATCGTCAGCATCCACCGGCCCGAATGCCACGGGCTTCTCACCAGGGTTTGCCTCACTCGGGCTTGAAGCGCCGCTTCTCACGACTCTGGAAACCTTGGGCTATGAAGAACCGACTCCGATCCAACGGGAGGCCATTCCACCGCTGCTGGCAGGTCGAGACCTTCTCGGACAGGCGGCCACAGGGACCGGTAAGACTGCGGCCTTCGCATTACCGATGCTGCAGCGAATCACGCATGCGGAAAAAGCTCGTCCCTCGGCGCTTGTGCTCGTGCCGACCCGCGAATTGGCGATTCAAGTCGGGGAAGCGATGCAGCGGTACGGCAAGGAATTACGGATGAGTGTGTTGGCGGTGTATGGTGGACAGGCTATCGGGCCGCAGTTGCACGCACTCAAGCGGGGCATCGATGTGGTCGTGGCTACCCCTGGACGAGCTCTGGATCATATTCGCCGCGGGACGCTGAAGCTGCAAGAGGTGAAGATCGTCGTCTTGGACGAAGCAGATGAAATGCTCGACATGGGGTTTGCGGATGACCTGGACGCGATTCTGACAGGCACCCCCAAGGCCAAACAGACTGCCTTGTTCTCAGCGACGATGCCCCCACGGATTCGCTCAATCGCCCACCGGCATCTCCACAATCCCGTCGAGATCACGATTGCAAAAGAACCTATCAAATCCGGCACGGCTCCGCGCGTCCAGCAAGCGGCCTATATCGTCACGAGACAGCATCGAGGCGCCGCCCTCGCCCGCGTCATTGAGGTAGCCGGTGCAAAATCAGCATTGGTCTTCTGTCGAACCAGACTGGAAGTTGATGAAGTGACGGTGATGCTCACGGGGCGTGGTCATCGTGCTGAGGCAATCCACGGCGGCATGAACCAGGGACAGCGCGATCGCGTCATGCAGGCGTTCAAGGCGGGGCAAACAGAATTATTAGTCGCAACCGATGTCGCGGCGCGCGGTCTGGATATTCCACAGGTCTCACATGTGATCAATTACGATCTCCCGTCCTCAGCTGAAGTGTACGTGCATCGGATCGGTCGGACCGGCCGAGCCGGTCGGGAAGGCGTGGCCATCACGATCCTTGACCCTCGAGAACAACGGTTGCTGCGAACGATTGAGCAACACACGAAGGCTCAGGTCACTGTGTTGCCGGTACCCAGCGTCGCCGACCTTCGCGCCAAACAATTGGAGCGGATCCACGCGACTATGGCAGAGGTCTTGCTTGAGGGTAAGCTGGAAGGGTTCACTCCCCTTGTTGATCGGCTGATTGCCTCCCATTCACCAGCCGATGTTGCGGCGGCTGCGATCAAACTGCTTGTGCGGACCCAAGGTGGGGAGCGTCCAGAACAAGAGATTCCAGCGTTGCCTCCCCGGCAGGCTGAATTCGGAAGACCGCTCCGGCAGGCCGGTCGCTATGACGATCGGTCCCGGAGCATGCCCTCTCGACCCGATCGTCGGCCGACAGGGACGCCACGTCATGGTGGCGGGCGGGAGACCGGCATGGCGCGGGTATACATCGGCGCCGGACGCGAGGCGGGTATCAGACCGGGCGATCTTGTAGGCGCAATTGCCAACGAGGTGAAGGTCAACTCCAGCGTTATCGGTGCGATTGAAGTTGAAGAGCGGTTTTCTCTGGTCGATGTTCCGGAATCCCTCGCTCCCCGTATTATTCAACAGCTCAGCCGTGCGCGGATCAAGGGGAGAAAAGTATCGGTACGAATCTTTCGCGAGTAACCGAGCTGCGGAGCAAGAAGGTTTCAAGCCTATGTGAGAGCGTGACACCCAGCGTGCATGGTCACGCGGGTCTCAACGATAACCCATTGCTGATCTTTGCCACGCCACCCTTCGGTGGCTGGCCTGGTCTGGCGATGACGCTTCTGGTTGGGGTGTTTCTGTATCGCGTTGCGATCGTTCCTTCCAGATGGTCACATACTGTTCCTCACCCCGTCTCTTGAAGGCGATGAGCCTCTCACCATCTATGATGAATGCGAGAGTTCCTGACGGAGCAGAGTTTCTGACTGCAGTGTACGAGATTGATGGGCCCGCATCCACTGCTCAGATGATGGCCGAGCGTATCTGTTTCGACCAAACTATCGAAGCAGAGGCCGATCTGCTTCCGCACGTACTCCAATCAGAGATCGTGGGGCAAGTTCAGAACTTGCAACAAACCGCTGGGGGACGGTATGAAGCCACCATTCGGTTTCGAGGCGAACTTCTAAGTGGTGACTGTGCGGATCTCCTGAATGTGCTATTTGGGACCAGCAGCCTTCGTGGAGATGTCAGATTGCTGTCCTTTACGATGACGGATGGACTGCTGTCGTCTTGGCAAGGTCCTCGATTTGGTCTTGAACGCATCAGGCAGATCCTCGCTGTTCGCACCCGTCCGCTCCTTTGTGGTGTGTTGAAGCCGCTGGGTCGGACCGCGACGGAACTTGCTGAGTTGGCTGCTCAGCTTGTCGAGGGTGAGGTGGATCTGATCAAAGACGATCAGAGCCTGGTGAATCAACGCTGGAGTCCATTCGAGGAGCGAGTGTCCCGTTGTGCAGAGGCCATCGATGACAGGAGTCGGCGGCGAGGCCGCCCCTGTCTCTATTTTGCCCATGTCAGTGGTGCCTCTGAAACCATGCGGAAGCGAGCGGCACGAGCCAGGGCACTCGGTGCCACTGGTCTTTTGATCGCGCCGGGCCTGACAGGATTCGATGCCATGAGGTCGCTCAGTTCGGACGAGAGTCTCAATCTGCCGCTCCTGAGTCATCCAGCTTTTCTGGGTGCATCGGTCGGTTCCGAGAGGGGCGGGGTTGCACCAGGCGTTCTGTATGGACTGCTGCCTCGCCTCGCTGGTGCCGATCTCACCATCTATCCGGCTTTCGGTGCAGGCTACCCTATGTCACAACAGGACTGTCTCTCGATCGCACAGCGCTGTCGGGAATCGTGGGAGGCTCTCCACCCAACAATGCCGGCTGTCGGTGGACGAATCGGGCCGGAACGATTGTCAGAGCTGCGGACGGTGTTAGGTTCGGATCTTGCCTTTATAGTCGGAAGCCGCATTCAGAAAGACTCGGAAGGAATTCCCGCGGCATTGAGGGAGTTTCACCGTGCGATGCGGGATTGAGGTTTGATGTTGAGCACATATTTCGTGACGCGTATCTCCTTCCGGATCAAGCGGCTTCACACTGGATGAACGACGAATCTTATCGCAGCGGCGTAATCGTGGATGCAGTCGAAATATTGGTCCATCATGCGGGACGGCTGATCACCACTTCCTAAACTGCAGGGGGCTTTGGTATGCTCCATATAATCAGTGCAGAGATGCTGATGTACTCGTAGGGAGGGAACGATGAAGATCTCCACCAGGTTCTTTGCGATGCTCCGCACGTTCGGCCATCTGTGGACCGATCTACCGATATTACTTCGATTGCTCAAAGCCTGGAAGCAAGGCAACTACAGAGGACTCTCGGTGCGTACTATTGCATCAATCGCCGTATCCATCCTCTATATTCTGAGTCCTGTGGACGCGATCCCGGATTTTATTCCGGGAATCGGATTGATTGATGATGCCGCGATACTCGCACTACTGCTCCATAGTCTTGCGCAGGATCTCGCGGCATTTCGTCTGTGGGAGCAGAATCGTCACGGAGTCTAACCAGCATCATTTCGCCGTTTCACTTTGGCAGTCGGGATGGCACTCAGCGGATCCTCGGGCCAATGGTGCTTGGGATACCGACCACGCAGCTCTTTTCGCACCTCTTGGTATGCTCGTTTCCAGAAACCACCCAGATCTTGTGTGACTTGCATCGGTCGCTTGGCCGGTGAGAGGAGGTGTAGCATCACGGGAACGCGACCACCGGCAACTCGGGGTGTCTCCTGACAGCCGAACATCTCTTGTAACCGGACTGCGAGTACCGGAGGACCTGACGCACTGTAGTCCAGGCGGAGACGGGAACCACTCGGTACCGTGATATGGGTCGGAGCCAGCTGATCAAGACGTGTATGCTGTTCGTATGTGAGCATGGCATGCAAGGGAGGACGAACGTCCATCCTGATTACGGCATTCAGGGTAGTCATGCCTGACACAAATGGACCGAGCCACGTCCCCAATGTCTGTAACAGTGTTTCTTCTGAAAGATCAGGCCATTCCGAATCCGACCCTTCGAGCTGTTTCAGCCAGGCAATGCGAGTGAGCCATTGAGTGAGTTCTGGAGTAAAATGGAGTGTCTGCAGTCCTGCTTGACCAATCCCTTGCAGCAGGGCGGTCGTGACGAGCTGCTGCTCAGGATTTGAAATCCCTTCTTCTGTGAGCACAACCGCTCCGAACCGACGGCGACGCAACGCTCGAACCGCACCGAGCCGTTCGTCCCACACGACTGACTGCTCTTCGACCAGTTGGTCACGGTACAATGATGCAATGTCTTCGGCGGCAACGGGAGCCGCAAGGGTGATCCCTGCCCACTGCGTGGCTCCATCCAGGTCAGCGATGACGAGAAATGGCTCCTTGCTTAAGAGGTCTGGGCGTATGAATCTGGCACCGCGCCCATTGGCGAGTAGGTAGCGAGGTTCATCACCAGACTGTCGTTTCGCGATTCGATCTGGGTAGGCCAGCGCAAGTAGTAGTCCAGCGTTCCGAGACAGGTCAAAATCGTCAGTCTGTTGTAACCGCCCGAAGAGGCCGGCCAGTTGCCGTCTCCAAAGTTCAGCGGTTTGTTTCACTCGATGAACGGCAGCCCGATCCACTGTCAGACCGGAAGTCGAATCATAGTCTCCTCGCAAGGCATCAAGCCTGATCCGCAGATCGACTGTGTGTAGTTCACGTGAACCATGCAGAATTTCGCGTTCACTCAATAGCGCCGCTAATTCACAAGCTTGGCCCGCAAGTCCGCGTGGAACGGATTTGAGCAGCATATGAGCCAGACGAGGGTGTACGGGCAAATCAGTCATGGCCCGGCCATGATTCGTGAGGTGACCATCTGCCGTGAACGCCTCGAGTCGGATCAGGAGATCGTTGGCCTGTGCGATTGCAGCCTCCGGAGGAGGCGTCAGCCATGACAAGTCCATGGGATTCTGAGTGCCCCACTGAGCTAAATCGAGCAACAACGGTGTCAGATCAGCCTCCAGTATTTCCGGAGGACGGTGGGTCGTCAGGGTGGCCTGCTCTCGTTCCGTCCAGAGTCGATAGCATAGGCCTGGTTCCAATCGGCCGGCCCGACCACGGCGTTGTTCGGCTGAATCTTGCGTGACACGAATCGTTTCTAATCGTGTTAAACCTGAACGTGGATCGAAGCGAGGTTGTCGGAGCCGACCAGCGTCGATGACCACCCGCACACCCTCAATCGTCAAACTTGTTTCTGCGATGGATGTGGCGAGCACGATCTTTCGTGTTCCGAGAGCCGAGGGGCGAATGGCGGCATCCTGCTGCTCCTGCGGCAGGTCACCATGCAGCGGGGCGATGCGTACGGAGGGGCCAAGGTTGGCGTCCTGTAGCATCCGTTCAACTCGGCGGATCTCTGCCATTCCAGGGAGAAAGACCAACAGACTCCCCTGATCCTTTGAGAGTGAGTGTCGGATCAGTTGTGTGATGGCCACATCGAGTCGTCCGGTGAGGGGCTGATCCAAATAACGAGTCTCGACTGGAAACATACGGCCGTGACACGTCATGAACGGCGCCTCATTGAGCAATGTGCCGACGTGGCCACAGTCGAGTGTTGCGGACATGACCAGCAAGCGAAGGTCGGGGCGGAAGAGCCGTTGCGCTTCACGACAGAGAGTCAGTCCCAGGTCGGCTTGGACGCTGCGCTCATGGAATTCATCGAACATGACGATTCCATAAGCCTCAAGCGACGGATCCTGTTGCAGCAGCCTGGTCAGCACACCCTCGGTCACGACCTCGAGTTTCGTGTTCGGCCCCACTTTAGTGTCAAGCCGCATGCGATAGCCGACGGTTTCTCCAATGCGCTCCTGACGCTGCTTTGCCATGTAGTGAGCGGCAGCTCGTGCCGCAAGTCGCCGAGGCTCAAGCAGTAGTAGTTTTTTCCCGGCGAGCCAGGGGGCGTTCAGCAGTGCCAACGGGATGCGGGTCGTTTTCCCTGATCCTGGCGGGGCGCTGATGAGCGCATTCTGACCCGTCGCCAGTGCTCGATGAATCTCGGGGAGAATTTCTTCTATTGGAAGTCTCGACATGACGTGATACGGTCATCCATTGGCTCGAACACTGTACCAGAACGGAACGAGGCTGAGGAATGGCGAATCTCAACTCGTGTGAGGAACCACTGATGTCGATGTATCGTTGGAGTACGGACAAACCAACCCAACCTGGCTGGTATTGGTTTCGCGGGAAGGCTCATGAAGCGGATGCCTTCATTGTCCTTATCGATGAGGCTGGACAGTTCCAATGGCCGGATGGAGGATTCCAAGAAGTTTCGCTGACTCGTGGCGAATGGGCCGGTCCCATCCAAGAGCCAGACGAATAGTGTTTCAAGACTGGCTGTAGATTCTTACCTGTCTCTCCGTCTCTACCCCTCGATGTGTCCGCCATCGTGCCAGCCCGCATCATTCATGAGCGCTTTTACGACAACCACCGATACGCCGCTGCGACAAGCCTGCCTGCGTTTGCGCTGCAGCCAGGCGGGCAGGCTCGTCCTTCGCGACCTCGACAGACTGTTTCAAGTATGCCTCGGTCCCTCGGCGCTCCGCGTGCCCGTCTCGCATAGCGTCTTGGTGGTTTCATGACAAACCGTCATGAATAATGTGGGCTAGGATGGTCGCATGACTTTCGATGAGGGCAGCTCTATTGCGACGGCGGTTCCACAACGTCTAGATCGATTGCCCTGGTCGCGCTGGCACTGGCGAATCGTCGGGGCGCTCGGAGTGACCTGGTTGCTCGATGGACTGGAAGTATCCATCGTGGCTGCACTCGGCCCGATGTTGACCCACCCGAACACATTACATCTCACACGCTCAGAAGTCGGACTCACGGCCTCTGCGTATTTGGCAGGATCGGTCGTTGGAGCACTCCTCTTCTCGTATCTCACGGATCGGCAAGGTCGAAAGAAATGGTTCATGATCACTTTGGCCTTGTATCTGACGGCGACGGTATTGACGGCGTTATCGTGGGACCTCATGAGCTTCATGTTTTTCAGATTTTTGACCGGTGCCGGCATCGGCGGGGAATATGTTGCAATCAATTCGGCCATCGATGAATTGATTCCCGCCCGAAACCGAGGGCATACCGATCTGGCGATCAACGGGACGTGGTGGCTTGGCTCGGCTGCCGGCGCACTGTTGACCTTGCTGTTACTGAATCCCGCGATCTTTCCTGAATCAGTCGGCTGGCGGCTGTGCTTTGTATTCGGTGCAGTGCTGGGCGTGGCAATCATCATCGTTCGGCGTGTGATTCCTGAAAGCCCACGGTGGCTGATGACGCACGGTCGCGTGCGTGAGGCAGAAGCCATTGTGTCGCAGATTGAACGAGAGGTGGAGCAGGACCAAGGAACGTCGCTGACGGAGCCTCATGGGACAAATACGGTCCACGCTCGCCCCCATGCGAGTATTTCGACTGTCGCCCGAGAACTCTTCCAGTCCTATCCTCGACGGACGGTATTGGGCATTGGACTGATGGTGACACAATCGTTCATGTATAACGCGATCTCATTTACCTATCCGCTGCTGCTCACCACATACTATGCCGTGACCAGCAACGATGTTGGGTTGTACCTCTTGCCGTTCGCGGCAGGCAACTTTCTTGGCCCGCTGCTGTTGGGACGATTGTTTGATACGGTCGGCCGAAAAGTGATGATCAGCTTCACGTATGGAATTGCCGGTGTCCTTTTGTCGGTGACAGGCTATCTGTTTTGGATGAACGCATTGACGCTGTCGACGCAGATGCTGCTCTGGTCGCTGATGTTCTTCTTTGCCTCGGCCGGGGCGAGTGCGGCCTATCTGACAGTCAGCGAAATCTTTCCGATGGAAATCCGTGCGATGGCGATCGCTTGTTTCTTCATCGTGGCACAAGGAGCCGGCATTGCAGCACCGTGGCTTTATGGAATGATGATTGAAACATCAGCTGCCAGTGTCTTCTACGGTTATCTGCTCGGGGGTGGCATGATGTTGCTCGGGGCGGTGCTCGAGTTGTGGCTTGGTGTGAAAGCAGAGCGGCAACCGCTCGAACATCTCGCGCCGCCACTCTCGGCTAGGACTCCGGGGTCCGTATGAAGGGGTAGGAGACAGACGTCGATATCAGCCGTCTTCCTTCAAAACTTGGTGCTGCTCATCTGAGTATCGATGGTGGAGCTTCACCGGTGGCGTATGGCGTGCACGGATTCGTATGTTGATCATCTCCACCGCGACTGAAAATGCCATAGCAAAGTAGATGTAGCCCTTGGGGACGTGCACGTCGAAGCCCTCAACCATCAAGGTCACTCCGACCAAGATAAGGAACGACAGAGCCAGTATTTTAATCGTCGGATGGGCATCGACGAAATCGCCGATAGGACGAGCCGCGAACATCATGACGAGGACGGCCAGAATGATGGCAGTGGCCATGACCGACACCTCGTTCACCAGTCCAACGGCAGTGATGACGGAGTCCAAAGAGAATACAAGGTCTAAGATGGCGATCTGGAGGAGCATCATGCCCAGCCCGACCGGGACGGATGTGTCGGCTTGTTCGGTCTCTCCTTCCAAACTATTGTGGATCTCATGTGTGGCCTTTGCGAGGAGAAAGAGGCCGCCGACGATCAGAATCATGTCGCGGCCGGAGATGGCCTGATCCAGCAGGGTGAATACCGGTGCCGTCAGGCCCATCACGAGCGAAATCGAGAATAGAAGTCCCAACCGCGCAAACATGGCCAGCCCTAACCCCAGCCGGCGGGCCAAGTCACGCTGGTGTTTGGGGAGCCGAGCGACGAGGACCGAGATGAAAATGATGTTGTCGATGCCAAGTACAATCTCAAGGGCCGCAAGAGTTCCCAATGCGATCCACATTTCAGGATTCGTCAGCCAATCGAACATCTCATCCTCCGGATCTCGATAGAGCAGTGTGGAAACGAGTACTGACCGATCGTACTGAGGTCATGACCGATCGAGAACATATGAGAGTAGCATAGTTGGCTGTTTCGTCGTCGCGTCTGTTCGCACCAGGGTGAAGGCCTTTGGCATCCACCTGCATTGAATCTTGAGTCCGGCTTGCCCATCGATATCCACCCTATTAACGGTCTCTCAGCAACTCACGGTGATGTGTGAAACGAGAACAAGTTGAAAGGTGTTTCGAATAGGAATAGATCCATACGGATCCATCTTCCATTACTTCAAGACGGAGAGGCACCTTGGTAGCTGCTGTTGACATGCACTATCGTTATTCTGAATGAGTTTCGCACGTTCAGGACAACGCACGCCATACACATTTCGTGACTGGAGCCATCATGCGTAGTTGTGCTATAAGATAGAGCCGAATGTCGTAATTGTACTGACGATATAAGGTGACAGATCCGATATTCCCACGTTGAGCGAGGAGTAGTGCCCGTATCTTGAGTGAGGCCTTTCAGGCCTAGTACATTTTTCGAAGATGGCTATCTGAATGGGTTATCGATGGCTCGGAAAACAATGTTTTCGCTCCCACTGCCAAGACGACTCAAAGTCCAGGTCCCTAATAAGTCAAGATGTGTTGTGGGTGCAAAAGACGATCTGTCTGGTGAGGCGCTGTCCTCATAACCAGATGACTTGCATGATGGAACCAAGTCTCTGTTTTTGAGCGAACCTAAGAGGGAAGCGCCTTGTTCTCTTTCACGCCTGTGACACCCGATATGGTCTGCCAGGATCCAGATGTCTGGGTGAGCCAAACGAGATGCCACGTGAATGGAGTTCAATCGAGCGTACTGCAGGTACGAGGGGCCAGTGACACACCGCGTTGTAGAACCTCGCGCGAGTCACAACGGATGACCTAGCCGAAAGTATCCCGGGACGTTTGGGAAGAGAGGAGTGAGTCGTGGATGATATGGTTGGGTCGAGTCTGGCCATTTGTGGGGTGTTCGACAAAATTTCCAAAGTTGCGGCGACTGAGATGCCGGTACTGCTGACCGGTGAAACCGGCACAGGCAAAGAGCTGACTGCGCAGGCCATCCACGCCCGAAGCGTTCGGAAGCAAGGACCCTTTGTGCCGATTAATTGTGCGGCTATTCCGGAGACCTTACTCGAGTCCGAACTCTTTGGCCACGAACGAGGAGCCTTTACGGGAGCGGTCCATCAAAAAAAGGGGAAGCTTGAAGCTGCAGGCGGCGGGACCTTGTTTCTAGACGAAGTCGGTGATCTTCTTCCTTCTCTACAGGTCAAACTGCTCAGATTTCTTCAGGAGGGAACCTTTGAACGAGTCGGAGGGCAGGAGACCCTTCATGTCGATACGCGAGTGATCGCAGCGACCAATGTCGATCTCCAAACAGCGATCGACCACAATCGCTTTAGAGAAGACCTCTATTATCGGCTGGGAGTCTTGCATATTCATCTTCCGCCCCTTCGTGAACGAGGGGAAGATGCGTTGCTGATGGCAATGGTGTTTCTTCAGCAAGCCGCCGCGACGACGCACAAGCCGATTCGCGGATTCTCAGCTCAGGCCATTGAGGCACTACGTACACACCCTTGGCCCGGTAATGTACGGGAGCTAAGTAATCGAGTCCGACGGGCCGTGGTCATGTGCGAAGGGGCGGAGATTACTCGCCAGGACCTCGATCTGGGTGGCGAAGATCTTCATGCCACGGATTCATTGGATTCGCTGCGAGCGGCCCACCAGCGAATTGAGACAGAATTGCTGGTAAAGGCACTCACGCTTCATCGTGGGAACATGAGTCGGATCGCCCGCGATCTCCAGGTGAGCCGCTCAACTCTTTATCGAAAACTGAAACAGTATGGACTTGAAAAAATCACCCCGATGCTGACACCACCTTTGGCATCTACGAAAACGAGACGCAAGCCCAGTGGGAACTCACATCCGAGTGAGCAGAGTGCTGTGAGGATCACTGAGTCCCCAGTCGTAGCTTCGCTCGAACCAGCATCCCAAGTTCCCTAGCAGCATCAGTCATCGCTCTTCTGCTGCAATCACCGATACTCTATTGCGCCAAATCTGAGGCCTGCCGGCTCGCGAATCTTTTTCAACATTGTTCTCCTTCTGATCCATCAAGTCACATGACGGGCTTAGCTTCCCTCGCTCTGATTGAAACGACGCGAACCTTATTGAACGTCGAGAAAGTGTTTCATCGATGCAACACTCCTGTAAACACATCGATACACTATATGTAGATGGATTGAGATGATGATCTATATCTGCTGTGTTGCTATTCCATAACTCCGCACAATTGCGCGAATGATTTCGCCTGAGAACGTGTAACGAACTGTCTCATGATAGAACACTTCTCTTGATTCGTATGAATGGCTAAACGAGGAGACCTCAGCCTGACACGGCTGTAAATATGAGCAAAACAGCAGTGCCATGCAGCCTCTCCTCAGCGAAATTCCATGTCGGGTGAGTATGGAGGTACAAGTCTGAATGAAGGGTGTGTCCCAAAATAATACACTGTGTGTAAAAATAGTCACTCACTCATGGTTTTAAAATAATTACTTTTCAAAACTATTAGTAAAAGTAAATATTATAAATATGGCACTTGCTTTGCTTGAGATGTGGAATGAACTCGTGAGTGATGTCGATGTAGCGGTTTGTGAAAACAGGGGATAACTTAACACACCAGATTATCAGGGGTTGGTTCTGTATGATTCGTCCACGGTTATTGTTCAGCAGGCAAAGGAATGAAGGGGCATCTAGTTATTCAGCGGGAGTCGTTCACCTCACGGCCGTACGAATGTCGGCTCAATATTCTATGGACGGGTTGGCTCCCGGATGGTGGTCCCAGAATTTTAATCCTCTCTGGAAGCCGTTGGTGCATTGGATTAAACGCCAACCACATATGACGTTGGCAGAATTTCAACTGAGTGCTTCTCGCATCCCTGAGCTCACTGCAATTGAGAAGACCATCGTGATCTCGGCCTTCATTGCCTACAAGAACATGCAGCCATAATGGAACGGCATTCTATTTGACCTCTACTGAGCCCTCACTCGCCGGTCCTCCAGGTTTGCAGCCGTACAAGCATACTCAGAGAGGTGAGCCGTTTTGTGCGTAGGCTTGATGCCTATTGGTAACACCCGAGCACGTGGAGTGCATGGGAGACTCCAGCTCGATGGTTAAATTGACTCTGTGTGTGGGACTTCCGGTTGATGGATCGATCGGAAGGGTATCTACACAACAAGTCGCTCATATTCGCGTAGTTTTCTGGCATTCAGAAAGTCAATCAACGCAACCCGTAGGATTCGACCAAGACGTAACCGCGAATCCAGGGATAGCTCCATGAATTCCAACCCGCATTCAGACCCCTGAGTCCAGATGACTCGGCCCATCTCAATCGGTAATGCGCGCAGCTGATCGGGTAACAGGAGACTCATACGTGCCATGCCGCCAGGTGTGAGCTCACGGTCGGACACGATTGAACAACCCTGCAGGGAAAGGTTTCGGAGTACTCCTTCGCACACATAGGATTCCCCTCCGATAATCAGCGGCGAAGAAAACGAAAACCGCACATATGTCCGTGTATGAGAATAGTTGGCCATGTGGTGTGAGGGATTGTACCCAACACTCACGCGAGTCTGATATCCCACCTTGGATGGGCTGAGAGGATAGTCCGGCAGAGGTGTCTCTGAATACTGACTCAAAGCGGGATAGGGGAGCAGGGAATCTGCTGCCGCTTAGCGCATCCGGATAGCCGTTCCCGAGGCACCACAGAAATACTGAGAGATCACGCCCCCGGCGGCGGTCACCATTTCTTGCTCAGGAGGAATGGGGCCACTGAGCATCACGATAGTGCCCTGTGCGTCGATTTGTCCAACCATCCGAACACCCGTGACGGTATAGGAGCGGTCGGCTGCAACGAATGTTCCCTCCTGAACGAGACTCCCATTCGGCTTCAGGAAATATGTGAGGTCGGCAGTCTCTTCGAATAACACCGAGGTTGATCCTGGAAGAACCAGTATTCCTCGCTGGGTAAGCTTAGCGAACCCCGTGCCGTCATAGCTAATGGTTCCGTTGAAATAGAAGTGTGTCGTAGAGCCGATCACGGCGTCCGTGCAGGTCTTCACAATGCTGAACCGGAATGGGCCCCTAAGGGATGCATTCGACTCGTGGCCGTCGTCTTGGGCCTGCGCCGCTCCCGTCAAGAGCAGAATGAGTCCTATCGTCATTGCCCCTCTTCGGGTATTGAGTCCCCACATCATGAGCCCTCTCTTACACGCTGACCACTGATGAATGCAATACAATTACACGTAAAACTAGTAGTGCTTTTGTATGGGGTGGTGCAAGCCGTATCTACTTCACCTTGCGACGAAGGCCATGTCGGACAGGCTCCTAGCGTGTCGTGGAAAGGGGGATTTGCCCGCTTGTGCATGCCAATGATGAGGGGATCTCGAGCTGACCGGACGGGCGGAATCCCCAGGCAGTCGCGAGAACTTGGCAAGTCAGGTTCTCAATGACCTCCTTATGACGGTCAACGCAATGTGGGTAATGGGCACTGCCTCGAAAGACTGTTTCTCGACTCACCAGCGATAAGCCACGCACAGTGACGCTGATATTGAACCGTGGGCCGCAATGTGACTCGATCAGCGCTCCTGTCTTCAGTTCCTCCTGTTCAAGAAGAACCACAAACTGCGCCTGCAACTCTACCGCAAGTGTGAGTGCCGCCTCATGATTAGTCCCAGAATGGACGTTCTGTGGAGGAAGCAAGATATGTGTGTAGTGGTGGGACCGAAGCCATTGTTCAGCCACATTGATTAAGGAAGAATCTCCCCAGATGAGAATACGCTGCTGTTCATTCGGTAAGAGCGTATGGGAGCCGCTGGTGATTGGAAAGTGAACGCCAGAGCGCATAGGCCTGGACGAACATCCGTTCAGAAGGAGTAAGAGAAGACCTACGAGTGTGATGGTTGAGCAAATTCGGGATCGTCTTCCCATAGCTAGCGATTATAGCAAAGACGAAGTAGGCGGAAGGTGATAGCGGCTGTAAAGAGAGGCTCACGTCAGAGTGCACAGGGAAAGGAGGCGGATGGCCGTTTCCTTCGCGGATTACTGCATCTTGTCGCAGATCGGTGAGAATTGCTCAAGGTCGATCACTTGCTGACCGCGAAGCCGTGCGTCAATCTTTTCAGGAGGTTCGGTAACGCTCTGAAGGAAAGCGATCAACATGTGGCCTCGGTGAGGCTGTTCTTCTACCTTGGCAATATACCGGTAGTTGCCGCGTTGCCTGGCCAAGTCACGTACGCTGCATAGGAGAAAGAATGAAGAGCCGACTGACGAACCGACAGCCTTGATTTGAATCTCCACGACCGACGTTCTCGGATGACGCTCCGTCTCGGTTACCACGATGTCCATCTTGGAGTTTGCAAACCGTTTGGAGTCTGCGCGGAAGGTCTCTGCAACAGCAGGAGCGGCGGCAAGGAGCGCCAGGATGATTGTTCCACATAATCCATAGTAGCCAGTTGCATTAGATGCCAAGGGTACCAGTGAACGTATTCGCAGCATGTCGGTTGCCTGAGCGAGCTTGATTGGTATCTGCTTGGATGTGTTGATGAGGGAAGTCTAGCACGTTCACAGAGAATACGAAGTCGTTACGGAGGGATAAGTGGGGCAGGGCCATGAGGCGCGTCTTACGAATGGGGACGTGTGGCCTTAGTTCATGAGACGTTCAACCGTTCAACCTTCCCTAAGCCGATGGCTCGGAAGTTTTGTCCTCGTACTCATTGGAGGCGTCGCAGCATGAAAGTTGGCCAGGCCTTGGCCTACGATCCGTGGGTAGGATAGAGTCTCGGGATGCGTCTGTACCGTCAACGCCCCTGAAGCCACTACTCGCTTACGGAGCATTTCTGCAGTGCCGCCATCGAGATAGATTCTTCCCAGAACATAGTAGCCTGGTGGATAGGTTGGTGTCACAGCTGGATGAACAGGCTCCTCATACTGAAGAATACCCTCTGCATGGACCTGTGAGAGCGGTACTGCCTGCCACTGATACCCGACTAGAAAACCAATAAGGCTCCCGACGCATGCGATGAGTAGACTCCGTCCGTTGATCATAGGATTCTCCGCTGTTCGTAAACCCGAGCCATAGCGAAAGAATACCTTTAGGGGCGGATCAGCTCAAAACGGTTTCACTGAACCGGTTTTTCTAAGTGATGCTACGGCGTCACGACGTAAGCCGGCAGCTTTCCCTCAAAACTCTGTGGCGTGACGATATCTCAGGAGCCTTGTTGACTGGCCCAAGGTTGGATGGGCACGGTGGAGATAGCATTTTGTGGTGAACCCTCGATGACGCGGTCACTATAGGCCAGATAGATATAGGTCTGTCGTTTCTTGTCGAAAAACCGGACTACTTGGAGCTTCTTGAAAACAAGCGAGCGACTCTCGCTAAAGACTCGTTCTCCCTCTTTCAGTTCACCCGTCGTACGGATCGGACCGACTTGACGACACGAAAGCGCAGCATCTGAGGTTTCCTCTGCCAAACCGACCATTCCCTTCAAGCCGCCCTTTTTAGATCGACTCAAGTAGCAAGTGATCCCTTCAATCTTGGGATCATCAAATGCCTCAATCACGATCTTATGATCAGGCCCCAACATTTTGAATTTCGTGTCGACACTCCCTACTTCCTCCGCATACGCGGCCGAAATGAGCGTGATGGAACAGAACAACATGATCATAAAGCTGTTGGTTTTCATCGATGACTTCTCCTGCCGTGGCTAAGTGTTGTCTCCGCCGGGAGATGTGTGTTTGCAAAACCGATCCCTCAAGTTTCATCGCATGATCGATGCCCGGCTAGTCACAGTCTTTAAACTGTGACTGCTGACAACGCTGTGCGAGGTCCCGTGCTTGCTCAATCTGCGCAGCCGTCATCTGTGTCGTCAGATGGTCTCGACGCTGTACGGCCACCTTTCCTTCATTGCCGCTCAGCATGGTGGCAGCGATCGTGTACCACATCAGCGCACGAACCACGTCTTTCCGGACGCCTCGACCGCGTTCGTAGATCAGCCCCAGATTGTTCTGTGGGCCGGCGTACCCTTGCGCCGCCGCCTTGCGAAACCAGGTCAGTGCCGTGAAGTGATCCTGCCGGACACCTCGTCCTCTTTCATGCATCAGGCCGAGGTAGAACTGGGCCGATGCGACGCCTTGTTCTGCCAGAGGACTGAAGAGACGAGCGGCTTGGGTATAGTCGCCACGATCATACGCTAATTCCGCCTCCTCAAGGGACTGTGCGGCTGACGCCGACTCTGGCCACATACCTGACACGTAGGTCAGAACCAATAACAGGGGTAAAACATAACGCCGCATCAACACCATCCTTTCACCCTAACAGGTCTCTCAAGGAGTCTTCTTCCCACGTTCCATAGAAGAATAGACCACTCCGTATTTTACTGTGCGGGATCCATGTCGGTCTATGGATTTGAATGGGGGACTGCGAGAGCGTCAGATGTCTGCGGGGCAAGCAAGACTGGAAGGTCGAGGATCTTTCCCATAGTACGAGGATATTTCATCGCGTGAAGGTTCTGAGTCATTGTATTGCCACTAATAGATTCGTGCTCCACGCGTGAGCCAGACCCCCCATAACTTCGAGTAGGCGTGGACCGTTTCCGTGACATCGCCAGCAGGAGTCACAACGGGGTGTCCTGTATTTACCCATTCAAAGATTCCGCCATAGACATTGACCACATTCGTATACCCATGCTGGCGCAGGTATTCGGCAATACGCTCACTACGATACCCCACTGAACAATAAACGGCTATCGGGGTATGCTTTGCCATGCCGGTCAGCCGATCTAAGGAGAAGTCTTCATCACCCACCCAGATAGCTCCAGGAATATGGCTCACCTTGAATTCGCGGGAAGCGCGAGCATCAAGCAGATGAAACTCACCGGATGCGATCTGTTCGACTGAAACTGCCGGTACCTTGTGTGAGAGTAGGGTAGACAGCACCAAATCATAGGCCCTGTCGCTCACATGTCTGGTGGCCTGGAGATTGCGTCCCCATACGAGAAGCAAAAACCCAAGCAAGACTAGTCCGATGATCAGTGGATAGCGCATTGGGACTCGATCACACAATTGATCACATGCATTGATAACCTTCGAGAAACAGTCGTGCTCCTCACCTGGAGAAATAGGAGGAACCCCGTCCAAAGGCGCTTGGCTATTATCCTCCAGCGAGGACCGGCCGAAACCCTGCCTCGGCAAGAATGCGGGCGACGGCGTCACGCTGATCGCCTTGAATCTCGATTCGACCGTCCTTGACCGTTCCACCAGCGCCGCAGACTTTCTGCATCTGCTTCGCGAGCGCCTCCTTCTCCGCCTGGCCAATCCCGACAAACCCTGTGATCACGGTGACGGTCTTTCCGCCACGGTGCGCCGTCTGCCGAATGATATCGACACGTCCACGATTCTTCTTGGGCAAGGCAGGCGCCGAAGCACTCTGATGAGGAGCAGCTTGGCTGAGTGAAGCTGTTGGCACTTGCACATGCTTCAGGGCGGCGAATGGGCTGGTCCATGAGATCGGCCCACCGTCAGTAGGAAGGCGCTTCTTCTCTTTCATGTGGTCATTGCTCCGGGACAACCCTACAGGGTGGTGAGATATTCAACAAGGAACCATGGACATCCCTGTGGGGTACGCAAAAAGGCCTTCGTGCTCACCCGCCCACCCCTGCGCGCCGAGACGCACACGTCACCGTTCAAGGCTGCAGCGAACGAAGCGGCGAATCGTACTCTGCCCTGTACGTTGAGCCTCTGAGCGATGCGACCTGCCTGCGCGAAGCGCTTCGGCGAAGGCAGGGAACGCTGCTGGCGACCTTTCCCCTCATCCTGCTAGAAGGGTTTTGGCCTGTACCCATGATCATGGCCGGACTCATCCTCATGTCGGCTTCTCTCTCGTAGCTCCCGTTCCGTCTCCACACGATGCCGCTCTACCGCAATCATTCGGTCGAGCTCTGCAAGGTGTTGCTCGGCAAAGGATGAGACCGCTCGTCGCTCATCTGTGAGCCAGTGCGTCAGCGACTCCTTCTTGACTCGCCAGGCTTCCGCCAGGGCGAATTCACCGGAGACCAAAGCCATGTTCGGGCTATTGATGATGGTCCGAACCTCACCCATAATGCGATCGTCATCAGAAAAGCGCGACACAATCTCTTTCACGACACTGTCGGTAGATGTCGAACCAAGATAGTTCTGGAGCAGCGCCAGAGAGAAATCTGCTTCCTTGTCGCCACCAGCCTTCACCAACTCGCCGAGCGCAGCTGCGAAGTTAGGTGTACAGGTAGGAAACGCCCTGCTGAGCAGGCTCCCTCCTCGAAATCGGAATTCTGTAGGGTCTTGAGCGAACCATGCCAGACCCTTGCTGACGGCAAGTGTGGGATCTTTCGCCAGCACCGCTTCCAGTCCTTGGAACTCACATGGGATCAGCTCCCCCTGTGCATCGTCGTTCGTATCAGCCCCCTTGGCGAGTCGAGCCGCCACGACCTCTTTCAACCGCTGCCGTTCCGTCTCTCTGATGCGCACAAATGCCAGCCCGGCGCGGTCCTCATCCGCCCACTGCACATCGGCCCCATCAATCATCAGGGCCCACTCGAAGCCGGGGACTGCGATCCGCAGTGCTACCGAAAGACCAGGCAACATGAGGAGTGGGCTTTCCAGTCGGCACCCGTTTTGTGACAGATCAAGCAGAACGCCAGTCCCTTCCGCCTCTACAGAGTCAGACACCATGGTACGAAATTGCACCGCAACTCGGGGTTCAGTTCGCTGTTCCTTTACCTTTGGATTCATGACTGATCGACGCTCCGTTCTTCCATCACTGGGACTCCTTACGTTCCCTCACCATGAATCATGAGGGAAGGGACTTGTGCATATTCTCTCAATGAAGACTCACTGTGCATAGTGCCTTCAAGAGCGCATTATCCCGCGTAGCGGTGTCACCCGGCAACAGCCCTTCGAGATACTGTCGTGGTTAATGCACTTGGAGTGAGCACTCAGGTGGCTAACCATGTAAGCGTTTGGAGGGCGTAACCTCTGCAGGAGATAGTGTTTCATTCAACTTATAGTTTAGGTTTCTTACGTGTACCTATGGAACGAGAACGCGTAGGCAGGGCAATCACAATCCAACGAGAACCTTTACGGTGGAGAACAGCGAGGGGGACCCCGGGTATGCCCGTCTCCCTGGCTAAAGCGATAGGCCGACGGCCGCTCTTTCTAGTTGTACCGATCGGAGTCACGACAACTTCCACGCCTTCATCGATTCTGCTGCTCGGTGTGGCGCCCTCCTCATCTGTGTCGGCAGATATGGATGGCATCGGTCTCGCCTCAGCTTCCACATAGTGTACGGATACCTGCCAACGACTGTTCGTATTCGGCAAGGTGAACTCAACCGGTGTGAGGACGCAAATCTCTCTTCCGATCGCATCAATGGCCATGCCAGGACTCAGAGAGATGTGGGAGCCAGGAGTACGAACGGATACTGATAATCCTGAAATCACACCGTACCCATGCACGTGCAGGTTGCGAAATCGCTGTGTATCTCGAAGGTAATTCTGCTCGGCCAGAAAATCATCTGCGCTTAACAGCCGACCAGAGAAATAGTGTGTCCTCGAGAAATTCATCCGTCGAATGATCATGCATCACCTCCGGCTGTGAGGAAATGAGTCTAGCGAAATTGAGGTAAGGATATCTCTACGCATTTCTAAAGAACTACTTTAAGAATAAGCTAAACGATGCCTGTCCATGAGCAGAACGCGTTCAGGGTAGGTAGTTGGCGGTCTCTTTCACAATTCGTACAATGATGAATTCAGCCGGCCTAATGGGTGCGATTCCGATGAGGCATACCAATCGACCCTGCTCGAGATCCTGTTGGGTCATCGTTGTCTGATCGCATTTTACGAAGAAAGCTTCATCCGGCTTGATGCCCAACAGGGCGCCATGTTTCCACTGCTCATGAAGAAACTGTTCGACCACCTGTCGGACCTTCATCCACAGAGGCTCTTCGTTCGGCTCAAGGGCAACCCACGTGAGGCCCTCTCTGATGCTTGATTCAAGAAAGAGGGCAAAGCGTCTGACGTTGAGATATTTCCATTCACTGCCGAGCTCATTATGACCATCCAAGGTACGTGCACCCCAGATAACAACACGGTCCAGAACTGGCCGGAGACAATTAACACCTTGGCTGCTCAGGGAGGCGACGTCATCATCCGACATCATAAATCGTAATTTGGAGACACCCGCGACGGTCGCTTCTGTACCAGCAGGGGCCTTCCAGACACCGCGGGTTTCGTCTGTTCTTGCGATGAATCCTGCCACTGCCCCTGCTGGACCAATCAGGCGCAGGGCTCCGGTTATCACGGGATCATCGACCCAAATTCGAGGGAAATACATCATCGCATTGGCCGCAGGCCTCCCCAATGTATCCTGGGATGGTATAAGGTGATTGACGAACCCCTGCACCAGCGTTGAAGAAGCCGGTTTCCATTCAGCTGGCGGATCGATCAGCAGCATAGCTCGTCTCTCCTGGCAGTAGGCCAAGGCGTTCCGGTACGTCGCGATAGGGACATCTGCTCCCGGTGTGACTGGCGTGAGACACAGGAGATTGAACCGCTCCACTCGTTCAAGTGCATAGAGCCCGGTCTTTCGAGCACGTGAGCCGGGAAGGCCGGTCGTTCTCCTATGAGGGGAGGGGGCTCGAACACGGACAACGAGCGCCTGTTTCCCTCCGTTATCGAAGAACGCGCGTACGGTGCACCACAAGTCAGGTGCAGACGTGACCGAGCCGAAGTGTGATTCGAACTCGGTTAAACTCGTGATTGAGAGCGGAGAGTACAGTGGTCCTACTTGTGCAACTCCAACAAATGCTGTGACGGAAGTAGGAACTCCTGTAATTGGGTGAAGACCTTGAGAGGCTTCCTCAATGAACAGGCCTGGATGGGGCAATTCTCTTGGCATCGGAGTGCCTGATGATGGTGAACGAGCCTGGGGGTATTCTACTGTTTCAGAGTTAGTTGGTCCATGGCGACACAGGAGAGAATATATCGAGGTTGATGCGCAATGGGTCAGATGCGCGTGATAGCGTCACTACTCCTCTATGCTAGTAGGCTGTTGATAAACTATCTGGGACATAGTCCACTGCATGAGAGTCGAGTGCCTGTAACGATCATGGGATGTCCCGCAGGATGGTCAAAATGGCCGTCCAGCGAGGCCGCAGCGAGCGAAGAGGCGAATCGTACTCCGCGCCGTACGTTGAGCCTCTGAGCGAGACGAGAACAAAGCCGGCGGACTTTTTCAACATCCTGCTAGTCCTTGCGTTTGAGTAATTCGGCGAGACGGGCGAAGGGCGTGAAGGTTGACGGTCGTTCAGGCTCACGACTTCGTGCGGATTCACTCAGTTGGTCAGCCACCAGATACCGCTGGTGCTCATTGTCATGACAGTAGAGACATAGGAGTTCCCAGTTACTCCCGTCTGGTGGATTGTTGTGATGGTTGTGGTCTTTGTGGTGAACCGTGAGCTGGTTCAGCTTCTTGCCGTCAAAGTCTCGTCCGCAGTGTGCACAGACCCAGGGGAAGAGTTTCAGTGCGAGGGCTCGATAGTTCTGCTCGCGGTGATGCGGGATACTCCGTGCCATGAGAGCCTCCGTTCGATCGG
>DIHK01000063.1:151822-155435 GCA_002420115.1 Nitrospira sp. UBA5698
TGTTTCTACGACAAGCTCGGTTTGACCATCCCCACCATGGACAGGATGGACTCTTCGATTGTGCTCTGGGCCAAACGCGTTGTGCAGAGGTTCCTCAGCGTCACATGCGTTATGGCAAGACTTGAGCCTCATTATCCAACTCGGAGTTCAGTCCGCTGTTCCTCTACCTTTGGATTCAGGACTGATCGACGCTCCTCTTTTCCATCAAGGAGAGCCAACACTCCCGCAGCTTGACTTGGTCACATTTCCGAGTCTACGCTGCGCCACGTTTCGCCGCTATTGGCATGGCAATAGAGAAGGGCGGGCGGCCTAGGGTACTCGGTTGCATAACTCTTCTATGGGTCATCAATGATAACGACCTCATGGTAATCAGATATTCGATATGATGAACCTATTCCTCGTGACGATTGTCCTTCTCCTGGTTCTCTTGCTGATCGGAGTCGTGCTGTACGTGCGCGCCCCCCGTAAATATCAGTCTGCCGATTCTGTCGCCGATTCCTATGATGACTGGACGAATGACGGCATTCTCGAGTTCTACTGGGGCGAACATATCCATCTGGGACACTACGGCTCTCCACCCCGCAAAAAGGATTTTCTCCAAGCCAAGTCAGACTTTGTGCATGAAATGGTGCGTTGGGGTGGGTTAGACAAGCTGCCTTTCGGTACGATGGTGTTAGATGTGGGCTGCGGCATCGGCGGCAGCAGTCGCATGCTTGCGCGAGAGTATGGTTTTGCGGTCACCGGAGTTACCCTCAGCCCTCAGCAAGTCAGACGGGCTCAAGAACTGACCTCCCCGGAGGTGAATGCCCGCTTTCAGGTCGATGATGCGCTGGCCCTGTCGTTCCCCGATGCCAGTTTTGATGTGGTCTGGTCGGTCGAGGCAGGACCGCACATGCCGGATAAAGCGCAGTTTGCTCGAGAGCTCATGCGCGTGCTGAAGCCGGGTGGAATTCTCGTTGTGGCCGATTGGAATCAGCGGGACGATCGCCAGGTTCCACTCAACTGGTGGGAAAAGCCGGTGATGCGGCAACTGCTGGATCAATGGGCGCATCCGGCATTTTCCAGCATTGAAGAGTTTTCAGAACGACTGGAGGCAACCGGACTGGTGGCGGGTGAAGTCACCACAGCGGATTGGACTGCCGAAACTTTACCCTCATGGCTCGATTCCATCTGGCAGGGAATTGTCCGCCCCGCAGGGCTTGTTCGATTCGGCGTGAGCGGGTTCATGAAATCACTGCGAGAAGTGCCCACGATTCTGTTAATGCGTCTAGCATTTGGGACCGGGCTCTGTCGCTTTGGCATGTTTCGAGCCGTGCATGCCACTGTCCCGACGAGTGCGCTGTTGTCTGCGCAGACGGATGACAGGCTTGTACGGTCATGAATATGAAAACGCTGTGAGGTGGGAACGATGAGTCTCTACGACATCGACCTCGTCACGATCGACGGGACGCCGCAGAAGATGGCTGTCTACCGCGGCAAGACATTGCTCATCGTGAATGTGGCGAGCCAGTGCGGCTACACGCCGCAGTATGAGGGGCTCCAGGCGCTCTACGAAACATTCAAAGAGCGAGGATTCGTGGTGCTCGGGTTCCCCTGTAACCAGTTCGGACAGCAGGAGCCGGGCGGCGAAGCCGAGATCGAGCAGTTCTGCACCAGGAACTTCCGTGTCACCTTTCCGATGTTCGCCAAGATCGACGTCAACGGCACGAACGCACACCCCCTCTACCAATACCTAAAATCGGAGAAGCCCGGGATTCTCGGGACCGAGGCGATCAAGTGGAACTTCACCAAGTTCCTCGTCGGTCCCGACGGCACGGTCCTGAAACGCTATGCGCCGAGTGATAAGCCGGAGATGATCGAGGCCGACCTAGCCACGAGACTCTAGCAGAATGCTGAAAAAGTCCTCTAGCGGCGTTCTTGCATCGCTCAGAGGCTCAACTTAGAAGACGATGGCAAGGTGCTTATCCGCCCGCATGTGATCGAAGCGAGCGGTTCAAGCGAAGCTTGGTATGTACCTCCTCGACTCTTCGCTCGCTGCGGCCTAGCCGGACGGCCATTTTGAGCATCCTGCATGGTTATCTGATCTCATTGCAGCTGTGGAGATTTGCCATGGGCTGAGCGTCTCAGCGAGTTTTTCAGTATCCTGCTAGACGACTGGAGGCGTCGAGGCGCGAGGTCTTGACCTGCTCGAAAATTGAGAATTGCCCGTTTCATCCCCCGCCCAGCCAAACAGGAAGAGAGGGAGTGTTAGACAGGGCTTTCCTATAAAAGCGGAGGCGGGGTTTTCGGTCCTTCACGCGTAGCGTGTGCACCACAAACACGATAAGTCGCTAGTCATGCCTGAGCCCAACGGTACGTGCGCGGCATCGTCAGCGGAAGTCGCCCGACACGACGATTCAGGACATGGTAGGCGAGATCTCCGGCCGCAAGGCGTGGACGGCGCGGCATGCGGGATCTTGTAGCGAAGACGTGGTCGTAGTGTTGAGCAAAGACTCCCGACCCCTTTTATATTCTTCCAAGCCAGTATACAGACACAGCGAAATCTTATCGAATGAAGCTGATCCCGGTGCTTTGGCTCCATTCGAGCAGTGCTATTGGAAACCGAGTTCGGCATGAGAAGCAGAGGCCAGCCATCGCAAAACATTCTTGTGTCGTAGAATACACGATACAAGATCTGACCCTAAAGTTCTGGATACTTCAACGAGCTCACCATAACCAGGGCAGATAGTTCGATTGCGCTCACTATAGGGAGGGCGTGGCCGTGGCTGGGGAACAAGCCCAATTCTGTATTTGCTAAAGGCGTTGAACTCAGGTCAGTGCGTGGTTGGTAGCTCAGACAAGAAACAAGTCCAGATCCCAATTATGACCTCCGCTGAGTCCTGGGGCACAGCTACTTGAAGTCCTGATAAGTTCCTGACACAATTCTGCCCGATCCGTTTATTATAAGGAGTAGTATGGATACCCATAAATTGATCGAACACATTGATCGGTTGATTGTGAAAACTGCAACCAAGGGTCTGGTCCTAGGACTTCATGCGGAAGCCTGTGAATTTCTTCGAAGCTATGCTGGGCCAAAGAGCGCTTTCTGTGAAAGTCTCAAAGAGCTCAATCCAAGACAGTATTCAGAGGACTATGTTGCTAAGCACATTCAATCTGTTCTGCAGTCTTTCAAGGAATATGTTGAGGGGGGATTGTATTCAGGGATTTCGCCTGAACGACGAGCCCAAATAGATGTAGTTTCAGATTTTTTGCAACAGGCCCAGCAGCTGCTAGATAGCAAAGGTATTCACCCGGCTTCGCCAGCAGTGATAATCGGTGCTGCCCTAGAAGAGTTTCTGAGAACCTGGACGGAAAATCAGGCACTAGGACTGGGAAATCGAAAACCAGGTTTAGATGCTTATGCTGCAATACTGAAAGATGCTGATCTCATTACCAAGCAAGACCATAAAGACATTACTTCCTGGGCTGGGCTGAGGAATCATGCAGCACACGGAGAGTGGGATGAAGTTAACGACAAGAGCAGAGTAGCACTTATGCTAGAAGGCGTGAATTTGTTTATGAGAAAGTATTTTAGCTAACAAGATCTATTTTGACCTTCCCCCAATTTCGTGGA
>DIHK01000039.1 GCA_002420115.1 Nitrospira sp. UBA5698
TCCCTCGACGAGGTGGAGGAGGCGATTGCGCCGTTGAAATCCCGCATCGCCGAATTGGAAGCGCAGCTCAGCTCAGTTCGAGCGTAGAAGCGCGGTGGATGCGATCGGGATTCCGTCGCTGCCAATGTAGAGGAGACAGATCCCATGCAGAGTATTTCACGTCGAAGGTTTTTGAAGCTCACGACTGTCGCGGGTAGCGCGTTCGCGTTCGGAGGCTTGACCGACTTACTCCAGTCCTCAAGGTCAGGAGCAATCGCCCATGCCTCAGAACCGATCAAGGTCGGGATCATCGATCCGCTCTCTGGTCCGTACAGCACGTCCTCCATTCACGACGTACATGGCGCAACGGTGGCGGTGGAGCGCTTCAACAAGAGCGGCGGAGTGTTGGGACGACCGGTGAGACTTGTGGAGGCCGATGATGCCTCGAATGTCCGGACAGGGCTCAAGGCTGCCTCCAAACTTATCAAAGAAGACCGTGTGGACTGCTTGATGGGGACCTTGAATGGAGAGGTCGCCCTTGCAGTCGCCGATCTCGCGAAAGCGGAACACAGACTCTTCATGGTGACCGGGTCGCATGTCCCGGAGTTGACGGGAGTCGGATGCAACTCGCACACCTTCATGTTCATGCCGAACGCTCGGATGTTGTCCAAAGCTGTCACACCCCATCTCGTGAAGGCTTATGGGAAGCGTTGGTTCATGGTCACTGCCGAAGCGATGGATGGTCGAGCGGCGGAACAGGCTATGACCGATGCGCTCTTGGCCGAGGGTGGTGACGTGCTCGACTCGCTCAGTACGCCCTTCGGGACCACTGACTTCACAAGCGCGATGGCCCAGGCCAAGACGGCGAAACCCAGTGCCGTGATTCTGAATCTCTATGGCTGGGATCTCGTTCATGCCCTGAAGGCCTACAGCAAACTTGAGCTGGCCAAAGAACAGATCGGTGTCGGTGGGATGATCAGCGGCGAACAGATTGGGCGCCCGCTTGGCTATGCCGACCATGCCGGCATCTGGGGTTTGATCTGGGATCCGAAAATTCCGAGTGAAAGTTCTCATCGGTTCATTCAAGCGGTGATCGACAAGTACAACCACACGCCGACCTCCCGCTGCTACCACGGCTATGTGGCCATGACGCAAATCTTGGAGGCGATGCAACGGGCCGGCACGACTGAAACAGGGGCCGTGATCAAGGTGCTCGAAGGACATGCCTTCGACGGGTTGAAGCAGGGCCGCTCCTACTTCCGTGCATCGGACCACCAGCATGTTCAGGATGTGCTGGTTGGAAGGGCCTATGGCAAGGAGCTGGGGCTGGGGCACTACCAACTATTAGCTACGGTCCCGGGCGATGCGGGTGCGAGCCCACCCGATCAGTCTCAATGTCGGCTTTCGTAAGCGCTCACGATGGCCCTGGGTCGGTATCACAAAGGAGGATCGAACATGAACAGGACAACGTCATCACGTTCTCAACTGCGAAATCCATTGTCGTTTTTCACGGAGTTGTTGGACCAGCCGGCCTGGATTGCGGGCTGGGTCTTTGCCTTGATGGTGATCAATATGGCCAGCCTGGCATTCTGGAGCGAACCGCTGGCCAAACTCATCTTGGTCACTTTTATGCTGTCGGCCATGTTGATGATGGGGCTGTATGCGGTATTCGGTTTCGAACGGATCCTCGGCTTGGGACACGTATTTTGGATTCCCTTGCTGGGGTATCTCATCATTCAACTTCAACAGACCGAGGGGCCGTTTGCCGGCTATCTTCTCGTGCTGTCCCTCACCATCGGGATCTCCTTGATCTTCGATATCCGTGATGTGTGGATCTATCTGTCATCCAAACGGGCGCAGCATGAGGTTGTTGCTTGACGCCATTTTAAGAAAGGAGCGTCGCGATCATGACACATTCTTCGAGGGCCATCTTAGGCCATACGACTCATGGGCAAGGCAGCGAGAACGTGCTGTTGTTGCATCACTGGATGGGTGATGCGGAAAGTTACGATCCTCTGATTCCTTATCTCAACTCAGATCGCTACACCTATGTATTCGCGGATCTGCGAGGCTATGGAACGTCTCGACATCTCACCGGCGCCTACACGGTAGACGAGGTGGCGGCGGACGCGTTTCATCTGGCCGATAGCCTTGGCTGGACAGATTTTCACCTCATCGGTCACTCGATGTCCGGAATGGTGATGCAACGCATGATCCTCGATGACTGGCTCTCGGGTAGGAAGCGCATCAAGAGCGCTGTTGGAATCACGCCGGTGTCAGCGGATGGGTACCCTGCCGACGAGGGAACCAAGAAATTTCTCTGGGACTTGATTCACCAGCGTGAACTGTCGGAACAGGGTCTCTTGATGCTGACAGGGCAACGACTTTCCCCTGTTTGGGCGCGCTCGCGAGCGACCAGGCATCTCCAGACCTCTACGAAGGAAGCCGTTCAGGGCTATTACCGGATGTGGTTGGAAACCGACTTTTCTGAGGAGGTCCGCGGAGCCAAGGTCGGCACCCCGGTGCTGGTGATCGGTGGGCGTCAGGATCTTCCCGGTTTTCAGGAGGAGCATCTGAGAAAAACGTTGGGGGCCTGGTTCCCGAATGCAGAGCTCACCTTCATCACGGATAGCGGCCACTTCCCGATGGACGAGACGCCGGTCTATCTCGCTAGCATTCTCGAACATTTCCTCGACGCCCATCGCGGTGCCTGCCATGACGGACAGGCGCAGAGGCATTAAGGACCCGGTACTCAACGCGGTGTAGCGGTCCATCGTTCATCATTCATCAAGGTATCGAGTCGTCTCTTGACTGAGGCCCTGTTCATGGGAGGTCATCAATGAAACAGTCGAATCACCCCGTCGCCCTCATCGTGGGAGGATCCAGCGGAATCGGTCTTGCCACCGCAAAGCGCTTGTTGGAACGTCACATCCCGGTCACGATCGTCGGCAAGTCACAAGACAAACTGGAGGCGGCAGTGCGCGAGCTGTCAACGCTTGGAGCCGTCGAAGCATTTGCCGCCGACTTGTACGTGCCGAATGATGTCCAGCGTATTCTTGCGTTTGCCGAGCACCACAGTCGCCATATCAAATACTTGGTGAATGCGGCGGGATACTTCAAGCCCACCCCGTTTTTTGATCACACCCCCGAGAACTACGACAGGTATCTGAATCTGAATCGAGCCCTCTTCTTCATTTCGCAGGCCGTCGCTAGGAACATGGCGGCGAACGGCGGTGGTTCGATTGTGCATATCGGCTCTATGTGGGCGCGACAAGCGATTAAGGCGACGCCGTCCTCGGCCTATTCCATGGCGAAAGCAGGATTGCATGCGCTCACCCAACACATGGCGATGGAGTTGGCTGACCACAATATCCGCGTCAACGCCGTGTCACCGGCCGTGGTGCACACTCCGATTTACCAGGCCTTCATCGAACCCAGCCAACTTGACAAGACGTTAGCCTCCTTCAACGGGTTTCACCCGATCGGCCGAATCGGCACGGCTGAGGATGTCGCTCGGACCATCACATTCCTATTGAGCGACGATGCAGCCTGGGTGACCGGCGCGATTTGGGACGTGGATGGTGGCGTGATGGCGGGACGCAACTAATCAGCTGCGGGAAAGAAAACCCCTGTTCAGACTGGAGAACTCACTGGTATTTATTTTCAAGCAGCGCTGGCGGTCCGAACCGCATTCACGATTGTGTACGGCTTGCGTACCGTCCCAACTGCGTCACGAAGGGGAAGCGGAGCATCATGAAGAGGTTCAGGCAGACCGGCGGACCAAGATGCTCCAAGCCGATCTTCATGCCGGTCTGTCCCAAAGCCGGTTGGGGACAATAGGTGCCGAACAGGCGATCCCACCAGGGCACGTTGAATCCGTAGTTGCTGTTGGTTTCTCGCACATCCGTCGAATGGTGAATTCGATGCATGTCCGGCGTGACGATGAACCACCGGAGCACCCGATCGAGGGCTAGAGGCATCCGAACATTGCTGTGGTTGAACAGGGCCGTGCTGTTGAGGACGACCTCGAAGATCACGACCGCAAGCGGAGCTACTCCGAGCACGAGGACCGACAGGGTCTTCACTCCCGTTGAGATGACGATTTCCACTGGGTGAAAACGCACCCCGCTGGACACATCCAGGTCCAGGTCGGAGTGATGCATCATGTGGAAGCGCCACAAGATCGGCACGTAATGAAAGACTTGATGTTGCCAATAGATGATGAAATCAAGCGCGACAATCGCCAGGGCGACTTTGAGCCAGGCCGGTCCTTCGACCCAGTTCAGGAGTCCCCAGCTATGATCCTGCGCCATCGCCGCCGTTGCCACGACGCCGCCCATGAACAGCAGTCGGGCGATGACTGTGTTCAAGACTACGATCGTTAAATTGCCGCCCCAACGACAGAGCTTCGAGGCCGTCAGCTTCCGCCGTGGCGCCAGCACTTCCCACGTCGCCATCACGCCGAGGACAGACACGTACGACCCAATCCGAATGAGATCTACAGCTTCCATCGACCTAGCCTCCTCTCGCCAAAATTCAGTTCATCAGGCGAGCATACTCCTGTTTCAAACAGTCAGAGGCACAAAATGTTGAATGGATTCAGGCGGACCGAACAATCCGAATCGAAAGAGACAATGGTGCATGGAACCGGTTCGGTGTCACGACGAGAGCCGTTTCCGCGTGGGATCATCGCAAGGTCCGAGTCTGGACCGTGGTCATCGATTTTTCAGGATTTGTAAGCCGCCTCACAGCGGGATGTTAGCTCGATCCGTAGGATGTGAGCGTGTCACTGTGTTCTGAAGCCACACTCGGTCGGGAATATGACGTTCTCGCATTGCAGAAAGGAGGGGACTTGTTGAGTAGGTGGTGACAGACGGTGGACAAAAGCTAGTTCACGAGGTCAACAAGAGCGCCGTTTCAACAACTCTTAACAGGAGAATTACATGAACGCGAAGACGAAGAAAACCGCCGTGATCCATTCTGCATTGTTGGTTGCATTGAGCATCGCCGGCACTCAGGCAGCAAACGCTGAGCCCAAGGTCCCACAACTTCCGTCTGGTTGGGAAGCGTGCGGCGGGATCGCCAAGGCCGGCATGAACGATTGTGCCGTGAGAACCAGCCTCCATGCCTGTGCAGGCATGGCGAAATCCGACAACGAGGCCGATTCGTATGTGTTCCTGCCGAAAGGCTTGTGCGCCAAGGTCGCGAAGGGCACCGTGCTCGCCATCACGAAAGAAGATATGGCCAAGATGAAAGAAGAAATGAAGAAGATGTAGGACGGACATCGATGTCACAACTGGTTGCCACTCCGATCCCGGCGCACGCCGGGATCGGGCTTCGATCACAACATTATCGAGAGATCCTGGAGGAGCCACCTCCAGTTGCATGGATGGAGGCCCATCCGGAGAACTACTTCGGTGAAGGAGGCGCACCGCTTCGCATCCTTGAGCGCGTCAGATCCCAGTACCCGCTCAGCTTTCACGGAGTCGGACTCTCGTTGGGTGCCACGGACCCGATCGACTCGACCCATCTTCGTAAACTGAAGGCACTGCTCGATCGTTTCCAACCGACGTTCGTGTCGGAGCATCTGTCGTGGAGTTCCGTCGATGGTCGCTTCTTCAACGATTTGTTGCCGCTCCCGTATACAGAAGAAAGCTTGAACCATGTCTGCGCCAGGATCGACGAAGTTCAAACAGAGTTGCAGAGGTCTATCCTCATTGAAAATGTCACTCGGTACCTGACCTGGCGAGATTCGACAATTCCGGAGGGTGAGTTCATGGCTGAAGTCGTGAGGCGAACCGGCTGCGGGATTCTGTTGGATCTCAACAATCTCTACGTCAATGCCGTGAATTTCCACCTGGACCCAGTAAAGTTTATGGATGCAATTCAGCCCGATGCCGTGCAAGAGATCCATCTGGCGGGTTTCGATCACGTCGGAAGATGGCTGGTCGATACGCATGGCCAGGCTGTGTATCCGGAGGTCTGGAGTCTGTACGAGTGGGCCCTTCACCACTTCGGTCCACGACCAACGTTGATTGAATGGGATACGAATCTGCCGCCGCTGGCCGTGTTGCTGGAGCAAGCCTCACAGGCCAATGCCATGCTCGGAGCCTGTTATGCCACGCCTGCATGAGCTACAACGCGCGTTCGCCTCTGCGATTGTTGAAGGGAAAGGCCTGCCGTCCGTCACCTCGCTGCAGGGTGGACCATCGTGGCGAAGCCTGGCCCTCTATCGCCGATTGATTCGACACAACTATATACAGGCATTGACGATCACCTACCCGGTGCTCCATCGCTTGATCGGCGGTCACTATTTCGGCGTGTTCGCACGCGGGTATCTGAAGCGGTATCCCTCGACGAGCGGCGATCTGTTTGCGTATGGGCAGCATTTCCCGCTCTTCCTCCGTCAACTTGAAAGCCCTCGTCTGCTTATCGAACTCGCGCGATTAGAATGGGTCTGCCACGAACTGCATCAAGCTGCCGACAGCCCGCTTCCTTCTCAAGAGTGGGTGAAGACTCTTGCCACGGTCGATCCCTCCTCTGTGACGTTCCGACTCAATCCGGCCGTGCGGCTGCTGCGATGCGCGCTGCCGGTCCATCGAGTTTGGCATGCACTCCAACCGGAAGCCGATGGAGATGGGATCGACGGCCTGAGTCAGTCTTCTGAGGAGGGTGGTCTCCTTGTGACGAGAGCCGGTGGAAAGATTCATGTCAGGAGCCTCTCGCCCAAACAGTGGTGGCTGCTTCAGGCGGTGCGGGATCGAAAAACCGTGGCGGAAGTCGAGTGCATGGCGAGCGAGTTCATGCCTGACCTCAACCTTGCCCAGTTCTTGACCGGCCTATCCGATCCCGCTACGGGCCCGGTGTTTTCACTCGAGGTGCACACATGATTCACAAGAAGGAATGGTGGAGAGTAGTCCTCGATCATGTGGTGGCCTCGTACAGTCGAGTCGTCTGGGGCTTGGAGGCCTTGTTACCCCTCTTTGACGTGTCGGTCCGTCTGTACCTCGCGCATATCTTCTGGACAGGCGGGATGGTGAAGCTCTCCAGTTGGATATCGACGGTGATGCTCTTCACCATGGTCTACGATGTGCCGTTGTTGCCACCGGAGATGGCCGCCTATGTGACGACCGCCGTCGAATTGGGCGGCTCGGTCCTGTTGGCGATCGGTCTGGCCGGTCGGTGGGCGGCCCTCTCGCTGTTCGGACTCAACATCGTCGCCTCGATCTCGTATGGACAAGTATCTGAAGCGGCGCTCCAAGAAGCGTTCTATGTGGGGGTCTTGTTCCTGTATTTCGTGTTGCACGGTCCTGGGCTTCTCTCCGCCGATGCCTTAGTGCAATATGTGGTACGACAGAAACAAACGTCCAACCATCTTGCACCGGTTGCGGCAACGAATGCACAGTAAGTGGTACGACAGAGAATCTCTTGTGTCGGCAGAGCGGAGACAGTCCTACTACCCGGCGCGGTGAATGAACGTGAGGCGGGAAGAACATGAATCCGTTCGACGGAGAGATGCGTACCTCCTCAGAAGAGGGTACAGAGCAGGAAGCTCGGATTGATCGGCGAACATGGTTGACCGAGGTCGTATCTCTCGTGGGAGTCACTGCCGCCGGTTTGATCACCCCCGCATTGCTTCCGGCTGAGGAGGGAGCGAGTCCCGCTCCTACCCATGTGCCGGGCCGCGGGCCTAGTCCTTATGGGTTGCGCGCAGAGGGAGAGACGGTCCAGCGCCTCACGACGGCCACCCATTCACTGACGCCCCACCAATCCCTGCACGGCATCATCACTCCGTCCGCACTGCATTTCGAGCGCCATCATAACGGGGTGCCGTCCATCAATCCCGACCGCCACCGACTCATGATGCATGGACTGGTCGACCGGCCGCTCACGTTTGCGATGAATGATCTCGTACGCTTTCCCTCCGTCACACGCACATTGTTCATCGAATGTTCGGGGAATTCAGGACACGAGTGGAAAGGGCCGACCGGCAAGACGGTGCAGGAGACGCACGGGTTGATGAGCACGAGCGAATGGACCGGCGTGCCGCTCGCGACGGTGTTGGCAGAGTCAGGTGTCAAACCGGATGCATCCTGGGTTCTGGCTGAAGGCAGCGATGCCGCCGCCATGACACGCAGCCTGCCGTTGACAGAGGTGTTGAAAGACGCGCTGCTCTGCTATGCGCAAAATGGTGAGGCGCTCAGGCCGGAGCAGGGCTATCCGCTCAGGTTGGTGATTCCGGGTTGGGAAGGCAATACCTGTATCAAGTGGATCAGGCGGATCAAACTCGGCACGGCGCCCTTCATGACACGAGAGGAAACCAGTCGCTATACCGACCTCATGCCGGACGGCAAGTCCAGACAGTTTACGTTCGTGATGGAAGCCAAATCAGTGATCACCAGTCCGTCGGGTGGCCAGAGGATCGAGCCGGGCTTCGTCGAGATTCGAGGGCTGGCCTGGAGCGGTCTAGGGTCCGTAAGAGCAGTGGATGTGAGCGCGGACGGAGGGCGGACCTGGCATCCTACGCAGCTACAAGCACCGGTGCTTCCACGGTGCCACACGCGATTTCGGTTCGGATGGCATTGGAACGGAGACGAGACGATCATCCAAAGCCGCTGCACCGATGAGACGGGCTATGTCCAGCCGACCCGGACGGCGCTCGTGGCAAGCAGAGGAACCCACTCGTTCTACCACTACAACGCGATTCACAGCTGGAAGATTGATCGACAAGGGAATGTGACCAATGTGTCGGTCTAGTCGCGCAACGTCGATTATTCTGGTGCTGGGCCTGCTCATGGTTTCTCCCAGTATCTCCGTGGCGGAGGAATCCCGCTATGGATTGGGACTGCTGGTTGGCGAGGCAGCCATCAAGGCATGGGATATCGATGTGAATCCGACCGGCATAGGTTTGCCGCCCGGTCGAGGCACCGTCCAACAAGGGGCGATCATCTATGAGAACAAATGTGCAGCCTGCCATGGACCAACGGGAATCGAAGGGCCGAAAGATCGGCTGGTCGGAGGCCAAGGTTCGCTGACCACAGCGCAACCGATCAAGACTATCGGCAGCTATTGGCCCTATGCCACCACGTTGTATGACTACATCTTCCGTGCCATGCCGTTCACTGCGCCGCAGTCACTCACGTCGGACGAAGTGTATGCCCTCGTCGCGTGGCTGCTGCATCAAAACGGCATCATTCCGAAGGATGCGGTGATGGACGCCCGGACGCTTCCAGCCGTGACGATGCCCAATCGTGGTGGGTTTGTGTCAGATCCAAGACCGGATGTGCCGATTCACTGATGGGTGAGTTGCGCATGCCGGCTTTGCTTCCGGTCACTCCGACTTCTTCCTGAACACAATGTCTCCATAGAAGGCTTCCGCCGATTCGCCGGTGTTGTCGGTATCCGTCATGATGGCGATCCCAGAAATCATGGGCGGCTCCTCCCCGAACGCGCGCTTGTAGTCTTCATAGACGTTGCGCTCTTCGGTCATCCAGGTGTTGAGCTTGGTCGGTCCGCTTTCCACCACGATCATGTGCACCTGTTCGGTGTAGGGGTTGGGCACCGCCGTCCCCACTGGCGCTCGGCTTTCCCAAATGTAATTGATGGCGCCAAGGGGCGGGTACTGCCCATAGATCAGCTTGGCGGCCTCGTATTTCGCCTTGCCGAAGAGTCCAACTTTTGCGCTGTCGTATTGAAACGTGACGTAGATACGGGCCGGGTAATCATCGCCGTCTTTCTTTGCCACATTGCCCGCCTTCAAGATATTCGAGACTTTCCACTGCCATTGGATGATGGGATACTCCTTGGGATCGATCAGAAGTTCTTTCGTGTACCCAGACGAGGACGCTTGACTGGAAGCTTTGACAGCGACGCGATCTCCATCGCGTAGGAGACTATAGGTGGTGTGTTGGGCAATTTTAGGAAAGGTGAGTGGCTTCCACCCATCCGGCCACGGCCCTTTCGGATCCGCTGTTGAGAAGGGGCCGACTTCGACACTGGTGGGAGAAGCAGCCTGGAGCTGGTTCGGATCACCAAGGATCATTCCTCCCAGGCCAAACGACGCGAGAACAACGATCACGGGAAAAAGATGTGATGCCATATACCTCGTCCTTTCAAAGCAACGTCATGAAACTGACTGGTGTATGACGCGCGTCTCTATCGCCTCATCCAGGTAAACAATTTGATCAACAGATTCTTGATCCTTTGCGTGAAATGCGCTTTTCGCCAGAGATTGACGGCTTTTTTATTGACCTCAGCCTGTGTGGGGTAGGGATGGATGGTCGCCGCGATCGTCTTAGCTCCGGCTCCCGCCTTCATGGCGACGGAAAATTCGCTGATCATGTCACCTGCATGGCTGGCCACGATCGTCGCGCCCAGGATCTTATCCGTGCCTTTTTTGATGTGAACCCTCGCAAATCCTTCGCCTTCCCCGTCTAAGATCGCTCGATCAACCTCATCGAGCTTATAGGTGTACGTTTCAACCTCGATGCCTTTCTCTCGTGCGTCCTTCTCGTACATGCCGACATGGGCAATCTCCGGCTCGGTGAAGGTGCACCAGGGCATGATCAGCGATTCCACGCTGGCAGAGCCAAGGCCGAAGGGATGCGGAAACAGCGCATTTTGGATGACGATTTGCGCCATGGCATCAGCGGCATGGGTAAATTTGTAGCGTGAACAAATGTCGCCTGCTGCGAAGATCTTCGGATTCGTCGTCTGCAACCGGTCATTCACTTTGATCCCGTTCTTGTCATAATCCACTCCCGCTGCCTCCAACCCGATCCCCTCCACGTTCGGTGCTCGTCCGACTCCGACCAGGATTTCGTCGACGGTCACATCATACTGCTGGCCATGCGATCCGACGGTCAGTCGCTTGCCGTTTTCGGTCTTCCCGACTTGCAACTGCTTGCCGCAGCACAGCAGCTTCACGCCATCCCGAACCATCTGTTGCTCGACGATGTCTGCCGCATCGCGATCCTCGTTCGGCATGATGCCATGTGCCGCTTCGACCAAGTAGACCTGGCTTCCGAAGCGGGCAAACGACTGGGCCAGTTCGCACCCGATCGGGCCGGCCCCGATGACGGCGATGCGTTGTGGCAGCTCCGTCAGGGAAAAGACGGTCTCGTTCGTCAGGTACCCTACTTCGATTAACCCGGGAGTTGCCGGTACTGCCGCTCGTGCGCCGGTGCAGACGGCGGCCTTCACAAAGGTCAAGACCCGATTGCCTGCCGGTCCTTCCACTTGGATGGTCTCGGGTCCAAGAAATCGCCCGCTACCAATGTAGATGTCCACGCCCAGTTTGGCATAGCGATGAGCTGAATCGTTGTGACTGATCTGCGCGCGCAACTTTCTCATGCGCGCCATCACGGCTCCGAAGTCATATTTCACGCCAGCTGGGATATGAAGACCGAATTCCGCTGCTTTCCGGAGATCGGCCCAGGCCCTGGCGGCTCGGATCACCCCCTTCGACGGCACACACCCGACATTGAGGCAGTCTCCTCCCATCAGATGCCTTTCAATCAACGCGACTTTTGCCCCCAGGCTTGCCGCAACGACCGCCGTAATAAGTCCAGCCGTGCCGGCTCCGATCACCACCATGTTGTAGCGACCGGTCGGCTCCGGGTTGACCCAGTCGGGAGGATGCACATTGGCGACGAGCTGTTGATTGTACTCATCGTTTGGGAGGACCAACGATTGTTTGTGCTCATTCATTCGGGAGATCCTTGTGAGGGGTTTCATCATGCGCGTCGCATCCTTTCCTATCGATCGTTCAGTGCGACACATTCATGACGCCAGCTTGGGGGCGAATTTCTTATAGACCATCGGCACTAGAGCAAGGAGGCCCAACAATACGAAGGCGCCGATCACATTCGGCGACGCGATGTCCTTGAGGGAGTTGATGGTGCCGAGTTGGCGTCCCGCATAGGCATAGACGAACGAACCGGGAATGATGCCGAGCGCCGTGGCTCCGATGTACGTTCCCGCGCGCACGCGGGTCAATCCGGAGACCAGATTGACGACGAAGAATGGAAACAGAGGAATCAGTCGGAGGGTCAGCAGGTAGCTGAAGGCGTTTCTGGCGAAACCTTCCTGGAACGGTCTCAGCGACTTCCCGAATTTCTGCTCCACGGTGTCCCGCAACAGATACCGCGCGGTGAGAAACGCCAAGGTGGCTCCGGTCGTTGCCCCCAGGTTCACGAACAACGTGCCAAGAACGGCGCCGAACGTGAAGCCTCCAGCCAACGTGAGAATGACCGCACCAGGCAAGGACAAGCCGGTGACGATTGCATAGGCAAGGATGAAGATGCCGACCGCAGTGACATAATTCGCCTCCGTAAATGCTAGTAACTGGTCTCGATTGTCTTTCAGGGCCTCCAGCGATAAGAACCGTCCCAGATCAAAGTAGAAGAACGCCCCAATGGCCAGCCCAATCACGAGCCCGATGATGATCTTGCCGGAGGGATTATTCTTAGTGGAAGGAACGGCTGATGTGCTCTGATGCAAAGGAGGGATCGGATGGGTCGTGGCATCCTGATGTCCGTCTGCGCACGGGGTTTCCATGGAATGAACTCCCTTCGTGTGGGTGCGTGGAACCAGATAGAGGTGCTGCTTCAGCTCAGGTTTTCTGGAGGCATCTCCTCTCAACATGCTTCCACGATACCTCACGTGGCGATGAGATTCTGTGAGCCAGTTCACAGTGTGTAGATAGAGGACAGCCAGGAGAAAGGCCCATAACATGCACGATTCCGTCATTATTCCATTTATGTGTAGGTTGGCTTACCGTCTCGTCTCAAAGAGGTAACGCGATCTAGGGACCTTGGCATGGAAAAACGTATTGCCTCATGGGGTAGGAACCATTAGACTGTAGTTCTGACTCACGGGGTAGTCTCATGGAACAGCCTTCTTCCTCCACAAATAAGCTGTGGTATCTGAAGCACATTCGCTTGTTCGATGGCATCTCTTCGTCCGATATGCAGGAGATGGAGAAGATTACCCGTATGGAGGAGGTCAAGAAGCGACAGCCTCTTTATCTTCCCGGTGATCCAAGCAGCAGTGTGTATTTGCTGAAAAAAGGGCGCGTCAAAATTGCCAATACTGCCTCCAGCGGGAAGGAAGTCACCTTTGAGATTCTCGAGCCAGGCGAAGTGTTCGGTGAGTTGGAGGTCTTGGAAGATGCCCCTCGCGCGACATCCGCTGAGACGCTCGATGACACGCTTATCTGTGTGATCCCGCGCAAAGACTTCGATCAGTACTTGGCGATGCATCCGAACGTGACGGTAAAGCTGACCAAGCTCATCGGCCTGCGGCTGAGGAAAATCCAGAGTCGAGTCGAAGATCTCGTCTTTCGCGATGTGCCGGCCCGCTTGGCGCACCTTCTTGGTGAGGTCGGGAAGACGGATGGCGTGGTGGACAAGCAGGGGATTCGTCTGAAAGCCAAGTTGACCCATCAAGAAATGGCGAACCTGATCGGGTGCAGCCGCGAAACCGTCAGCACCATTATGGGACAGTTTCGGGATCAAGGGCTCATCCACATGGATGGACGAACGATCACCCTTCTGAAACCGGACGCACTTTCTCACCTCGCTTCCTGACTCTTGTCTTCGGCCCTTCATTTAGCCGGCTTCTTGCGGGTGATGGGAGCGGACGGTGTTCCCATCACCTGCATGGACGTAGGCCCGTCGCCCAAGATTAGGATCGAGGTTTCACCACTTGAAGCGAACGGGTGATACCAAAGATAAAACTGGTTCCCTGCGCGAGGTTGTTGTTGGCATCCCGCGCCACGGGGATTTGGGCCATCACATACAGCGACGTTCCTTCCGTATAGCGAGACGTGAAGAGTCGCCCGATGTCGAGTTGAAATCCTGGCGTATAGGCAAAGTAGGTCGATCCGGTATTCGGCACCCGGCGATCGAGGATCCGAGGATCAATCACCGTCGGTTCCTCCCCGGAAAATGATGCGGCGGATTGCTCAAGATTGGCCGTGACGTTGTCCTGCGTCAGATAACGAAAGTTGAATTGATTGATCAACACAAGCCAGGGGGTCGTGACCAGATTCACTCCCGCGTTGAACTGGTATTCGTCTCCGAATTGATATCCATCCCGATTGCGGAAGGTATGGCGATAGCTGGCGAAGGCAAACTGGCTCAATCGATGGGGAATCAGCTCATAGGTTTGGTAAATCGAGGCGATGAGACCCACCTGGCCACGCCCCAATTGCCCCGGGGATTCTAAGATCTGCCCGGAACTATCCCGTGCCTGGGTATCCCCGGTCGGTAACTCAAGGCCGAATCCCAGGACGATATTGTGGCGAAGAGTCGGCAACACGTTGTACTTGGCGGTCAGGCGTATGTCACCGAAGCCATTATCCGAAAAGTTGACCGGCTCGCCGGCCTCGGTCGCCGACTCACCGAGCCCATCGATGTGCAGATGCTTACGTTTGAGATAGGGCACAGTCAATTGAAGGGCAAACCGGTCCGTGACGCCATAGTTGAAGTCGAGCGTATAGCTCTGTGTGATGGTTCGCACTTCCTGGTGATGATCTAGAATCAACCGTTGCCGAGCCTGATCCGCCGCCGGAATAATTCCCGTGGCGCCGCTCAGCAGCCGCATCGGAGTATAGTTGTAGATCCCACTCACCGTCAGCAGGCCTTGTTGCGGGATTTGTTGTTGTGCTCCGATCACCACGAAGCAGCTGACGGCGCCACAGGACGCGTGCGCCTCCGATGGCAAAAACAGGGGAGTGAGGGCCAGAAAGAAGAGAAATGACACCTGACGAGCAAATCGCATGATACAAGCTCCTTCGATAGTCGGCTGACGTCTTCCGTCAACACAAAGACGCACCGAGAAAATGACGAGAACGCCCCATCACGACCCTCTCTGGGTGGACGTGCCAGGGGCACGGAGACCACTCTATGCGAGGTCGCAATCGGGCTGATGAGGAGATGTCGCTGAAACCGATCAGGCCTCGGAGGGCGGCCCTCGGGTGAACGGGTGAGATGGTGGGACATTCCGCGTAGGGGACGAATGATTGGAGTCGAGAGCCTCTGTGCCTGCAGACTGGGCGTCGGTACGGGGGAGGGCAGAGTCCATGGCCTGACCGGCTGCACAGAACCAGGCACAGAGTGGACTCGAATGACTATTCGAGTGATGATTCCCGTGCTCGAACTCGTGCACGATGAGATGAGGGCTGACCAAGAGGATTGAGGTGAACAGCACTCCTATCAGCAGGATCATGAGAGGCAATCGGAAATGAGCGCGCATAGATGGGGAGGTCTTTTCAGTCAACAGAACCGTATCCACGGTAATGCATCGTCAGCTTCTTATCGTTCCGTCCCTGTTCTATGAGAGATACAGGAAAAGAACTGTGAGGTGGATTACAGGTTCGACTAGCCGCAACCTATTACACATCTGTGAGTCACCGGGGAGTGGATATTCGCCAGCGAAGCGGAGCTTAACGCTACAGTCCTGGCTGAATAGGCTTCTACTTGCCGCTCCTTCGACATGATCGGCGAATTTGTACTGCATTGCCAGGCAACCTCTGTTAGGTATGTCACTTCTCACGATAGTCCTGCTGGGGGAGCAGTGATTCTCTTTCGTCGAACATCCTCCAGCTGGCCAGGGGGGAGCGTCATGATAGGTGAACTCCAAACCGTTCCAAGATATGATCTCCCACCCGCATGGCATTCGCCATGATCGTCAAGGAGGGGTTCACCGCCGTGCTGGACACGAAGAAACTGCCGTCCACCACGTACAAATTGTCCAGATCGTGCGCCTTACAGTTCACGTCCAGAGCCGACGTGTGGGGATCGGTCCCGAACCGGATCGTGCCGTTCTGATGCGCCGTCCCTGCGAGCGGAATTTTCTTTCCCAGGTACAACGTGTTCGGGATCATATGCGATTCGCATCTGAGGTGATTCAGCATGTTTTTCAGCTTCGCCGAGAGACGCTGATGACCTTCCATATTATTCTCTGTGTAGTGCAGACGAATCTCACCGTTCTTCTTGAGAAGAACCCGATTCTCAGGGTCAGGTAGATCTTCCGAGGTCAGCCAGAAGTCGAGAGAATGCTTGGCCATCTGATCCAGCGTTATTCCTGGGGCGAACGCCGGAGCGCAGCTGTTCGAGGTCTGATTTGCCGAGCATTTGGATGTGCCCAAGCGGGTAGTCCCAATCGTCCGTGCAAAAGTAGAAGTCGTTGATCGCCAGTGTTTTCTGGAACACCGTGGGATTCGGGTGTCTCGACAACGCGAGCAACGCGCTGTTGTTATGGCACATGTAAAAACGCCCCACCGTGTCCGAGGAGTTGGCCAGGCCGTTGGGATGCTTGTCGTTCGCCGACTGCAAGAGGAGCGCAGCGGAATTGATGGCCCCACAGGAAACCCCCACGATGCCCGCCGAATATTCTTCAGGCACTCCGTGACGAGTCACCCGCACCTTCGTGATTTCACGTCCTGAAGGACTGACCTCTAATCGGGAGACATAGGCATGCGTCAAGAGAGTCACGGTAGGATACGTCAACGCCGGGTCAACGCACGTAATTTGAGCATCGGATTTGGCGTTGACCAAACAGGGGTAGCCATCGCAGGTGTTGCACCGAATACACAGACTCGCCTCTCGGCGGTCTTCATGCAGGCGAATCCCCAGGGGAAGAGGAAACGGGCGGTGTCCCATCCGCTTCAAGTCATCATGTAATTCCTGAATCCGTGGCTCATGGCTCACGGGTGGGTAGCGGTACTGTGCACTGGCCGGCGGGCCGATTGGATCGATACCGTGCTCGCCATGAACCTGATAGAGGTGCTCGGCCTTCGTATAGTAAGGCTCGAGATCATCATAGGTGATCGGCCAGGCCGGTGAGACCCCGCCGTGATGCCGAATCGCTCCAAAATCTTCCTTGCGAAACCGCAGCAAGGCGGCGCCGTACACTTTGGTATTGCCGCCGACGTAATAATGAATCCCAGGATGGAAGGTTTTGCCCTCCTTGTCTTCCCAGGTACAGGCCGCCTTGTACCGATTGTCTATGAAGACAGAACGCGAGTCCCAATTATCTTTTTCGCGTGGCAGGTATCCGCCCCGTTCCAGAAGCAGGATACGCTTACCGGAGGGGGCAATATGATGGGCAAGCGTCCCGCCACCTGCGCCCGTGCCGATAATAATTACGTCATAATGGTGATCGCTCGCCATGGCAACACCTCACAGGGCAGGATCTCTCACATTCACGTCATGGTTGTGTCGCATAGCCGCAGCGAAAATGCGTCGCGTGGGATTACAGTATGAGCAGTCCCTGCCAGGCTGCTTCCATACGCTATTCCAGCCGGTTGCGCCTGAGCGCGTCCCGCATCCCATTCCTTCAGCAAGTGCGCAGGGCTGTGCTCGGTCAGGCGATCGCCCATCATTCTCCTGATTGTTGGAGCAATTTGGCGACCAGCCCCGTCCACCCAGTTTGATGACTGGCTCCCAACCCTTCGCCGGTCTCCCCATGAAAGTATTCGTGAAATTGGATGAGGTCCCGCCAGTAGGGGTCATGGCGAAGTGTGGTACGCTCTCCATCCACAGGGCGGGAACCCGTGCCGTCGCGGAGGAAAATGTGATTCAGGCGCCGAGACAGGTCGGCGGCCACCTGCCATAAGGTGCGTGGCTGTCCAGAACCCGTCGGGCAGTCGATTCTGAACGAGTCGCCAAGGAAATGATGGAATTTCTGGATCGACTCGATCAACAAATAATTCACCGGGAACCAAATAGGACCCCGCCAATTCGAATTCCCTCCGAAGAGGCCGGTCATCGATTCCGCCGGCGCATACTCGATCGAATGCTCGGTTCCGTCGATCTGCAGCCGGTAGGGATGGTCGCGATGATATTTGGAGAGGGCGCGAATCCCATAGGTGGAAAGAAACTCCCGTTCATCCAGCAAATACCGTAACACTCGCGGGAGGCGCTCCGGGTCGACGATGGACAGCATCCGGCGCACCGACCCATCCGGTAACGCGGTCGTGCTCACATGGCGGCGGAACTCCGGCTGATTCTCGATAAACCACAGCATCCGGCGCTTAAAATCCGGCAGCGCGTCCACCACGTCCGGCTCCAACGTCTCGACGGCGAAGAGGGGGAGCAGTCCGACCATGGACCGCACTTTCATTTGCTGATGACGGCCGTCCGGGAAATGCAGCACATCATAGTAAAAGCCGTCGTCCTCGTCCCAGAGCGACAACCCATCCTCGCCACGATGGTTGATGGCGTGCGAGATCTGCACGAAATGCTCGAGGAATTTGCTGGCCATATCGGCATAGGCTGGGCCTTCTGACGCCAGTTCCAGCGCGATGGTGAGCATGTTCAGGCAATACATCCCCATCCAACTCGTGCCGTCCGACTGATCGATATGCCCGCCCATAGGCAACGGCGCAGAACGATCGAAGAGGCCGATGTTGTCGAACCCGAGAAATCCGCCTTGGAAAATATTCCGACCATCTGCATCTTTACGGTTGATCCACCAGGTGAAGTTCAACAGGAGCTTTTGAAAGATGCGGGCCAAAAAGACACGGTCGCCTTTGCCGCGGAGACGTTTTTCGATCTTATACACGCGCCAGGCCGCCCAGGCATGGACGGGAGGATTCACATCGCCAAAGGCCCATTCGTAGGCGGGAATTTGCCCGTTGGGATGCTGGTACCATTCGCGCAACAGGAGCACGAGCTGGTCCTTGGCAAAATCCGGATCGACCAGCGCCAGAGGAATGCAATGAAAGGCCAAATCCCAAGCGGCATACCAAGGATATTCCCATTTATCCGGCATGGAGAGGATGTCCTCGTTATGCACATGTTGCCAGTCGCGGTTTCGTCCCTCACGATGTCCCTCCGGCGGCGGCGGACCGGCCGGATCGCCGCGCAACCACGTCCGCACGTCGTAATGGTAGAATTGCTTGCTCCACAGAAGACCCGCGAAGGCTTGCCGCTGGATGTTGCAGCCGTCCTTCGACAGATGATGGGGGGCGCGCGCGGCATAGAATGCGTCGGCCTCCTGTATTCTCGCGGCCATAATCCGATCGAATTCTTCTCCCAGCATTCCTGCGATCGGCGGCTTGTTCGTCAGCCTCAGTCGATAGGTCGCCTGTTCTCCGGAAGGAATCCGGGCATGATACTGTGCGGCCGCCTTGGTCCCGATCCCCTGAGGGTTGACGGCATCCGTCTTGCCGTGGATGAGATAGTTGTGAAAGGCATCTTTCACGTAGGGCGAGGCATTCGTCATGTCCCATAAGCGCTGCACGTTGGTATCATTGTCCGTAAAAAGCAGGCTGGGCCCACCTTGGCAGAGCAGCCACTGCGGGCCGTATTGGTCGTGCTCACTCCGTATGACGGAGGCTCCGCCGATCGGTTCATCCCGATTCAGCCGCGGTCGATAGGCATCGTGTCCCCACGACCAGGTGTTGCGGAACCAGAGAGTGGGAAGCAGGTGCAGGTCGGCCGACTCTGGTCCGCGATTGTGGACCGTGATGCGTATCACGATGTCCTCGTGGGACGCCTTGGCATATTCGATATAGACGTCGAAGTAGCGGTTGCCATCGAACACGCCGGTGTCGCGGAGTTCATACTCTCGATTCCGTTTCCCGCGCCGACGATTTTCTTCCACGAGCCTGGTATACGGGAATTCGGCCTGTGGATATTTGTAGAGAAACTTCATGTAGGAATGCGTCGGCGTGGAATCGAGGTAGAAGTATGCTTCCTTGACATCCTCCCCGTGATTACCCTCATTGCCGGTCAGGCCGAACAGACGCTCTTTCAAAATGGGATCACGGCCGTTCCAGAGCGCGAAGGCCAGGCAGATCTTTTGGTGGCGGTCGGAAATGCCGCCGAGGCCGTCTTCCCCCCATCGATACGCCCGCGAACGGGCATGGTCGTGCGGAAAAAACTCCCAGGCCGTGCCACCCGGGCTATAGTCTTCACGGACAGTGCCCCATTGCCGCTCGCTCAGATACGGTCCCCACCGTTTCCAATGCACGGTCCGCAGTCGGGACTCCTCCAACCGCTGCTCTTCACGGCCCGAAGAGAAGGGGGGCGGGTGTGGGTCTGTCTTCCGCTGTGCCGTGGGGCGGGCCTTGGCAGATGCCTTCCGCGGCGTCGCGCGCGGCGGAGCCGCGTTGCGCGAGCTGCGTTTCTTCGACGCGGATGAGATCGGTTTAGATGACATGGTGCGTTCCTTCCGTAGAGGACGACGGCAACAATGTAACTCGGTTGTTCACGAAGCGTAGCCAGGAACCGACCGACCCCGCCGTTCAAGTCGGGAACGGCGCCACATTCACGAACACCTTAATGGCGCTTTTCGTGTCCGTTAGAGTGCGGATCATGTCGTGATACCGATCCAGTCCGTGAATGGGATGGGTCAAGAGTTTTGCTGGCCAACCGGGCCATTGCAGCTGCGCATGGGCCAAGTCTTTGACTCCCATTTCAAAATATTCGCGATTGGCGTTCACCGTTCCCACGACGACTTTGTTGCCCAGGACAAATCCAAGATTGATGCGATCCCCCGGCACCTCGATGGACCGTCCTCCGCCCGACACCCCCGACAACACTAAGACACCGTTTTTGCCGAGAATGTGCATCGCTTCAAAGACCAGCGAGGCCACACCCGTGGCTTCAAATATGAGATCGTACGGTCCATGGTCGTGCGCAGTTTCCGAAAGAGTAAGATCCCTCGTGCTGTGATAACAGCCGCCGATTTCCTTCACGAGATCGGAGTTCAAATACGGCGGCTTCGAGAGGGCGAATGTGCAAACCTGGATGCCTTTGAGTCGTAGCGCCATGGTGGCCAGCAATCCGATGGGGCCCGCTCCCAACACCGCCGCCCGCTTCGGCCGCCAGATACGCAAGCGCCGCTGTATCTCGAAGGCCTGGGCAATCCCTTTTTCAATCACGCTGGCCGGTTCGAGCAGCACGCCCTCTTCCTTCAACCCCGGCGGGACCTTCACGAGATACTCCGCATCATCCACATAATATTCCGTCAGAAACCCATGACGGAGATTGATGCCGCGTTCGAAATACCGATCGTCCGTCGTCATGTCATAGGTCCCGATCTGATCATACACACTGGTGCCGGGACGTCGCACGGTCGCCACGACAAAATCTCCCGGCATCAGCTCTGTCACGTTCGGGCCGGTCGCCTCGACGACACCGAAACTTTCATGGCCGATGACCAGAATCTGTTCACCGGGAGGCGCGGCGCCGTACTCGGCCGCATTGATCTCCTTGTCCGTGCCGTCGACGCCAACACGGAGCACTTTCACCAAGACCCCGCGCCCGTCAGGAATATCGGTGAGCTGTGGCTTGGGAATATCGGCCAGATGCACGCTGTCGGCCTGTCCGGGAATCACGGCAATCGCTTTCATGAGTCATTCCTTCGCACGAACAATATTTCAGATGACTGACGAGATCGTGAGGGTGATCCCTCTTTACTGTCGCGGTTGCTCGACATGACCGCCGAATTTGTAGCGCATTGCCGAAAGCACCTTCTCGGCAAACGAATGGTCTTGGCGCGAACGGAATCTCGTATACAGCGACGCGGAAAGGACATCCGCTCGCACCCCCTCTTCGATCGCTGCCATGACGGTCCACCGTCCTTCGCCGGAATCTTGCACCGCGCCGGTGAAATTCGAGAGATCCGGGTTCTCCGCCAGCGCCGCAGCGGTCAAATCCAGCAACCATGATCCCACCACGCTGCCGCGCCGCCAGACTTCGGCGATCTCCGGCAAATTCAAATCATATTGCATATCCTTGGGGAGGTTCTCCGAGTTGGCATGACGAAAGATGTCGAAGCCTTCCGCGTAGGCCTGCATCAGGCCGTACTCAATCCCGTTGTGGACCATCTTGACGAAGTGCCCGGCGCCGGATGGGCCGCAATACAAATACCCTTCTTCCGCTGTACCCGTGACCGTGCTCCGGCCCGGTGTGCGTGGAAGATCGCCCCGGCCAGGGGCCAGCGTGCGGAAAAGGGGATCGAGATGCTGCACGGCCTCTTTCGGCCCGCCGATCATCAAGCAGTAGCCTCGGTCCAAGCCCCAGGTTCCTCCGCTCGTGCCCACATCGACATAGTGGATGCCGCGGTCCTGGAGCGACCGAGCGCGCCGGACATCGTCTTTGAAATAGGAATTTCCCCCGTCGATGACGATATCGTCGGGACTCAATCGCTTGGCAAGGGATTCCACGGTCGTTTCAGTAGCCTCCCCCGCCGGCACCATCACCCAGACGGCGCGCCGCTCAGTCAATTGGCTGATCAAATCGTCCAGGGAAGCTGCCCCGATGGCGCCTTGGGACACGAGCCGCTGGACGTTCTCCGGATTCACATCGAAGACCACACACTGATGGCCTCCACGCATCAACCGCCGGACCATATTGGCCCCCATCTTCCCGAGGCCGATCATTCCTAATTGCATGGAATCGACTCCTTCCGCGCCGTCTTATTACTCGACGCTTTTGTGCGGCCAAACACTTGTTCTGCAAGTCTGGAAACAATGGGTCGGTCTCATGACCCTTCCAGGGCGCTCAACGAGCAGTGGTTCTGCCAACGGATCTTCATCTCGTTCGCGCCTTTTTGAGCATGGTGTTGCCTTGATGTTTCCGTCCGGCGGAGACCAGCGCGTACAGGTCGTATTTCAGCAGATCACCGATGCGATCCAGCGTGATATCAGCCGCAGGAAACGCTGCAAGGATTTTTGAATCGGTCGCATAATGCCCCTGGCGAGGAAAGACGGTTGTCACCCGTGGCCCCCAGGCGTGCTTCACAGCCGTGAGGATGCGAAGCTTGTCGTCGACCAACACATAATGATCGGCGGGAAAACGCCGCTCGACGTCCTTCAGCTCTTTTTCTTTGTGAACAAAGATGAGGACGTTTCCCTGGGTCGCCTCAAACAGACCCGACCGCTCGACCTTGCGCGGCTGGAACACCACATCCCCATCGGACAGGATGACAGGCGTTCCCCATTTCCGGCACTGGTCCACCACATCGAGCGCATCTGGGTAAAGCCGGTTCGCAAAGGGATAGTTCACCAGGTACGACGAGATCGCAAACAGGTTGTGAGCATGGGGATGTTCGATCCGATACCGTTGCAGAGCCCCGAGGTAGTCGGCGTAGCCGAGCTCCGCGCGCAATTGTTCGAAGATGGTCCAATACTGCTGCTGACAGGCGACTCCGACTTCACGTTCGAGATGTCGACGCAGATCGGCCGTGATTCGATCGTTGTCGAGCAGGGTATTATCGACATCGAGTAGGAAGACGATCCGTTGTGCCGTCACCTTCTTCGGCCTTCGTGGCAGGTGTGGTCGTATCTTCACGTCGCGCTCTCTTCCCAGAGTCGCCGCCCGCCAATGAACGCATGGGCGTTGTCGCCGAGACGAACACCGTCAGGCAGTTGCCGCAACTTCTTTGCATTGCCTCCACCCAGCACGACATAATCGGCGACCAGGGCGGCTTTGAGGCGGATCACGATATCTTTGACTGCCCGCCGCCACTTCTGCTTGCCGAGCCGTTCAAGTCCGCGGAGCCCCACATAGTCCTCGAAGCTTCGGCCTTTCTTGTACGGCAAATGGGCGAGCTCCATCGGCATGATCACCTGGTCGGCGATCAACGCCGATCCGAGTCCGGTGCCTAGGCCGAGAAAGAGCATCCTGCCTCCCTCATAACTGCCCAAGGCCTGCATGGCGGCATCGTTGATCAGCTTGACGGGACGGTGGAAGGCCTTTTCAAAATCGAATCCCACCCAACCGGCTCCTAAGTTCTTCGGCTCCTCCAACAGTGTCCCCTCGTTCACGGGTCCAGGGTATCCGATCGAGACCGCGTCGAACCTCCAACCCTTCGCCGCTTTCACCACACCTGTCACCATCTGCTCAGCCGTCAACTCCGATCCCGAGCGGAACTTCCGTACGACCCGCTGACCGGACGCTAGGAGCTTCACGTTCGTGCCGCCTACATCGACCACCAAAATCTTCATCGAGCGCCTCCGGCGTCTTCCCTATTCCAATGACAGAATTGATCGCTTCGACGACACAATACGACCGACGCGCCACGTTGCCTTAGCGGCCGCGAAGATCGCGCGCCAACCGAGCGTGGCCGAGACGATTCGCTGCGCGCGCTCGGCATGCGTCCCTTTCAGCGCGGCCACCCCTTTTGTCTCAGAGTAGGCGAGATGCACGGCGCTGCCGATCAACGCGAGTTGTGTATAGGTCTGCGGGAAATTGCCGAGGAACGCGCGGTTGGCGGGATCAATCTCTTCTGCGTACAAGCCGACATCGTTCGCGTAGTCCACCAGCCGGTGGAACAAGCCCGCCGCTTCTTCCTTCCGGCCGATGTAAAGCAACGCATCGACGAGCCAGAAGCTGCAAATCAAGAACGCTCCTTCGTCGCCCTCCAGGCCATCCTCGTTCTTGTACCGGTGCAGAAAATCACCTGATCGTAATTCCCGCTCGATCGCGTCGATGGTGGCCGTCAGGGTCCGGCCATCGAGAGGAAACCCGGTCATCGGGATCAACAGCAGCGCCGCGTCCGCCTCACGGCGTCCGTAGGCTTGGACGAGGTGATCACCGTCCGTGGAAACACCGTGGGCCCGCACCTCGGCGACGATGCGATCCCGTTCATGCTCCCAGCGCGAATGCGAACCGAGCAGGCGAATCGCCCGATCCAGCGCGACCCAGCTCATGATTTTGCCGTGGACATGATGCAACGGCGGGCCGCGCATTTCCCACAGGCCTTGGTCAGGTTCCTGCCAATGGTCGGCCACAAAATCGGCCAACGCACTCAGCATCCCGCGCGCATGCGCATCGAACCGTCCGCCAAGAGTCTCAAACAACAGGGCCCAATCCAGAATCTCGCCATAGGTATCGATTTGCCGCTGAGTGTACGCCCCGTTGCCTTGCCGTACGGGACGGCTTCCACAGTAACCGTCCAAATGATCGAGCGTGTGCTCATCGAGTTCCGTCTCTCCGTCAATGCCGTACATGATCCGCAGATTCGGCGAGGTGGCGCCGCAGACCCGTGGAAGATAGGCACTGAACCGCCGCGCCTCGCCTCCGTACCCGCAGGCGGCTAGCGCATAGAGCGTGAAGGCCGAATCCCGGAGCCAACAATAGCGATAATCCCAATTGCGGGTGCCGCCGAGGCTCTCAGGAAGTGACGTCGTGGGTGCCGCGACGATGGCGCCGGACGGCGCATAGATCAGGAGCTTGATCACAAGCAAGCTGCGTTTAACCGATTCCTTGTACGGTCCGTTGTAACGACAGTAGGCAATCCACTCTCGCCAGAATGCGGCAGTGACCGACATGTAACGGTCGATGTGGCTGAGCGGGTCGACCTGTGCGGAGGACTGCAGCGTCAGGAGCAGTCTCCGTTTCTGTCCCTTTTGCAATTGAACCGTCGCCGTAGCGGTAGCACCGTTCAGCGAAACATCGCTGAGGTCGTGATACAGGACTGGCCCACCATGAACTACGATCCTGTCCTCCTCGGCGTGCAGTATGGTATTTTCCCGTCCGAACGCCAGGCTCGGGCAATAGACCATGCGTAATTCGATCGTTCCTTCCTGAACCTCTACGGTCCGAATCAGAAAGTGCGGGGCGACCAGATCGACGTAATTATGAGTCCCGCAGCCTGGCTTTCGACCGACCGGCATAAAGTCGGTCACGACCATGGTGCCGCCGGCCGTTGCGAAGGTCGTCCGCAGAATGTTGGTGTCTTCGAGATAGGAACGAGTTGCCGTATGGTCGTCGACGGGTGTAATGGAAAGGTAGCCGCCCTGCTCCGCATCGAGAAGACGACAGAAGGTCGGGTCGGCGTCGAAGCGACCGAGGCAACACCAGTCGATCGAACCGTCGCGAGCCACCAAGGCAGCCCCATGACAGTCACCGATCAACGCATAGTCTCGGATGGGCCGGTAGGGCGGCAGTGGGCCGGGAGCCCGATCCGTCCGTTCGTCTTCCATCATGCGTGCTCTTTCGGGCTCTGCCATCCGCCGAACGGAGCGATCAGCGCGTGAGATTCGTACGGTCCCCATGAGCCAGGCTCGTATTCATAGACCGGTGTCGGCATCCTCAGGACCGGATCGACCACCCGCCAACTTGCTTCGACGCCGTCCTGGCGGGCGAAGAGAGCCGGATCGCCGGTCATCGCATCGCCGATCAGCCGTTCATAGGCGCCCATCTCGTCTCCTCGCTGGTGGCAGACGAAGAGTTCGGTCTCGCCTCCGATCATTTTGTCCCCCGGAACTTTGGCGCGCGCGCCGATCGCGACCGCCACGCGATCAGGACCGAGCCGGAAGCGCACGTAATTGCATGGTCCGCCATATGTCTCGCCGAACACGTTCTGCGGCGGACGTTTCAACGTCACGACGACCTCCGTGGCGGTGACCGGCAGGTACTTGCCCGCTCGGATAAAAAACGGCACGCCTTCCCAGCGCCACGAATCGAGGTGTACTTGAAGTGACGCGAAGGTTTCGACTTGGGAATCCGGCGCCACTCCCGGCTCGGTTCGATAGCCGCGAAACTGTCCCCGCACCAGGGTCTGTCCGGTGAGCGGGCGCATGCGCTTAAAGACCTTCACGCGTTCATCGCGCAACGTTTCCCCCGCGCCGCTGACGGGCGGTTCCATCGCCAGATTCGCGACGACCTGGAGCAGGTGGTTCTGAACGACGTCACGGAGCGCGCCGGTCTCTTCATAGAATCCGCCGCGACCTGAGACACCGAACTGTTCCGCCATCGTGATCTGCACACTGTCCACGTGGGTGCGGTTCCAAATCGGCTCGAGGAACGAATTGGCAAACCGGAAGTACAAGAGGTTCTGAATCGACTCCTTGCCCAAATAATGATCGATCCGGAAGATCGACGACTCGTCGAAGACCGTATGCAGCGTCCGGTTGAGCGCTTGGGCCGACGCCAGGTCTCGCCCAAACGGTTTTTCGACCATGACTCTCGCGCCACGCGAAGCGCCGGACTTGCCCAGGCCCACCACGACCGTGGGAAACATGCTGGGCGGAATCGCCAGATAGTAGAGGGGGTGCCGTGCGTCGTCGAGTTCCTGCTGGAGTCGGGTGAAGGTTTCCTCTTCCCGATAGTCACCGTCGACATACCGCAGCAACCGAACGAGTGTGGCAAACGCGGCCTCATCGACTCCACCACCGAATTGGCTGATGCTCTCGCGGACACGATCGCGCACCTGCTCGAGCGATCGATTGGCTTTGGCCACTCCGATCACCGGCACGGTCAATTGACCTCGCTTGATCATGGCGTGCAAGGCGGGAAAGATTTTCTTGAAGGCCAAGTCGCCGGTGGCCCCGAACAACACGAGCGCGTCTACCTGTGACTCGGTCATCGTTCCCTCCAGACTGAATCGATCAGATCCCTACATGAGATGGTTGAGGTTTCCTCAAGTGAGATCCTCAGATCAACGCCTGTTCGATCGCGTGCTTGACAGTTGCCAATCCAGCCGGCACATCGGTACCCAGGTGCACTCGCAACAGCCGCCGGCCTCGTTCCGCCAACACCTGAAAATCTCCGCGCGCCTGCGCCGTCTTGACGATTCCGAACGTATAGCGCCGCCCCGGCACCGGCAGATCTGCGGCATCCTCACAGGTGATCTGGAGAAAGACGCCGTTGCTCGGGCCGCCCTTGTAGGCCTGTCCGGTGGAATGAAGGAAGCGGGGACCGAAACCGAGACAGGTGGCGACGCGCTTCTTCTCTCGTACATGATGTCGAATAGCTTGGAGCCAGGTGTCATGCGTGTGGTTCATATCGAGATACGCCAGCAGCGCGAAGTAATCACCGGGAGCCAGTAGATCCAAATGGCCACTCAGATAATCCGTCAGCGACAACGATGATTCCGGCATGGCTTTGAGTGTCTCGACATAGGTCGGATCGCCGTAGAGCCTGATTCCTTCCGCTTCCGCGATCGGAGACTCCAGCGGGAGCGACCCGGTTCGTTCATACTCGGTCGCCAGGCGTGTCGTGGCGACTTTGCTGGCTTCCACATCGGGTTGGTCGAATGGATTGAGCCCCATGATTGAGCCGGCGACCGCCGTGGCGAATTCCCAGCGGAAGAATTCTTGGCCTAGATCGTACAGCTCGTCCACCGAGATGCGGACCACCGGCTGTCCGGCTCGCTCAAGCTTGGCGATGGCATCATTCTGACTCTTGTCAGGCCCAGTCTGCAGCCGGATGTACACGAACAGACGGTCCGTCCCATAGACCTCCGGCGCGCCGACCGCTTCGCGATCGACGGGGACGATGCCTGTGCCTGCTTTGCCCGTTGACTCGGCCAAGAGCTGCTCTAGCCATGCCCCCAGTTCGGCCAAGCCGGGTGACGTGATGATCGTGAGTTTGTCGCGGCCATGCGTGGCCAGCACACCGAGGATGGTGCCGAGCACCAAGCCCGGGTTCTCCTCGACCGGCACACCAGCGGAACAGGCTCGCGCCATTGACTGCGCCCGGTCGAGCAACCTCGACACGTCGAGGCCCATCACGGTGGCCGGAACCATGCCGAAATGCGACAGCGCGGAATAGCGGCCCCCGATACTGGGAAGTCCGAAAAAGATATGGCGAAAACCGGCCGCCTCGGCCGCCTGCTGCAGCGTCGAACCGGGATCGGTGATGGCGATGAATCGTCGCCCGGCCTCGTTCGCTCCGATTCGATGCTGGACGATGTTGAAAAAGTATTGCATGAAGAGGTTCGGTTCGATCGTGCTCCCGGACTTGCTGGACACGATGAACAAGGCGCGCGCCGGATCGATCGTTCGCTCGATCGAGGTGATCTGCGCCGGATCCGTCGAATCCAGGACAAGGAGTTCCGGATAGCCCTCGCGCCTTCCGAACGTGGCCCGTAGGACGTCGGGACAAAGACTCGATCCGCCCATTCCCAAGACCACCGCATGAGAGAATGCTCCCTGTCTGACGTCATCGGCGAGGTCGGTGAAGCGTCGGCCATGCGCCAATTGATCTTCGGTTACATCCAGCCAGCCGAGCCAGCGGCCTTCGTCTTGATTGGTCCAGAGCGACGGATCACGGGACCACAAGCGTTGTACCTTGTGGCTGTCACCCCATTCCTTCAGAGAGGCTTGCACCGCGGCGGTCAGAGGGGAGGGTAGGCTGTAGGAATATCCGCCCGCGCAGGGCGACGGAACGGCCTTGCCGTGGCGTTCGATGGCGGCCAAGAGTTGATCGAAGGCATCACGGAACAGCTGCAACCCTTCCTCCAACAGCCGGTCCGTGATGGCCTTCATGGAAATGCCGGCCTGTTCGAGGGATGCCATGGTGTCCTTCGCTTGTTTCACCCCCTCCGGAAGCCTCATCAGAGGGCGACCGTGGTCGCGAAAGGCCTCAAGTGTTGCCGGGGGAACCGTGTTGACGGTGTCAGAGCCGATCAGTTCCTCCACATACAGCACGTCGCGATAGGTTGGATTTTTCGTGCCGGTACTGGCCCAGAGCAGCCGTTGGGTCATCGCTCCGCGCCTAGCCAGTGCCGCCCAACGGGGACCGGAGAACAGCCTGCGGTACCGTTGATAGGCTAATTTGGCGTTCGCGATCGCGATGGTGCCCTGGAGGCTTCTGAGCAGCGTCTGTTCCATTTCCGTCGTAGCAGTCTTGCGCCGCGCGGTAATCGCACCGTCCACGGCGGTATCGATACGGCTCACGAAAAAGCTGGCCACGCTCGCCACGTGTCCTACGTCGCCGCCACGCGCCAGCAGCTGTTCCAAGCCCGTGAGGTAGGCCTCGACGACTCGCTCATACCTCTCTTGCGCAAAGAGTAGGGTGACGTTGACGTTGATCCCCTTGCCGAGCAATTGCACGATGGCGGGAATGCCCTCCGGCGTGGCCGGCACTTTGATCATCAGATTGTCGCGCCCGACGGCATTCCACAGGCGCTTGGCTTCGTCGAGCGTGCCCTGCGTATCATGGGCCAGATGAGGCGAGACCTCCAAGCTCACATACCCGTCACGCCGCTTCGTCTTCGCATAGACCGGCTGCAGCGCATCGGCGGCGGCTTGGATATCCTCGATGGCTAACCGCTCGTAGCGCGCCTTCGCGTCCAACTCCCGCCTTGGTCCAAGTTCGCGCAGCACCGCCGAGTAATCGGAGCTGTCGGTGATCGCTTTTTCGAAGATGGCCGGGTTCGATGTGAGGCCTTGCAACCCATCGTCGTCGATCAGGCGTTGCAATTCGCCGCTAGAGATGAGACTCCGCCTGATATAGTCGAGCCAGACGGATTGCCCGAACGTCTGCAGTGCCTGAGTCGGGCGCAAGGCCGTCTGTTCTGAAGACTTCATGAGATCCTCTCTTTCATCTTCGTAGGTCGCTTGTTCCAGCTTGTGCCAGCTGTTCTTTGACCGCCGCCATCACCCGTTCCGGTGTAAACCCGAATTTCTTCTGCAAGGCCTTGAGGGGCGCCGACGCGCCGAAGGTGTTCAGGCCGATGCTCGTTCCTGCCAAGCCCACATAACGATCCCAGCCCGTCGTCGCAGCTTGTTCGACGGAAACCCGAGTCGTGACGTGCGGAGGCAGCACGAGATCTCGATAGGCGCGACTCTGCCGCTCAAACAGTTCCCACGAGGGCATGCTGACCACACGGGCCCGAACGCCCTCCGCCGCCAGTTGCTCATAGACAGCTATGCAAAGCGACACTTCGCTGCCGGTCGCGAGCAGCAAGATCTCCGGCGTTCCGCCTGGTGCGTCGGCGAGAATATAGGCGCCCTTCTCCAAACCGGAGGCCTGCGCATACGTCGCGCGGTCCAGCGTCGGGAGTGCCTGTCGGCTGAGCACAAGCACGGCTGGTTGATGGTGGAGCCCCATGATGACACGCCAGGCCTCTGTCACCTCATTGGCATCTGCCGGACGGATCACCAAGAGCCCGGGGATCGCTCTGAGCGAGGCCAACTGTTCAATCGGTTGATGGGTGGGACCGTCCTCGCCCACCCCGATGGAATCGTGGGTGAAGACATGAATGGTTGGAATCTCCATGATCGCGCTCAATCTGATTGCCGGCTTCGCATAGTCGCTGAAGATCAGGAAGCCGGACCCGAAGGGCCGCACCTTTGAGAGAGACAAGCCGTTCAGGATCGCGCCCATGGCATGTTCGCGTACGCCGAAGTGCAAATTGCGTCCACCATAGTTGGCAGAGGAGAAATCACCCGCGTCTTCGAATGTGAGTCGCGTTTTTGTTGAGGGAGTGAGGTCCACCGAGCCGCCGAGGAGCCACGGCACCCGGCGCGCAACTGAGTTCAACACCTGCGCCGACGCATCCCGCCCGGCCAGGCCTTTGGCGTCCGCTGGGAAAACCGGGAGATCCTTCTCCCAGCCTTCCGGTCTCTGCCGGTGTTGCATCCGATAGAGCGAATCCGCTAATTCCGGATACTGCAACGTATAGGCCGCAAATCTTGCCATCCATTGTTCGCGCGCTGTCCGGCCACGCGCGCCCATGCCGCGCTGAAAATGTTCGGGCACGCCGGCCGGGACGAGGAACTTTGCCTCTTCCGGCCACCCGTACTGGCGTTTCGCCAGTGTGATTTCCTCTTCACCCAACGGCTCGCCGTGGGCCGCACTGCTGTTCTGTTTATGCGGGGCGCCGTAGCCGATCTGGCTATCCACGATGATCAAGGTCGGCCGGTCTTTGCACTGCTGAAAGACGCGGAATGCCCGGTCAAGCGTCGCGAGATCGTTCGCATCGCTGACACGCGTCACGTTCCAGTCGTAGGCGAGGAAGCGGGTCGCCACATCCTCGGTGAAGGCGAGATCCGTGCTCCCTTCGATCGTGATTCGATTGCTGTCGTAGATCCAGCAGAGATTCGAGAGCTTGAGATGCCCGGCCAATGAGGCCGCCTCGCCTGAGACTCCTTCCATCATGCAGCCGTCGCCGCACAAGGCATAGACGTCGTACTCGATCATCGGAAAATCAGGACGATTGAAATAGGCGCCCATCCAGCGGCTTGCCATGGCCATGCCGACGCTGGTGGCGACGCCTTGGCCTAACGGACCGGTCGTCGTTTCAATGCCGGAGGTCCAGCGATATTCAGGATGGCCGGGACACTTGCTGTCCAATTGGCGGAAGTTCTTGATGTCGTCCAGTGTGACCGAGAGGTTCCCCACCGTTTCGTAGGCTGGATTGACGGCTTTCACACCGCACAGGTGGAGCATGGAATAGAGCAGCATGGAGGCATGGCCGATCGAGAGCACGAACCGGTCGCGATTGGGCCAAATCGGATCGTCGGGGTCAAAGCGTAGAACATGCTGCCATAGCGTGTAGACGACCGGCGCCATTGCCATTGCCGTGCCGGGATGGCCGGAGTTCGCGGCTTGGACGGCATCCATCGATAGGGTTCGGATCGTGTCGATGCATTGTTGATCGATCGAGTGTGTCGTCATGGTGATCCAGACCTCCGTACAGTCCAAAGCCGGTGCCCGTGTTCCAGTATCTTGATGCTCGATCGCAGACTAGCATTCCTATGATGAGACGTCTGTGAGCGGGCTTACACCTCGTGTCACAATGGCACGCTGACTCGATCGTCATCGTGACCACTCAAGCCTCGGCGGTGAGAAGATGCGTCTCGGAAATCGGCGTAAACGGACGGCCGAGGGCGTTTAGTGGAAAGGCCGGGATGCGATCGATCCGCCGCAGCGCTTCGGCGATGCGTTCCGGCCTGCCCCAATCGCTCCACAACGTGTCCGTGAGTTCGGTCACGACCACCCGGTCGGGCACCTGTTGCAGGAGGTCGGCGGAGAAGTTCTTGACCGGCATATCGCGATAAATCAGGTCCAGAATTCGTGCCTCTTCCGGCGTGCCGATGGCTGAACCGAGTCGATCGAATCGTTCCATGAGGCCGGGGAAACATTGCCGGCCGAGATCCCAGAAGGTATCCACTGTTGCGGTCATTACCATCGTATTCCAGAGTGCGTTATTCGACAGCGCCTCATCGGCTTGTGGCGCCGTCGGTTTCTCCAAGAATCTCCGGACACTCTTGACCGGCCTCTTTCCGGAATGAGCAAGCCGCGCGCCCGGGAGAATCCAGCCGTAATCCAGTTCGAGCCGGTCCGGCGCGACACCAAGTAAGACGATACGATGCTTCAGCCGCTCGGCAGCCAGCACCGCGTGGTGGACATGATCGAGAAACTTCTCTTCCGGAAAAACGAAGTGGTCCGAGGGGTAAATGACCACGGTCGCGTGAGGGGCGCGCGCGCGGTCCAGGGTATGTTGGAGGAGGGATCGCGTGCCGACAAAGGTGCAAAACTGCTTCGGGCGCTGCTTGCCGAGCCATCGTTGCACAAAGGAACCGATGCGCGTTCCTTCGCCGCCGGCCAATACGATCGACCACAATGCGCGATTGTTGTTCACCTGTTTCATGCGATCCTCCCTTTTCTCACCGGGTATCCCGGATGTGAATGAACTGCCGCTCACCTGCTCATTCCCGGACCGCCTTCGCTCGCTTCTGGAGATAGGCGTTCCGAACTGCCGCATAGAGGTCGACCGTCGTGTCTTCCACGCCTTGGAATGTGTCCAGATTACGAGACCGTTCGTTTACCGTGTCTCCGACGCGGGCTCCGAATTGCCCAAGGGTGTAGGTAGTCCGACTGCCGCCGGGCGTCACAGCAAAGATCAGCCAAGTGACCGGGTCAAGCGCAAGATCTGTAACGTATCCGATGCCGTCCCGTAGGGTCAGAGGGGGAAAGAACGGCAGCACGAGATACGGACCCTGTTTCATTCCCTAGATCCCGAGCGTCTGGCCGCTGTCCTCGTCGGGAGTCTCCAAATGCCACCAATGTTTTGCTGGATCGAAGAAGCCCGCGACTCCTACCGTGGTATTGATCAGGAAGCGCCCCAATTCGATTCCGGCGCCCTTCGCCTTTGCCTGAAACAGATTGTTCAAGAGGCGCGGCACGAACCGGATGTTGTGAAAGAAGTTGCCGACCCCGACCTGTACCGCATCGGGCAAGATGAAGTCGTACGCTTCAGCGACAGGCTTCAGCGCATACTTGTCCACCTTCCGGTTGAACTCAAACATCGATATATTGAACGACTCCCAGGGATCGTAATCGTCGGTTGCCGATTCCTCAGGTCTGGCAAAAGGGTCGGAGAATTCTTTTGGATTCGACTCGGCACTCGACATGGCCTCGACTCCCTCAGGTCGGGACGTCGCGGCAGGTTCCGGATCGGAAGGTGCGCTCGGTGATGAGGATACACGCATCGAATCGATCGGTGGCACAGGAGCTGGAGCCGTGCCGCATCCTGCGATGGCCGTAACCATCATGACAGACAGCATCCATGAGGCGATCATGCAGCCTCGTTCTTCACTACGATCCGGTCGGATTGTTTTCCGAGTCCGTTCCCGTTCTGCCATGGACCCCTCACGCGTTTGTTCGATTGCTGGGTGTCTCATTTCGGTAGCCATGATGTGTTCCTATCTCGATAGTAAAGCAGGTGATGTGCCAGAACGCGCTCGGCGACTCGCTGATCATGGAGTTGTTCAATTCCCGCGGACTTATGTCAAATGGCTGCCGGAGTTGTGGAGCGATTCTTTCTCGCGCTCGCTCCGATATGCCGTGTCGGCTGCGAGGGGTCGTACTGATTTGGTCAGGGTTTTTCGGTCGTTCTTGGACCGTGCCGAAACCGCCGTAACCATCGAGTGAGAGGAGCGAGAGGCGTTATGGCAATATGCGAATGTGGAATCAGCACACCATCAGGGAGGAGATCATCATCCGAAGGTCGATACACTGACGACGAAACACACCGTCTGTATGCAGCCCGATCCGCCTCAACGTGCGGTAGTGCAGGCTGGAAACGTAGGCGGCGATCAGCTCGTGTTCTTGTTCTGTGGGGCACAGACTCGCGCAGCGGCCTTGAGAATTCAAGACACGCGCGGAATACATCGATCAACGTGGCATGAACCAAGAAAACTCATGGCGCCTCTCCTGTTCGGCGTGGCCTTGCCGGATCGACCATGTGCGGGACCAGCGGGCCCATCAAGGTCTGGTTCAATCCGAGGTACAATCGGTAGAGCCCATCGCCCCGCTTCCACTCTTGCCTTGAGCTGTCCACCACGAGATAGTAGGTTCCTGGCTCCAGTTCAGAAGGAAACAACGTCGTAACACCCGCTCGCAGCACATAGCCTTCCTGGAGCTTCGTGCCGTCTGAAGACAGGAGCCAGAGCGCCGGCTGCCAGGCCGATTGGACCAGCCCCGCGACGCCCGACCATGTGGCGCGGTTTGCCGCGACAGCAGCTTCGATCCTTGTGTGTTCGGTCAGGGTGAATCGATAGACGTGATCGGGTCCGTCCAATCCATCGGGCAGTCTGTAATCGTCGTTCGCTTGCGATAGCGTGCCAGTGAGCAGGACACTGTCTGTGATCCTATCCGCATGCGCAAGGTCTTCTCCGCCGCGAAGCTCTGCATCCGTCAGCGGACGAGTCCCACAGGGCGCCCAGGTGAACTCGCGATCGTGCCGACTGGCGACCGCACAAACTGTGGCATCGGCAGGACACGAGGTCTCTTCGGAGTTCCCCACCCTGACCCGTTTGTAGCCATAGCGTGGAGGAAGCGGAGCCACGACACGGGGCGATTGATCACCGTTGGATGTGCCGTCTTCTTCGACGATCTTGAGCACATTGGCCCCTGCCAGCACACAGTTGACCAGGGCAGAGAATTCAGCTTCGCGCTGCAATCGGTCCCAAGGGCAGTCGCCTGGTTTCGATGCGCAGGTGGAGCTCGATCGGTATTCCACCAGATGCACGAACGGCTTGGGACGGATTTCACATCCCGTGAGCAGAACGCTGACCGACATGAGGCCTACCACGAGACAAGACATGGAACGTATGGAGTAGAGTGGGACACGCATGGTTACTTCTCCAGGGAACCGCGAATCATCCTGACCAGACACTTCAGAATGCCGCGCACGATGTCAAAATGGCTCGAGAGCACGTCATACAGGTACTCGCGTTCGATTTTGAGCGCTCTGGTTTCGGCCATCGCCACGGCAGTCACCAGTCTAGGGCTTTCGTCCAATAGGGCCCAGAGACCGAAGGTTTCTCTCTCTTTGACGATCGCCTTTTCCAGCTCATCTTTTCGCAAAGACACCATGCCCTCCAGTGTCACGTACAAGGCGTCCGACGGCTCGCCTTCTCTGAAAATGATGGTTCCTGGTGCAAAACGGACTTCCTGCGCAATCGTCGCCACCTTGGCGAGATGCTCGGTCTCGGCTTCGAGGAAGATATCCACCCCCTGCAATAGGAGCACTTTTTCGATGGTCGTCAACATGAGCGCTCCGTCAGGGACACGTTTTCAGGGGACTCATGCAGCCGGCACCACGTCGCTTCAGCGGTCTCACGAACCATGCGATCCGGCTGGGCCATGGCGTCGCGGATGACCGCTTCGGGTACGGGCAGCCTTTGTTCGCCGATCACGTAGAGCGCACAGGTCACGAGCCAGGGATCGGGACCCTTCACGACCGGCGCGAGCATGTCGATGAGTGCGCCCTGGCCCGAGGAGAGATCGACTGCCGTTGCCTCCGGTCGCGTTGTCGAGCCTCGCCGGTCGATCAGCGGAATCAGGGTTCGTTTCAATGTCTCCGGAAGGAGCGAGTCCAGAAATTCAACGGCATGGTCTCGCACCCGCAGATCGTCGGACGTGACGCCATAATAGGTGTCGTGGATGTCCTTGATCGGAAACAGAAGCCCAAGCAGGCGAAAGATTAATTTGAGATTGTCCGCCCTCCGTTCTTCCACGACTTGTTTGAACAATCGACTGCCCGGTGTCGGATCGGATGGGAAGGAATGTTGCTGCATCGTTTGGAGATGATGTTGTTCACGAATCTCGATCAGAAGGCGAGGTTCGATGAGCTGAAGATCGAACAGAAGCGACGCATCTCTCACTCTGAGCTTGTTCAGCGCTTTGACGAGGTGATACCGCGCGATGCGATCCTGCTCGTCGAGCCGCCTCATCAACCAGGCGACGGCCTCTGCGCCACCGATCGCTCCAACTACCTTCGGCAACCGCCGCCGTAATTCCACCGGTCGCCCCGGGTCGTCATAGACACGGTCGAGTTCCGGGATGACGGAAGGGCCATATTGCGCCAGGGCATCGCCGGCTTCGCCGACGGTTCCGTTGCGCAAAAGCGCTGGGACGATGGCGAGCACGGCGTTCCACGGCTTGCGGCGAGCGACGCTGTGTAAGGCGGCTCTCGCGACGGACCTGTCGGCATCGCCTACCAGAGAGATCAGAATTCCAATTTCATGAGATGACGGAGTCTCAATCCATCCCAGCGCCATGGCGGCCTCTCTTCGGTGGGTGACACCGCACGTTCCCTCGGTTGTGGCCAGTGCGGTCAGCACCTGCTGACCTTTTGCCCGAACGGCGCCGTGATCATCCTTCAACGCACAGACGACGGCGCCGGTGGTGATGCGCGGGTCATGACTGGCGAGCCAACCCTCAATCAACGGTTCCGGGCACCCCTTGGCCGCGCACACAAAGCGCATTGCATGCACTCGAATGGACAGATCAGGGTCTCCGATGGCTTCCTCCATCAAGGAAAGCGCGCGCGAGTCTCGGCCCTCGGCCAGCAATCGTACGGCGACCGCCCTTGCCGCAGGTCCCCGACGCGCGGCGACCTCCATCAACGCCGGGACGTAGGGCGTCACCGTTGTCTGCTCCAGCAGCTTCAAGACAGCCAGCGTACCGGGCTCGTCGGTCTCGTGTAGTCTGTTGGTCAACAATGCCACGGTTCCGGCCTCGGAAAAATTCAACGGAGATGGCCACGAATCCAGCCCTTTTGACTGAAGGCCCTCGCGAAGAGCTCGCATATACCGTTGCTGGCTCAAGGCCGCCAACGGAATCCAGAGGGTCAGTAGGACCATGGCCACCATACTGAGCTGGGATATTGTTAGAGAGAATACCGTCGTGGCGAGCAGCAGAATGAGGCCCCCGATTCCGCCCGCCGTCCGCTCCGTCACGCTATCGATGAACGCCTTGGCTTTCGTTTTGACCGACAACGGCAGAGGGACGTACAGCAGCTCGAGACCGGCCTTGTTGACGGAGTAGCGGAAGCTGCCTTCGCTCAATTTCAGAAACGCCACAGGCGTGAACCCCGGCGACATGGCGACCGCGAGCGATCCGGCCAGCAGTGTGACGGGAAGAGCAAGCAACACGGCGCTGAGCCCCAGCGTTTGAACCACGAATCCGGTTGTGAGCAACTGCACCAGAAAGGAAACTACGCCCAGGCCCGCGTAGAACGTGCCGAGAAATGCCGTGAGCGCGTCTTTGGAAGGATAGGCTTCTCGGATGATCGCCTTGAACTGGTAATCGACGAGCGTCGCGACCACTTCGCCCAACGCGATCAGCCCAGCAATAATCGCGAGGTGACTTCCATAGCCCGCGAACCCGCTGGGGGGAGGCTTCCTTTCCTGCGGATCCACGCCATCCAAAGATGACGGAACGGCGTGGCGTGCTGGAACGGAGGCGCGAGTCATTCGATCCAACACCGCCACAAGGCCGCTGCAGGCGGCATAGCCGCCTGCAGCTACCAGCAGAAGTCCTTCCGTGCCGACGAGAACGGCCAACGATGTGGTCAGCAGTCCGCCCAGCGTCCCGCCGAGGATCGCGCCGGCCCCGATCACGCCGAACAGACGCTTGGCTTCGCGCGCCGTGAAGACGTGATTGGCGAACAACCACGACTGGGCCACCGTCAGCAGGCCATAGCCGCTGACCCAGAGATACAACGCGTAATACAGCCAGGGTGCCTCACCTGAGAGAACCAGCTGGAAGGCGAGCAGGACTGCCGCGCCGCCTAGGAACGTGGTGTGGAGCTGGGTGCTGATCGGCAAGCGGCGAAAGAAGTGCGCGTACAGCCAAGCCACCGCTCCGCTGAAGACCGCGACGAGGATATAGACGAGCGGGAGCTGGGCGACGCCCAACTTGTACAGGAACAAGGAATCGCGGACCGCCTTCATCACGACGTAGGCCGCGATCAGCAGAAACATGCAGGAGAACATCAGGCCGGTGCGTGCATACTCATCGCTCCGAATATCGATTGCTCTTCTGAAGAGGTGCATCATCTTTCTCGCACGGCCGTTGTCCGGTCAGGTCTCCCGATCAAGACCGATCAGATGAAATCGCCCGACCTCGGGGTTGAATCGGAGGTATGCCGTCACTCCGTTGCTCCAATGACGTCCTCCATCATAGCTCGTCTGGATCTGGATCGAGGCCACGGACCGATCCTTCGCCGGATCTTCAGCCTGGTCCAACTGCAATCTCAGCGTCTGAACGAGCGAGGGGCTCAACAGTATCCTCGGCGCATCGATGATGTGCACTACAGGAATCACTTCGCGATCGAATCCCGTGCGCACGTATCGTTGCATGGTATACCGGTAGACTGCGGTCTTGGTCGGAGCATAGCCGCGCGAAAGCGCCAGATTCTCGAATATGAGCGCTTGCTTGCTCGGTACTGTGTCCACCAACGCGAATCGTTCCAGCGGGTTGACGAGATTGAAATAATAGCGCCCAATCGTATCGCGACGGGCCTTCAACACGTCTGCCACATACCGTTCGGCTCGCGGGTCGGTGAACCCACCGGTATGCACGATGGTGTCGATATCTTCATCGGTGAAGGACGTCACGATCTTGGCCCCCCAATAGCCGTCTCGTGCCGTTGCTTGAAGAAAAGCGGGATTGGGGTAAGTCGGTCGCCAGCGTACGGGATCGAAATGCTCCGATTCGAAGTACCCCACCGCCGGATACTCCATCCGCATCGGAATTTCCCATGGCTTCACATAGAAGCCCGCCTCGATCAACGATCGACCGATGGTGCCGAAGTCAAGAAAATACTCGTTGCCGAAGCGTGTCAACTGGGGGTCGGCATTGTCGGCGCCCAACGTGGAAGAAAAATCAATGAGGTAATGCCGCAGATGCTTTGCTGCGGGATCGTACATATCGAGTGCGTTTGCCGCCTTGGTATCCGTATGATTCAAGAAGGCGGCGATGACTCGAAAGCCTCGTAGCTCGCGGCGGTTTTCGTGGCGGATACGGTCGTTGAGATCGTCCGGTCTCCGGCCGACGTAGAGAAAGGGGCCTTTGGGAATTCCAGGAAGAAACTTGCTGGCCATGGCGCGAATGGTTCCATTGGGGCGATGCGGCACACGTTTCATGATAGCCGCAAGATCGTCGTCGGTCATCTGTCGTGGAACGTGATAGCGGCCTCGAAACTTCGCCTTGGGGCCGACCAGGATACGCTTGGGATCGACGTTGACCAGATAATGTTCGGGAACGGCATAGCCGGCGGCATGCAGGAATCGTGAAGAAATCATTTCCGATGCGGTCGTCATTTCAGGGTGCAACGGTGGGTCGAATTTCAGAAGGTACACGTCGCCCTTCGCATCCTGGATTACGAAGCCCGGTGTAGAGCCGAGGCTTTCTTTTGCGCTGATGGCTGTCCAAGGCCCGGCCATATCGGGGGCGCCATTGTCGGTCGTCGGACCGCCGGTCAGTTCATCCGAGGAGAGTCGAGTCCGGCCGTGCCGGTTCGTGAACCAGGTCGAGTCCGGAACGTCGCCGAAGGCATCGATGTTTTGGGCTTCCATCGGATCGGCGAGACCGATCCACGTCCCGACCGTCCGAAAGGACCGTCCCAGATTGAAGAGCTGTCCGATCCGGTAGAAGACCATTTTGTCCGTGCCGTCCCACAGAGCCCACTGCCCGTCGGTTTCTTCTTGCGGTTCCGGGATGGGCCGCCGATCGTCCGCCTGCGTGAGGATCGGTCGGTCCACCGCGGGCGCGCTGAAGCAACCGGTCAATACCCATGTTCCTGCCGTGAGGCTCAGACAAGCCAGTGTTCGGATGTACGGTGAAGCCGGTCTCCCGACGGTTCCTAAGGTGGTCATCGTCCGATCCTTGTCAAAACCCGAACCCAAGCTTGGCTGCGCGCTGCTGGAGGAATTCCAGATTGCCGCGGAGCAAGGTCAATACGCCGTCTTCGCTCACCGCGACTTGGAATCGAAACCCGAACTTCCGGTTCGTCACGAATCGAAGACCGGCGCCGGCGGAATAGCGAAACAGTTTGAGTTGGAGATCCTTGTAGTCGCCGAACACCTGCCCCTCGTCGAGAAAGATGTCGCCTTCGACATCTTGCCAGACGGGAAAGCGCCATTCGACGTTGAAGAGCAGCGCGCCTTTGTCCTGCCAGCGTCCCCGGTCGAACCCTCGGAGCCCGTTATTCAGGTCCAAGAGATTCAATTCATAGAAGGGAATGGCGCCTCCGCCCACCGTATCCTGCTTCGCGAGATACGCGCGCAGGAGCAGTACCCGATTGCCTTGGAAGACGGGAATATAGCGTTGGACTTCCACCCGGTAGCCGAGGTAACGGAACTGATCGCGATCGACTTGATCGGTATAGGTGAACGCGCCCTCGACAAACCAGCCCCTCGTCGCCCGGAAGGGATTGTCCCGCGAGTCATACCGCAGGCTCGGTTCGATGGCCAGCGCCGTCATGGAACTGTTGTTCCCTATGACGGACGCCGGTGTGGCTGGAAGCCGCCCCGACGGTTTGGTATCGGCGATCAAGAGACGGCCCGTCAGTGCGGCGCTGATATTATCGAACAGCTTGCGACCGAGTGTCACGTCCCACGCCAATTGCTTGAGCTCGAAATTCGTTTGATCCCCCTCGGTCGCCCGATTCCCGCCGAGGAAAAAGTGGCTCTCGTCGAAATTCAGCCAGAAGGTGTTCGAATCGAGAAACCATTGAGAACCGAATAACGAGGGATCTCGATAGGATAACTCAGCGACTTGATTCTCTCGGGTGGCGAGAATGTACGATAACCGTGCCTCTTTGTGTTCCCGGAACAGATTGCTGTTGAACGCGGTGAACCCGATCCCGCTGCTCAACGTGCCACCAAGTGCGAACTTCGGAAAGACGCCGGCGGTTCGCTCGTCATTGAGGAACAGATCCAACGCCCTGTTCATCAGATCATGTTGTTCGTAGGCGATGACAGCTTTCTTGAACGGATAGGCCAATCCGGTCCAAGCAGATTCAGGGGCAGCTAGAAGGCGGTTGGTCAGCGTGTTTTCCTTGTCTTCCGGCGGTTGCGTCTGGATGCGCTCTTCCTGCGGCGGCGCGGTTGCTCCCGCCGGCGGTTCGTCTGATGCGGCTTGTTGGGAGACTTCCATCGGCGGAACGACCGGGGACGGTCTGGTCGCGCAGGCTGCCTGGAGGAGGAGTGTCAGGAGCAGCAGAGTCCTCATGAATAGGAAGGGGATCACGTGTGTATGACCGACCGTCATGGTTGCCTGCCTACTGGTTGTCCGGCTTCGAATCAGAACCGAACATCGATCGTGAAACCCAATCCTCCCCGCGCGTCCGGGACGAACGGCAGAATGCTCCAGCCGGGAAGTATGTCCGGATGCTGATGGCGCCAGCTCAGTACCTTCCCAATGACGAACCCGAGCGCCGCACCGGCGAAGACATCTGAGGAGAAATGCTCGTTCGTGTGAATCCGTGACAATGAGATCAATGCCGCGCCTGTGTAGAGCAAGAACGGGACCGGTTGCGGATAGGCATCGGCGAATACGGCGGCCACGGCGAAGCTTCTGGCGGCATGGCTTGAGGGAAAGGATTTATCGAACCCCTCGAATGGTTCAAAGGTCTGTGTGTCCAGTCCGGCGCCCGGCCTGGCTCTGCCGACGGTAAACTTGGTCAGACCGACCAGCCCCTCGGTGAACATTTGCGCTTCGAGACCGACCAATGCCGTTCTCATCAACTTGTTGCCTTCCTCATGTTGCCGGAAGAGCCATCCCGCGCCGATCAACGCGACATTCGCCCCTAACACAGTTCGGCTGAACCCGATGGTCTCGAGGGTCCTCGCGATCTCATCGGTCGCCTCGGTGCGATTCTCCTGAAACGCCCGTTGAATGGTCTTGTCCGCCACCATGAGTCCGCCGATCCCGGCTCCGATCGCGCCCACGATGAGGGCGCCTTTTCCGTCGATCCGAAGAGGCGACGTGAACAGATATGTGGCATCATCCACGACCTGCGTTCCGAGCGAGCGCACGGTGTCGACAATCGGATTGCCGGGTGTCGGTTCATCGAGGCTTCGCGTCCCGATCGCCGAGCCACCCTCTGATCGACCTGGTGCGCAAGGGCCGATCGTTCCATCGTCGCAGCCATACGAAAGACAAGGCCAGGTCGCCATTGCCGCCGTGAGTAATATGGCCGGCATTCTCCCATGCACAGCCTGTGAACGTTCGATGAACGGGATCCTCAACGAACCACCCCGTGAGAGAATCATCTGCGCAGTCTATGTAGAGATCTGCTTATAGACTGGAGTGATACCGGCGTCTGTAATCTTTCTTACATCTTCAAAATGAGGCTATTCCGGTGTGTCTTGGCGGCATTCATCGGAAACGAGGGCGATGGTGGTGAGCGCCTATCCATCACGATCAGGAACGAGCAATAACGAGAAAGTGGGGGAACACGATAGGATTGCTGATCAGAGAGAACGGCTTGATCGGATACCGGAGAGACGATCGGGAGTCTGGGATGTATCGATAGACCTGTGAGGGGATGTTGCGCGCCTACGAAGGCTTCTTGATGCCCATCGTTCGCATGCGCGACAGGAGGGTGGTGGGTTTGATGCCGAGAAGCTCCGCCGCGCCGCCGGCCCCATAGACCTTCCACTTGCTCTGCTGCAGAGCGGAAAGAAGATTGTCCCGCTCTCGACGCTGCATCTCGATGTCGGGCACGACCTGCCTTTCATCCGCGATCGAGGCGGACACAGCAGGCGGACAGTCCACAGGGATCTCCGTCACGGGCAGATCCAGATGAAGCGACCCGCCTCGTGAGGTAATGACCGCTCGCTCGATGATGTTCTGCAACTCCCGGACGTTGCCCGGCCAGTGATGGCTCTGCAAATTAATGAGGTGAGCCTGTACCAGACGCGGGCGAGGGCAATTGAATTTTCTGGCCGCCAGCTTCAGGAAGTGCTCGACAAGCAGAGGGATATCCTCCTTCCGGCGACGGAGCGGGGCCATGTCGATCGGAAACACGTTGAGCCGATAATACAGATCCTGCCGGAACCGCCCCGCCTCGACCTCCGTTTTCAGATCGCGATTCGAGGCGGCAATGACCCGGACATCGACCTGACGCGTCCGCTCGTCTCCGATACGCTCGAACTGCCGCTCCTGCAAGACGCGCAGAAGCTTGCTTTGCAACTCCAACGGGATTTCCCCCACTTCGTCGAGAAACAGGGTGCCTCCGTCGGCCAGTTCGAAACGTCCGGCGCGGTCCTTCACGGCTCCGGTAAACGCGCCTCTCATGTGCCCGAAGAACTCGCTCTCGTACAACTCCCGAGAGATGGAGGCGCAGTTGACCCGGATCAGCGGTTGGTCCTGTCGCCGGCTTCGTTTGTGAATCTCCCGGGCAACCAGTTCCTTGCCCGTGCCGGATTCGCCGAGGATGAGGACGCTCGCGTCCGTCGGCGCCACCATGTCGATTTGCCGCTGGATATTTCGGATGGCAGCGCTATGACCCAGAAGGTCCGTGTACCCCACTTCGTCCCGAATCTCTTCCTGCAAGTAGACATTCTCCTGCTCCAGGCGGGCTTTCAGACGGGCGATCTCCTCGTAGGCTAATGTGTTCTCGATCGCCAACGCCACCTGTTGCCCGACCTCCATCAGAAACTCGGCGTCGGCTTGCGAGTACACCTCAGGGATCAGGCTGCCGACGTTCAAGGTTCCGAGGGCCTTCTGCTTCGCCAAGAGCGGAACAGCCACATAGGCTCGGATTCCCTCTTTGTGGAGGGCCTCTTCCGGGCCGATGCGCGGCTCCGTTTCCAGGTCTCGGCGAATGACTGGCCGCTGATGCTCCAACACCGGAGCTAAATGGCTCCCCTTGCGAGGGAACTCGGAGCCGACCGGGAAGACCGGTCTTGGCTCTTTGAAGCCGGCCAACGCATAGACTCGAAGGGAATCCTTTGATGGATCCAGCAGCGTCAGGCTCGCGCGGTCCAAGGCAATGATCTTGCGGAGTGATTTCGCGATCGCCTCAAACAAGGCGTCTCTCTCGAGGTGGGTGATCATGGCGTTGTTGATTTCCAGGAGAATCCGATGCCGGTCCTCCGACCGGCGAAGCTTGTCGGTGCGTTCGTTGACCAGGTCTTGAAGCGTCTCGGCCTGTTGATGATGCAGCCTCGCGAGGCGCAAGTTCTCGATGCCGATACCGGCATGTTCCGCCAGCGCCAAGAGAAGAATCTGCTCGTGTCTGGAGAAACGCTCCCGGTCTTCTCTGCCGACTACCAGCGCGCCCATCCGACTATGCACGGTCATGAGAGGAACGACGGCCATGACGCGGGTCCCCAGCGTTTCAAGGGACGGCGGGATCCGACCGGCTTCGGTCTCTTCCTCGGTGGCGGCCAGGAGCAGGGAGGAACCTTGCCACGCTTCCTGAATAAGAGGCTCCAGGTCGGCCAGTATGGTGTCGGTGTGAATCGAATCCAGCGATGCTCCGTCCTTGTACAACAGGCCATCGTGCCTGCCTGTTTCGTGAAGCAGGATCATCCCGCTGACTGTACAGGGTATCAGGGAGGGAAGGCCGGTGGTCATGAGTCTGGCCCGTTCGATCTCGTCGCTCGGGCCGGAAATGGCCGTCAAGAGGGTCCACAGTCTTTGAACGGCCTCGAGGTCCAGCTCGTGCGACAGGGAAGCCATACGGGCTCCATTCACGTTATGCGAGTTGTCTCTGTCGCCTTTCGGCGAGCCAAGTTGCGAAGGAAGGCCTCGGGTTTCTCGTAAAACGGATTCCGGTGAATGGTATTGCTCACGAGGCAGAGCGGGTGGGTGTGCAGCGCATCCATGACCACGCTTCCGGCGAACGCCCTGAGTTCATATTGACAGAGAAAGATCGCAGGCGGATTGTCCACGGTGTTGCAGTGGGCCTCCCATGTCATCAGGCTCTCGCTGGTGGGCAGTTTCTTCAGCGACCAGGTCATGTCGCCGCCCCAACGAAGAAACGGATATTTCGCAGGAATCTCCGAGAGCGCTCGATGCAAGAAATCTTGCATGGCCTTGGCATCATGTGTCCCCTCATCCAACTCCAGTTGACCGGTGGCGAGCGCTCGATCCGTATTGAGTCCCGTTGCCGCCAGTGCCTCCAGGAGCGCCTGTCGTTCGACCTTCGAAGGAATCACGTACACGCACTTTTCTCCTGCCTCCAATCCGGCCCGTACAAACGGAATAGCCACATCGCTCCATTCCTCGCGAGACTGATAAAAATGACCGATGTGGTCACCGGGGGTGGAGTAGAGGTTCCCGAAGCCGAGCGATACCTTCTCTCGCGGCACTGTGGTTCCCCTGCTGTGTGGATGGTCTGCCATACGTCGGCTTCTTTGAAAGATGGCAAAACCATAAACGAAATATCGTGATTACGCAACGACCTTTCGTGGGTCACGAGATGTCGCGTGTCCCCTACGAGCCAAATATTCAAGAAAGTTCTTCATGGTCAATGCTTTCAGTTATGCCCCGGAGCGGGGCATGTCCTCTGCAGAAGAGGACATGTGTAATGGCTAATCCACAAGCCACTGAACAGGAGGGCGAATAGACCATGCCAAGACTTCAGGCCTTGGATCAAAAATATGTGACGGGGCCGGCCAAGGATCTGTTAGATGGGATTCAAACCGAGCTGGGGTTTACGCCGAACCTCATCCGAACCATGGCCAACTCGCCTGCGGTCCTGGAAGCATTTGTGGAGAGCAGCGCGGCCTTGCGCAAGGGGGTCTTGACCTCTCGGCTCCGTGTCCAGATCGCCCTGACCGTGGCCGAGGCGACCGGTGATCGGTATTGCCTGGCCGCCTCCACGGCCTTCGGAAAATTAGCCGGCCTGAGCGAGGAAGCGATCATCGACAGTCGTCGCGGCCGATCCCCCGACAGCAAGGAGGAAGCCATCTTGCAATTCGCGAGCGCGCTTGTCGCGCAGCAAGGCCGTGTGAGTGACGAAGACCTCACGCGACTGCGAAGAATAGGGTACGGCGATGCCGACGTTGCCGAGATTGTGGCCAATGTGGCCCTCAGTATCTTCACGAGCTACTTCAATCACGTGGCCGGAACTCAAGTCGATTTTCCAGAAGCACCAAACTTACCGGCCTCAGTGGGCAAGGCGAGGGAGTAATGCCTCATAAGGTCATTGGTCATCGGGTTTTGACTATCAAATAGAAGAGAGGTTCTTCGTGTGTGCCGACCAGGGTTTATCAGGGTTTCTCTGCAAGATCCGAAAAAACTGAAGGCCCATCCGGCGATCATGCGGGGATGCACGTTCGCTCTTGAGGTCTTGGTGCTCAATGCTCTTCGAAGGTCCAGAAAGGAAGGGAAGATGAAAACGTTACGACAGGAGTCTGTCCACCCGAACGACGCTTCGGAGTGTCGCTTCACCGGCCTGCTGAAAGAGTGTTTTTCCAACGGCGACGCGAGGATTCTCACGATCAAGAAACGCCGGCTTATGCATATCTATGCCCCGGGAGACTCGCCCGATCATATCTACCTGCTTCGAAGCGGGAGGGTGAAGGTCTTCAATTGCGCGGAGAACGGCAAAGAAGTCATCCTGGCGTTTCACAGACCCGGTGATCTCTTCGGGGCAGTCGAGGCATTTGACGGCGGCTCTCGCGAGGCGTTCGCAGAGGCGATGGAGGATTCCATGGTGGCCGCCATGCACCGGAAAGATTTCCTCTGCAGCTTAGCGGAACAGCCCTATCTTGCTTTGGAGTTCAGCCATCTGCTCGTGCGTCATCTCCGATCAGTTCAGAGCCGGGTTCGAGATCTCGTCTTGCGCAATGTGTCCTCACGGTTGGCTCATCTTATAGTCAATCTGAGCGAGCCGAACGGATTACCGGACAGACATCGTCCTCACGTGGATCCCGCACCGACTCACCAGGAGATGGCGAACATCGTCGGGTGTGCCAGAGAGACCGTCAGTCTAATCCTGGGAGAATTTCGTGAGCAGGGGCTGATCCGGACACAGGGCCGATCGATTACGATTCTGAATCGCGCGGCGGTGTCCCAGATGATTGCGTGAGCTTAGGCCACAGCGTGAATGTCTGACACTGCAGCCCATCTGTAATACCGTGCTGCCCAGACTATCCGTCCGTCTTGCGTGAGTTCTGATGTTTTTCGACAATCCGTCGTTCAGCCTCCACCCAATGCTCGACATCATGCCCATGTTCACATCCCTGTTCACAAAAGAGCTGGTAGGCGAGAGTGCGGATGTCTTCTTGGGCGATCTTACGGTCTGTTGTGGACGAGTTTCCTCTCTTGGCGTCTTTTTGCTCTTTGCTCATAATCCATATCCTCCTTTATGCACGATGGTCAGAAAATTCCCTATTACGTGCCTTTCTATCTGACTTCTCTGGCTGCGGCTGTAAGCTGCCTCACAACCGTCAAGAGATTTCACCAAGGGTACGGTCTCATGTCTGAGACGAATCAATGGTAGTAAGCGGTTAGGGAAGGCCGACAGCGGTACGAGGTGCCGGTGATGGGGCCTGAGGCGCGCACAGTCGGTCTGTCGCTTGAAGCAGGAGCCGCGAGGCACGAAAGCCTCAGCTCAATGGTCCCCCGCACGAGGAGCAGGGGCCTGGCGGAGTCGTCTCGACGGCGTTGTCTTGGGCCGCCACCGGAGTTCCGCCTCGCATAAATTCGACCCATCGCGCGGTCCGATATCGGACCATTAATTTCGGGATGAACAGCAAGAGGGCGACCATGGCGAGGCCGAAGACGATCAGCACCCATTCTCCCGAAACTACTTGCTCGCCCGCATAGGTCAGCAGAAACGTGGGACCGATCATTCCCAGCAATGTCGCCACCGCGAACGCTCGCAGGGACATGTTCGTCAGTCCTGCGCCATAACTGACAAGGTCGAACGAAAATATCGGAAGTAATCGGGATAGAAAAACAACGAGGGCCAGGTGGCGGTCCGAGCAACGTTCGCAAAACGAGATGTCGATTCGAAGGAGCCTGGTCAACGCCTCTCGTCCCAAGAACCGACCGATGAGAAAACTGACAATGGCCCCAATCTCCGCTCCAATGACCGCATACGTCGTTCCCAGGGTCACGCCGTATGTTGCTCCTGCGGCGAGATCCAGCGGCAAACTTGGAATTGGGCTGATCACCACCGCCGTGGCCATTAACAG
>DIHK01000016.1:0-6936 GCA_002420115.1 Nitrospira sp. UBA5698
GCCGGGACCCCAGACTCGGATGTTCTGTTGCGCCTCCTGCTGTGCGTGAGAGGCGCAACACATGTTCGTGAAAGAGACCGGTGGGCCGGTCGACGCGCTGTGGCCGTTGGTCTCGGGGGTGGCTGTTCTCATAGGGAGACAGTCCAACAGAAAGGAAACGAGGATGAACACAACAACGATGTATCGGGCGAATGTTCGAAGGGTGAAGAGGCATCCGAATGCGATCCGGGCCGATCGAGCCGCGCGGGCGCTGGCCTACTATCGCGTGGCGGCGCTACGGGAGCCGGGCGCGGCTGTGGAAACGGTTCTGTCCGATTTCCTCACGGATCTCCGTCATTACTGCGAGCGCATGCGTCAGGATCTGGCGGCGCTCGAACGTATGGCACAGGTGAATTACGTGAATGAAACCAATCAACGCTAAACACACAAGCGAGAGTCGAAACGGTGACACCCGTTCCGACTCCCTGACCATGGATCACACAGAAGGGAAAGGCGAGAAGATGACGAAGAAGATCGTATCAGCAAATCAGAATCAGCATGACACCACGTCAGTCTGTATCCCCCTCTATCGGCTGCAGGTCGTCAGGGAGCCACATTCGGCCTTGTATGGTGCGCCACGGCTCTCTCAATCGAGTGAGGTGTGCCGCTTTCTCCGGGCCCACTTCGATGGACGCCCGCATGAGGAATTCCTCGTGCTGTTCCTCGACGCGAAACACACCCCTGTCGGGTATCAAGTGGTGTCGGTCGGGAGCCTCACGCTCTCGATCGTGCATCCGCGGGAGGCGTTTAAAGCGGCGGTCTGCATGAGCGCGGCGGCCATGATTTTTTCGCATAACCACCCCTCGGGGGATCCCACACCGAGCCTTGAGGACCGCACCTTGACGAAACGACTCGTCAGCGCGGGCGAGTTACTGGGTATTCGCGTGCTCGACCATATTGTGATGGGGGAGGGGCGGCACGTCTCCTTTGCTGATGAAGGCTGGTTGTACGGGGAGGGGTGAGGCGCCTGTTGACATACTGATGACGGATGACACGAACGGAACCGAACGAGATAACAGACTTGGATGAAGAAGAAAGGATACACCATGACGTTAGACAGGATTGACGTATCGCCGAATACAAATGATGACGAGAACTGGCACTGCCCGGATTGCCAGAGCTGGGGACCGTTTACGGTTGACGTGACCAGGCGCGTGAGGCTCAGCGATGAGGGGCCGCACGTCCTTGACGACGACGGCCCCACGGACTACGACCACCAGGCGTTTGCGAGGTGTCCAGACTGCCAGCGACAGGCCCCCGTGGCCTCTTTTCGGCACGAAGGAGCGTGACTCATGACGAAACGAGACCAACGGCGATTTGTGAGCGATCTGCTGAGAAACATCCGTCATGACATCCATGCCGCCATCAACCAGGACCGTGTTCCCCCCTCATGGGACGGCATCGAGTTACGTGAATACATCGCGGACAAAGCGCAGCGCTCCCGAGCACATCGGGTACTTGTTGGACAACGGGCGCGTGACTACCGCCACCACATCACGATCAGCGCGGGCTTGTGAGAGGAGAGAGGAGCCATCATGGACGAAGCGGAACGACAGGCACGAGCCTACTGGACGAAACAAGGCGTCGATCGAGCCGTGCAAGACCGAATTTTGGCCGACCTCACCGCAAAGGCCCAACCAGGCGCGTGGGTCGGCCCGTTTCAGATTCCATACGATTGCCCGGTTACCGGACAGAGAAAGGACGACATCATGACGACATCAGCGGAGACCATCTTTGTCACTCCTGACGGTGACGCAGGACCACAGCACGAACTCATTCCGAGTGTGAGCATTGCCAATCTGTTGCAGCAACGGGAGGCGGTCCTGACGCTCTTTCGCGAGGTGCTCGACAAACTGGAGCAGGCCCATACTCTTGCGACTGCGGCGCGGCTCGGCTTTCCTGACTTCTCAATGGCCCGCGGGTGGCGAGGTCACAGGCTCCACATGACGGGTGAGTTCGCGAATACAACAACGCTGCTGGAGACATTCCAAGCCTGTATCGATGCCGGCGGATGGACCACGCTCCTGAATGATTCTGGCATGCGCTCGGTCATGTCTGCGTCGAAGAGAAAGGAGGTGGATGAGCAAATCGGAGCGGAGAAGGTGCCGGAACTCACGCGCGAGGCCATTCGCACCACCTTTGCCACGCTCCATGATTCACGCATGGCCATGTTCGAGCAGGGGGTGATTGAGTGCTTTCGCCGCCTCTCCTGGGACTACAAGACGAATCTTCCGCAGAAATTTGGAAAGCGGATGGTGATGACGTCTCTCACGTCGTATGGTAGCGCCAACATGCGGCAGGCCGATCAGCTGGATGATCTCCTCCGCGTCTTTCATCTCTGTGATGGCAAGCCGGAGGCCGATCACCGGACAGGTGCCTATCGTCTCATTACGGATGCGATGCAGCTGACCTCATCGTGGCCGAAGCTCGCCGAGCATGTTTATATCTCCATTCGGCTGTTCAAAAATCAGAACGGGCATGTGACCTTCAAGCGTCCTGATCTGGTGACGCGACTCAATCGGATCATCGTCAAGCACTATCCCCATGCGTTGCCCGCGCCGAAAGACTGAGGAGGAATGGAGCTGGTGCGATGGGACCGCAGGTAGGAGGGGAGGGAATCAGGACTCCCTTTCCTTCTTTCTATCGCGTGTCTCGCCCCTCACCCACGACGGGGCGGGGACGCCTGATTCTGAGTTCGGCGAATGGGACGCTGCAGGCGTGCCAGCGTCCGCCCTGGCGCGCTTCCTCGCCCATGGGCCGCCCCACGTAGGGGCGTCGCGTTCCATCTCGGCCACACTTGTATGTGGACAAGTGTTACGTTACAGGCTACACTCTGACTGTGAAGATACGGAACTTTCTCCATAAAGGCTTACAACGACTCTATCTGGATGACAACGCCAAGGGCGTGCCGCCCGATACGGTGGAGAAGTTGCGGAAGATGTTCGCGTTCCTGGACGTGATGAGCCGTGTCGACGAAGTGCGCACCCTCACCGCATGGAAACCGCACACGTTGACCGGCGACCGAAAAGGCACGGTCAGCTTGAGCGTGACGCGCAACCGCCGCTTGACGTTCCGCGTGGATGCCGCCGAACAAGAAATCTATGACGTGAATTTAGAGGATTATCACTAACCCAGGAGCACCCGGCCATGCCTATGAAGAACCCGCCGCATCCCGGCGATTTTATCCGTACCGAGATCATTCAACCGGCTGGTTTGTCCGTCACCGCTGCCGCTGCCGTGCTGGATGTCTCCCGCCCTGCCCTCTCAAATTTGTTAAACGGTAAGGCTGACCTCACCGGCGAGATGGCCTTGCGGATCGAAAAGGCCTTTGGCGTCAAAATGGATACGCTGATGAAGATGCAGTCCAATTATGACATTGCCGAGACACGCCGCCGCGAGAAGGACATTAAAGGTGTGCGGCGCTTTCATGCGGCGATGCACCCGTGACCGGTGTCCTTGAATGGGAAGGCAGACAGATGAGGAGGATTCTTCCCAAGGGTCTGATTTTGTCAGAACCTAGCGGACGTGTTAAGGGCGCACCATCCAATAGACCACGACGGCTGAGAGAAAGGTCACGAGTGCTGCGAGGAGATTCAGGTACCCCACTGTGGTGGCCCTGCGCATTCGCGTCTCGGTCGTTTCTAATAGATCGGTGACTTCCTTCCGGATGGTGCGGGCCAGGTCCGTGGTGTGAGTCGCTATCTGCGCCTTCATGGTCTCCGTGGTGGCCGTAAGCGAGGCCGTGACGATCCGCTCCGCTTTCGCTGTCGTCTCCGCGCTCCATCGATCGAGTAGGGCCTCGAGCGTCTTGCGATAGTCTTCGAGGAGCGCCTGTTGCGTGGACGTGCTCTCGGCCAACAACCGAGCGTGCATGGTCTGCACCATCAAAATCGGATCTTCTCGGTCCAAGGCCACGCCATGCTTCGAGGCAATTTCCTTGAGTAAGTCGTCGGTAGGATCGTCGCCCATCACAACACCGGCACAGCCGCGAACTGTTCAAAGAGCTGCTTCTTGATGATCGACAACCGTTGCCGCGTCATGATCGTGAGCGAGGGGAGGGCCATGGCCTCCTCAAACGTGAGATGGGCTTGCAGCATGTCGCTGAGATCGCGCCCAAACGTTTCTTTCTTGAGATCCGGCAGCCGGATCATGGCCGAGATCCGATCCTTGTGTGCGGTGTAGGCCTTCATCTGCTCAAACGGTTTCCCCTCACGCTCGATCGGACCCCAATAGGGATTGAGCCACACGACAAACGACACGTCTGCAGGAAATTGTTTCACGAGTTGGGTGAATCCATGCAGAGTATCCGACTGGGCTTGCCCGCCGGTGATGACGGTATGCACCACGATCTGATGGCCCATGCCATGCAGCAAGGCCGGAACCTGATTCGTGATCAGATAGGCCGAGAGCGGTACGAAGGAGCTGGCCCCATTGTCGATCACCACATCGCCCTTCGCGTGCGAGATCAGTTCCACCAGCTGATCAAAACTGCGTGGATCGATCTCCTCGTCCTGGAGGATGTTGAGACGGGTCACGGGGAGGCCCTTATAGGCCTGAAACGACGCATTCACGGGATCCGTATCGAGACAGAGCGGGCGCTTCCCTTTGGTCAGTTGGTATTGGGCGATCAAGGCCGCAATCATCGACTTTCCGACGCCGCCTTTGCCTTGCAAGATCAGATGAATCGTGGCCATTAGTACAGCTCCTCCTCATTGGGAACGGGGTTGAAGACGAAGCCACGGGTGTCGGGGGGACGTGGTGCGGCCGGCTTCGTGGGTTGAGTCCTGGATGTTGAGCGGTCCGTGGTGGGAGAGGCGGCTGGGTGTGTCACCTGATGGGGCTGCATCAGTTTGCGAACATGAGCCCGGAAGGTCTCATAGCCACACGCAATCGCCTGTTCCTCATGCAGCGTGTTCCAAATCATGGCGAGAGAACAGCCATCCTTGAGCGCTTGTTCGATCTCCTTCCGAAGGGCGACCACTTGGGCTCGATTGCGTGCCCCCGGCAAGACCCGTTGCGCCCGTTCTTGGACCCGGACCGAGAGACTTTTCTTGAACGCCATGCCGTTGCCTCCACGGTTCCTGGCACCTATCGTACCAGAATTCGAGAGACACAGTACAGACTTAATACTAAGCCTATACAGATGGACTCAGCAGATTTATCAGCGTACAATGCGGGGCAGGATAGGTGAAGGGGGCCCACCAGTGTGACTGGTGCGCCACCCTTCACAATTCCCTTCTTCGCGCCTCCGCGCTCAACGGGGGGCCTATCCTGCGGAACAGACAGATGAAGGCAAAAGAACCGAAGAATCGCAAAGACTACCAACCGATCAAAGTCTATTGTTTCCCAAACGAGCGGCAGACCATCGAGCAACAAGCCCGCTCGACCGGACTGAGTAAGTCGTCCTATCTCTTGCGTGTCGGCATGGGCTATCCCATCCGCAGCATCGTGGACCATCACCAGGTCGAAGAGCTGGTCAAGATCAACGGGGATCTCGGGCGACTCGGCGGACTCTTGAAGCTCTGGCTCTCGAATGAGAAGTCCGTAGGAGGAATTGATGCCCGCACCATCCGCGAGACGTTGCAGAAGATCGACCGCACGCAAGATCACATGCTGAATCTGATGAGCAGGGTTCTTCGCCCACAGGCCGAGCCCATGGCGAGTACAGGCACAAGGACAGAAAAGGACCCAGGCACATGATCATCAAACATGTGCCGATGCGAACCCTGCGGAAGAGTAACGTTGTGTCTCTCGTGGACTATCTGACGAACACCCAAGGTCGACAGGAACGGGTCGGGGAGATCGCGTTGACGAACTGTCAGAGCGACCGGCCCGACGCGGCGTCACTCGAAATGTTGAATACCCAATCGCTCAACACCAGAGCTCAGTCGGATAAGACCTATCATCTCATCATCAGTTTCCGGCCCGGTGAGCTGCCCTCGACTGAGACCCTGCGAGCAATCGAAGCCAGAGTCTGTCACCGATTGGGATTCGGAGAACATCAGCGGGTAAGCGTGTTGCACCATGACACCAACAATGTGCATCTGCATCTGGCGATCAATAAAATCCATCCGACGCGGTACACCCTGCATGAGCCGTACAAAGCCTATCGGGCCTTCGGAGAACTGTGCGACAGTTTGGAGGAGGCCTTTCATCTCGAGCAGGACAACCACCATGTCCGGAAAACCGGCGGGGAGAATCGGGCGTCAGATATGGAACGGCAGGCGGGCACCGAAAGCCTGATCGGCTGGATGCAACGGGAGTGTCTTCACGAACTTCGGTCGGCACACACATGGTCTAAATTGCATCAGGTGCTCCATCACCATGGGCTCGCAATCCAACCACGCGGCCAAGGGCTCGTCATCACGGACGGGCAGGGGACCTTTGTGCGGGCCAGTTCGGTGGCGCGGGATCTGTCCAAGATGTCGCTTGAACGCCGTCTTGGTCTGTTTGAGCCTCCTGGTATCGCTCAGACCACGAAGCCCACGTGCCGCTACGAACCAAAGCCGGTTCGCAGCCGCATGGACACCCAGGCGCTCTATGCCAGGTATCAACAAGACCGGCTCGTCCGCGCTCAAGGGCGAGCCGTCGCGATGCAGGAGGCACGGAGCCGTAAGGCGCGGCACATCGATGCGGCAAAGCGAGCCGGACAGATCAAACGGGACACGATCAAACTGACCATGCGGGGANNCAAGGGCTCGTCATCACGGACGGCCAGGGGACCTTTGTTCGGGCCAGCTCGGTTGCGCGGGATCTTTCGAAGGTCTCGCTTGAACGTCGTCTTGGTACGTTTCAGCCACCCGGCCCTGTCCAGACCACGAAGCCCACACGCCGGTACGAACCGAAGCCGGTTCGCAGTCGCACGGACACCACCGCGCTCTATGCCAGGTATCAACA
>DIHK01000016.1:7224-7349 GCA_002420115.1 Nitrospira sp. UBA5698
GCCGTGGCCATGCACGAGGCGCGGAATAGGAAAACGCAGCTCATTGATGCGGTGAAGCGAGCTGGACAGATCAAACGGGACACGATCAAATTGACCATGCGCGGACGGATCACGAAGAAGCTCCT
>DIHK01000016.1:7618-13620 GCA_002420115.1 Nitrospira sp. UBA5698
CGCTTCGATCCGATCTCCGTCAGATTGTCGATCGCCATCGACGGGACTGTGTGACCATCACGGCACGCTATCAGAGACTGACGTGGGCCGATTGGTTGAGGCAGCAGGCGCTTGCCGGAGACCAGGAGGCGCTGCGTGCGTTACGTGCCCAAGACGCCGTGCGCGGTCTCGTCGGCGACACGATCGCGGCGGTTGGAACCAGACTCGTTGACGCCGTAGTGGGCGCGAATCAAGACCACATTACGAAACAGGGCACGATTATTTACCGTGTCGGGCTCTCTGCCGTCCGCGATGACGGCACCCGCCTCCAGGTTTCGCGTGAAGTGACGAATGACGGGAATCGACGCCGCCCTCCGGCTCGCCGTACAGAAAGTACGGGACCACGATTGCGGTGTCGGGCTCCGATGCGTTTAAAGCTCGTGTGGCACAGGTGGCCGCTCGTTCCCATCTCACCATTCGCTTTGATGATCCGACACTGGAGCACCAGCGCCAACGGTACGCGCGGGACTCGCACAGTCCATCCACACAGGAGACCCCGTCACCACTCATCGCGCCGAGTGATGCCGTTGTCCGCCATATTGCGGAACAGGAACGAAAACGGTTACAGATCATTCGGACCCCGGCCATAAGACGCTTCGAGGCACGAGACCAGGGGATAGTTCGATTCGGTTCGGTGGAGAAGGTCGAAGGCAAGTATTTCGCGTTGGTCCATCGACAGGACGAACTCTTGGTGCTCTCCATTGATGAGGCGACCTACAAACGACTCACGTCGTTCACACGAGGGCGCACGTTTCATCTGAATGCCTCAGGCGTGATCAGGCATGGGAGAGGACACAGGCGATGAGCAGCACCTACAACAATGCGGTGGGTCCTCAAGTTCGAGCTCCACACCCCAAACCAGGCCTGGTAATTCCCTTGTTGGCCTGTGCCTCCCTCGTCGTTGGATTGCAGTCGGCTACACAGTTCTTTGCCGCTACCTTCAACTATCAGGACGTGTTAGGGGACCAATTCGGTGGACTGTACAAGCCCTGGGCCATTCTTGAATGGGCCTCCCGTTGGATAACCGACTATCCGCTGCAGCTCCGGCAGGCCGGAGGATTCGGCATGATCGTGGCAGCGAGTGGGCTCCTGTGTCTTGCCATCGCGCGCACCGTCCAGGCGTCACGGCCTCGACCCAATCCATTCCTGCACGGCTCGGCACGCTGGGCCAACCGAGAGGATCTTGAAGCTGCGACGTTGCTGCCTCGATCTCGAACGTTCTTCGATTGGCTGAACGGCACGCCGCGCCATTCAACCGATGGCGTGTATGTAGGGGGTTGGCTGGATGCGAAGGGCACGCTGCACTACTTGCGCCATAGTGGGCCGGAGCATGTGTTGACCTATGCGCCGACCCGATCCGGTAAAGGAGTGGGGTTAGTCATTCCGACGCTGTTGTCCTGGCCGCATAGCGCCATTATTGCCGATTTGAAAGGGGAGTTGTGGGAACTCACCGCCGGATGGCGACAGCACCACGCACAGAATAAAGTCTTGCGATTCGAACCAGCCGCCGCACAGGGCACGGTGCGGTGGAATCCGCTGGACGAAGTCCGACTCGGCACCGAACATGAAGTGGCCGACGTCCAGAATCTGGCCACGATCCTCGTCGATCCAGATGGACGTGGGCTGGAATCTCACTGGCAGAAGACAAGCCAAGCGTTGCTGGTGGGCGTCATGCTGCACGCGCTCTACCAAGCCCGACAGGACGGCACGACCACCTCCTTACCCGCTGTCGATCGGATGTTGGCCGATCCCAAACGGCCCATCGCCGAGCTGTGGAAAGAGATGACGACCTATAGTCACGTGAACGGGCAGGTGCATCCGGTGGTGGGTGCCGCCGCCCGAGACATGCTGGATCGACCGGAGGAGGAAGCAGGCTCGGTCCTCTCGTCTGCGAAATCCTACCTCGCGCTGTATCGTGATCCCCTTGTCGCCCACAACGTCAGCGCCTCAGAATTCAAGATTCGAGATCTCATGCACCATCCAAATCCGGTGAGTCTCTATCTCGTCACCAAGCCGAACGACAAGGCCCGGTTGCGTCCATTGATTCGCGTGTTCGTGGCCATGGCCATGCGTTTACTCACCGACACGATTGCCGTTCATCGCGAGACGGTTCGACCATCCGGGTTCCAGGGCCTGCTTGCGCGTCTCGGGATGCGATCCACAGCGTCACACCTGACGACCAAGCCTGCCTATGCCCATCGCTTGCTGGGCATGCTCGATGAGTTTCCGAGCCTCGGCAAACTCGAAATCTTCCAAGAATCCCTCGCGTTCATGGCGGGCTATGGCCTGAAGTTCTATTTGATCTGCCAGGACATCAACCAACTCAGGAGCCGTGAGACCGGGTATGGGACCGATGAAGCCATTAGTTCCAACTGCCATATCCAAAATGCGTTTCCGCCGAATCGCCTCGAAACGGCTGAACATCTGTCTCGTCTGACCGGACAAACGACTGTCATCCAGGAAAAACTGACGGTCAGCAGACGCCGCATGAGCACATTGAACGTGCAGGAATCCCGCACGCACCACGAGGTACAACGGCCGTTGCTGACTCCCGATGAATGTCTCCGGATGCCGGGGCCGAAGAAAGACGCGCAGGGACAGATTATGGAAGCAGGGGACATGGTGATCTACGTCGCAGGCTGTCCCGCCATTTACGGCCGTCAACCACTCTTTTTTCAAGATGCAACCTTTGCTGCTCGGGCGGCGATTCCACCGCCGGCAGTCAGCGACACGCTGCGTGAGCCGCAAGTTCGGCACACCGTGAAGATTGAACTATGACGACAGGGTGGAGCCGCTTGCGTCACCCGATTGTGATCGCGGGTCTCTGTCTCGTACTGGGCCTCGTCCTGGCTCATCAATCCGGTCTTCGTCTCAACACCACGCGCAGCATTCCGCTGGGGCTCTATCGGATGTCGAACGATCCGATTGTGAAGGGGGCGTATGTGTTGTGGTGTCCCCCGGAGCGCCTAGAGTTTGACCTGGCGAAAGAGCGCGGCTACATCGGGGAGGGATTCTGTCCTGGCGGATACGGCAACATGATGAAAAAGGTCGTGGCGTCAGATCACGATATCGTGAGCGTGACGGATGATGGTGTCAGGGTCAACGGAACGCTCGTCCCAGCGAGTCAGCCCTTTGAGGAAGATTCGATGGGACGACCGCTCCCACGGTTTCGTGTGACCGATCATGTGCTGGCCTCGTCGGAACTCTTGTTGATGTCGGACACGAACAGCCGTTCCTTCGATGCGCGCTACTTTGGGCCCGTGCATCGAGCACACATCCAAAGCCTCATCTATCCTGTGTGGACGTGGTAGAACCCCAGCCTGAGTTGGACGCCGCCGCACGGCACTGACCACGAGACCCTTCACGTCGCGTGAGGGCCGTACCCTCGCGAAGCCCGAACACAGGGACTTCCTGGTACGCTCTTCACATCCACGACGTGTATCAGTCGCGGATGTTCTGCAACAATGTTATGACACATGCAACGCGGCTGCATAGGTTTTGGCGCGGTGGGGGCGCACGACAATGTCCACATCGTGATCGAGCTTAACGAGGAAACGGAGCAGCCGCTCCACCGAAAACTGGCGGAATGCACCGCGCAGCATGTTCGAGATGTCCGGCTGCCGTACGCCAAACAAGGCGGCCGCCTCTCGCTGGGTCAGGTGGCGTCGTTTCATGATCGTCTCGATCTTGAAGACCAGTTGGGCTTTGATCACATGTTCGTCCGCATTGGGCAGGCCAAGGTCCTCAAAGACATTCCGTCCCCCAATTTCATATCCTTTCTTTCTCATGACCGTGCTCCTTGTGCGATCTGTTCTGCGGCACGAAGCCGTTGTGTGATGATGTCCAGCTCGTGCTTTGGCGTCGCACGGCCAGACGTCGATTTCTTCTGAAAGGCATGCAGCACATACACCCTGCCCTGGTATCGCACCGTATAGACGGCGCGGAATGTGTCACCCCGATGGTCTGCGAGGATTTCCACCACCCCGGCCCCGCCGAACCCGGTCAAGGTCTTGGTCTCGCGATGTCTCCCCCCTTGTTGCGCGACAAACAGCGCGTATCCCATGAGATCTTGCACGGCACCGGGAAATGCGCGGAGGTCCTTGCGGCTCGATCCGACCCAGACCACCGGCTTCAGAGGTGGAACCATCGCCATTCCTAAAGTATAGTGATATCACTATACTCTGTCAAGGCACGGGTGGCCGCGACGGATGGGGCGCACGAGAGAGTCTCAACTGCGGACATTCCCATTCAGACTCCTCAAATCACAATTCGTTCGACTTCATCCAACGACACGTGAATGAGGGTAACGGGAGGGACACGACGATGAACATCGCACGTCACACGTTGCTCGCGAACGGGCGGTTGTTGACAGCTATACGCAAATAACGTATAGTTACTTGGTGCAGACGGTCATCGAAACCGACGCGTATTTGAGCGATGCGAAGCGAGCCGGTCTTTCAGAGCAGGAACGGATGAGCATCGTAGAGTGTCTTGCCAAGGATCCCCAAGCCGGAGACGAAATACAGGGGACAGGCGGAGCCAGAAAAGTACGGTTTGCAGGAAAAGGGAAAGGAAAACGAGGAGGATATCGGGTGATCACGTTTTTCAGTGGAACAGATATCCCAGTGTTTCTCCTCAACGTGTTTGCGAAGAATGAACGGGTTGACCTGACCCAGGTAGAGCGGAACGAGTTCAAGGCCACGTTGGGAGCTCTGGCAGCAGCGTATCGCAGAAAGAGGGCGCAATGAAGAAGCACACACCATCGGCAGGGCGACGCATGATCGCGAGTGCCAAGCAAGCTCTGGACTGGGTCAATGGACACACGCATCCATACGTGGTCCATGTTCCTCACGAGATTGATGTGGCCCGCATTCGGAAGAAAGTCGGGATGAGTCAGAGCGAATTTGCCAAGCAGTATGGGTTCAGCTTTCGGACCGTGCAGCAATGGGAGCAAGGACGAGCCATCCCGAGCGGAGCGACACGCGCCTATCTTCTGGTGATTGATCGTGAGCCGGAAGCGGTCCGGCGGGCGCTCGTGAATTATTGAATACGTCGAACACACATCCCTCCATGGGTCGCGGTCGAAGGGACGTTCACCTGGCGGGGTGTCATCATGGCTCACGCTCCTCGCGCATGATTCCCGTCGTTATCTGCCGTTAAATCACAATCCGCTCCACCTCATCCAGCGACACCTGATCAGTGCGCCGATCATACAGCCCCGTCGTGCGGGCGCTCTCGTGATTCGCCATCTGCTGAGCAATCTCGAGCTTCCCGCCGTTGCGGAGATATTCCGTAATCCCGGTCGCGCGGAACGAATGATTGCCGATCTTGGTCCGAATGCCGGCGGCAACCGCGCGACGGCGAATCATGCGGTAGGCATCCACCTGGGTCATCGGTTTGTCGGAGAGCTGTACCGTCCGGCCGTGCATCGTCCGAAAGAGCGGGCTTGAGCCCTCGGTCAACTGGGCCGTCTTGAGATAAGCATGGAGGTACTCATCAAGATTGTGATGACAGGGCATCGCATGCAGCTTCCCACCTTTCTCATGCAGTCGTACCCAGGTCCGACGACCTTGGATGTAGACATCCTCGACCTGCATCGCGAGGGCTGCACCGATTCGAGCGAATGTATAGACCATCAACCCGATCAAGGCCCGGTCGCGCAATCCGACGATCGTGCGCACATCAATGGCATCAATCAGCATCCGGGCTTCGTCGGCCATGAGGACCGGGGTCTTGCCTTTCTTCGTCGAGTACTTCGGTCCACGCACAGAGCTGGCTGGATTGCTGGGAAGGACCTGGCCAACCACGAGCCAATCGAATAGCATGCGAATGGCGGCCAGATGCTGTTTGACGGATGGGGCGGCCAGCCGGCGTTGCAACGTTTCAATATAGGTGGCGACATGCACTGGCTCAATGGCTTGTAAGGAGAGTATCCCATGCCGTTCGCACCAGGTCGCAAATTC
>DIHK01000053.1:0-246 GCA_002420115.1 Nitrospira sp. UBA5698
ATTGGCGTCGGACAGGGCTTCCGGCCCTTTGGCCAGCAGACGCTCACGCGGTCGCTCCGTTTGGGGCCAGTGCGCAATGCCATTTCCGCGATCTCTGCCTGCCATGACAACCCTCGTGATGGACAAAAAATTGACGAGCCGGACTCTTTTGTACTGTCAATTTCCTGGAAATAGCTGATTCCAGTCAACTACGTAAACCATAAGTCGTTGAAAAACCACAGAATGACAATTTGGTGCAGCTTTTGC
>DIHK01000053.1:529-9816 GCA_002420115.1 Nitrospira sp. UBA5698
CGATGGAATGTCCGAAGTGCAAAGGGATGATGATGTTGGAGCGGTTCTCGGACTTCTTTCTCGTGTTCTATGCATGGAAATGCATCAACTGCGGCGCCATTATCGACCGCACCATTTCCAATAATCGCCGAAAGAGTTTGGCTGCCCGCGATTCTCAGACCGTTGGGACGCGCTAAACCCATTCGACCATTCGGGCTCGAATTCCAAGCCCGTAGAGTCTGTGCGACAGTCCGAGCAGATCACGGAAGTTCTCGGACATCGCGCACAGGCAGGATCATTATAGTCTTCCCATAAAAGACGGTCAAAGCTACCGGTATATCTCCCCTCGGACTTCACGATCAATTGTCGGGATTCGTCACGTTCGCCATCAACACTGTCCCTTCTCATCCCACAGTTTCTTGACCCCTGTAAAAACGCTATGTTAGAGTTCACCTCATCATATTATGGTGGGGCTCTGTGTGGAATGCGTGTGATAGCAGGAACCTACCGTGGAAGGCGTCTCTATGGGCCACAAACGCAGCCCCTGCGTCCAACCTCTGATCGGGTTCGAGAAGCGTTGTTTTCTATTCTTGGGAATCGGTTGCCACACAGTCGTTTCTTAGACCTCTATGCTGGAACCGGCGCGGTCGGAATCGAAGCTCTCAGCCGTGGCGCGGACCATGTCACCGCCGTTGAGTGGAACAGGGACGCCGTGAACCTTCTCCAACGAAATAAACGCCTCTGTGAGATTGGCGCAGAACTGACCATACAGGCCCATACGGTTGAACAGTTCCTTCAGCGCCCAGACCAGTGGCATGGCCCTTATGATATTGTCTTTGCCGATCCACCCTATGCGGAAACGGCAAGACTTTTTTCAATATTGAGTGAATCAATGATCGAGACGCTCTGTGCCGTGGATACCTGGCTCATCGTCGAACATGGAGAAAAATCTGCAGCTCCTGCGGCGCTCGGTCCGACTACCCTGCACCGGCAGTATCGCTATGGCGACACGACCCTCTCGCGCTACTCTCGTCCATATCATCACGAAACATGAAAACTGGCATTTACCCCGGTACATTTGACCCCATCACCCACGGGCACACTGACATCATTACTCGTAGCCTTCGGATGTTTGATCGAGTGGTGGTGGCCGTGGCTCTGAATCCCTCGAAGCATCCGTTGTTCACTGTGACTGAACGCGTCGAGATGGTGAAACTCGTCATGAAGGACCTACCCCAAATCGAAGTCACGCAATTCGAAGGTTTGTTGGTCGACTATGTCGAGCGCTCTGGTGCCCACGCCATTATTCGTGGCTTACGCGCGATTTCAGACTTTGAGCATGAATTTCAGATGGCGTTGATCAATCGCAAATTAGCCAAAACCGTGGAGACCGTGTTCCTCATGCCCAGCGAGGAGTACTCATACCTGTCGTCGACCATCATCAAGGAGGTGGCACGACATGGAGGTGCATTGACTGAGTTTCTCCATCCTGAGGTCGCACGCCGTCTGAACGATCGTATCAGGAGTCTCAAATCATGAAACTTGCTGCCCGTGTCAGCCGCATCGCGCCCTCCCCCACACTCGCCATGGCGGCGACAGCCAAGGCCATGGCGGCACAGGGGTTAGACATCGTCGACTTTTCCACCGGAGAACCGGATTTCGATACACCGGAACCGGTCAAGGCGGCAGCTGAGGCTGCGATTCGTGCGGGATTTACCAAATATACTCCATCCTCAGGCATTGACGAGTTGCGTGGCGCCATCGTCGAGAAATTATCAGCTGAACTTGGAGTCCGGTATGAAAAGTCTCAAGTCCTGGTGTCGTGCGGCGCCAAACATTCGCTGTATAATCTGGCAGAAGCGTTACTCGAAGCAGGCGATGAGATCATCATTCCCACCCCTTATTGGGTCTCTTACTCGGATCAAGCCCTCTTGAACGATGCGACCCCAATCCTCATGCCGACCAGAGAAGACGAGGGGTATGCTGTTCGGCCTGCTGACCTTGAACGGCTCATTACGCCGAAAACAAAAGCCATTCTGGTCAACAGCCCGTGCAATCCAACCGGGGCCACCTATGATCGCGGCACCTTGGAACAAATCGCGGCGGTAGCGATTCGTCATGATCTCATCGTGATTTCCGATGAGATCTATGAAAAAGTCCTCTACGATGGAGCCAGTCACGTGAGCATCGCCTCGTTAGGGGCTGAGATTGCTGCACGAACCGTGATCATTAACGGAGTCTCAAAAGCCTACGCCATGACGGGGTGGCGTATCGGCTATGCGGCAGGTCCGAAAGAGCTCATCACAGCCATGGCCAATATTCAAAGTCAGAGCACCTCCAATCCGTGTTCGATCGCACAAAAGGCGGCCGTCGCCGCGTTGCGTCTTGGAGAACCGTTCACGCTCAAGATGGTCGAAGAGTTTTCACGCCGGCGAAAGACGATCGTCGAGGGGTTGAACAACATGCCAGGTGTAACCTGTTCGATGCCGCGTGGCGCCTTCTATGCATTCCCTAATATCAGGGGATTGTTGGGAAAACGAGGGCCTTCAGGTATGCTCAAGACACCGAACGAGATGGCCAATTACCTCTTGAATGATGCACACATTGCGGTCGTCCCGGGCGAGCCCTTCGGCAGTCACGACCATCTCCGATTGTCGTACGCCACCAGTATGACGAACATCACCAGGGGACTTGAACGGCTTGGACAAGCCTTTGCCAAGCTGGTATAAGCCTCAAACAGCGTGTTGAATGAGACCAAGAATCGAAACATGATGGAGGAAGGACGTACCAATGCCGACGTATGAATACCAATGTGATAGCTGTCAGCATCGCTTTGAGGTGAAGCAAAGTATCAAGGATGACCCCCTCTCCGCATGCGAACGCTGCGGGAAAGCCGTCAGACGCCTCATCTCGTCGCCAGGAATCATGTTTAAGGGAAGCGGGTGGTACGTGACCGACTATTCGGACAAGCTAAAACCCCCGTCTAGTGGCGGAGGTGAAACGACCTCGACCAAATCATCGGAAAAGAAAGAGTCGTCCGCGCCGGCAACAACGACGACAACCACACCCTCCTCCTCGCCGACACCGGCGTCAAGCTCCACCGGCTCCTCAACAACCACGCCCTCTTCATGACCATCGAAATCAGGCTACCGCACTCCCATGGATCGTGGAGTCGCGTGCTTACTTCCTGGAGACTTTGTCGCTCCCTTGGAAGCCGAGGTTGAAGGTGATCTGGATGGACCTTTGTGAGTCGATGCCTTAGGACTCATCGCCTTGACTGCTTTGATACGCAATGTTTCCAACTGGCTCTGCAGCCCGCTGATGATGACGCCTTTCTCTCGGTTTGTCCGACTCAGGTCTTCGATCTGTCCCTGGAGTTCCTGCTTGACTCTGGCCAAGTCGACGACTTGAGCCTGAAGTTGCGCTTTTTCCATCGTCAGCGTCTGAATTTCGGCACGTAATTGTTCGATCTCATCCTGCAGCGCCGGCGGCCAGTAGTCACAACCCAGCAGACTCACCGCTACCCCCACACAGACAACTGCACCGACGAACCGCCGCGGGTGCTGAATCATTGAGGTCTCCCCTTTCGTCATGTGTGCCTGTCGATCACGGCTCTACGTACCGTATCTCCATACAGCAAGTAAATGCGTCCGCACGGGTAAGGAGATGGGATTCTAACAGATTGGGCACATGACAACCGAAGGTGATTGACCCTGGCTATTCGGACCTAGGAGAAACCAAGCGGACCTCCCAGAAAATCTTGGACCATCGTGCCGGATTGGAAAAGATTGCACGAGAGATACAGGTAGGGAATTGGAGCGAGCGCACACTACATTCTTAATGCGCGGTGGGCGATATCGGTTCGGAAGTGACACCCTTCGAATGAAATTGTGTTCGCGACTTGATAAGCTTCACGTTGAGCATCTGAAAGTGTCGAGCCCAGGCCCAGCACACCGAGCACACGACCCCCTGCTGTGACAATCTCCTTGTCGCGCTGCGCAGTGCCAGCGTGAAAGACAACGGAAGACGATGACGCTGTACTAGTCGTAGGAAGACCAGTAATTACCTTTCCCTGCTGATACGCACCAGGATAGCCTCCGGAGGTCATCACCACGCACACGGCTGCTTCTCCAGACCATTCAACTGGTAGTTGCTCGAGCCGATGGTCGATCACCGCTTCGATGACATCGAGTAAATCCGTCTTCAGCAACGGCAGTACAACCTGTGTTTCAGGATCTCCCATCCGAGCATTAAACTCAAGCACATAGGGTATCCCGTTGACAATCATCAGGCCAGCGTAGAGGACGCCCTGAAACGGCGAGCCAATACGAGCCATCGCATCAACCATTGGCTGCAAGACTTCACGGACTACTTGATCTCTGAGTGCATTTGTCCCAAGCGGCGCTGGACAGTAGGCCCCCATCCCACCCGTATTTAATCCAGTGTCTCGATCCCCGACTCGCTTGTGATCTTGAGCCGGCGGCATCGGCACGATGGTCGTGCCATCAGTAAAGGCCATGATCGTCAGTTCTTCACCATCCAGGAACTCTTCGATTAAGATCTGCTGACCAGCTGGCCCAAAGACCGCTTTTTCCATGCAATCTTGAATCGCTTGTGTAGCCTGCTCACGAGTCGTGGCAATGATGACGCCTTTGCCCTGAGCGAGCCCATCCGCCTTGATGACGACCGGCACTCCGTGCTGCTCAAGATACGCCAACGCCTCTGTTGCCTTATTAAAACTCCTCGCCTGTGCAGTGCGAATCTTGGCCTGCGCCATGACCTCTTTTGAAAAGGTCTTGCTCGCCTCCACGCGAGCCGCATTCCGAGTCGGTCCAAAAACACGAAGCCGCCCTTTCCGAAATTCGTCGACGATGCCCAACGCCAGTGGCGCCTCAGGTCCTACGACCGTCACGTCGATCTGTTCCTGGATGACAAACTCTTTGAGCTTGGAAATATCGTCCGCCTTGATCGACACACAAGTTGCCAATGAAGCAATTCCTGCATTACCTGGGGCACAATACAGGATCGGCTTCCGTGGGCTCTGCGCAAGCTTCCACACCATCGTGTGCTCGCGCCCTCCACTACCAACCACAAGAATCTTCATGATGTTGTCTTAAGAAATGAATACATGAGATTGAGGATACTCAAAACGAGTCCCGGCAAGACCAGAGCAAGCGAAGTGCCAAGGCGTCCAGCTTGTTGGTCCGTTGAGGCCCCGAGCGATGCGACTGGCCTCGCAAAGCTGATTCGGCAAGGCGGGGAATTCCGCTGGCAGCCGATTCAATATCCGATCAATGGCGGAAGTGACGCATACCGGTCAGAATCATCGCCATCCCATGCTCATCCGCTGCCTTGACGACTTCTGCGTCGCGAATTGATCCACCGGGTTGAATGACGGCGGTAATCCCCACTTCAGCAGCGGCATCGAGACCATCGCGGAAAGGAAAGAACGCATCCGACGCCATCACGCATCCCTTCACCGGCATTTGCGCTTTCATCGCGGCCAACTTCACGGAGTCGACACGGCTCATCTGCCCGGCTCCAATCCCCACCGTCTGGCCAGGCTTCGCGTAAATGATGGCGTTCGATTTCACGTGTTTGCAGACGGTCCATGCAAACGCGCAGGCGGCATACTCCTCGTCCGTCGGCTTGCGGATCGTCGGCACCGTCAGTGCACGAAGATCCGTCAAGACTCCGAGATCGCGATCCTGCACGATCAACCCACCGACAAGCTTCTTCAGATCAAACCCCTCCTGCTTGACCTTCGTCAAGGGGCCGATATCCAACAACCGAAGATCTTTCTTGCGCTTCAACTCAACGAGAGCATCGTCGGCAAACCCCGGAGCGATGACGACCTCAACAAATGTGGACGTAATTTCCTTGGCAGTCGCCAGATCCACGACACGGTTAAATGCCAGCACGCCTCCAAACGCCGAGACCGGATCGGTCTCCCTGGCCTTTACATAGGCTTCCACTGGTGTGGCCGCCAGCGCAACGCCGCATGGATTGTTGTGTTTAATGATTGCGACGGCAGTGTCGTGATATTCTTTCACCAGTTCCAAGGCAGAGTTGGCATCCAGGAAGTTATTGTAGGACATCGCCTTCCCATGCAGAATCTTCCCTCGCGATACCGATGGTTCATGGCTGTTGAGTTCCCGATAGAACGCACCCTGCTGATGGGGGTTTTCTCCGTAGCGAAGCGTTTCGCTCAACTCAAACTGAAGCGACAAGACCTTGGGGAACTTGACCTCTCCACCCTTCGTCTGCCTTTCTAAGTAGCCAGCGATCAACCCGTCATAGCGGGCAGTATGTTGAAAAACCTTCATCGCTAGTTCACGACGAAGCGCCGGTGTCGCGGTCTCGGTCTTCAGTGCATCCAGCACCCGGGAGTAATCGGCTGGGTCGACGACCACGAGCACGTCGTCATGATTCTTGGCGGCTGAGCGCAACATGGACGGACCACCGATGTCGATGTTTTCAATGGCGTCCTCGAAACGACAATCAGGCTTAGCAATGGTGGCTTCAAAGGGGTAGAGATTCACGATCACAACATCGATCGGACCGATCCCATGTTGACTCATCTGTTCGACATGTGCCGGAAGGGAACGCCGACCCAGTAGGCCTCCATGGATCTTGGGATGTAACGTTTTGACCCGACCATCAAGAATCTCCGGAGAGCCGGTATAGGCCGCCACATCCGTGACGTTCACCCCGGCATCGCGAAGCGCCTTCGACGTTCCTCCGGTCGACAAAATTTGCGCCCCGAGCGCTTCCAGCCCTTTGGCCATCTCGATGACTCCGGTCTTATCTGAAACACTAATCAACGCCCGCTTAATGCCGGCCATATCAATACTCCTTAACAAATCGTGTGCAAATTAGGAAAAGACCCGTCGGCTGTGAAAGGGTGGCGAAGAATAGCAAATGAGTGGGGTAAGTTCAAGGCAACAGGGACTCATCACCACATGTGCGAAGAAATTGCTTTGAGTCGATCCATGACGGGTCAGGGAGACCATGGGTTCTGTCCTTTCCTCACACCAGCTATCGTGGTCTGATGCGTGCCGGCTCGCCCAACAAACGTGTCATTGACGCGGATACCGTCATTCAAGTAATGTGCATTTATTGGATACATTATTGCATACCTACTCGACGTGCATTCCTCTACCTCAACCACTCACTAGGGAGGTGCGCTATGCTGGCTGGCCGATTGGTGAGGCTGATCGAGAAGAACTCCGAAAAACTTGCTCGAGAGCTGAGCGAGAAAGTATGGAATTCTCCACGCTGTAGCGATTTGCGGAAAGTCCCACCCGACGAGCTTCAGGCCCGCACCCGCGAAATCTACCAAAACTTGAATAACTGGCTAATGGACATGACCGAGACCGAAATCGAGCGCCGCTACACGGAACTCGGTGCCCGACGAGCCGCTCAGGGCGTGGCCTATAGCCATTTCCTCTGGGCCATTACGGCAACGAGAGAGCACATGACGGCCTTTGTCCAACGTGAAGGGTTTTCTGATACTCCCATGCAGTTGCAGGGAGAGCTGGAGCTGATGCATATCCTCGCGCAGTTCTTCGATCGCGCGTTGTATTTCACTGCCATGGGATATGAACAGGAACGGGCCCGTATCGGCACAAACCTTCGCCGCCGCCGGGACGATCACCAGGCCGCCCACGCATAGGCCTGCGCTAAAGAACATCGCAGGAGCGATCTCACTGGCGGGCTCACGGTACAGTAGTGAGCCCGTCCTACGTCTTCCACAAAAAACACCTCGAGCCTGGAATACTCGAAATAAGTAGATAACCTCATTATGTCGCGCACATTAACATGGAGAGTGAGTCCGCCGCTTCAGACACCTCAGCAAGAAACGATCGTGCCACTGGCACCGACAGGGTCTGGAGAGACCATTCTCAACTCACCTGCCCATTTCGGAACGATCCATGAGCCCTCGCAACCGAATCTGAGCATGACGAGCTTCGCGCTCTTCCTGGGAGAACCCAGACCAATCAGTAAACAGAGCCCCTCCTCCACCCCCCCGACGGCTATCACGTGATCAATTTTCACCCTAGTACATGCCTCAGCAATTATGGTACGGTCAGTTGTTGAACCCTGGATATCACATCATCCACAGTGGGATCATGACCTCATGAACCATGCAGAGATACTCACCTGCAGCATGGCGTCCATGCTCCCTCCTGCGGTCGTTCTTCTTCACTTGCGACAGGCGAGTCCTTTGCCTACACATTTCTCCCGAGAGAGTTCGATGCGATTTCCCGCTTCACATGACGCAGCAAGCCACACACTATACTTTCACCGCATCATCACAGAACTGCTGTAAGGACTGATTCACCATGAGCACACTGGGCAGATGGTTACAACCTCCCCCAAAGGGTTCTTTGGAGCAACAATACCAAGAGCTTGTCAATCTGCTACGGACCAAGGAACGGCTATTGGAGACAACGTCCCATGATCTGAAAGTCAAGACTGCAGCGATGCAGATTCTTGAACAGAAAATCATGTCATCGGAAACGCAGTTCAACTCAGCGCAACGAGAGCTCATCTCGCGCGGTGAGCAGATCAAGGCGCTCGAAACAGAATTAGCCCTCCGATCAAGGCGCGTGGCGGATATAGAGACTGATGGAATCGCAGCACAACAACAAGTGGCTGAGCTGAAATCAATCATCGCCGCCCAGACGGACGAGCTCCGCGGGGCCCAGCAAGCTCGTGATGTCCTGAAGGAAGAGATTCGTGTCCTTCGCGAACATGTTGCCCAGCTCAATGCGGGACTGGCAGACCGTGATCAAGTTCGAGTCCGTATGGAGAAGCTGGAATCGGCACAAGATCGTGTCCATCTGCTGGAAGTTGAACTGAGTGATCGGGAAGCCGCCCATCGCCGCAGAATTCAGCAGCTTGAACAGCTTCTCGCGGAGCGAGATGAGCGGATTGGGGCATTTGATGTCAGCGCCGCCGCCCACGCAGATGAACTCCGTGGTGCGCAGCAAGCCTGCCAGACGGCCGAGCAGGCTCGTGAAGTCCTGAAGGAAGAAATCCGCATCCTCCGTGACCAAATCACCCAACTCAATGAAGGGCTCCCGGCCAGAGAACGCCTTCGCGCCCAAGTCAAAGAGTTGGAATCGATGCGCGGTCGTGTTCACCAGTTGGAGGTCGAACTGAGCGATCGAGAAGCCGCCCATCGCGGCACCATCCAGCAACTCGAACAAGCCCTCACTGAACGAGACCGTCGCATCGAAGAATTTGATACAGTTACGGCCACGCAAGCGGACGAAGTTCGAGATGCCCTGGAGACCTGTCGA
>DIHK01000053.1:10186-10419 GCA_002420115.1 Nitrospira sp. UBA5698
CTCGAGGCGACCCAAGAGCGCGTGCATCAGCTCGAAGTCGAACTGAGTGATCGGGAAGCCGCTCATCGCGGCACCATCCACCAACTCGAACAAGCCCTCACCGAACGAGACCGTCGCATCGGAGAATTCGATGCCCTTACTGCAGCCCACGTAGGAGAACTCCACACTGCCAGACAGGTTTCTCAGACCGCCGAGCAGACTCGTGACGTCCTGAAGGAAGAGATCCGTGTCCT
>DIHK01000053.1:10740-14630 GCA_002420115.1 Nitrospira sp. UBA5698
CTCGAGGCGACCCAAGAGCGCGTACATCAGCTCGAAGTCGAACTGAGCGATCGGGAAGCCGCTCATCGCGGCACCATCCACCAACTCGAACAAGCCCTCACCGAACGAGACCGTCGGATCAGTGAATTCGATTCGCTGGCGGCCGCGCAGGGAGACGAAGTCCGGGATGCCTTGGAGGCCTGTCGGACCTCCGAACAAGCCCGAGATGTCCAAAAGGAAGAGATCCGCGTCCTCCGTGAACAGATCGCTCAACTGAATGAAGGCCTGGCTCATCAGGACCGCCTGCGCGCCCAGGTCAAGAAACTCGAGGCGACCCAAGATCGCGTGCATCAGCTTGAAGTGGAACTGAGTGATCGCGAAGCCGCTCATCGCAGCACCATCCACCAACTCGAACAGGCCCTCGCAGCGCGAGATCACCGAATTAGTGCATTTGATGCGAGCGCCGCTGTCCAGATGGATGAACTCCGCGATGCGCAGCAAGCCTGTCAGACGGCTGAGCAGGCCCGGGAAGTACTCAACGAAGAAATTCGCGTTCTCCGTGAACAGATTACCCAGCTCAATGAGGGGTTGGCCGACCGGGATCAACTCCGAGTCCGCATGGAGAAGTTGGAATCAGCACAAGACCGCGTGCATCAGCTCGAAGTGGAGCTGAGTGATCGCGAAGCCGCTCATCGCGGCACCATCCAGCAATTCGAACAGGCCCTCGCCGAACGAGACCGTCGGATCAGTGAGTTCGACTCGCTGGCAGCCGCGCAGGGAGACGAAGTCCGGGATGCCTTGGAGGCCTGTCGGACTGCCGAGCAGGCCAGGGAGATCATGAAGGAGGAAATCCGCATCCTCCGCGAACAAATCACCCAACTGAACGAGGGCCTGGCCCACCGGGAACGACTCCGAGCGAGGCTGAAAACACTGGATACAACCCAAGAGCGCGTGCATCAACTCGAAGTGGAACTGAGTGACCGGGAAGCCGCCCATCGCGGCACCATCCAGCAACTGGAACGGGCCCTGGCCGACCGCGACCACCGCATCGACGAACTGGTGCCGGCCGCTCACCTCCTGCACGAGAAAGAGGCCACGATCAAAGAATGGGAGCGGACGCACGCGCGCGCGATGCAGGACCTTGAAGCTGAGGCCGCTAAGCTCCACGAATCCTGTGCTGCTCAGGACCAACTCCAGGCGCAGCATCAACTTGATGAACAACACCTGCAAGAACGTGATGCCCAGATCGCCAACCTCCAGCGAGAGCTGAAGGGTCTGCAAGCGGAACGACAAGCGCTCCGCAAGGAAGTGCAGAGTATTCCGGAACAAGCTGAACAGATCGATCGCCTGCAAAAGAAACTCAAAGAACTGCGCGCCGCACTGAAAGCAACCCCCTCATCAGTCTCCGCTTCAGCGCAGTCGCATCACCAGAAGGGAGCTGGGCCAAACTCCCCACAGCCCAAAGTCAGCAAGCCCGTCGCCTCACCGCGCCAGAATGCAACTGGGCAAAATACCTCCGTCGGGCAACAACCTAGAGCCGGTAAGCCCGTCCAGGCGGACGATCTGAAAAAAATCGACGGGATCGGGACGGCCCATGCCAACCAGCTTCAGAAACTGGGCACCCGGACATTTATCCAAATTGCGCGATGGAAACCGGAGGACATCGAAAAGATCGCCAAGAAGCTTGAGACTGATCCCGAGCGGATCAAGCGTGAGAACTGGGTCGCGGGAGCAAAGAAGCAGCACTACGAAAAGTACAAGGAACGGCTGTAACCCTCGTTGACGATAAAAATTCGTCGGCATCGACTCCGGACGGTTCGTCTCCTAGCCCAGTCATACGCCCATATAATTAGCTTGCCGAATCTCCAATTAAGATTTGGCGGTTGATCTCAGACTGGGTTTGAATCATGTCCATGCCTACATCTCCATAGAGACAGGCAGGACCCTGAATTGTACATGAGCACCGGTCCCCCTGTCGTTGACCTGCTTGACTGAACACCGCTCACCTAGTACATAGTCGTGCCATGTGGTATCGCCAAGACCCGCACATCAGTGACCCGACACAGGTACAGCGCGCTGAGTTCATGAGGCGTGCAAGAATTCTTGCCGGCGGGATCGCGGCACTGATGCTGCTCGCGGTGGTGTGCATCCCCCGACATCTCTCTTTACAACCGCGAGCCGTCGCGCTCACGCCGGCTTCGCTGTATGTCAGCTTCGAACAAAACACCGTGATCCTTCGCGGCTCATTACCCAGTCAGCGGAGTAGGACCGCGATTCTTGAGCAAGCCCATACCCTGTATGCAAAAAAAGGAATTCGTGTGACTGACCAATTCACGGTCGACACACACGTCGGTACCGCAGCATGGGTCGACACTATTCCACAACTCCTGCCGATCCTGGGATGGATGGTCGAACGTGGTTCCATCATCATTGATGGACACTCCTTGGTTGTGACCGGTCAGGTCACAAGTCCTCGCGAAAAAGCCGACATCCTCCAGGTGATGGCTCCGGCGGTACGAGCGGGATTACGAATCGAAGACCGGGTCATAGTAGCACAGGCCACCGCCTCATCACCTGCGTCCGTTTCACTCACCGCCCTCCAGTTGTCACTGAATCAAGTCCTTGCAAAATCTTCGATCGAGTTCGAACCAGACAGCGCCACGATCACGACCAAAGGTCAGGGGGTCCTGGATCACGTTGTCGGCCTCCTTCGAAAAGTTCCGACCGCACCGATTGAGATCGCAAGTCATACCGATATCGGTGGTGCAGCCGAGCATAACTTACGGTTGAGCCGACAGCGCGCCGACGCCGTCAAGCAATACTTGACCGACCACGGACTCACCAACCCGTTTACCACGATCGGCTATGGATCAACGCGTCCTCTCTCAAATAGAAAATATCAGCCTGGGCTCCCGCAGAATCAACGGATCGAGTTGCTCATGATAAGGACCACGTGACCTATGATGACACTGATTAGCCAGATGATCGGATGTCTGCTCATTGCAGCCGGACTCGGGTTCGGAGTCGGCTGGTGGTTGCGGCAAATCCCTACACGCTCGCCAGAGAAACCCTCTCATGACGCCGCAGGTCTGTTACGGACCAATGAGCAGGCCATGGAGGCCATGGCGCACGATTTAAAGGTCAAAACATCGGCCGTGCAGATTCTTGAACAGAAGGTCATGTCGTCCGAGACCCTGCATTCCTCCGTTCAACGTGAGCTGATCGCACGCAATGAGCGGCTCAAAGCCCTCGAGGCCGAACTCACAACCCGATCAAAACAACTGACGACCTCGGAAGGAGAGGGAGCCTCAGCTCGCCGACGCGTCAGCGAAATAGAGGCGATTCTTGCAACGCAGACGCATGAACTCAGAGAGGCTCAACAGACCTGTCGAAACGCCGAGCAGGCCCGGGACGTCATGGAACGAGAAGTGGGAGTCCTGCGCGAGCACATTGCTCAACTGAATGAGGGCCTAGCCGATCGAGATCGGCTCCGCACCCAGGTGAAGCACCTCGAAACGGCGCAAGACCGTATCCACCAACTCGAAGTCGAACTCAGCGATCGCGAAGCCGCCCATCGCAGCACCATCCTACAACTGGAGCACTCCCTGGCCGAGCGAGACCGGCGGATTGGGGAGTCTGATGCAGTCGCCGCCACCCAAGCTGACGACCTCCGCGCCGCCCTGCAAACTTGTCAGACCGCCCAACAGGCCCGGGACGTCATGGAACGAGACGTGAGTGCCCTGAGAGACCAGGTTGCACAACTCAATGAGAGCCTGGCCGAGCGCGATCAGCGGATCAGTGTATTTGATACTCAGGCCGAGTCCCAAGCCGAAGACCTGCGAGCCGCTCACCAGGCCTCGCAGAGCGCTGAACAAGCTCGTGAGGTCTTGAAGGAAGAGATCCGTGTCCTC
>DIHK01000053.1:14934-15173 GCA_002420115.1 Nitrospira sp. UBA5698
AAACAGCTCGACGCGGCACAAGACCGCATCCACCAACTCGAAGTCGAACTCAGCGATCGCGAAGCCGCCCATCGCAGCACCATCCTACAACTGGAGCACTCCCTGGCCGAGCGCGATCAGCGGATCAGTGTATTTGATACTCAGGCCGAGTCCCAAGCCGAAGACCTGCGAGCCGCCCACCAGGCCTCGCAGAGCGCTGAACAAGCTCGTGAGGTCCTGAAGGAAGAGATCCGTGTCCT
>DIHK01000053.1:15498-72904 GCA_002420115.1 Nitrospira sp. UBA5698
AAACAGCTCGACGCGGCACAAGAGCGCATCCACCAACTCGAAGTCGAACTCAGTGATCGAGAAGCGGCTCATCGAGGCATGATCCAAGAAATCGAACGCTCCCTGGCCGAGCGCGACCACCGTATCGACGAGCTGATACCGGTCACGCATCTCCTACACGAGAAGGAAGCCGCGATCAAAGAGTGGGAACGCACCCACGCACGCACGGTGCATGAGCTCGAAGTTGAGACCTCCAAACTCCAAGAGCAGTGTACGGCCCACGAACAACTCCAGGCCCAACATCGACTCAACGAGCAACAGCTCCGGGAACGAGACGAGCAACTTGCCACGCTCCAGCGCGAGCTACAGCACCTCCACACCGAACACCAAGCCCTCCAGAGAAAGGTACAGAGCATTCCGGAAAAAGACGAGCAGATCGAGCGTCTCCAAAAGCGTCTACGCGAATTGCGTGCGACCCAGCGCACAACGGCGGCTGCACCGGCAACGACACCCGCTCCTCAGCCCCCCCCAGATGGGGCTGCGACCGCCCCTCCCAGTAGTCCTCCCAAAGGCAGCAAGCCTAGGCAAGGCGATGATCTCAAGAAGATCCAAGGTATCGGCCCAGTCTTTGCGGAGACCCTACAAAAGCTCGGCACCCGGACGTATATCCAGATCGCCAGATGGAAGCCTGCGGATGTCGAGAAAATCGCCAAGAAACTCGCGACCGACCCCGAGCGGATTAAACGGGAAAATTGGATCGCAGGAGCCAAGAAACAACATTACGACAAGTACAAAGAACGACTCTAACCTACACGCGTGGACGATGCACCTTGTGAAGCGTTCCGGCCAACGGTTTCAGGCTTCATCTTTCAGGTTTCAGATTTTTGGTATCTGCACAACATGAAACGTTGAATAGGAAAGTTGAAACGCCGGATCGAAGGAACGAACAACGAATACCGTCGTCGCCTATCGACAGCTATGAGCAACACCCTCGTGAGTAGTGTGGGCTCCGCCTCATAACCACGAACCACCGTTGACTCCTCGGTTCACCCTGACTACAATCGCGTAACGAGGTTTACTGTTCGTGGCATCTTCTTTCGTTCATCTTCATCTTCACACACAATTCAGCCTGCTCGACGGCGCCAATCAGATTGATCCACTGGTGCGCCAAATCAAGTCGTTCAACCAGCCGGCCGTCGCGATGACCGACCACGGCAACATGTTCGGCGCTGTCGAGTTTTACCGCAAGGCAAAAGAAGTGGGAGTCAAACCGATTATCGGCTGCGAAGCCTATATGGCATTAGGCAGCCGACATGCCAAGAAAGATAGCGGGCTTGCGCATAACGACTATTATCATTTGATTCTGCTGGCAAGAAATCTGACTGGATATCAGAACCTTATCAAGCTGGTCAGTAAAGGGTATCTTGAAGGGTTCTATTATAAGCCACGAATCGACAAGGAATTATTAAAGCTCCATCATGACGGCATCATTGCCCTCTCAGGCTGCTTAAGCGGTGAAATACCCTATCTCATCGGACAACGAGATATGGATGGGGCCATGGCGGTAGCCGGAGAATTCCAAGAGATCTTTGGGAAGGACCATTTCTATCTTGAAGTACAGGCGAACGGACTCGATCATCAACGCATCGCCAATGCCGGGCTCGTGGAGATCCATAAGAAACTCGGCATCCCGATGGCCGGGACCAACGATTGTCACTACCTGAACAAGGAGGATGCGCGTCCCCATGAGCTCATGCTCTGCCTGCAAACAGGAAAAACGGTCAGCGATCCACACCGGATGAAGTTTGATACGGACCAACTGTATGTCAAATCCACCGAAGAGATTGCTCCGGCGTTCGCAGAATTTCCAGGTGCGGTGATGAATACTTGCCGCATTGCGGATTATTGTGCGCTCGACCTTCCATTAAACAAGACCTATCTTCCACAATATCGCATTCCGGACGGATATAAGGACCGCGAGTCCTATCTCGAGCATCTCGCACTGACTGGTCTGCAAGCACGGCTCAAGGAGCGCCCCAGCCGCATCGCCTCGTCTGTCTATGACCAACGTCTTCGGGAAGAACTCATGGTCATCTGTTCGATGGGGTTTGCCGGGTACTTCCTCATCGTCTGGGATATCATTCGATTTGCCCGCTCACGAGGCATTCCAGTAGGACCAGGACGCGGGTCGGCAGCAGGCAGTCTTGTGGCCTATGCGCTTCGGATTACAGATCTTGATCCATTGGTGTACACGCTCTTATTCGAACGATTCTTGAATCCCGAGCGTGTCTCGCTGCCCGATATCGACATGGACTTCTGCATGGATCGCCGCGGAGAAGTCATCAATTATGTGGTGGACAAGTACGGCACCGACCATGTGGCTCAGATCATTACGTTCGGAACGCTTGGGGCCAAAGCCGCCATCCGTGATGTCGGTCGTGTACTGGAAATGTCCTACGCAGATGCCGACAAAGTTGCCAAGCTCGTTCCCAACCAGCTAAACATCTCTCTCCAGCAAGCCCTGGAGACCGAACCTCGTTTACGCGAGCTCGTCGATACCGATCCCAAAGTCAAAGAGCTGATGGCCAATGCGCAGGCCCTGGAAGGCCTCGCGCGTCACGCCTCGACACATGCGGCCGGCATTGTGATCTCCGAAGGTCCCCTCACCGACCACGTCCCGCTCTACAAGGGAGCCAACGACGAAGTGGTGACCCAGTACTCGATGGGAGACGTCGAGAAAATCGGGCTCGTGAAATTCGACTTTCTTGGACTCAAGACCCTCACGATGATCCGGCGGGCCGAAACCTTGATCAATGACACACATCCTGACGCGCCACCACTCGTCATAGATCAGGTCTCGTTTGATGACCCATCCACATTTGCGCTGTTGAGTTCTGGAAAAACCACCGGGTTGTTCCAGTTGGAAAGCTCCGGGATGCGCGATCTGCTCACAGGGTTGAAGCCCGACCGGTTCGAAGACATCATCGCCATTATTGCGCTCTATCGACCGGGCCCCATGGATCTTATTCCTGACTTCATCAAGCGAAAACAAGGCAAGGTCACGATTACCTACGAGGTTCCAGAATTGGAACCGATCCTCAAAGACACCTATGGGGTCATCGTCTACCAAGAACAAGTGATGGCGATCGCCAACAAGGTCGCCGGCTTTTCATTGGGACAAGCCGATATCCTGCGCCGCGCGATGGGCAAGAAGAAGCCCGAGGAAATGGAAAAACTGCGCGTCAAATTCATCGATGGCGCGAAAGAAAAAAAGATTCCCGAGAAAAAGGCCGAGAAGTTGTACGAGTTGATTCAAAAGTTCGCCGGATACGGATTCAATAAATCACATGCAGCCGCCTATGCCGTTGTGTGTTACCAGACGGCCTATCTCAAAACGCACTATCCCACGGAATTCATGGCGGCTCTCATGACGACCGATATGGGCAATCAAGACAAATTGGTCGGCTATTTCACGGATTGTCGAGATCTGGGGATCAAAGTATTGGGTCCCGATGTGAACGCGAGCCAAAAACACTTCGCCGTCGCTGAGGGAGTCATTCGATTCGGGTTGGCCGCCATTAAGAATGTCGGTGAAGGTGCCGTGGAGTCGGTCCTGGACGTGCGGACTCAGACGGGATCCTTCAGCTCCTTCTTCGACTTCTGCCGACGAGTTGATCTCCACAAAGTCAACAAACGGATGTTGGAAGGCCTGATCAAAGCCGGTGCCTTTGATTCCACCGGCGCCAGGCGGTCACAACTCATGGCCGTACTGGACCAAGCGGTGGAGGAAGGAGCCGCGGCTCAACGCGAACGTGACTGTGGTCAGATCAGTATCTTCGGCGAGGAGATGAATGGGCGCGGGATGTCCGCTCCTTTACCGATCCCGCCGTTGCCGTCGGTCGCAGAATGGGATCAAGCTCAACGATTGAAATACGAACGCGAACTCACCGGTTTCTATATTTCCGCCCACCCATTGACGCGGTACGAAGCAATGCTGGGCGCCTTGTCCACCACGACGACGACGGGATTGAAAGATTGCGCCGACGGGAGTGAGGTCAAGATCTGCGGGGTCATCGCCACCGTTAAATCCATGCTGACGAAGAAAGGCGATCGTATGGCCTATCTCACAATTGAAGATCTGCAAGGAACTACGGAAGTTATCGTATTCCCGGACTTGTTCAAGACGGCCGGTGAGATGATGACACCGGAACACATCGTGCGAATTACCGGAACGATTGATCGCGGCGATAAGGGAACCAAGCTTCGTGGAAGCAAAATTGAACCATTAGCTGACGTTCAAACTCAATCCATCAAACGGATCCGCATTCGGCTCACCGATCATCCGGATGTGCGGGAGCAATTGCCTCGCTTGGCTGATATCTTCCGTCGGCATCCAGGCAGCACCACTGTCTCCATGCTGTTTCGGACGGAGGCACGTCTGGAAGCGGAGACCAATCCCCTCCCCAACCTGACCGTCTGCCCCAGCGACCATTTCGTGTCGGATGTCGAGGAAGTACTAGGCAAAGGGGCCCTTTCTTTGCTATCGTAGGAATCAATACTACTGGGACTCAACCACGACCGATCCACAATCGCTGCAAGGAATTGATCGACGTCCATGCGAGACTACCTCGAATTTGAAAAGCCGCTCCGCGAAATTGAAGAGAAAATCGAGAAGCTCTCTGCTGCGGCCACCGGGGGGAAAGCCAGCTCCCAAAACGATATCCGAAAGCTTCGGGCCAAGCTGGCGCAGGCCGAACACGAGCTGTATCAGAACCTGAGTCCCTGGCAGAGAACGCAGCTCGCTCGTCATCCTCAACGTCCCAGCACACTCGACTATATTCGTGAGCTGACGCGAGATTTTCTTGAGCTTCATGGCGACCGAGTCTACGGAGATGACCGGGCTATCGTCGGCGGATTTGCCAGGTTTAATGACCGACCGGTGATGATAATCGGCCATCAAAAAGGCAAGACCCTGAAAGAACGCATGCAACGGAATTTCGGGATGCCCAATCCTGAAGGATACCGGAAAGCCCTGCGGCTCATGAAACTTGCCGAAAAGTTCAACCGTCCGATTCTGACCTTTATTGACACGCCGGGGGCCTACCCTGGAATCGGTGCCGAAGAGCGTGGACAAGCTGAAGCCATTGCACGAAACTTGTTTGTCATGTCTCGGTTGACCGTCCCGATCATCTCGGTCGTCATTGGTGAAGGTGGAAGCGGAGGAGCCTTGGCGCTCGGCGTTGCGGACCGTGTCCTCATGCTGGAACATTCGGTCTATTCAGTGATTTCCCCGGAGGGATGTGCCGCCATTCTCTGGGACAGCCCGGAAAAAGTTCAGACGGCCGCCTCAGCACTGAAAATGACTGCGCAGGACCTGCTGGACCTTGGCGTAATCGACACGATCGTGCCAGAACCTCTGGGAGGTGCGCACCGCGAACCTGGTGCGATCTACGATCTCGTCGGGAAGACCCTCACCAACCAACTATTTGAGCTGCTTGACCTGCCGGTCGATCAACTCGTCACGCAACGAGAGCAGAAATATCGTCACATGGGAGCCGTAAGCGGCCTCTTTGTCGAACAGACGTAGCCACTCCCTTCAGCGCAGCTCCATCTTCAACAACCCCGTTTCCACGAATCTTCGTTCGATCGCCTCAAGAATATGCACCGTCAAGTGTTCCCGAAAGGGATCAAGCACGTCCGCTTCCAAGTAGCGGCCGACGGTTCTCGGCAGTCTCCGCCACCAGGCCCGTGCCGACGCGCAGGCCTGTTCAGCGGCATGGGACTCCCCACAGAGAATGCGTCGAACCTCCCGTTCGAAAAAACCGACGTGCACGACTTCGTCTTCAAGAATTGACGCGAGATCCGGTCGCAGCATCAACAGGAGACGAGCGAATTCCAACCCCAACGACTCATACCCGTAGATCTGAACCGCTAACGCCGGCCATTGTCCCGGGACAGAGGGAAGACGATCACGTTCACGAGGTTGACGACCGATCAACGACTCAAACTGGGCCAGATGTTTTTGCTCATCTTCTTCATGTTTTCTGAGAAAGCTGTAGACGTTTGCCGGTACGTTTTGCAGTCGGGCGGATCGCACCGTCCACAGGGCCATCGCCTCCGCCTTGAGGAACCGTTCGAGTAAGGGACCTTCACACTCCGCTGGGAGTCTGACGGATAGAGGCTGCTCAAATTCCATGATGGCCACATGGTACGCAAAGCGGACCCAGGTTGTCCAAGCAGCCATTTTGTCGAGTACCGAGTGGGTTGACATCCACCCCCAATCTGTGTACATCCTTGGCATCGTGCAAGATTCATCGCTTGTTGCGACACGGTGCCCAACTTCCCATCGACCCAACCGCGCAACCCGGCACGAGTGCTTCAGGTCGGACTCACCCATGAGGCAAGGCCTATGAGAACCCCTACCGTCTCAGTCTCAACAGTACTTCCAGGGATCACTGCGTGCGTGCTGGCGGGAGCGCTCTTCACAGAGGTTGGCTGCGTGAGTCGGAGCGCCTACGAACGAGTCAAGGCCGAAACACAAGAATACACGCGTACACTTGAAGCGGTTCGAGACGAGGTGAAGGAGCTTGACCAGGAAATCGCCTGGCTGCAGGCCGCGAATCGGCATGAAGACGCGACAACTGCCGAATTACGCGCGGCCGTCCAGCGTGAAGAAGAGCAGTTGCCGGTCATGCGACAACGAGCGGAGGCAATGCTCACATCGCTCAAGGGGCAAGTTGCGGCGTTGATGAACCAGAGTTGGAGCCTCGCGCGCAAGATCGCAGACCTTCGTCACGAGAGTGCATCGTTGCAGAATGCGGCCGCGATGTATCGACAAGAGAGGGAAGATACCCAGGCCCCTCTGGCGGTGGCGGCAGATGAGGACGAGCCCGGCACCACATCAGCCATGATAGCCGAACCACTCGCGCCATCCGCATCGCCGACGCTGGAACCCGTCGTGGCTCAGCTCGCGAACCCAACGCCTTCCTCAACGAGTCTGTCGTCTTCCACACCATCGGTACCGGCACCGTCGATAAATGCCGACCCCCCTGAGATAGACAACTCATGGATCGACATGATCCTCAGCTGGCTCACCACATTCTGGAACTGGCTCTTCACCTGAGACAACCCCCTGCACGTTCTTGATCCCGGTATCCGTACGGTTATCCCATCGCGTGAGTCTTGCTCCATTGTGCGGCCTTGCCTCCGGCAAGACGACCGGTTGCAAGACAAGCCGTGAGCAGATAGCCTCCCGTAGGTGCCTCCCAATCCAACATTTCTCCCGCACAAAACACGCCAGGCAGGGAACGCACCATGAAGTTGCCATCAAGAGCCTCGAATGAGAGGCCACCAGCCGTACTGATGACTTCCTCGATCGGTCGAGGAGCCACGAGTGTGAGCGGAAGGGATTTAATCGCAGCCGCCAAGCGAGCTGGATCGGTGAACACATCATTCGGGACAACCTCACGCAGAAGACCCGCTTTCACTCCTGTGATACCGGCGCACCGTTTGAGATGCGTGGCCACCGTCCGCTTCCCACGCGGCCGAGAAAGATCCTGCGTGAGCTGCTTCACCATTCGATCAGGAGTCAGATCAAGCCACACCGTCGCCGTGCCTTCTGCGGCGATCATTTCTCGAACGGCAGCTGAGCCCATGTACACGATGCCGCCTTCTACACCATTCGCCGTCACGACGAACTCCCCCATGTGACGAATCGCCGTCCCATCCGTGGCCCTCACCACCAACGCGACTGTTTTCACCGGATGTCCGGCAAACCTTGTCCGAAAATGCTCGCTCCACCGGACATCGAAGCCACAATTGGCCGGTTTCATGGGCACGATCGGCACCTGCCGCTCGGACAGGGTTTTCACCCATTCCCCATTGGAGCCGAGCTGCGGCCAGCTGCCGCCACCCATGGCCAATACCACCGCATCCACCCGTACGGACAACATCCCGTCATCAGTGATGAAACGGAGTCTCCCCTGCTCATCCCAGCCACACCATCGATGTCGAACATGGAACCGCACACCATTCAGCCGTAACCGACGAAGCCATGTCCGTAAGAGCGGTGCGGCTTTCAAGTCGGTAGGAAAGATCCGTCCGGATGTCCCAATAAAGGTCTCCACCCCCAGTCCAAGAGCCCAGGCCTGCAACGCCGACGGAGTAAATGATCGGATCGACGGCTCAATGAACGCCCGGCTTGCACCATAGCGAGACAGGAAGGACTCCATCGGCTCCGAATGTGTCAGATTCAAGCCGCCCTTTCCTGCCAAGAGAAACTTCCGCCCGACTGACGGCATCGCGTCATACAGATCCACGGTGACGCCTGCCGCAACGGCTGCTTCTGCCGCCATGAGGCCGGCCGGTCCGCCTCCGATGATGACAACCGATCCCACTGCTTGCCCCCTTTCACGACTTCGAGACTGTTCACACCTGCATGCAGACGACTTCAGTCATCATCCGTACACTGTATTACCTGTATTCATGGGAAATCAGGTCTTGATGCTAGGAACATTCATTCGTTGGCGCTCGACTACAGCAATACAGACTGTGTTCACCCATACGATCCATTTGTGTGGGATTTTACCAAATTCTCAGCTCGTGCGTGGTGGCCCAACTCTTGCTCAATTGCACTATCGCGCCATCAGCGATGGCCCTCGCAGCGAGGAACGTTTTTCATGAGATCATTATCGGAAGATCTCCATTTCATCATTCCAGTGTAGGAGGAATTCACATGCGCATTCGAGCGACAGGGTGTCTCATTCTTGGCCTTGGCCTTGCCGGACTATTGTCCGGCACCGTCGAGGAGGTATTCGCAGCCGAAGATCTCTCGGAAAGAAACAATCTCACCGTTACGAGACCGACCCGTCCACGGTTTCCGGATGATGTCTTCAGCCGCATGTTTCCAGGACTTCCACCCTTTGCCCCACAGACTGATGAATCCAGAGAACAAGCGAAGAAACTTGGCGCGATAGGAGGCATCCTCGATGCCGGTGATAACCTGACTAATCCGATCTTATCAATTACTGATCCGACTTTTAGTCCGAACAATCCCAACAATCCGAACATGACCGCCGGAGTCACCTTCTTCGGTCAGTTCCTCGACCATGACCCCACCCTCGCATTGAAAGCGCCGCTGCTCGAGCGAACCGAACCCAGGCGAACTACCAATTTCCGGACCGCCGAGTTTGACCTCGACAGTGTGTACGGGAATGGTCCTACAGGATCTCCTGAACTGTACGATACAAGTTCCGGAGACATCAAATTCAAGGTAGAAGCTATTCCTGGCTCAGAAGCGGTGTCTCGGAAGGGTGCTCAACGGTTCGATCTACCTCGCGATCCAAGTAACAATAATGCGATCATCGCAGACAGCCGAAATGATGAAAACCTTCTCCTCAGCCAATTTCACCTGGCCATGCTGAAGTTTCACAATGCCGTGGTTGATCGGTTACGTGCAGATACAGCCAATGCTACCCGTTCTGCTCAAGACGTGTTCAAGGAGGCTCAGCAACAAGTACGGTGGCACTATCAATGGATCGTACTCAATGAATTCCTGCCGCTGACGATCGGGCAGGATCGAGTGGATGAGATCTTGCGGAACGGCCCTCGCTTCTACAGGGTAACCGACCGGACGCAGGACTCGGTCTTTCGTTCACCACGCCGTGAGCCGTTGATTCCCGTCGAGTTCGCGGTAGCGGCCTATCGGTTCGGCCATTCCCAGATTCGTCCGAGTTATCGAGTGAATTTCGGGGCAGCTGATGGAAACGAATTCTTCGCCTTCATCTTCACCGAGTCAGCCGCTCAGGAGGGTGCCGACCCCAATGATCTTCGCGGGGGGAAGCGCGCACCACGCCGATTCGTCGACTGGCAGACCTTCTTCAAGTTCGACGATGTCAACTTTCGTCCCAATAAGAAGATCGACAGCAAGCTGTCGACGCCGTTGATGTTGCTCCCAGGCTCACCTGTGCCGGCGCCTGGCTTGCCGAATGACGGCGTCCAATCATTGGCCTCTCGGAATCTCATGCGGCATGTGAATTTTGGGATTCCATCCGGACAATCCATCGCGCGAGTCATGGGCGTCCGAGTCTTGACGCCTGCGCAGCTCGCGGAACTGGCTCCCTTCAACATGGATAAGAGCACCCCTCTCTGGTACTACATCCTCAAGGAAGCAGAGGTATTCGAGAACGGCCTTCGGATGGGCCCGGTGGGAAGCCGGATCGTCGGCGAAGTCTTCATCGGCCTCTTGAAGGCCGATAAAGACTCCTACCTCACCGTCAACAAGAACTGGAAGCCGACCTTGCCCTCAGCCACTCCCGGTGATTTCGAGATCACGGATCTCTTGAAGTTTGCAGGCGTGGTTCCTCCGCTCCAATAGGTTATTCCCCCTCCTCACAACAGCGAGGGGTATCTGCTACGCGCGGGTACCCCTCGGTCGTAACTCCCTACTCATGATTTGTCCGCTGCACAGGATCCGTTTGGGGCGCAGCCATCGTAGTTCGTCGAGCGAGTGCGATAGTCGATCACGCCACCCATCTCATCAAGTTCAATTAAGTAATAGTCATCAAGCATCTGCTTGAGTTATTAGCGCCCCCGTTGCACGCGGGATTTGATGCCGGAAAGTGAGATACCCAGCTGTTTGGACGACACGAGCGAAAATTTCAGGGCCGACGTCTTCAAGTCGAACTGGGCCTAGTCGACCACCTGCTTCTGAGGCTTCACGCCGAACACTTTTTCGTAGAACGCCACCGACTTGGCCACATCGCGGACATCAAGCGAAATATGGGGACGCATGGGAGCACCTCCAGAGTTTGAGAGTCGCGGATAATTCCGCCCTCATCTCTAGAGACGAAGGAGTTTCTAAAAGGACGCAACCGTGAGAAGGAGGGGCACGCAGCGGATCAGGAATAAAACCAAAAAGACTCAAGGAACGGCATGCTCCTGCACGGACCAATGTGGCATGATGATTCGAGGAGCAACGCGTATTATCGCCGAAAGGCGTCCTTGCCTTTGATCACGTCCTGTAAGAGTTGGTCGGCGAGTTTGCCGGCCTTCCAGCGGCGGTAGCGTTGGAAAATCAGCAACCACAGCACCACCCCACCGATCCCGATAACAATCATCCAGACCGTGTCATCCATTGAAATACGATAACCAGCGGTGCTCAGTATAGGCAAGCTCAGGATGGTGATTCCTTTGAACCGCGAGAGCCGGATTCTCTCGTTCGGCATGGATTGAATAGAGAAGCAGATGAACGACGGTACACACTCGCAGTGCTCTTAGGATCAGTCAGCAGCATGCTGTTGCATCAATATAAAGCTTTGGAGTGCGACGGCCTGGTTATGCTGTTCATCTTTGGCTGAGTAAAGCAGTGTGACCGGCCTGGCCTTTGCCTGTTCTGTAATCACGGAAAGCAGCGCCCCCTTCGCTTTCAGTTCAGCACGATAGCGACGTTGAAACTCCTCCCACCGAGCAGGTTCGTGGTTGAACCATGTTCGCAAAGCCGTTGATGGACTGATATCCCTGAGCCAGAGATCAAGTTTTGCATCAGTTTTAGAAACTCCGCGAGGCCACAGTCGATCGACGAGCACCCGGAAGCCATCAGACTCAGCCACCGGTTCATAGACACGCTTGACCAGGATCTTCCCCATTGGACTACATGCCGATCGTTTCGATCTGCTTGATTTCCTCAGGAAGTAACGTGAATCGATCAGACTGCAAATCATCTTTCATATGCTGCGGATTCGTCGTGCCGGTCAAGGGTAACATGCCGACCTGTTGCGAAAATCGAAACACGATCTGAGCGAGGCCGGTCTGATACTTAGCTGCCAGGGCCCGCAAATCCGGTTCGGCGAAAATCCCAGAATTGGCGGTAAGGAGCGAGAACCCTTGGTATATGATCTGATTTGATCGGCAAATCTCCCGTACTGTTTGATCCCATCCGAAGGCCGCATAACAGCGATTCTGCACCATCATCGGTTTGTGCTTGGCTTTTGTACAGAGCAAGGTCAGCTGCTCCGCTGAGACATTGCTGATCCCGATCGTCTTCGTCTTGCCGGCGTCATAGAGCGACTCGATGGCCGCCCACACCTCCCAATCCTCACCCCCTAAACCACGCCGAGAATAGGGCCCATGCAGCACATATGAGTCGAGATAGTCCGTATGGAGATGCTCAAGGGAACTGGCAAACGACTGCTCCACCTGGGTGGTGATACTCGCGCGTGCGTCATACGGAAGACGATGATCCTGACCGTTGACGGGTGTGAACTTCGTTTGCAGAAACAGCTTGTCGCGGGCGATACCCTGCTTCGCTAGTTGCAGCAGTGCCTCCCCCACCCTCGCCTCATCGTAATGGACGAGCTGATTTGCCGTATCGACGGCCGTGAACCCGGCGTCGATGGCTTGCAGCACCAGGCCAGTCGTAGACTCTTTCTTCCAGGCCGTGCCGTACATGAAGGAAGGAATAGATACATGATTGTATGTGGTCAATAGCATAAAGACATCTCCTATGAATGCTCGTACCATACACACTTCGTGGCCATGGTCTCAATGTGGGAATGAAGCTGCCTGCCAAGTCAACGAAGCCATGACGCTCCTCCGCCAAGGCGACGGAGGCTTCCCCTTGTCTTTTCCACAAGATGACGCGTCACACATATGTGAAGTGACAACTGATGACTCAGTGGGCAAACAGATTTGAGGCGGGTTCAGCCGAGCACCGCATACCTGATACCAACGTGACGCGCAGAGCTTCTCGAGCGTGCCAAACGGCAAGACAAGAATCCATGGCCGTGAGAGCTTGACCCCGTTGCAGCAGAGCGCGTAGCATAGCCCTCAGACGTTTCAGCCACGCCGTCTGATTCATTGTGCGCCCTCTTCATCTCCCACAGGCGACCGATCATTCAGACTCCGCCGCTCCAACGCCGAAATCGCCCTGCGCATTGTCGATGAGACAGTCTAACTCGGTTCAGCTCGGCAGCACGCCGAACAAGGAGGAATCGTGATGGGACTGCAGAACCCTATTACCACCAGAGTTCTTGAATCGCTCCAAGGTGCCTCTGAATGCGAATTCGAAACCCTGGTAGCTCGATTTCCACAGTTTACCTGGAATGAGCTCAACACTGAGGTATCTCGCTTGAGCCGAATGGGGGAAGTCGTTATTACGCGTGGCGTAGGAACCTATACGATCAGGCTAGCAACTGTACTGCGATAGCGACTGATTCATTCCAAGCCGCCCCCGCATAGGACATAATGCGGCAGGTCTGTAGTAGATAGCGAGCGGGTCTAAATTTCTCTCGAGCGATCCGCCGCCCGTTTTTCCAAAGGAAGGGACATCTTCGTTGCGAATGCGGCGGTCTTGCCAGACACACCATGTAAGCACGATCACCTGTGATGTCCCAACTACCTGACCGACCAGACTACCCCACAAGCCACCAGGTCATCCTCATGTTCGAGTTTCGCGGAACCACCCCTTCGGGTTATTCGTCACTCGGTTAGCCCCGCTCATTAGGACTGTGGTCACTCTCTCGATACAGTTGAATCGGCATCCGCGTCCCATTCACAGATCGTATTGTTGCTTGATTGAGGGTGAGAACAGGAAAGCATTTTTGTCCTAGACCGCCATGGAATCGGACGTCACCCCTTGCACCTCTTATTCAATTACCGACTCGGTATGGGTAAAAGAAGAGGAAAAGCGGTTCACCAACTTTAGGGCTGAGCCTACCGCTGTAAAGAATTTTTACAACGCCCTATTTTGTCATACAGCGTTGAATCTATTGATATTACGCTGTCATCGCTTGCTCAAGGTCGACCCGCGACTGTTAAAAATCTTTACAGTCGCCATCGATGTCACCTGAGCCTAAAATGATAAATATAAGTAGATCAATTGGTTACTGACTTACTACTAACTGGTATCGTATTTGCTTCTACACGTTCGCATAACTGTTTTTTCACTTGTGTTCGAGATCATTGGACAGAAGAGGAGGTTACGTATGAAGAGCGGTGCATGGATGGGGATAGCCGTTGCAGTCTTAGGGATGACCCTCGCATCAACCTCCGCTCACGCGCTATCAGTGACCCCTGCAGATGCGGATTGGACAAGCAATTCGTTACTCGCCACACCCGGTTCTATTACCGGGATCGCCGGGTTAACCCATGAGTATACTCGTATCATTCTCCTTTCTGACACCGGACCGTTTTCAAGTTCATACAGTACAACCTTTCCCGCTAACGGGGCTGAGTTCACACTGACCTACGGTAGTGGGCCAAGCATTGGGTGCCCGGTCTGCGTGCTCGTGGTGCGAGGAGGGATAGTAAATCCGTCCCAGTATCTCTTCGATCTTGGAAGTTGGAACGGGACCGAGACTATTTCCGGGTCAGGTTTTTGGCTTCCGGCCGGCGCGCTCAATCTCCCACGAGTTACCTCCATCAGTATTTATCAGGCTGACCCAGTAGCGGCCCCGGAACCGGCATCGCTATTGTTGCTCGGTGCCGGTCTTGCCGGACTAGGGATTTTGAAACGGAAGGCCAATAAGGTCTAGTCATTCATCGCCCGTGTTGTATTCTCGCAAGGGCCAAGCCTCTCTAGAGAGGGTTGGCCCTTGCGCATTTTTAAGAACCATCGAATCGCTCCTCCTCAATCCAAGACATTATCTGCTCGAATCTCTCCTTCTCGGATTGATAAGATGCAACAATGGCGTCTGAAGAACAGATCACTGTGACAGAACTCCGGCTCAGCTACCGCTATATCAAGGAGCATCCCTGGGTAGTGACAGCGGTCAACGGCTTTCTCTCCGCTTACTTCATGGAACAGCCGAGCTTTCGCGTGCAACGGCACTTCGATGAGCTGGAATCCGGCATGCACGTCTGGATCTGCGAAGTACCAGGCACGATGAAGATGACGACCCTCTTACGAAGGCTCCAAGCAGATATCCCCCCCTGCCAATATAGTCATGTCACAACCGAGCCGACCATCCCCCCACACTATGTTATCGACTCTCGCGAATCGAGTTGACAACCTTTCGTTGCGCTCTTTTTCCAAAGCACGTGGCCAGAACATGACAGTGGAGTATAATGCACCATCATGAATCGTGTGCTCGTGCTTGGGGCTGGAAAGATCGGCTCCCTCATTGCTTGCCTTCTGAATCAGTCTGGTCGGTACGACGTTCATCTCGGCGACATGACGCTGGAGGCGCCGACCCATCTCGTCAACCAACTCAAGTTGGAACGAGTGACTCCCTGTCTGCTGGATGTGCGACATCCGGACGCAGTCAGCACGTATCTCTCCGCCCGTCGATTTGATGCTATTCTCTCCAGTCTCCCCTATTTTTGTAATCCCACGGTAGCCGGCCTGGCCTTGACCCATCAGTTGCATTATTTCGACCTCACGGAAGACGTCGAGGTCACTAACCAGATCAAAGTGCTAAGCGCAGGAGCCACCCATGCCTTTATGCCGCAATGTGGTCTGGCACCGGGGTTCATCAGTATCGTGGCACACGAGCTCATGACACACTTTGATACGTTGGACACAGTCAAGATGCGTGTCGGTGCGCTGCCGGTCCATCCCAGCAATGCCTTGAAGTATTCGCTGACCTGGTCGACCGATGGACTGATCAACGAATACGGCAACGTCTGCTATGGGATCGAGGAGGGCGAGAAAGTCCCGCTCCAGCCGCTCGAAGGCTACGAAACGATCGAACTGGACGGCCTGCTCTATGAAGCGTTCAATACGTCGGGCGGACTCGGCACGTTGGCCGATAGTTATGCCGGCAAAGTCCACACGATGAATTACAAGACCCTCCGCTACCCGGGCCACTGTGAAAAAATCCATCTTCTAATGAAGGACCTCAAGCTCAATGAAGACCGGGACACCTTGAAACGTGTCCTCGAACGGGCCGTGCCGCAGACCTTACAAGATGTCGTCTTGATCTATGCCTCGGTCACGGGCACAAACAAAGATGGTTTCTTCGAAGAGAACTACGTAAAAAAAGTGTACCCGCAATGCATCAAAGGCAGGCTCTGGTCGGCCATCCAAATGACGACCGCATCCAGTGTCTGCTGCGTCATGGACCTTGTCTTGAGTCACCCCGAACAGTACCATGGATTTATCACTCAGGAATCCGTCTTATTGCGACACTTCTTGGACAACGAATTGGGAGGTTGCTTTCGATGAGCACGAGTCATTCCGCATTGAGAGACCTTGGCATCCAAGCCGTCAACTCCGGTGGTAGTACCGGCACTGGGTGGTGGTCCGGTCGCAATGATGGAACGTTGCTCCCCTCGATCAACCCGACGACTGGAGAGCAGATCGCCGGGGTCTATCCCTGTTCGTTAGAAGACTATCAACGCATCATGAAAGAATCGATCGAGGCGTTTCAAGTCTGGCGTATGATTCCGGCGCCGAAGCGAGGCGAGGTCGTTCGGCTGATCGGCCAAGCACTACGTGAAAAGAAGGATCAGCTCGGCACCTTGGTCTCGCTGGAAGTCGGAAAGATCAAAGCCGAAGGCGACGGCGAAGTCCAGGAGATGATCGACATGGCCGATTTCGTCGTCGGCCAATCACGCATGCTCTATGGAGCCACGATGCAGTCCGAACGTCCGGCGCACCGCATGAGCGAGCAGTGGCATCCGCTCGGTCCGGTGGGCGTCATCACGGCGTTCAATTTTCCCGTGGCTGTCTGGGCCTGGAATGCCTTCCTGGCCGCAATCGCCGGCGATACCGTCATCTGGAAACCGTCGCCGAAGGCCCCGCTCTGCGCCGTGGCCGTCCAACAAATTTGCAATCGTGTGATGCAGCAACAGGGCTATGCCGGTATTTTTTCGCTCTTCATCGCCGAGCAACCGGCGCTGGTCGAACAGATGGTCCAGGATGAGCGCCTCCCGCTCATCTCCTTTACCGGTTCGGTGCCGGTCGGTCGGAGAGTCGCGTCATTGGTCGGACAACGACTCGGCCGAACCTTGCTTGAACTGAGCGGGAACAATGCCGTCATCGTCGACGAGACCGCCGACCTGGATATGGCGGTACGTGCAATTGTGTTCGGGGCGGTCGGAACTGCCGGCCAGCGCTGCACGACGACCAGACGTCTGATTGTCCATGAATCGCTGTACGAGGAGCTGGTCGGCAGGCTCGTGAAGGCCTATGCACAAGTTCAGATCGGTAATCCGTTGGAAAAAGAGGTGCTCATGGGACCGCTCATCGATCAGGTGGCGGTGGAAGGCTATCGGGCCGCACTTGATGAGATCAAGAAAGAAGGCGGAGAAATCCTCCACGGAGGGCGTGTACTGACCCGCCCTGGATACTTCGTCGAACCGACGATCGTGCGAGCACAAAACCATTGGCCCATCGTGCAACGTGAAACCTTCGCACCCATTCTCTACGTCATGACCTTCAAGACGATCGACGAAGCGATCGCGATGCAAAACGACGTCAAGCAGGGACTCTCCTCTGCTCTCTTTTCGAATGATGTGCGTCGGAGCGAGCGCTTTCTCTCAGCCGCGGGCAGCGACTGCGGGATCGCCAATATCAATATCGGCACATCCGGTGCGGAAATCGGTGGCGCGTTCGGCGGAGAAAAAGAAACCGGCGGCGGCCGCGAGGCAGGCTCGGACTCCTGGAAAGCCTATATGCGCCGCCAGACCAACACGGTTAATTGGGGAACGGACCTGCCGTTGGCCCAAGGCATCAAGTTTGGAGGATAAACCCGGTCAACCGTCAATGGTCATTCGTCGCGTGAAACAATAGCGAAGGCTTGATTCAAATGACCTTTGACCAATGACTCCTGACTCTTCTTCGAAAGGGAGCCGCTATGAACGATCAGGCCGCAGCCTTGGATACACTCATGGCACGCATGGTCGCCGAGTATGTCGCACGCAACCAGGCTGCCGGCGTCCTGAAGGCGATGTTAGACGAAACCGGTGTGGGCTTCTGGCCTGTCATCGACCATGTCACCATCAGAACGCACGACATCGACCGTGGCGCCGAACCGTTTGTGACGTTAGGCTACGTGTATGATGAAACCTTGCAGTACGACGACTGGTATGCGAAGGTTTATCGTAAACCTGGCTATCCCGGCCTCTTCGTCGATCAGGCCTACCCGGACGAGAGAGGTAAAACCAGTATCATTCCCGGCTGGGTGAACGCGTTTGGGGACAAGGTCTTTCACCATGTCGCCGTTCGCGTAGAGGATATCGATGAGGCGGTCACCCGGTTGAAGCAGAAAGGCGTAGTGTTCGCAGGTAACATCGTCGGAGAGCATGGCGACCATCTCCGGCAGATCTTTTCTTCTCCTGAGATGGTCGATGGTCAGCCCTTTACTGTCCTCGAGTTGGCCGAACGCCATCGCGGCTACCTCGGCTTCCTGCCGCCGCAAGCCGACAGCCTAATGAAATCCTCAGCGCCTCGCTGACCTGAAAATACGGCAGGCTCTCACGAGATACACATCCCGTACGACGCTTCACGAGAGACCCAGGCCTTCCTGCTCACCCCTTCTCAGCCTCCCTGCCTCCGAATTTTCCCTCTTGCTTGGGACGCAAACCGATCGTAGGTATCTTCCGGTCATCCCGCCATCGCTCTCATCGCTACATTCTACGATATCCACATGACCAGAGGATGACATGACGTACGGATCTCACTCACAACCAGGACTTCACTACATCTGGCAGGGTGCAGGATTGGTGTCTATCCTCAGTGCGTCACTCGGCATGGCCGGCTTCGGGAACGGCAGCCCGCTTCCAGAATCCTCTATCGCCCAGCAGGCCTATCTCAAAGCGTCAAATCCAGATCCCAACGACAAATTTGGTTCCGCCATCGCGATAGACGGAGATACCCTGGTCGTCGGTGCGCAGGAGAAAGACAGTGGATCGTCCCGTATCACCGGCAATCAATCCAATAATAGCGGGAATGACATCGGCACGGTCTATGTCTTTGTGCGCAGCGGGGGCATCTGGACACAACAGGCCTATTTGAAGGCCTCCAATCCTGACGACCTAGATACCTTCGGCACCAGTGTGGCGATCAGCGGCAACACCATCGTCGTGGGAGCACAGGGAGAAGACAGCAATGCCAGTGGGGTCACTGGAAACCAGTCGAACAACAGCGTTGCTCAGGCCGGCGCTGCCTATGTTTTGTCCGAAACGGCACCACCTGGACCCAACAAGCCTATCTGAAACCCTCCACTGCTGGGTTCAACAATTTCGGCAATACTGTCGCGATTGACGGGGATACCATCGCCATTGGTGCGGAGGATGAAGATAGTGCCTCGACCGGGATCAATGGCTCCGAAATCGGCACTGGTGCCCCATCGCGCGGAGCCGTCTATGTCTTTACCCGCAGCGGTAATACCTGGTCCCAACAGGCTTATGTGAAGGCTTCTAACTCAGCAGCTAATTCAAGCTTTGGTGTAAGCCTCTCTCTCGACAGCAATACCCTGGCAGTTGGCACTGATAGCGCCAGCACTTGTATCTTTACCCGTAGCGGAGGGCTCTGGACCCAAGAGGCTCTGTATAGAGAGGGCCAATACGGAACATGGCGATTTATTTGGCATCAGCGTGGCGCTCCATGGAGACACTCTCGCCGTCGGTGCATCTGGAGAAGACAGTGCCGCTACCGGCATCAATGGTGACGGCGCAAACAACAGTGCGTCCGCCAGCGGTGCCCTCTATGTCTTCACGCGCATCGGCACGACGTGGAGTCAACGCGAATAAGTCAAAGTCTCCAATGGAGAAGCAGGAGACTCATTGGGCAGTCCGGTTGCTGTGAACAATGGCACCATTGTTGGAGGAACTCCATTCGAGGACAGCAATGCCACCGGCGTCGACGGCATTCAGACGGGCAATAGCGCCCAGGATAGCGACGCCGTCTATGTCTTCCAATAGGCCGTGCCGACAGATTCATATGGCGGGCCGGTCGATGCTGTGACCTCGCACGGTGATCGACGGCCTGCCACTACGCCCCATGACATTCCGATCCACACGACCACGGAACCTACCGCACGAGTTTCTCGATCGCTTTGAGCCATGGCTCAGGCAGATCGATCACGTAGGGCAACAGGGGAATCATCGGCCCCAGCGCCGCCCAAACAAGTTCGGAGAACGAGCGCAGATCCAGCGGAACAACCCGCATTTTATGGATATGGTCGTATACACGATTAAGCGCATCCAAGCCGGCCAGATCGCTCCCACTCATGACCTCATACTTCCCGCTTGAGCAGGCGTTTAACCATTTTTCTTCAAACGCTTTCGCCCGCTCCATCGACCGCTCTTGGAGAGTTTCCAAAGCGCGCGTTTTTGCATGATAGAGCTGTCTGGTGAACATGAACAACGGCGACGTAAAGAACAAGGGCGCTCCCACGACAAAACCTGCCGCGCTGCCCCAAACCGCCCATACGGCAATCGTTGCCCCTTCGAATTTCAACTTATACAGAAGCGTCGGCACTACGAAGCTGATACCAAACGCCAAGATGACAAGGCCGAATTTCGTTTGCGCGTCGCTGAGAAACCCGATACCACCGGTTTTATCAGGGTGCGATGCCACTAGATTCAGTCGAAGATTTGAAATCTGGTAGAGATACCAGATCCAAAGTCCGATCTTTACCACCCAGCGCAACCACCAATAGGTAGTGAGCGGACCAGCAATGAAGAACTCGTACAGGCCCGGCCACGTCAGTGGCTGAGGAGATTCCCGAAACACTTCATAGGTCGTAAACGGCCCCAAGGCAATTACCTGCAGCCACATCGACCACGTCAGTTGGGCCGACGGTTCCTGAATGCAGTTACCCAGATTGTCACAGGTTCTTGGCGGCAACTGAAAAATGGGGCCCATGGCATGCCATGTATCCCGGTTATTCAGCATCTCTGGAACCATCCAAGATGCCGTCAGGACATAACCGAGCGCGATACAGCCAAGGTCGGGCCAAATGGAATGGCGCAACTGTTTCAGCCGCTGATTGATTCGCACCGAGCGTGCTGCATCCCCTGCTTCGACCACACCGGCCGTAATGAAACAGCGCGAGGCTTCACGTGTCTGCCAATCGATCACTCGCTCCGCGATCAGAAAGATGGGCAGACTGAGAAGCATTTGTCCGTAGGCCGCGAAATCCATAAAGAAATTCTGACCTGGCGGCTGAATCCAATGGAGTTCCGCAGCAACGGCCAAGATCGCCAACGGTACCCACGTTATGGAGATCAGCAGCAGACTGCGCTTCACGAGATCGATCGCGCGATAGCTGCCCATCCCTAGGCGCTGAAAGACACGCGTCAGGATGTCGCCTTCAAACAATGAGAACGGGAGGGCTTCGGACAATTCCGCGTGGGCCGACTGGAGATGAGACATCGCGGGTACCCGGGCCATGAGTGGACGGTGGGCGCCCACTATAGCATCGACGATCGATCACTTGCATCTTCCTCCGTCTCCTAAAAGTCGGCCCATCCCACTACGCTCCCTTGAATCAGTTCGTGTACAACATGTAACCTCACTTCCCGATTTATGAACGCGCGACTCCAATGTGCACGATTTGTCTGTTACCTGGAAGCGATCGGTTTACTGGTGACGTTGGCCGATTATGCTCAAGCGCAGTGTGTGTCGGATCTGTTCAGCTCGCCAGGCGGGTATGACCGCTTCGCAGTCAGCGGGATGCACCAGTGGTACGACAACCATTCGACGGAAGCTAAAGACAAGTCGAACCATTGTCTTTCAATCCTTCATGAAGCCAACACCTTTCAAGATATGGGGCTGGCTCTGGATGCAGAAGCCAGACGGCCCGGTTTGGACAGTCGCCAGGCTACGGCGCTCCGTAAACAGGCCAACGAACAGTTTTGGCTTAGAGACAAGAAAATCCGCGCATTTATGGATTGCTTCAACCAGGCGAACCCGCAAAAGGACCCGCGATCTGACCAGTTCGCTCTCAACGGAGCGGGAACACCCAACGATCACGTGAAGACCCCATCGCCCCCGGCTCAGGCGATGGCGGCAGCAAAGGCATCTAACGTCTCCCGGGAAAGCCCGCTGCCACACCAAGCCCGCCACAACCGACTGCCGTAGAAAAGGCAGCGGGCGATTGCTTCGCGACATCGGTTCCGAACTATCGAGGTCCCGATTGGGTCGGGTACCACGGGAAGACGCCCCACACGAGAACGGTTGGGTAATTTCAACCGCTCTTCGATGCGTTAGGCGTCGCCGCCGACCAGGCGATTGACCTCGACGAAGCCGTTTACGGGAGGTGGCAAGATCGAGAACTAATGCGGGACGATCTCATTGGATGGTTGACCCATTACTTGACGGAACGGAAGGTCTTACTGAGACAGGACCCTCACATTCCCTATCGCGACACATGGAAGCTCGCGCAGCGTCCGATCTCCAGACTCGAAAGCGCATCACCAGGCGATTCGAAGAATTCGGTTACGGCAATCGCAGCTATCCACTCCCGCCGTTCTGGGACCATGATGTCGCAGACCCGACAGCGCCTAGCCCCTAGCGCTATCACCATTCAGCACTTTGAGCTGTCCATGCGGCAGGCTTCGGCGCCGGCTTCGTTTCCCGAAAGCCTCCGACTCTCATACACGTTGTGCTCGCGCTCACGCTCCCGATCGAGCCACGATTTTTGATCCCCACCGTAGCTCCCTCCACCTCCGCCCCTTGTCGGCTGTCTGGCATACAGCACTTTATTCACTTCTGTTTCAAAATATCCTCGCGTTTGAGGATCGCCGTCCTTCTGGTAGCAGATGTTCAGAAACTTTCGTCCTTCACCATCGTGCCCGAGGGCAAAGTGAGCCAAGCCGACATTGCAGTACGCATTAGGCGTATTGGGCGAAAGTTTCAAGACGACTTCGGCATCCTGCAGAGCCGGTTGGAATTGATCGAAATGGCTATAGACCTGGGCTCTCGACTGGTGGGCACCGACGTGTCTGGCATCGAGCTTGATCGCCTCGGTGAAATCGTTCAGCGCATCACGATCCTTCGTTCCATGGAACTCGTTCAAGTAGGTGAGACCTCGTCCATAATAAGCATCGGCGGTAGGCCGAAGGGTGATGGCGGAACTGTAGTCCTGCAGTGCCTGGGGAATCCGGCCGAGCATCTTCAAGGACTTGCCGCGATAAAGAAACGCTTCGGCCTGCTTCGGCTCGCGTCGGAGAACCTCGCTCATGTCCTGCACAGCCTGGGCATAGTTGCCGAGGAAATACAAGCAGCGGCCACGTCCCAGAAGGGCGGACGTGTTACCATGGTCTTTTGTCAGCAAACCATTCAAGGATTGTAGGGTCTGTTGATTACCGCTGCCGTTCGCTTCGCACTGCGCGGCACTGAAGGACTCGCTGCAAGCGGTGAGGACTGCCACGCAGATGACAACAACGGTGAGAAAAATGGCCCGACAAGATCCCTGCATAAGCACCTCCCTGAGAAGCCTGTCACTGGACACCATACTTCCGCTTATCTTCCTGGGTCTCTTGGTGCTCCCTGTAACGGTCGATTGCTCCTTTATCTCCCTGATTGCAGGCAGCCGCTGCAGGGCCGGAGTAGCTGCTGCAGGGGTTTCCGCCGCCGCCATCACCGCCACCCTGGAACGCCGCGGCCGCACGTCGATCGATGATGCCGCCAATATAGTTTCCCAATTGTTCAACGTTCTTGAAATGCGGCGTCTTCGGATCTTCAAGCCAACCAGCGATCCAGCCGGCTTGCCCATGCTTGTGGCGGCTCGCTCGATCCAGCCACTTGATCGCCGTCCGCCGGTCTTTAGGGAGTCCGCCCCATCCGAATTCGTACGCCAATCCAAGGTGGAACTCAGCATGGGGAAAACCTTGGTCGGCGCTTTGGCGATACAACTGGACGGCCTTCACTTGATCTTTCGGTACGCCGTCGCCTTCGAGGTACAAATTGCCAAGTGAAAACTGAGCAGCGCGATGGCCCTGCGCCGCTGCCTTGCCGTACCACACCGCGGCCTGCTTGTAATCCATCGGTAGGCCACGACCCTGACTGTATATTATCCCCAAGACTGCTTGAGCCCGAGGGTGTCCCGCTTGCGCGGTCTCCAGCAGAATCGGAAAGGCCGCCGCATAGCTTTTTTTCATGTACAGATCGTAGCCCTGTTTAAAACGCGCTTCGACTTTCGGATCGGAACTGACAAACCCTTGCGGAGAGTCATATGAAGCGGGGCCTTTTTGTTGTGCACTTGTAATAGGTGTAGACGGTTTAATCGGCACCGTCCCGCCTGATTGTCCCGTAGGCCGGCGAGACGACGATGGTGAGTCAACACTCGTAGCTTGACGAGGCGCCAATATGTCGGTGAGTGCGGTTTCCGCATTGATCCTGGTTGCTTTGACGAAGGATTGCAAGGGATCCGTGCTGGATAAATTGGCACCATCTGCCGACAACGCCATCTTGTTCACGAAGCCGCCCTCGGCCCATTTCAAAGTAGCAGAGACTTTTTGCGCATCCGTGCATTCCCAGGTGCCTGAGTTTCCAGACTTCTGGGTGAAGGTCCCATCGGCCTTGATCGTCACCTCACCGCCAACGAACCAGGCCCACTTGCCGACAACGGCGTCGCAGGAGGCAGCCTGGGCATCTGGCGGAATGAGGAAAGCCGATCCAGAACAGCCTAGAAGGAGAGCAATCATCACCAACAGTTTCCTATATTCGTTCAATGGGATGGCTGGTGATGAAATCATGTCGAACCTCCTAGCCGAGGAGTAAGGGGTTGCCCAGGCTACTGCCGACACCATTCCCTGTCAAGCCAGCACCTACCCCCCTCTTTCGAGGGAGATCATCGTATCGAGCCAGTTTCTTCTTGCAATGATCTCTCAGCGTGGAATAGTTTCTCCCTCGTTTCCCCACCAATCCACAGGTGATGCATGGCCCACGTGAATCCTCCTCGGAGCAATTGTATATTTCCCCTGGTCACGATAACCATTCTGCTGTTCTTTTGCATTGAGAAAGCAGCGGCTCGCTATGACCCCTATCTCAGCGACCCAAATACAAGCTTGTTTGGCAGACTGATAATCCTAAACGATGAACTGAACGCTGCCGGCGGGGAGGAGAGAAGGGTTCAACAAACTGTGCTGCTTGAAGCACTTCTGCAGCCTTTTGATTTGCGTGGCAGTAAGCCAACTCCCACAAATCGTGTTTCGCTGCAACCGTCCAACCTTCCAACAGCGAGTGGGAGTGGCACAAACCTAAGCCGTGATGGTTCCTGCACCGTCGGCTATCAGGATGCTGGCTTCCTCACGCCGTTCCACGCCTTTCGCTGGACGCAAGCGACAAAGGCAGTCGATCTTGGCACGGTGAGCCCGGCCAACAACACTACCTTCTCCTCCTTCTCTACCGACACAAATCAAGACTGCTCCGTGGTCGTCGGGATTTCGAATGCCACGAACACCTTTATCGAGCATGCCTTCCGATGGACCTCCAGCGGTATGGTCGATCTTGGAGTACCGGCCGGCGGCGGAACTACATCCAGGGCCTTTGGTGTGAGCAGCGATAGCACCGTCATCGTCGGCGACGCGGATTTCCAGCGCACGGGATCATTCCCAGGGACAATTCGCCAAGCGTTTCGGTGGACCCAAGCCGGCGGGTTTCAGAACATCGACAACCCCGCACAACCGACCTTGTCACTGGCCACCGCCGTGTCCGGCGATGGGACGGTTGTCGTCGGACAAGTAGGCGATTCGAATACCGCGAACAGAGCCTTTCGATGGACAACCCAGACCCAGACAATGCAGAACATCGGACCGCTTCTCGGACATAGCACGGCAGCCGCAACCGGTGTCAGCGACAACGGAAAGATCGTCGTGGGGATTTCCAACCCAAACGCACTGCAGTATCAAGGGCCGGTCCTCGGCTGGGGCCAGGGTATTGCCTTCCGCTGGACGGAAGCCAAAGGAATTCAGGAGCTGCGGCAGATTCTCGTCGATGGCGGCGTGGATATGACCGGCATCACGTTGGTCTCTGCCACCGGCATGTCTCCAGACGGTCAATGGATTCAGGGACAGGCCACCACCGCTCAGACTGGTCCGAATGAGACGGTTGCGTATATCGTTCAAGTCTGCGACGATGATATCGGAGGGCCATGTTCGACCGGCGGCGGGGCAGCTCCCTTCACGCTCGGTGCCTCGCCCAATCAGCTGACTTTCCCGGCCGGCACTAGCGGAACATCGACGATCACGGTTACCCCCAATCCCGGCTTCACCCAGCCGGTCAGTTTCAGCTGCGGCAATCTCCCGTTCGGCGCGGCCTGCAGCTTTAATCCGGCGACCGTGACTCCGGCCGGAGCGCCGATCACGACGACGCTGACCATCACGACCAACGGCGGGCCGGTGGCGATGCGTTCGCCCGGCAATTCACCGACGATATTCGCCTATGCATTGACGCCTGTGGGACTGATGCTCATCGGTGGGTTGTGGTACAGACGGCGGAGTACCGATAGCAACCTGATGAGTCTCGTTGCCCTCTGCCTGGTCACGGCCGCGCTCACCGGTCTCTTGAGCTGCAGCGGCGACGATTCAGCCTCGGCACCGGCTCCCAATCCCGGAGGGAGTCCTCCTGCAACCGGAACACCGGCGGGCACCTCGACGGTAAGCGTGACGGCGACTTCCGGCAGCAACAGCGGCAACCTGCCGCTGACTCTGACAGTGACCAGATAACGAGGAAGACGCGGCCCTGTCGACTCAAGACCGCTCAACTGGTCTAGCCGTTACTTCTTCATGATCAGAATCGGACCGACGAGAACGGCAACATCACAATCGCTAGGCGGCAATTCCGCTGAGTGGGCATAAAACCTGCCACCAAAAGAGTTTCAACAAGAAGAATACGAAACGTTGGTTCGTGAGGTTCGACGCACGCAGTCTTGGATCATATGGAATGTAGATGATTGAAACCACCAGCCTTGTACTGATCGCCTACAGCTGCTAGCCCATGTCCCGCAACACATGATCGGGGTTTCGATCCCGCGCGATGGTCTTCATCAGCTGGTCGCCGAAGAGGACGACGACACGATCCCGCTGATCTTTCACCATCATCGAGGCCGACGGTGATTTAAAGGTAGACGGCTCTCCCTCCAGCCAGGCACTACAGCTAAAGGGCAACGCATCCAGGATGGTTTCCACGCGATATTCATGGCGCAAACGATACTGCAACACATCAAACTGCAGTCGACCGACGGCGGCTATCAGGATCTCCTGATCATGAAAGCTGCGCATGATCTGGACAGTCCCTTCCTGAGCCATCTGGGAGACACCCTTGTCGAAAGCCTTTCGCTTCCCGACATCGGTCGGCCGTAGACGCGCGAAAATCTCAGGTTGGAACTGCGGCAGCGGTTTGAAATTGAACCCACCTGTCAGCGATACCGTATCGCCGATGGCAAAGACGCCGGGGTTGATAATTCCGATGATATCGCCCGGGTACGCCTCCTCGACCGTACTCCGTTCCTGTGCCACGAGACTATGCGGTCGTGCCAGACGAATGTCGCGACCCAGCCGATGATGTTTCACGACCATATCGCGCTCGAAACGTCCTGAGCAGACGCGAAGAAAGGCGGTGCTGTCGCGATGTTTTGGATTCATATTCGCCTGGAGCTTGAACACATAGGCGCTGAACGGCATATCAATCGGGTCGACCGTGAGTTCAGCTCCATTCTCCCCGTCAGCCGACCGCGCACCGGGGCTGGGGGCCAACTCCACAAAGGCGTCCAGAAAACTCTCAATACCGAAGTTCGTGAGCGCGGAGGCGAAAAACACCGGGGTCACGTCACCGCTGAGAAACTGTTCGCGCGTGAACGGATTCCCCGCAATCTCCAAGAGCTCCAGATCATGCTGCACTTGCGCCAGCATCTCGTCCGTCACTCGGCTGTGTGAGCCAAGCTCCGAGAACGGCAGCATATCGGTCTCCACCCTAGTCGCTCCGCCATGCATGGTCTTACTGAACAACTGCACCTGATTATCCGCTCTGGTGACAATGCCCACGAAGTCGCTGCCGGACCCGATCGGCCAGTTGACGGCGCTCGCGTGAATATTCAACGCCTGCTCCACCTCCGTCATGAGATCCAGGGGAGGACGCCCAGGCAGATCCATCTTATTGATCAACGTCAGGACCGGAATCCTCCGCATGCGGCACACCGCAAAGAGTTTTCGGGTTTGCGTTTCCACACCTTTCGCCGCGTCGATCACCATGATGGCACTATCCGCAGCGGTCAAGGTGCGATAGGTATCTTCCGAAAAATCCTGGTGGCCCGGTGTATCAAGCAAGTTGATGACCGCGCCCTTGTACGGAAACTGCATGGCGGACGCGGTAATCGAAATTCCTCGTTCCTGTTCCATGCCCATCCAATCCGAGGCCGTCGTCTTTCCACCCTTGCGTCCACGCACCATGCCGGCCGTGCGGATCAAGCCTGAATAGAGCAGAAGTTTTTCAGTCAGCGTCGTTTTCCCGGCATCCGGATGGCTGATAATGGCGAAGGTCCGCCGTTGCCTGGTCGCAGCCGCGAGTTCATTCAACATCGTTGTGTCAGACATCATGATTGACCTGGCAGTGTATCACATTGCATTCAGAAGAGGAGAGTACTTATCCGGGGAAATCGCTGGGTAGCTTGAAACCGGCTCGCTCCACCGTACGACGGACAGCGCCCAGGACAGCTGGGGCATCGGAACATGGTAGGACCGTCACGTCCGGAGCCGCGTGAAGTTGAACCATCAGCTGATCAACCTCGTCCCTCAGAAGCCTGTCACAAGTCTGGTAGAGGCCATCTGAGCCTTCCTCGATCAGGTTATGTTGTTCAAGGATCATGCGCAGTGTCGCCAGGACACCTGACGTGGGAGTCGGCATGAGCAGGGCTGCAATTGCCCCATGATCGAGCCGGAGTTTGGTCGAGATGGGAAGCGGCTCTCTCCCACGCCGCCGCTGAACCGCAGGGAGAAGAATCTTTTCCTCCATCCCAATGTGGCGCAAGAGCCCGGCTCGAAAGCGATCGTAGGATTCCCGCTCCACGTAACCGTCCCCAGAAACCGCCGAGTCCAGTAATCGCTCAAGTCTCCGGTGATCTTCCCCCAAAATCTCGGTGATCGAGCCGTTCCCCTGCCCCTCATCAAGCCCCGTCGATACAAACTCCACGGCAACCGCTCCAACAATACGTGCTTCTCAGATTGTTCCGAATTTGATCAAGGATCAACTCGTACGGCATCGCGATGTGACGCGACGAAGCATACCGGGTCGAATAGCCAAATTCCATAGCTCCTTCTGGACTGCAGATGTTTGGCTTGTGTTTTGTCGTCAAAATACGGTCGGACGCAGGACGATCGGACGTCCCGCCTGTCCCATTCCTCCGTTCAATGCCGGACCGCTTGGGCGTAGACGGCTAACACGGAGATAAAGAAAATGACGAAGGCCGTGGAGAATGAAACCAGGAAGGAAAACGCACCGGACGGTTGAAATCGTGCCCGCCGGATATGAGGGAATCGCATCAGACAAAAGGTGATAAACGAGGCCGCTGCTCCCGTGAGCGCCAGAAGCATGTAGGCTGTTTCCATACTGATCCTCCGCTACGTGAGGAAATACAGCAGGCCGGCGCCTCCTATCAGAAGAAACACCGCCCAACGAAACAATCCCGTCCGAGCATCGGACTGATCCTGCTCGATTCGACGTTGCAACGCGGGCTGACTTTGCAGATAGGCATCGACAGAAGCTTTGGCCTCTTTCAAATCGACATGTTGTTCTTTGCGAACCAAGGTGATCGCATCGGTGACTTGGCCTTGCCACAAGGCAGCCACAGCCGCGTCAGAGATGGGTTGGTCAAAGAGGGACCTCTGCGCGGTCTCAACAATCGGCGGATGAAGGGAAGCGCGTGGCATAGGCTGATGGATAGCCTACCACCATCATGCGATGGGCAGAAGCGAATCGACAGAACCGACACCGTGAATCGTCGCACGTGAATCGTATTTCGTTCCGGACTCAGACGCTTCACGCTTCACAAATAACGAATATAGTCACAACGACGTAGGGCACAGCCTACAGCTGCTTCGGCCACAAGGAGCTGAGTTCAGGATATTGAGCCCGGTAGTCGGCATGGCTCGCACGAATAACTTTGAGCGCTTCCTCCCGGCCATACACACTGGTAATTTCTACCTTATGTTGAGTGGTTCCCGGCGCGCTCTTGTAGGTCAAAAAATAATGTTGCAGGCGATCCATGAGTGCCGACGGACATTGTGAAATGTCCGTGAAGCCTCCGTACACCGCGTCATCCCGCATGACGGCAATAATCTTGTCATCGGCTTCCCCACCGTCCGCCATACTCAATCCGCCGATCGGGAGAGCCGTGAGTAAGATATCGCTATGCGGAATGTTTTTTTCAGACAAGACACAGATATCCAGTGGATCACCGTCCCCGACCATGCCCTTGCGACGAGCTCGCTTTGCAAACATCCCGGCCACCTGTTCCCCAGAATAGGTCTGTGGAATCAGGCCGTAGTAGACCGGGCAGCAATTCGAGAACCGCTGCGGCCGATCAACCTTGAGAAACCCGCTGCGTTTGTCGACTTCATACTTGACCGTATCGGTGGGAACAATTTCGATATACGCCATGACGATGTCCGGAGCTTCCTGACCGATCGACACGCCATGCCACGGGTGTGCCTTGAACATCAGTCCGAGCAGACGCTGAAAGGGATCGCTTCCTCCATGCGTATCGTTCATTCTCTCTATAATCTTTCCGGTAGTCTTTACTCTCTTCTCTTTCATGTGTCCTCCCCCATCGATTCGTGGCACAAGTTTAGGCTTAAGTTATAACCTGAAACGGCCGAAGAAATACGAAGCGTCCCCTCAACTATACATTCTATGTCGGACTGATCGCGAACGCTATGGCGCACATGCCGTCTTCCAAAACACAACCCACCGGACCAATCCCGACGAGACCAGACGACCTCAAGATCGGCATGTACGTGGATTTGAATTGTTCGTGGTTCAAACACCCGTTTGCGAGCAAGACCTTCACGATTGCATCTGATAAGGAATTAGCCATCATTCGTGGCCTTGGGCTGGACGCTGTGCTCGTTCATCCCGCACGATCAGATTCCCAAGGTCCCGCACAAAACTCCCCAGATGGTAACGATGCAGGAACAACCGCAGCGCCCCCCCTCCCTCATACGACAGGATCAGACACAGCGCGCTGCGATACGTCCGCTCCACCCCCAACAATCGTCCAATATAAAGAGAGCCTTCAGCAAGCCGACATGCTCTATCGGCAGACAGTCGCTGAAAGCTCACAAGCGCTCAACGAGATTAAAAATGGATCTGAATCCGGCCTGGTTGCGGCAAAGCAGATGATCCATGGGTTGACAGAAATACTGGTCAGTGACAACGCCTCAAGCGCCATGGGAAGTTTGTTAGGCGCCCAGGAACTCGATGATCTCAGTGTTCTGCATGCGATGAACGTGGCTGTACTCTCCATGCTCGTCGGACGACAATTTGATCTGGGCCATGAAGCCATGCATGCACTCGGGACCGCCGGATTCCTGCACGACATCGGTGAGCAGTCACTCCCACCTGATCTCCGACACCGGAGCTTGGCCAGCATGACTACCGAGGATCACAACGTGTTTCAACAACACGTGGATTTTGGGCTCAGCATGCTGGCTCAATTCCCAGGAATTCCGGATGAGGTACTCAGCATCATTCGGAATCATCATGAGCGGGTTGATGGATCGGGCTATCCTGCCCGGATTCGAGGCGATCAACTTTCGCTTCTCTCTAGGATTCATGCGGTGGTAGATGAATATGAAAGCCTCGTGAATACAGCCGATCCTCTCACAACCATGACCCCCACAGAAACTTTGTCCAAGCTGTACACGGGCGCCAAAACCAAATTCTCAGAAGAGGTCGTCGTTGCACTGATTCAAACGCTAAGCGTGTATCCCCCTGGAACGGTCGTAGCCCTCAGCGATCAGTCGGTTGGACTAGTCGTCAGCATCAATCTCCACTCCCGTATGCGTCCCCTTATTGTGCTTTACGACCCGACCATCAACCAAGCTAATCCTCACATTGCCGATCTCAGCAAGGACCATACCCTCTCCATCGCACGAAGCATCCCGAGAAGTGAGCTCTCGCGAGAAACCTCCGACTATCTCAATCTGACAAAGTGGACAGGGTTTTTCATCAGTTCCTCCTTAAAAGCATTGGAAGAGGATCGGGCAGCCTAGCAACTCCTGTGCATGACTCATTTCAAAGGCTCCGCCCAAGAGGAGTGCTTCACTGGCACTGAGAATACCTGAGACCATCAACAGATCCCTCCCTGTTCACAACCCTCGGCGCACCATCAAATTACGTCTACTTACTTCCCACGAGCTTTTGCGACCACTGCCGCCACATCACTTAACTTGACCGTCGCATCGAACAACTCCATTCCGACCAACTCCGTCAGCTGCACCGCATGAGAGCCAACCTTGGCGACCTTGCCTTCGACGTCCTGGCCTGAACACAGCTTGACCTTCACGCGCTTTCCGACCAGCTGTTCCAGTAGAGACTTCATCGCATCAGGGCTGTTCACATCCACGATTGATTCATCGGCGGCGACCACTGCCGATGTTCCAACCATCCCCAGTCCGACGAGTAACGCGCACACACAGGCCGCCCGGTTCATCCGCTTCCGCATCATGCCCCCTTGGTGAATATTCGTACGCTTACAGATGCTCCGAGCTTACCGCGAGTGCGCCAGAAAGTCACCTATTGTCGCGTTCGCTCCGCTCGCACTTCCAAACCGCGACAGAACGACCGGCGCTGCGCACTGAACAGCTGAGGGCCACTCACTTCAATACATGCATTTGTCATTCAACCGGCATGACGGGCTACAGCATGAACAAATGATCTCCTACCCTCATGCACGACTTTGAAGAACATTAGCCGTCTCCCGAATTTTTCGCTACACTGACCTCGCACGTATGAATACATCTCGCCTCAAACGTCACCAGAAAGAAGAACCCTCGCCCGACAGAATCAACAACCCCGCCTATCCCATGACGACCCTCCCCGCGAAGATTCCTGACATCCAGCACAAGACCCGCGCGTCTCTGGTGGTACGGGCCGGCGGTGTCTATTTTCTCGTCGCGCTCGGAGTCGGATTCGTACTCGAGATCGTGCGGCTTGAAGTGATCGCCCTCCATATCAGCGAACTGATCGCTCGTTTACTGGAAGTCCCCAACACTCTGGTAGCCATGATCATCGGCGCAAAATGGACCATCGACCGATTCCATCTTCCACCCCTTCCACGCATACGGCTCGGCATCGGGTTCGTGGCCTTCATCTTGATGATTCTCACGGAGTCAGCGATCGTCCTTCCACTTCATGGCCTCACCATCGATGAGTACATGGCCCTTCAACATGCTGTCGTAGGGGTATTGCCGGTCGGTGTGCTTGCCGTGCTGACCGGCATGCCGTTGCTCGTCAGCTATCGGTGGGAACGCTGATGTGAGTAGCTACGATACCTAATAGCTCCTGCCCCCTTGGCCTGCCTGAGCCCGCATTATTCCATGACTGATTGAACAGTGTGAGTTTTAGGTTTCATGTTTCAAGTTTCTTGTTTCACGTCTGTCGTTTCCCTCCAACCTAAAATGCGAAATCTGGAACTCAGAGTCGAACGACGAATACTGTCACAGCGGCGTCTTGATGCGTACAGAAGAAGTGTTGATGAGTCATGCAGGTTATGCCTTGACACACACACCCCTGCTCATGGGATACCGACCGTGGTCCGAGTTGAGCATCTGGCCAATCAGAGCTGACCAGGGGCCAACCACCGTTCTTTTGATCATTCGGCCAGAGAGAGGAGTCATCCATGAATGCTGTTCGATGTCTTGCCTGGATAAGTCTGGCACTTTTCATCACCACCCTCCCGACCGCTGCAGCAGAACCGTCTGACCCTGAATCGGCCATCCGACGACTCGTCCGTGCGAATGCTGAAAAAGACCTACCCACCCTCTCACATATGATGGCCCACGACGCCGACATCATCAGCTACGGAGTAGCCGGTCGGAAATATGTCGGATGGCCTGAGCTTGAGCAAGGCATGAAGGAGGAATTTCTTAATGCCCAGAAACTTGAAATTTCCATTAAAGAGCTGAAGGTGTGGACGAAGGGAGACCTGGCTTGGTACGCGATGGAACTCGACTATATTCGGTATGTGACTGACGACGCTGGACTCAAGAAGACAGTCCTCCCGATGAGGGAGACCGGTGTGCTGGAACGACGGGCCGGACGGTGGCAACTGTTATCGTGGCATGAATCATTTCGATCTGCGCAGCTGAGCGGCCCACTCACTTCACCGCCAACCGTCGTCTCAGCACGTACCAGCGAGAATGCCCAAGCCCCATCCGGTGTCGATCTGAGTGGAGAATGGGAGATCATCGAGGTTGAGGATGACAAACGCTATAAAGCGACCTTCGACAAGAACGGAAACGGGCCATACACCCAGCATGGCGGGCGCTTCACGACCAGTACAATCACGAATCGCTTGTGGCAAGGCACCTGGCATCAACCAGGCAATGATCGGGAGGGTGGATTCGAAGTCCTCCTTTCAGAAGACGGCACACAAGCCAACGGCATCTGGTGGTACAGCAGAGTCGGGAAGCAGAAGAATATTCCACCGCGTGAGCATGGCGGGACCTATCACTGGAAGAAAGTCGTGCCATTGACCGAATTAAAACGGGCACCGGATCGGTGAACGCTGATGGATATATCTTGCATTCAATGGTGCGGCAGAATAGGCGGAACGAACAAAACGCCAATGGAAATGGTCAGGCTGCACTGGGAGGCGCCTCCCGCTCATCACCTGGCTGTGGCTGAGCTTTCTTCTCCGCCGAAGCGGCCTGGTTCCGTTTACGAATCTGAGTATTCGCAGTACCCAGGTTATCTTCCGTTCCGAGTCCCCCCTGGAGGGCCACCTCCACCAAGCCGGCGAGCATCGGCATGCTAAGACCATTGGAACCCACTGATGACACATTCTCCGCCTTTTCAGTGTGTGGACGGGGAACCTGCCCTGATTCAAGACGAGCAACACGTTGTGCATCAGCTGAGTCACGGCTTACGGTGGTTCCATCGCGGCGGCTAGAAGAGTTTAAGAAATTCTCGGCCATGTTCGACGTACCCGTTTGATGCATGCCGTCTTCAGAACCGAGATCATGATGGTTTGCGTCCGAACGGAGCATATCCATTTTTGGTCCTGGCAGTGAACCCACCTTGACCGAATTCTTGGAATCATCGAACCAATACGGGTCATTCGTGCGGGTGTCTTGTCCATCACTCGCCGAGGAGGCGGATATCCTGCTCGATTCAGGTAGGCCACGAACACTGTGGGGAAGAGACGCAATCAAACTCGGCCCTACTCCTCTACCGTCCTGGGAACTCGTCGGCGCTTCACCCTCATTGCTCAGGCTGATCGTGAACGTCTTGTCATAGCTCAGCCCGCCACTGTCCGTCACACGCACAGTCAGGCTATGACTTGCCGCATTCTCGTAATCCAACAGACTGCCATCGGCCACGGTGATCACACCCGTACTCGCATTAATCGAAAACCGCCCCCCCGCCGTATCGGTCAACTGGTATGTAAAGCTGTCACTGCTATCCGGATCCGTCCCGCTCACCGTCCCTACCACCGTACCCGCTACCGCATTCTCCGCCACGCTATTGGCCGACAAGGCGAGGTTCGTCGGCCCTTCGTTCACATTCGTCAAATTGATCGTGAACGTCCCGTCATAGGTGAGACCGTCACTGTCTGTCACACGCACGGTCAGGCTATGACTTACCGCATTCTCGTAATCCAGCAAACTGCCATCGGCCACGGTGATCACACCCGTACTCGCATTAATCGAAAACCGGCCCCCCGCTGTATCGGTGAGGCTATACGTTTTCGTATCACCGCTATCCGGATCCGTCCCACTCACTGTGCCGACCACTGTCCCGTTCGCCGCGTTCTCCGCCACCGTATTGGCTGAGAGACTCAAATCCGTCGGGGTCTCATTCACATTGGTCAGATTAATCGTAAACGTCTCGTCGTAGGTGAGCCCACCCACATCCGTCACCCGCACCGTCACTGTATGGCTCGTGGCGGCCTCGTAGTTCAGCAGCAAACTGTTGGCGACGGTGATCACACCAGTGCTGCTGTTGATCGCAAAGCGACCGCCCGCACTGTCGGTGAAACTGTACGTCAGCGCATCACCGGTATCGAAGTCGGTCCCCGTCACCGTCCCGATCACCGTGCCATTCGCCGCATTCTCCACCACGGTATTTGAAGAGAGGACCAGATCCTCCGGAACTTCGTTGACGTCGATCAGGTTGATCGTGAAAGTCTTGTCGTAGGTCAACCCACCGCTGTCCGTCACTCGCACCGTCACGTCATGGCTCGAGGCTACCTCAGAGTGCAGGAGGGAGCCATCCGCGACAGTAATTTCTCCGGTCGCGGCATTGATGACGAATCGCCCTCCAGCCGTGTCGGTCAGCTGATACGAAAACGTATCGCCGCTGTCCGGATCAGTAGGCGTGACAGAACCAACCGTCGTCCCATTCGTCGCGTGTTCAATCACCACGCTGGAGGAGAGCACGAGGTCCGTCGGGGTCTCATTCACATTGGTCAGATTGATGCTAAACGTCTCGTCGTAGGTGAGCCCGCCTGAATCCGTCACTCGCACCGTCACGCTGTGGCTCGTGGCACTCTCGTAGTTCAACAGGTTGCCATCGGCAACAGTGATCTGGCCGGTACTGCTGTTGATGGCAAAACGCCCCGCAGCGCTATCGGTAAAACTATACGTCACCACATCACCCGTATCGAGATCGGTCCCACTGACGATGCCCACTACAGTCCCATTCGTGGCATGCTCCACGACGGTATTTGAAGACAACGCTAAGTCCGTTGGATGCTCATTGATGTCAATCAAATTGATGGTGAACGTCTTCTCGTAGGTTAGGCCGCCACCATCAGTCACACGGATGGTGATATTGTGACTGGAGGCAACCTCAGAGTGTAGGAGCGAGCCGTCAGCCACAGTGATCTGGCCGGTAGTGGCATTGACGGCAAAACGACCACCAGCATTATCGATCAGTTGGTAGGTAAATATATCTCCAGCGTCAGGGTCCGATGGGGCGAGCACTCCCACGGTCGTTCCATTGCTCGCATGTTCCACCACACTGTTATTGGACAATGTGAGTTCGAGGGGCGCGTCGTTGACCGGTGTCACCGTAATACATAAACTGTCCGTATCTACTGTCCCGAGTACATCCGTGGACGTGATCGTGAGGGTATCGAGTCCTGAGAAATTGAGGACTCCCTGGTAGGTTAAAGACGCCAAGGTGGCATTCAGGTCGGCCTGGCTGCCGATCACGGTGACGCTACTGGATTCGTTACTACCGGCACTAATCGTTGCGCCGCCGATCACGGTCAACGCAAGAGTGCCGTGACTTACAGACAATTGCACGCTGGTCAGGTTGCCGTCGGCATCGGTGATAGAGAGCCCACTGATCGCAAGGGGAGTATCTTCTGCGACGGTCTGGGGACCGGGCAGTACATGGGTCGGCGCATTGTTCGATACCGTAATCGCGACGGTATCCGTATCCGTCGCTCCATTCCCATCGGTAGACAGCACAGTGAGCGTATCCGCTCCAGTAAACAGGCTATTCCCTTGATAGCTCAATGAGCTGAGCGTGGCATTGATATCCGCTTGGGTGCCAGACAGCGTGATGGTGGAGGTTCCGATGCCTCCCGATGTGATGGTGGCCGCCCCGCTTACGGTCACGGCCAGCGTGCCGTTCGTGACAGAGAGTTGCACCGCAGTGAGATTTCCATCGACGTCCGTGATGGACAGCCCCAAAATCGCCAATGGCGTATCGACCGCGACCGTTTGGGCACCGGGAACGACGTTCACCGGCGCATCATTCACGACGGTAACATCGAAGGTCAGGGTGTTGGGGGCCGCATCGTAGGCATTATTGCTGTCCCGCACGGAGAACGTGAGGGTGGCATAGCCCGTCCCGTTCGCATCGCCGGCCGGAGTAAACACTAGGTTGCCTGCCATGATATCGGCCAGGCTGACGACGTGACCGGCCGTGATTGCCACACCGGACAGGGTCATGGTTCCGGCGGTCGGAATCGTATCGATCCTCACCGCACTCAAACTGTCGCCTGCATCGACATCACTGAAGCCGAAGTTCGCGGCGGTCAGAGTATGGTCGGTATCTTCGGTGATGGTAATCGTGGCATCGGCCCCTGTCGGAGCTTCATTCACATTGGTCAGGTTGATCGTGAACGTTTCGTCGTAGGTCAGCCCGCCCACGTCCGTCACCCGCACGGTCACGCTGTGACTCGTCGTACTTTCGTAGTTCAGCAAGCTCCCGTCGGCTACGGTGATCTGACCCGTGCTGCTGTTGATCGCAAACCTGCCACCCGCACTATCCGTCAAACTGTAGGTCTTGGTATCACCGCTGTCGGGGTCGGTACCAGAGACCGTACCTATGACCGTCCCATTGCTAGCATTCTCCGCCACGCTGTTCGCCGAGAGGCTCAGATCGGTCGGACCCTCGTTCACATTCGTCAGGTTAATCGTGAATGTCTCGTCATAGGTCAGCCCGCCCGAGTCGGTGACGCAAACAGTCACGTTGTGGCTCGCCGCACTCTCACGATCCAGCAGACTACCATCCGCTACGGTGATCACGCCGGTACTCGCATTGATCGCAAAGCGACCGCCCGCCGTATCTGTCAAGCTGTAGGTCTTCGTGTCACTGCTATCCGGATCCGTCCCGCTCACCGTCCCTACCACCGTACCCGCTGCCGCATTCTCCGCCACGCTATTCGCCGACAGCGCCAGGTCCGTCGGTGTCTCGTTAACATTAGTCAGGTGAATCGTGAACATCTCGTCGTAGGTGAGGCCCCGGCTATCCGTGACCCGAACCGTCACGCTGTGACTGGTGGCGCTCTCGTAGTTCAGCAGCGAACTATTGGCCACTGTGATCTGGCCGGATGAACTATTGATTGCAAATCGGCCGCCCGCGCTATCCGTGAAGCTATAGGTCTTGGTGTCGCCTGCATCAGAGTCCGTCCCCGTGACCATTCCGATCACCGTTCCATTTGAGACATTCTCAGCCACCCTCCATGTCAACGAAGGTGTGGATGCTACCCATCCCGATCCGGACACCGATCCAACGGTGAGATTGCGGCCTGCGATGACATCTGATGTGCTGCCTCCAGCAAGGTTGTTCATCGTCCAATTCGCGACAAGGCCTGATTCAGAGGTAGCTACATCCTGGGTACAGTAGGCTGACATTTCGGATGCGGTGCGAACGTCGTTGAACACGCGGACATCTTGAAGGGTTCCCTTAAAAACCTGGTTGGTTTGAAAGCTTCCGCCAACGCTATCCTGGTCCATCCCCACCACCAGTGTCCCGGTCGATCGAGTCGTATACCCGGTCTGAAGACCAGTTCCAGCTCCGACCTGTTGCCCATCGACGTAAAAATTATACCCTCCGTTTGTGGCGCTCCACGTCACCCCAAGTTGGTGCTGTCCTCCATCGAACAACCGACTCGCGTCATAACCCGAGAGGTCGACGCGAGTCCCGTTAATCGTGAGGGTTAGTTGACACGTGGACGAAGAGGTCTGTGCGATGCCGACGCGCACCTCGTTATCTGCGCCAGTTGTTGCGTAGGAAACAAGCACCCTGTGCTCACCACTAACAGGGGCGGTGCTGGAACTGAACTGCGCTTCAATACTGAATGCCGTACGCCCTCCCAAAATTGCTCCACCGCTCGTGGTGTATAAGTACGAATTGTTTCCCCCGTCGGTGTTCAAGTCGATTCCCGTCCCGGCGGACTGGACGATGTCCGTCGGCGCCTCGTTTGCATTAGCCACCGTCACGGCCATGGCTTGGGTGTCCGTGCCGCCATTTCCGTCCGACACCTGGACCGTCACATCGTAGACATTATTCCCACCACTATCAGTCGGAGACTCATAGTTGGGAGCCGAGGCAAACGACAAGGCTCCGGTGCTGCTGTTGATGGTGAACTTCGATGCATCGGCCCCGCCGCTAATCGAGTATGTGAGCGTCTGACCGGCATTGGCATCCGTCGCCGTCACGGTTGTGACGGTCGTGGAATTTTCTGCAACCGTGATGGAGGCGGTGGATCCACCGCTATTGCTCGTAATTATCGGCGCGCTGTTCGTCGGCCCCGTCTCATAACTGACCTGGACATTATCGACATACAAGCGATCGCCTCCTCCTGTCCCGGTCACGATAAACTGAATCTTGGTATTGGCCGACATATAGCCTGAAAGGTCGAAGCTCGCCGTGCCACTGCCGGTGTTGGTTGCATTCGAAAAAAGCCCACCACTGATCGTTTGGTAGTTTGATCCACCGTCTGTCGACACGCGCAATTCAATACGGTCTGCGCCAACCAAGCTGTTCGTGTAATTGAATGTCAGAGTCGCACTCGTCGCCCGACTCAAATCTACCCCGCGACTGATCACATTCCCGACATTGTCCGTATCGATGCGCAATTGACCAGAATTCACACGGACATCGCCGCCGCTTGCACCGCTCCCTCCCGCATCCCTTTCCGACCAGCTGCTAGACCATGATTGCGTCCCATTATTATTGCTATATGACTCCGTTGAGAACGTATCTTTGACCGTCTCTGTCCCCAAGACTTCGGCCCAATGCATTTGGGTGTCATAGCTGATGGCCACCGATGTCTCGATGGTGCCTGTGCTGACTTCAAACTCCCAATCGCCGCCGAGAGAGATACTGCCGGTGAGGTCAGTACTCGCCTGGACATCAGCTCCCGTGAGCTCCGCCAGCATGTCCACTGCAGCTTGTCCCGCCTCCCCCTGCGCAAACTCACAGCCATAGACCAGGATATCGGCCTGCTCAGACAGGGCCTGTTGAATCACCGCCAGGTCATCCGCATAGTCCGTCGACATCGAGTCCGCATTGAGGATCCCGGTCCCGAGCTGCAGCGCACCGGCCTCGCCGTGTGAAATGACGTGAATTGCGTCGACGCCGGTACGGCCTGCCAACGCGTTCGCCATCTGTTCAACGCCATCCTGCCCGCCGTCAAGCATAATGATTTCCACGTTCGGGGCCATGCCACTGATGAGATCCTGGTAGTTCGGCACCGTAGGATCAACAAACACCACTTCGGTCCTCGATTCGCCTGGATCATAGGTCGCGATCGCGTCGAGCAGCCCTTGCGATTCCTCCCGTTCTGCAGTCTGACCGTCAGCATGACTATCAGATGAGACGGCCGCCTCTGCCTGTTCTTGCGCGACCTGTTCAGATGCCACTTCGGAAGCCGTCGCCGAAGCCGCCGCGTCAAACATGAGCCGCTGCTCGAGGGACATGAGCGACCCTTTGATACCGGCCGATGGCGCCGAGACCTGCCGGTCCTTCTGTCTGCTTGCGGCCGGTGCGCTCTTTTTTCTACCGAAACCGAACATCGGTATGCCTCAGCCCAACCAAGATAAAGACCCACATCATGTATCGGCTGAATCCCATGACCTCTGAAGGAAATCGACCAACGACAGCGCGGGAGCGGATCTCAACCACAATAAGTTGATTGTTGAACTGTCTTGCCTGCAGTTGGAATTCCCTCGTGAAGAGCCCCTTCTTAGCAATTGCACCAGAAGAGTTTCCCGGCTGATCACTCCCCGGCCGGCCTGAAGTTCACATGAACTCAGACACGTTGACCCAACCCCTTACATCTCTCATTATTTACGTTGTCTATTGAACGTAACAGATTGATCCTGCATTACTTATCGCCATGCTTTAAGCACCTGTGCGTACATGGATATGAAACAATTGGTTCGGCCAGTTCAAATTGGTAGTCCGCCCGCACAATCCTCGCTCGAGCTTCTGGGCATGGACTGGGCCAACTGACATCGATAGAATATCGATCGATCCAGATATAGTTACCTCACCACATCTTGGCTCTTCCGGAGGGTGCGTCATGAACAAAAATGGTTGGATGTTTGCTCACGTAATCGCGCTCCTTGGAGTCATGGTCAGTCTTGATAATGTTCTTCTCAGCGCGACACCGGATGCACAGGCCGAGTCGTTCAACGTCAAACCAGGCGCATGGGAAATGACCGTGACCACTGTCACCTCAGGAATGAAGCTTTCTCCTGAGCTATCAGCGAAGATGACACCGGCCCAACGCGCACAGATGGAGCAGATGGTCAAATCCCGAGAGGGGAAACCTCATACCATAACCTCCCACTCATGCATTACGAAGGAGGATCTGAGTCAGGATCGGATCATCAAGGAGATGGAAGACGAGGATGAGGATACGGCGGTTCAGTGCAAGATCAAGGTCATCTCCAAGTCCTCGTCCAAACTTGTGCTCGACCAACTATGTCCTGGGCCGCCCAGCTCGACCACCCATTTCACTATCGAGACGAAATCAACCGAGCACATCGTCGCAATCGGCACTCGAAGCGAGGCAGGATCAGGCAAGTCCCGTATCGACATCAGAGGGCAATGGCTCAGCCCTACTTGTGATGGACTCGACGAATAGAGAGTTCACCTAACACTTTCGTTCTGTGACGTGATGTGAGGAATAAGGAGTCAAGCTCTACCCGGAGATAGAATGACCATCCAAGAGCAATCCACATCGTTCCCACAATACTGTGCCGAATTTGTAAGTATGACCAGAGAACTGCTTTGCCCAAGATAGCAGTCGCACTCAGCCCTTGCCAGCTCATCAACGTAGCCCTTGAGGAAGACCGTGAGTCAGGGTAGACTGATCCTCCTACGTTCTTCCCAAAGCCCAAATACGGCACCATGAGCTGAAGGAGATTCTTGCATGAAAACCATCAATAGCTTAGCCTTCTGTTTTGTCGCGGCCCTCATCACCGCATCCCTCTCCATACCTTCTCCTACTCTTGCTCAGGGCCTCCCGCCGGCAGCTAAGCAGAAAATTGAAGCAACTCAGAAACCTGTCCGAACCATCGGCATGGAGGACTATCGAAAAATCGTCGAGCATCCTGGGGAAGCCTTGATCATTGATGTGCGTGAACCGCAAGAATATGCAGCCGGCCACATCCCAGGCGCAATCAACATCCCACGCGGCGTCATCGCTTCTCAAATCTGGAACCATGTCGGATCCTCGGAGAAAGCCAACCTCGAGCGCCCGATCGTACTCCAATGTCAAAGCGGGAGACGTGCGACCCTTGCCGCTGAAACTCTTGGTGAACTTGGATTCACGCAGACCTCTGCAGTCATCATGAACCTTGACGACTGGAAAACATCCGGCAATCCTTTTGTCAAATAGTCGTCCACCCAGTCAGATTCCCACTGTGGAGCATCCTATGACTGTCGACAGTTCTCTCCGTGTGATTGCCCGCGTCAAGGCCAAGCCCGATCAGGTGGCTCAGGTGCGAGAAATCCTGACCGCCTTAGTTGATGCGACTCGCCGAGAACCAGGCTGTCTCAGCTACGAGCTCTTGCAGAGCCATGCCGATACAACTGAGTTCGTGTTTATTGAACGATGGGCCAGCGCTGCAGCCGAACAGGCACATTTCGTGACGCCGCATCTACTGACCACACTGCAACAGCTGACCGGTCTGCTGGCCTCGGAGCCTCAGATCAGTCGATACAGCGTCGTCCGATAGCCCGCCGTGCAAAACCGTACCGGCCCAGAGGACCAAGACGATGGCATCCATGGCATCCATGACAGCAGACACTGAACTTACGCTCTCATTTCAGAATCAGCGAGCCATCATCTCCCCTTGGGGTGCCTCGTTGCGCCGATACCTCTTCGTTAATACAAACGGACAGGAGATCGATATTGTCTGGGGCTATTCTGGTGGCAGTGGAAAACGTGGCGGGCAAGGTGATGTCCTGATTCCCTTTCCTGGCCGGATCGGGAACGGACGGTATTCATTCGAGGGACAGACGTTCCAACTGGAATGCAACGACAAGGAAGGTCCGAACGCCATTCATGGCTTCGTTCGGAGTATGGCCTGGGACATCCAGGACCATGACTCAAATCGAGTGGCCATGTCGGTGACGCTCGATGCCGAGACGTACAGGCCTCGCGGGTACCCTTTTTCCTTGAACATCACGGTGACCTATGAGCTGAACGCCACCGGGCTGTCCTGTGCCTTCACGGTCAAAAACATTGGTGACCGTACCGCCCCAGTTGGCATTGGGTTTCACCCCTACTTCACAGTCGGCACCAACATCATCGACGAGGCAGAGACACAGATCCCCGGCACCGGATTCTTGGAATTCAATGAACGACTCGTACCGACTGGGACCATCTATCCCGTATCGGATACGCCATGGGACTATCGGCTGTTTCGCCCGATTGCACAACAACGCTTCAACCATTGCTATGTGAACTTGGAGCGTGATGCCAAAGGGGTTGCCACAGCCGCTCTTCGTCATATCCCAAGCAGACGAACCATCACCATCACGATGGACTCAGCCTTTTCGGCAGTGGTTGTCTATACCGGAGATGCCATCGCGGATGCTCCGCGTGCTGCCCTTGCCATCGAACCGATGACCTGTGCGAGCGATGCGTTCAACCATCCGGAATGGGGACTCAAGCGATTGTTTCCTGGAGAAACGTTCTCCGGATGCTGGGGCGTAGACGACTCAAGCCGCCGTGGGGCTTAGCCAACATTATTGAAGACCGTTGCGGTGAAGCAGTTTGAATTTTGACTTTCGTGACGCGTCGTACGTGAAGCGTATCTCGTTCCGGAAGAAGCTTCACGCTTCACACACGACGAACGACGACTATTGTCGCAACTGCTGATTGGGTGGAGCCTGAACAGCCTGCCGCTCAGGCTGCTTTCCGGAGAGTGGGAGACTTTTTACCGACGAGGTCACGCCAGAGGAGACCGAGCTTGAACTGCACTTCATCGAAGGAATCCCCTTGTGCCGACTGATCCGGATATCCCTGCAGATGACCACGCCACTTGTCTTGATCCAGCGAGATCACGTATCGGGGTGTATCTAGGTGGGGTTGTTCGACCACGGGTCGCTCAACACGGGGAAGCTCGCGAGGACTTTTTGCAAGTTCTTGGCTTTGCTGCTGCACTTTCATCTGCAGCTCATCGAAGGAGGCCGCATGAACTTCCCGCTGCGGATTCCCTTCGGGATGCGCCAGCCATTTCCCCTGATCTTGCCGAAAAACCCAATTTGGCCGTTCCATTCCGGTGAGCATACAGAAACCGTCATAATCCGACCAGCACTTTCCATTTTTTTGCACATGCATTCCAAAGGGCACTATCCTCTCCACGCTGAAGGCCTCTCCTATTTTCAGGTCTCGGCCAATCAGCTGTCCTTTCGAGTCGCCATGGCTGGAACGGGAGACCGACTGGTGCTCTGCCTGCATGGATTCCCGGAATGTGCGCTTTCATGGAGATACCAGCTCCACCCACTGGCGGAAGCCGGCTATCGGGTCTGGGCCCCTGACCTACGTGGCTATGGTGGAACGACACGTCCCGTTGGCCTTGAGGCCTACACGATCGAGTCATTGCTGGAAGACGTCAGCGGGCTGGTGACTGCCGCCGGAGCGTCACAGACCATCCTGGTTGGACACGACTGGGGCGGTATCATCGCCTGGTACTATGCCCTGCGGTATCCGGAACACCTCAAGGCCCTTGTGATCCTGAACGCCCCCCACCCGGCCTGCTTTGAACGAGAACTCCGGCACTGGCGACAATTGCGTCGCTCCTGGTACATGGGCATGTTTCAGATTCCTCGCCTGCCTGAAGCAGCCTTGTCCGCGAGTCATGGCTACATCATCGGGCAAATCTTTGAGCGTATGGCAATTCATCAGGAGCACCTACCAGATGATATCGTGAAACTTTACCGGCAAGAGGCTTGCGCACCAGGCGCTCTCACCGCCATGCTGAACTACTATCGAGCCGCGCTTCGTGGCGGAGGGGGGCTGCGTCAGCGCAGGTTGGGCTATCCCACCATCGAAGTTCCCACCTTGGTTCTGTGGGGACTCCAGGACCAAGCACTTGTCCGTCAAAATCTTGACGGGCTAGACCGCTTTGTGAGCGACCTGACCATCGTACGCCTCCCGAATGCCGGACATTTTGTGCATGAAGACGAGCCGAACCGAGTGACGCGGGAAGTCGTGACCTGGCTACAGAATTTATGATCTGATTCATTGTGCCCCTGACTCTTCCTCCTCGCCGCTTAGCAGGTTGTTGAGAAAGGCCGCCAGCGGCGTTCTCACGTCGCTCAGAGGCTCAACGTACGGGCCGGAGTACGATTCGCCCCTTCGCTCGCAGCGGCCTTGCTGGACAGCCTTTCTGAACAGCCTGCGAGACATCTTGATACGGGGCAGTCACCGTGAGGGCGGCCCGTTTGAGGAAGGGCGTAGGGGTTGTCAACACACTGTTAGTTCCCTGAACGACTTCTGCTTGAGAGCCCGGGGTATCGGCTCCATTTTTCCCTTGCCCACCACTCCTCCCACTAATCCCAATCATCGTCCCTAAGCTGCGGGAAATGATCAAGTTATTGACCAATCAGCCGAACAAGATACGATGCCATGACAAGGCTTTCAGGATGTCTTCCCAACAATACGGGACACCTATGAAACGAATGCAGACCGCCACAGCTTCGCCTACTCAGCAACCTTCCAATAGATCCACCACCGTCCTGCTGGTGATTGGTGGACTGTTGCTGATCGGCCTGGTTTACAGCGTCGTGGTGCGCGACCAGCCGGTTTCTTGTCCCAATGAATTGGTCGGCGCCTGGATCACTGCGGCAAACGGATACGAAAACGGCATGCTGGTATTTACCAAGACAGGTGTCTCGTTCAGCGTCGGCTTCGAACATCTGGATGCGCAAGCCATGCGACGCATCGACGTGAGTGAGGAAGGACCTCGCACGTTGTACACGATCGTCTACGGCGATTCTCGAAGCGATGAGCAGACCCTCTCGTTCTACTATCACACCAAGGACCAGACCATCACCTTCAAGAATCAAGCACATCTCATCTGGACGAGAAAAACGGTGGAATCGTGATCGGTGTTTTTCAACGGAGACAGCTGTTTGTACATCCCATCCAATACTGGTTTATCGGAACCACGCTGATCTACGTGGCCTGCCTGTTGATCACGCTGTATGCCGTGATCTTCCTACCGATGGTCGAGCCGCTCTACGATTCATCTTTGTCTTGGGAACAGCATGCGCAGGTGGCATCCCAGTTCCTTGAGCTCCATTCGCGCATCTGGCCCTGGCTGATCATTACCTTCCTCGTGTTACTCCTCCACTCCCTGTACTTCATGCACCGTATTGCCGGACCGCTCTACCGATTTTCCATTCTCTTTCGGTCGATCGGAACCGGCGATCTGCATCAACGAGCACGGTTACGGAAGCACGACTACCTTCATCGGGAAGCACAGGCATTCAACACGATGTTGGATAACCTTGAGGATCGGATCAAAACCATCAACCTCCATTCGGCACTCGTCAGCGAAGCCTATGATTCAGTGACGATCCACATGCAGCCACAAACGCCTGGCCAGCTGACGACTGCGCTGCAGACACTTGACGAAGCGATCCGCCGATTCAAGAGCTGCCTGGCAACCGTTGAGGTGAAGAAAGAAGGCCAGCCCGAGCAACAACGCTTCGAATTCGCTGAGGCCTCTCAGCGGGACTCACCGACGATCATGAAGGCTGCCTGATCATGGTACAACCACTTCGCGTGACCAGTCCATCGGAACAGAGTCCGCACTCACCGGCAGAACCACAATCGGCAGAAGATTCTCCACGCCAGGTTCCCACACTAACCATCGTCCCTCCAAGTCCAATTCAGGCGGCACCTCAGACGGATCATCCCCGCACGAGGCGTGGGTTCAACATGGCGCACCCGCTGCAAGTCCGCATGCTGAGTCAGGTCATCATCTATTCGGCAATCATCTTTGTATTACTAGCGATTCCCGTGTTCAAACCGCTCATGCAGGCGCTCAATAATCCCTCGCTGTCCTGGCAAGAGCGAGCGGTCGTCGCCAATGATCTGCTCAACCTCCACGCCAGATTCTGGCCATGGGCGCTCGGCGCCGGCCTCGTGGTCTTGATCCATTGCATCCACTCGATACGACTGATGCATCGGGTGGCAGGCCCCCTTGCTCGCCTCAAGCAGGTGTTCCCGCAGATCGGCAACGGCAACCTGTGCGTTCGCACCACGTTGCGTCAAGGAGACTATTTGACCCCAGAGGTTGACCTGGTTAATCACATGACCGCTCAGCTGCACTCGAAGATCGCGGCACTCAAACATCTGCAAATCCTCCTGGCCCTCGATGCGGCCAGGATCAGGGAGCTGGCTACGGCGAAAGAGGATCCTGCCTTGGCCACCCTCGCAAAACAAATGGAACAGAACTTATCAGGACTCAAGTCCTCCCTGGATACGTTCAAAACGCATAGCGGCTAGACGATCATCATGACACACGAATGCAATTTCATACTGGAGCTCCCACTTCGTCCACGCCGATCATATCTCCTGCGCGCTGATGGTTTTAGCCTGATTGAGCTCACGCTCGCGGTCTCAATCGTTGGCGTCTTGGCCGCTCTGGCCTTTCCGAATTACATGGAGTTTATCGAGAAGGCACGCGTGGCACGGGCCATATCTGAACTGCACGGGCTCGCCAAAGACATCAAAGGATTTGCCCTGGCTGTCGGAACCTATCCAAATAGCCTCGCGGACATTGGACGGACCACCACACTGGACCCCTGGGGAAGTCCTTATCAATACTGGCGCGTCGAGTGTGGGACCGTTGATGATATTAGCAGTGTGGCCAAGCTGAAATTGCGCCGGAAGAACAGCCCACGAATGATTCCCGCCAACTACTCATTCTCAGCAGACCGTGAATCGCTTATCTCATGGACCATCGACAATGGAGGGCGTCAGGACTACCTGCACCTTGTTGCTGCCGGGGGTAATGGGGGGGGAGGTGGAAATGCTGGAGGGAATAACGGGGGTGCTGGGGGAAATGCGAATGGTGGAAACGGAGGTAGTGGGGGGAACAGCAATAGTAACGGAGGGGGAAATGGCAATGCCGGGGGAAATGGAGGTGGAAATGGCGGCGGAAACAATTGCGGACAAGGGGGGGCAAGAAAGGACCGTCATCTTCACCCGATCAGTTCCGACTTTGACCTCTACAGTATGGGAAAGGATGGAGATTCGGTGAAGCCACTGACGGCCCAAAAGAGTCATGATGACGTCATTCGAGCGAGTGATGGCGGATATTACGGTTTGGCCAAGAACTTCTAGTTTGTTAAGTCCATGCAGACAACGCTGTCTCATTCGCTCTTTCATAGCCGTATTGGACGCCGCATCCTCACGCTCTTCGTGCTCTGTGCACTGATCCCCACCTCGCTCCTCGCCTGGATTTCCTATCGACAAGTCAGCCAAGAACTCATTGCTCAATCAGCAGCCCGGCTCAAGCAAGAGAGCAAATCCCAGGGCATGGTGCTGTATGACCATCTTCTGACCCTCACGGCGGACCTGAACCGGATTGCAGCCGAGCTACCACAAGAGGGCACTGTGACGGAGGAGGTTGCGATCACCGACTCGGTGAAAGAGTTGGCTCATCGCTTTCGTGACGTACGGCTTACTCCCGCGACCGGTCCTCAGCGACGGGAGCTCACGCAGGCCCAGACCGCCCATCTCCAGGCGGGGAAATCACTCCTCGAGGTCTCGTCCGCTGCCGGTCAATCTGCACAACTCACGCTGACTCGTCTCGTCAATCCCGCGCGCTGGGAGGCCGGGCTGCTCTCCGCGCACCTCAACGACACCGCGTTATGGAGCACACAGGTCAAGGAGACGTTGCCGGGTGACACGGATCTCGTCGTAGAAGACGGCAATCGTCATGTCCTCTACTCGACCTTCGCTCAGCCGGTCATGCTCCCGGACTTTCGTCGCCACGATCTTGCCGCTCCCATGGGTAACGGGATGATCTGGCAATTGGACGCCCACGAGTATATCGCCGGGGCCTGGTCGATGCCGCTCCGTCATACGTTTCTGGTCGAACCTTGGACGATAGTCCTCAACCAAACGCGAGCCTCGGCCTTGGCGCCGGTCGACCGATTCCGACACACCTTCCTGCTGGTGATCGCGTGCGCATTGAGTGCCGTCGTCCTGCTCAGTCTTGCTCATATCCGACGCAGCCTCCAACCAGTGACACTGTTACAAGAAGGGACCGCGCGTCTTGCAACCGGGGATTTCTCGAGCCAGGTGACCGTTCAGAGCGGCGACGAATTCGAGCAGTTAGCCGATTCGTTCAATAGCATGACGGATAAACTCAATCAACAGTTTCAGATGCTGGAGACGTTGTCGGCGATTAGTCAGGCCATTCTCTCGAGCCATGAGCCGGCCACCATGGTGAAGATCATGCAGTCGCGCATCACGGAGAGCATCGCCTGTGACGCCGTGGGTATGATGTTACTCAATCCCGAGGACACCGGCCCCACTGAGCTGTCCGTCCGCTACATTCAGCACCACCAGAACCAATCGGACGAGACGAAGACCTATTCGTGTCAACTCTCCGAGGAACATCTGGCTGCCATGGCAGCCCACCCTCATCATCTGGTCGCGATGGGAACCGCAGTTCCCTCCTATCTCTCCTTGATGATGCGACCAGGCCTCTCGCTCGTCATCATCTTTCCGATCATCGTGAACGAGCGTGTGAGTGGAGCCTTGGCGCTCGCCTACCGCCAACGGAAATCTGCGCCTCCTCACGATGTGACGTACGCTCGCCGATTGGCTGATCAGGTGGCCATTGCCCTGGTGAACAACCTGGCGATTCAGGCACGCCTGCAGGCTCAGCTGGACTTGGTCGGGGCGGTGGATGCCAAGCAGCAGGCAGAAGAACAGGCCACCCTTCTTCAAGCGACCAATGAGTCATTGGCCACGAAGGAGGAACGGCTACGCCACCAACAGAGTGCGACCTTAGCCCTGGTCCAAGACCGCACGGTGTTCGAGGGATCACTCCCCGTCACGGCGAAGCAGTTGACCACGATCGCGGCTCAGGCGCTGCTCGTCGATCGAGTCAGCGTGTGGATTTATGACGAACAGACCCAGTCGCTCTATTGCCTCGATCACTATGATCGCCTCGCTACGCAGCATACGTTCGGCCAGAAACTGCTCCGTGGGCAATATCCGCACTATGTATCAGCCCTTGACCGGGGACAGCTCATTGCAGCAGCACAGGCGCGACACGATCCGTTCTTCCAGGAACTGGCCGGCACAATGCTCGCCCCTGCCCAGATCGGTGCAAGACTTGATGCTCCGTTTCACACACAGGGAAAGTTGGCCGGCGTCGTCTCGATCGAACACATCGGTTCCTCTCGAGACTGGGCATCCGATGAACAGCAGTTCGCCCAAGCCTTGGCCAATTTCATGACGCTGGTTCTTGAGGCGGCTCGGCGCCGTGAGTCCGAAGAAGCGTTGGCCATTGCGAAGCTGGCGGCCGAAGATGCAACAAAGGCGAAGGCTGAATTCCTGGCGAACATGAGCCACGAAATCCGAACCCCCATGAACGGCGTCATCGGGATGACGGAGATCCTTGCCCGCACGCCGCTCTCGGAAACGCAACGCCACTACGTCGAGACGATCCACAACTCCGGCGATACCCTCTTGACCTTGATCAACGACATCCTCGATTTTTCGAAGATCGAGGCCGGCAAACTCGAGATCCAATCGGCACCGATCGATTTGCGCGATCTCGTCGAGCGTACGGCGGAACAGTTGGCGGAACGAGCCCAACGGAAAGGGCTCAACCTTCTGGTGGACTATCCCTCCTCCGTTCCTACCGCAGTGAACGGAGACCCCATCCGAATCCGTCAAATCGTCACGAATCTGCTTGGGAATGCCATCAAATTCACTCAAGAAGGTGAGGTCAGCGTCCGGGTGACCCTCGAGTCTCCGGCATCGGGTCAAGACGAGCCGGCTCGAATCAAGATCGCCGTCATCGATACCGGTTCAGGTATCAGCCCGGAAGGACAAGCCAAACTCTTTCAATCCTTTTCTCAGGTGGACGGAGCCTCGACTCGTGTTCACGGCGGAACGGGCCTCGGGCTGAGCATCTGCAAACAGCTCAGCGCATTGATGGGAGGAACCATCAGTGTCGACAGTGAGATCGGGAAGGGTAGTACCTTCTGGGTCATTCTCCCGTTCCCGATTCAATCAGATGCTCCGGCTCCCGTCGACAGTGATACCGCGTTTGCAGACCTTTGCCTCTGCGCAGCCGTTAACTCCTCGTCGACCCGTCATGTCCTGGCCCAGTACTTCTCCTCCTGGGGTATTTCCCCGCACATGGCTGACAGTGAGGGGGAGTTCCTCGAGCACATCATGACCGGACTCGCAACCGAACAAGGGCCGGTCGTCGCAGTGATCGACGAACGCTTCGACGGTCTGACCGATACGCAAATCGTCCAAACATTGCTCTCCGATTCGACCCTGCAGTCCGTCAAGATCATCCGACTCGTTTCGCTCATCAGGCGGGCAGAGATCGAGCAGGAGACCCCGTCGGCTCTCATGCACTATGTGACCAAACCAATCCGGTTCCACGCACTGCACCACGCGTTGATCCACGCGATCGCCGATGAACCGATCGCCACGCAGCACGAGCAACCGGTTCCATCGGCACCGACCTTATCCGGTCATATCCTCCTTGGAGAAGATAACCCGGTGAACCAAGAAATCGCCCTGCTGATGCTCCAAAGCATGGGCTGTACTGTGACAGTGGCTCAAAACGGCCGAGAAGCGCTTGAGCATGCCCAGCGATCTCATTACGATGTGATTTTGATGGATTGCCAAATGCCGGAAATGGATGGATTCGAAGCCACCACACGCATCCGTGAATGGGAACGGCATGAATCGCGAGCTCCCATACCGATTATCGCTCTCACGGCCCACGCGACGCCCGGCGATCGTGAACAGTGCCTGGCCAAGGGAATGAGCGATTACATTTCAAAACCGTTCTCAATGGGACAACTGCGTACCGTCCTGACCACGTGGCTTCCCCCGAGTCCCATCACGGAAACTCCGGAGTCTCCAGCTTCCAGCCAACCCAGCCTCAGTCCTTCCCTGCCCAGCACCTCAGCCGCCTCCTCAAATTCAGACTCCGCATTCATCGTTGATCAGAACGCCTGGAAGTCGATTACGGGCCTCCAGCGACCGGGGAAACCGGATGTGCTGGCAAAAATCTTGTCACTGTATTTAGCCGACTCCCACGACGTCGTGGCCACGCTTCGTCAGGGCATGGCCGACGAGAATGCGCAGGTCGTGAGCCAGGCTGCCCACAGCCTCCGATCGAGAAGCTCGATGCTCGGAGCCGTCTCACTATCCACACTGTGCCGTCAGCTTGAAGACCTCAGTCGCCAGGGACAGCTCGAGGAAGCCGAGCCATTAGTGGCTCCGTTGACCGAAGCCTTCGCCCACGCCAGTCAGATTTTTCAGGCCGAACTTGAGAGGAGATCGACATGACCACGTCGCCCCGACCGCCGCTGGCGCTGATCGTCGATGACGATGCCACGTTTCGCATGCTCTCTCGTGTGAGCCTGGAACAGGATGAGCTGCGGGTTGAGGAAGCCGTCAGCGGGGAAGCCGCCATTGACTTCGTTTCGTCCACGATGCCCGATATCATCATCCTGGACTTGCAAATGCCCGGCATGCATGGATTTGCCGTGTGTGAACACATCCGTCGGCTGCCCCATGGAACATTCGTGCCGATTCTCATCATGACGGGTTTGGACGATGTCGACTCGATCGCACAGGCCTATGAAATGGGTGCAACCGACTTTATCGTGAAACCCTGCCATGGGCTCATGCTCAGCCAGCGAGTGCGCTATATGCTGCGCGCCAGCTACGCGATGAAAGCCCTTCGCACTCGCGAATCTCAATTGGCGCAAGCCCAGCAGATTGCTCGCCTCGGTGGCTGGGAATGGGATCCGATGAGCGATCGGATGGACCTCTCGGAAGCAGCATGCAGGATTCTCGGAATCCAGCCCGGCGCCATCGCCTCCCCACACTCCACGTATCTGGCCTGTGTCCACGATGAAGACCGAGAATCGGTGAGCCGCGCTCTCCAGGGGACAATCGCCGACGGAACGGGAGTGGACATGGATCACCGGCTCATTCCTCACGACGGTGTGAACCGCGTGGTCCATCTTCTGGGAGAAGTGATGACGGACAACGGCATGCAGGTTCGCCGCCTCGTTGGAACGGTGCAGGATGTCACCGATGCGCGGGCTGCTGAGACGAAGATCTACTTCATGGCGAACTACGACAACCTGACGCATCTTCCCAATCGAACCCTCTTTCTCCATCGCGTCGGACAAGTTCTGGCATCCGGCACAAACAGCCGTCGTGCCCTCTTGGTGATCAGTTTGGATCGATATCACCGCATCTGTGATTTGCATGGCGCCCGTGGCGGAGAGCACCTCATCAGAGAGGTCGTCACACGGTTGCAGCAATCGCTCCCGGTGGACATCACGGAGGCCCACCCACCAGATAGCGCCCCTTCAATGCTGGCACGCCTCAACGATGGCCAGTTTGCGCTGTTCCTGACCGATCTCGACGTTCCTGAGGATTCTGCTCGGGTCGCCCAGAAATGTCTCGACGCCCTACGCAATCCATTTCAGATTGAATCAACCAACCTGGTTCTTTCGGCCCATATCGGAATCGCGATTCCAGGTCCCGACGGGATCGACGCGGAACAGCTCCTGCACAACGCCGGAACGGCGGCGCAGTCATCAGCACAGAAGAACTCCCATGGCTATCAGTTCTACTCCGAGACGATGAATGTGTCGATCGCCGCTCGAGTCAATCTTGAACAAGACTTACGCACCGCCGTGTCTGAAAACCAGTTTATCCTCCACTACCAACCGCAGGTGGATATTCTTTCCGAACAAGTGATTGGGTTTGAAGCCCTGATCCGCTGGCAACATCCGACCCGCGGATTGATCTCCCCTGCCGAGTTCATTCCGGTCGCGGAGGAGGAAGCGCTCATCATCCAAATGAGCGAATGGGTCATCAAAAGCGTCGCGCAACAACAACGGATCTGGCACAAGAGCGGACTGGCTCCGACCAGTGTTTCGATCAATCTCTCCGGGCTGCATTTTCGACAACCCAACCTTGCCAGCCAAGTGAAGTCGCTGGTCTACGCGGAGGGCGGCAACCCGCAGGATATTGAGTTGGAATTGACCGAAAGTGTGCTGATGAGGGATGCCTCCTCGACAACCACTCTCTTACAGGAACTCAAAGCATCCGGCTTTCGACTCGCCATCGATGATTTCGGAACAGGCTACTCCTCCCTTGCCTATCTTGAGCAGTTCCCGATCGACACGCTCAAGATCGACCAGGCCTTCATTAAGGATCTCAAGCTTGGGAAGGAGGATTCTCCGATCACACGAGCGATTGTGGGAATGGGACGGGCGCTGAAGCTGCACCTTGTCGCCGAAGGGGTGGAAACCCGCGATCAACTCGCCTATCTCCGTCTACAAGGCTGCGATGCTTATCAAGGCTATCTGTTCAGTAAACCAATGCCCGCGCATCAGCTCCAATACCTGCTCCGGGACCGTTTTTCGGAGGAGGCCTTCCGCGCCAGGGATCGATCGAGAACTCGGCTCGCGAGCTGAGGGACGAGACCTTCTCGCTGCATCCCCTCGCTCAGGACGGTGGTCCAAGTGCGGCAATGGCGGAAGGCGAATTCTCTGCACGAAAGGGATTCCCGAGAAGCTGTGTGACCGGAACCAGCGCACCTGTTCCAGAGATGATCGTATAGGCCGAGATCGTACCTCCTGAGACACTGGTGGCACGATTCGCCACATACAAGAACAGTCCGTCCGGAGAGACCGCAAGCGCCACAGGAGTAGACCCTGTGAGCGTAGGTGCAGGGTTTGGGGATGCCCCCGCTGCCGGAACAAGAGTCAGTAACCCGCTACTCCCTATCGAGAATGCCGAGACGCTCCCACCTCCATTCGCGATATACAGGTGAGCCCCATCCGCTGCCACTGCGAGACCGTTGGGAGTCGTTCCACCTGTTGAAATTGGATTGGAACCGGCCGGTGGAATTAGTGTGAGCAGGCCAGATGTCTCAACTCGAAACATGGTCACGTTGTTGGACGCCCCGTTGGTCACATAGAGAAACTGTCCGTTCGGAGACAGCGTCAACGCTGTGAGCCCTGTCCCTCCTGAGGAAATCGGATTCGTGCCAGGTCCGGCCGGCGGGACGAGCGTCAGGACCCCGGACGTATCCACCTGAAACGCCGTGACCATGCTGGAGGTACTGGTGGCAACATAGAGAAACCGCCCATTCGAAGTAACCGCCAAGGCGATCGGTGAGGACACCCCAGCACCGACTGGTTTGGAGCGCCCCTCCGCTTGGGAAACAAGCGTCAGCCCCCCAGCCGTACCGATCTTGAAGACGGTCACATCATCGGATCCACTGTTCGCAACATACAGAAATTGAGAATTGCTTGAGATCGCGAGGGCTCGCGGAGTCGTACCCACTGAAACCGGATTGGGATTTCCCGCGCTTGAATCCCCGAACAACAACGAACCATTGGTGCCAACCCGGAAGGCCGTCACCTTATTTGTCTGACTATTAGCCACATAGGCGAACAGCCCGTTCGGGGACACGGCGATCGCTGACGGAGTCGGCACATCTGGGAATGGAGAACCGGCAATGGCTGCAAGCCCTCCGGTCGCTGGAGTCACGGTGTACCCGGACACACTATTGGATCCACTATTCGTGACGTAGACAATCGCGCCTGTCGTACGCTCTCCTCCGATCCCACCGAGTCCACCGGCCCCACCTTCTCCTCCATCATCACCACAGCCAGACACAAGCAGCAGACATGGGATGAGCCAGGTAACATGCGATCGTCTCGACCGTGGTGTGTTCCTCGAGCTTTCCTGAAACATACTTTTGTTTATACCACTCCCCCTCAATCCCTCACAACAGCGCACTCGGAGTAGGTCATGGGATGCATCATGCACGATGACTTTTTTGTTGGACTCCGATGACAGCTCACTGGCACACTGCCTGGCAACCAACAGGAAGGATTCTCTGCCTTGCATCACGCACTTACCATTCTTGGATCAGGCTACACCGCCAAGGTTCTTCTTCCACTTGCCGAGCAACGGTATGCGCAGGTCTTTGCGACCAGTCGCGATCCGGATCGACACCTGAGAGACCTGAAACCGGAACAACGAATCCGGTTCGATCTCACACAGCCTGAGACCTGGCAGCTGATTCCTCCCGCAACCGATCTCCTCTGGTGCTTTCCCGCCGTCCCGATCGCGTTGGTGCAACAGTTCGCCGAGACCGCATTATTACAAGCCCGCCGACTGGTCGTACTCGGCAGCACCTCCGCCTACAACGATCACCTCGCGACCGAATACCCCCCATCTTGGGTTGATGAAACAGCCATCATCGACTTCAATAAACCTCGCGTACAAGGTGAAGAACT
>DIHK01000053.1:73196-77516 GCA_002420115.1 Nitrospira sp. UBA5698
AATCCCATTGATTGGATCAGAACCAGACGGGTCGCCCGCTCACGAAAGTTCGTCAACCTGATTCACGTCGAAGATCTTGCGGCGACTTGCCTCGCGGCCATGAGGCATGGTGAGAAGGGTACAATTTACAACGTTAGCGATGGAACTCCCAGGACCTGGGAAGAAATCTGCGACACCGTCGAACGACGATGGGCTGTTCGATCATCCGTTTCTGCTGAACCACAACCGATGGGAAAACGGATCGCAAACCGGCGACTGTGCGAGCTCCTGAAGGCAGATGGGGTGCGTCTCCGCCACCACGACCTCTACCAGGCTCTTGAACTAATCGAGGAGGTCACTATCAACGAAGCAGGGCCATCACGGTAAGACAGACCAATAAGTTATTCACGGCATGGGCCACCATGCCTGGGATGAGACTCCCTGTTCGATCATAGATCCAGGCCCAGAGGAACCCACTCCACAGGACGCTGATAAATCCCAGCAAGCTATAGCCATGAGCGAGTGCAAAGATAGTCGCACTGAGTAATGCCGCAGGGAGAAAGGTGAGTCGCCGACGGAACATCGCAAAAAGCAGTCCGCGAAACGCGAGCTCTTCAAAAATCGGCGCGAGGATCACATATTCAAGCAAGCTGGTGGCAAGCATGGGAGGAGTCGCCCACACCAAGTCTTGATCGAACCATTCCGTCCAATGATTTTCAAGCTTGAGAAAGTCGGCGGCTTGGCCCAGGATCCATTCACCCCAGAGTGCAGCTGCAACCACGGCAACAATGATGCAACCCAGCCTCCCGAGGTCGTCCCGTTTGAGCCGGAGACCAAATCCCTGCCAGAAATTGAGACCAGCCGGCTTGAGCAAATACACATAGGCAATCACCAACAGTGGAAGATTCGCCAGGGGAATAGCCAACGCACGCAACGATCCTTGGTTCAGTGCGGGCGCAGACAAGAACGCGACGGTCATCAGAGCGCCCAACGCACCTCCCCGGAGAATCACCGCAGCAGCCGTCCCGCCGGACCACGGCGGCGGCACGCCCGGTAAATGGAGCTGGAGTACATTCAGCCCTCGTCCTTTCAACCGAACGATTCCCAATAATATCACCGAACCAAAGGCCAGACAGGTCAACTCACTGATCATTAAAGGACGAATCCATCGCTGAACCTGCTCCTCTTTCATCTGACGCTGCAGGTTGATCGTCGTCAGAAGCGCATGATCACCAGCCCGTTGCGCCAGCCTCGCAGCAAGATGGTCGTAGAACCATCCGATCGGTAACGTCTCTGCCAGCGTGGCCTGTAACTGTGTCTCTTGCTCCAGTGAAAGCGGCGCCGCATCGTATGCGGCAACAATCAGCTGTCGAAAAGACTCGGCAGAGGTTCCACGATCATGCCATCCTTGGGCTTCAGCAAGCGCCTTGGATTCATGCCCGGACTCACCAAGAAGAATCGCCAACCGAAGCTTCGCCGATGGATCATCTGTCGTCGCGATCAGTTCCTGATACCATCGAATGGCCTGGCGAGAGGCTTGCTCCTCATTGTCCATCGTCCATTCTGCCACCCATTGTTGCCATTTCGGTGCACGGTGCAGGCCATCCTGCGCTTCCATCATCCGACCGACCATTAAGTCCAGGGCGCGCCCCGGCTCCTCGAACCGTTGAAGTTTGGGAACAGTCAGGGAGAGCCAGAGGATCCCCGCAAGGGAGGCAAGTAGGACACCGGCACAGAGCACACTCACGAAACGCGACCATCGACTGCTGTATGGGAGTGGAGATACCTCTGAGACCGTTGATCCATCGGCCTCTGGAAGCCTCGGTATCTGCCCGATAGATAGAGCCTGGTCATTCATGGCGCCCGACTATAACACGGCCTCCTCGCACCCCAAATCCCCTCAAACTAACTAGGAACCATGTCTGCAAGAGTTTCTCGCATAGCTATGCCTTCTCAAGTTGGCTATACTAACCGCGCGACAATTCAGGAGGCTTTGGCCATGCAGGGCTTTCTTGCCCCACAGAGACTGTTGCTAGGACCCGGTCCCAGCGCCGTACACCCTCGGGTGCTGCGAGCGATGTCGACCCCGCTCATCGGACATCTGGACCCGATGTTCTTGGGCGTGATGAATGATATCCAAACGCTCCTCCGTCGAGTATTTGCAACCGTAAACCCCTTCACCATTGCCGTCTCGGGAACTGGATCGGCCGGGATGGAAGCCGCAATCGTCAACGTCATTGAACCAGGCGACCGAGTCATTGTGGGAATCAATGGGGTCTTCGGGACTCGACTCGCCACGGTCATTGAACGCTGCGGGGGAAAAGCCATTCGCGTGGACGTGCCCTGGGGGCAGGTGATTGAACCGGACTCAGTTGCTGCGTTGCTCCAACAATCCAGTCCAGTGAAAGCGGTCGTGCTTGTCCATGCTGAAACCTCCACGGGGGCCTCGCAGCCGATTGAACCGATCGGCGCCATGTGTCGCCAGTACAATACATTATTGATCGTGGACGCCGTCACATCGCTTGGAGGAATGCCGGTTGAAGTCGATCGATGGGGGATCGACGTCTGCTACAGTGCCACACAGAAATGTCTCAGCTGTCCACCTGGGCTGGCTCCATTAACCCTCAGTAATCGGGCCCTTTCAGTTGTGAAGACTCGCAGTTCTCCCTGTCATAGCTGGTATTTTGATTTGTCTCTCATCGCCGACTACTGGGCTGAGCAGAGTCGTGCCTATCATCATACGGCACCGATCTCGATGATCTATGCCCTACGGGAGGCGTTACGTCTTGTTGAAGAAGAAGGTCTTCCGGCTAGGTTTGTTCGCCACCAATTGAATAGCCGCGCACTGGTCGCAGGGCTGACGGCACTCGGCTTCAGTCCGCTGCCGCCTCCTGATCGACAACTGCCGACATTAGTCTGTGTCACCGTGCCGACTCACATCGATGAGGCAGCGGTTCGGGCAGAGTTGCTGAGACGATTCGGTATCGAGATCGGTGGCGGGCTGGGCCCCTTAAAGGGAAAAGTGTGGAGAATCGGACTGATGGGAGAATCCTCGACAGAAGCGAACGTGCTGACTCTCTTAAATGCGCTTGAAGAAATCGGGATTCGAAGTGGGTGGGTATCCACTCCCGGTGCAGGTCTCCAGGCAGCGGCTCATACCTATAGCGTGGGACGGTAGATCGTGACAATTGCCATTCATCAGATTCGCCTCATCGATGGGACAGGTGCGGTACGAGACCACATGACGCTCCTCGTGCGCGGCATGAATATTGTCGCAGTCGGTCCACACAACGACGTGAGCATCCCGAAAGGCGCGATCCGCATCAACGGCCGTGGCCTGACCGTGATCCCGGGACTCATCGATTGCCATGTCCATCTCTGTTTAGGAGGAGAAGCGGATGTCGTCAGCGCTCTGGAGTCTGAACAACCCTCCTATACCCTTCTCAAATCGGCCAGACATGCTCAGGCAACGATTGAGGCTGGATTTACGACTGTGCGCGACGTGGGGTCTCGTGACCATTCAATCTTTTCTCTCAAACAGGCCATCGACTCCGGCCTCCTTCCCGGGCCACGGATTGTTGGAGCAGGGCTTGCCATCTGTATGATCGGGGGCCATGCGCGGTTCATCGGGCAGGAGGTCGAGGGGGTTGACCAGGTCAGAAAGGTTGTCGATCAACAGATATCCGCTGGTGCAGGAGTGATTAAAGTCATTGCCTCAGGAGGCGTGCTCACCCCAGGCACTTCGCCGGACGATGCACAAATGACAGCAGAAGAACTCGCTGCCGCCGTGGATGCCGCGCGTCAGGCCGGGAAACCAGTAGCCGCCCATGCCCATGGGGCCTCAGGAATGAAGCGTGCAATTCAGGCCGGCGCGAGATCGATTGAGCATGCCACGTTATTGGATGAGGAATCAGGGGCGCTCATGAAGCGCCACGGTGTCTATATGGTCCCTACCCTTTCCGCCTTAGCCACAACAGCAGCTTGCCGACCTGGCTGCGGAATTCCAGAAAGTGCCTTGGCGAAAGCGAAAGCGATGACGAAGCGGCACAAAGCTTCCTTCAAACAAGCTTATGAGAGCGGTCTGTTCATTGCCACGGGCACTGATGCGGGAACGCCATTCAATTACCATGGAGAGAATGCTCAAGAGCTGGAGCGGATGGTCGCACTAGGCATGTCCCCTATGGACACAATCATCGCCTCAACTGCAACGGCAGCGCGCTTAATCGGGATTCAAGACTCAGTCGGGACTCTGAAGCGGGGAATGGAGGCCGATCTTGTGATCGTGAACGGAAATCCCCTTCGACGGATCGAGATCCTTCGAGACAAGGACAAGATTGTGGG
>DIHK01000053.1:77841-93250 GCA_002420115.1 Nitrospira sp. UBA5698
AAAAGTAAGGGGTGAAATGGAAGAGGCTAAGAGGCTTGCTTCCCACTCCTTACTTTTCACTTTTTACCCCCCACCTCTCGCCTCTTACTTTCACTCTTCACTTCTCACCTTTAACTTCTCACCTCTCACTTTTCACTATTCACCTCATCCCTCACCGTCTCTCGTAGAATAATTCCAGTGCCGACGCATATCCGTGGATCCGACCCTTGCGAAAACTCTCCTCCAGTCGAGAGCGAAGTGAGCGAATCCCTCGGTCATCGCTGCGCTTGGCAACTCCTTGAGACATCAGCATTTCGGCGGCCACGTCGATAAGCCGTTGGCTCCGCTGCTTCATGTCGTCCGTCACAACCTCATCCATGATTTCGGATGCCCGTGAATGCACGACCGGCTCCAGAAATGAATCGTAGCCCTGCTCAGCCACCGTACGTTCTCGGACCATCGCAAGCTCCGCCTTCACTCGTGGGACATTTTTCATGAAGATCGAGAAGAACTCCTTTCGACCTTCATCAAATAGTTTAAGTTCTAAGTCCTGAAGAATAATGCCCGGATCAACGGCTTCGGTACGCGGCTCATTCCCCCAGGATAATCGATCGTAGGTTCGCCGTTTCTCCGCATCGCCGACTACCTCGTAGGCAACGTTGATTTCTCGGATGCGCTCTTCAGCATCGGCCTTCTCAGGATTCCTATCGGGATGGTGTTCGAACACCAGCTTCCGATAGGCCTTCTTGATCTCCTCGTCTGAAGCTTCTCGGGAAACGCCCAGGATCCGATAGTAATCAACTCGCGCCATGGCGGGACTATAGCACGGGGGTTTTGAGCCCTTCACCCTCACAAAGAACGAAACGGTTTGTCTGGTTGGTCCATCTCGTTACGTTTACTCAGGGAAATGGGGCTAGCAACCTCTCGATTGTTCTCATTGGTGGGCCATTGGCGGCTCTTATTTGGGAATCAGGGCTGATCGATCTGCAAGGACACCCGTGCTGCCTTCCTGACCTATCTGCTTGGAGTCATTATGTTTTTCCCACGAAAGTCCACTGCCCACCCTAGTCGCCCCTTGACTTGCGGGTGTCCAGGATTATCTCCCCTACCATGGATACAACACGCACCCCACGAATCCTGACCCATGATGAGCGAAAGGCTGCAGACGCAGCGTTTGCCGGTCGCCCATTGAATCCCACTTGGTCTGAAGCGGCCAAGCGAGTCTACGAAGGACTCATCCACGCACTTCCGTCTCTTCCGGATGAACCTATTATCGGACGGGATGAAAACAGCCCAAGCAATCAAGTTCAAGCGGAGTCTCCGGCGACGGTTCCGACGGTAGAGGAGCCGAAGCCTGAACAGCCGGCAACAGTCGAGAATCAACTGGAACCGGTCACCGATGTGTCAGCCAAACAGCTGACCGCCAATCGCCAACAAGCTATTCAAGCTGGATTGCTGATTGATGTGTCGACGGTCGCGCAAAAACTCGGCCTGACATTTCCCGTCACAGTGACGAAGCCGCTCTGGGAGATTGGGATTGCACCCAGTGAATCGATCTCGGATGAAGAGAAAGCTCAACGGTTGCGTGATGTCTTAATGGCCTTTCGACTCCGTATCGCGAGCCAGACGACACTGTCACCGTTGATCGACTTTCCGGCCATGCTCGCGCTGCCACCTGGCGAAGTTCCGCAGCCGGTACCATTGTTCGCCTTGATTCAACCGGACGAACAGAATCGTGCGACGGCGACTCTACTGCTCCCCAACGAAGTCTCGGCCACGATCATTCCGATGAATTAACGGCTAACGTGGCCGTGCGTTGAGAGAGATCGACGTCGTCCGGAAATTGAGCGCGTCATACTCGAACGTGGTTGATTGGTTCCGGCGATTCAGAACTGGCTCAGATTCCCCGCTAGATCATAGACACTTCATAGACACTGCGCGTCCGTCAGATCGGAGCAAATTGACTTCCTTCAGGCCCTCGAGTAGTCTTGCATCATGACCACTGCAACGAGCCATCCCTATATCGTCTCCTCTGACAACATTCTCCACGGCACACCCATTGTGGCGGGAACTCGCACACCGGTGCGAGCCATTGCGGAGTTGTGGAAGTTTGGCGTCGCACCCGAAGAGATTCTTGTCCGCCTCCCCCAACTGACCCTCGCACAGGTATTCGATGCATTGAGCTATTACCAAGACCAACGCAGCGCTATTGACGAGGATATTGCGCGTCAGCGCGTCTCGGCCGACCAGATCCATCCCCGCCTCCGGTGAACAACTCTGCGCTCTTCATTCGCCTCGGACTTCGAGCTCGTTCGTCACATCATGACGCTCCTCAATCGGTTCACCGCCGATGAAGTGGTCAACCAACTCCTGTATCTGTAAATATCGCCTTCCGCACAACGCAGGAGAGACAGCCATCACTCAACGGTAGGATACATAGGTTCTCGTTCGCCAATAAGGCAATGGTGAATTATAAAGGTATCCGACCCTATATATTCTTGCCCATCGCGAGCCATACGACACTGTCGCCGTTGATCGACTTCCCGGCGATGCTGTCGATGCCGCCGGGAGAAGTCCCTCAGCCAGTGCCCTTGTTCGCGTTGATCCAACCAGACGAACAGAATCGCGCCGTGGCGACCCTGCTGCTCCCCAACGAAGTCTCCGCGACGATCATTCCGATGAACTAACCGATTCGGCCACTATCCCTCTTCGACGCTCACTTATTCTTCATCACATTAGGCCGAATCTCTTCGACAACGAAGACAGGGGCGAGACTATCCCGCTCCTTTTGATGGTGGAGAGTAACGGTCGCCGTAGTCCGAAACCACACTTTCCGAAGGCCGCCATCTGATGTCGCATCTCGATACTCTTCCACAGTCCAATTTACCAACTTAAAGACCTCAAATCCCATTTCCTCGGCGAGGAGGACACATTGTTGTAGTAACTGAACTTGAAGTATTGGCCAATTATGCTTGGATCGGTAGTCGTTCCAATGATCATCCCATAGAGTCACATGGTATGTGTCAGTTGCTTCCTTGGTAATGCTACGTCCGGGTTTGAATTCAAATCGATCACCGAAGACTGATTTCACCCACTGTCCTCGAACCGACAGCGAATCATAATCGCTCACCAACGATCGCCAGCGGCCAAATCTATCTCCGGCATTCTTTACTGATTTATCAGGGAGCATCGTGTTCTTATAGTCAGCTAACCCAGGATTCTTTTCGATTAAACGCTGAAACAGGGCCTCCACTTCATAGATACGATCATCGTCGGATGGGATGGAAGATGGATAATCTTTCAAGACTTTAATCATGAGGCCAGCACCGGGGTGAGCGATCGGGCGTGAGCCATACCCACGGATCATAGATATATATCTCTGATATAAATATTCTTTAGAAAAATCCAACAGATTCCAGTCGTCTTTGTGCAAAACGGAGAAATACTTAGCCCCTTTCGATTTAGCTAATTCTCCGGCGCGATAGAGCGCATATTCCTGAGCGCCTTGTACCCATTTGTTCTCAAGAGGGTGGATAAAGAATCCATGTGTAACGTAGTTCGTATAAACGATTACATAGGTCTCTTCGTCAATTTGTATGTCATGGTACCCTTGCCGTAGTTGGCTGGCCACCCAATCACTCATAGAAATCGGTTGATATCGAGGGTAGCCAGGATGGGAGCATGCTCCTAGTGTAAGCAAAACAAACAATAGGAGCGGAACAGCCTGCATAGCCGTTGTATTCTTACTCACTTCAGAACATCCCATCCTGTCACCTCTCCTGGCCAAATAACCTAATGAACCAACCATCTTTTCCCAACTCTCTCTTCACCTCGCCATTGAGCCTGGCCCGAAACAGTCTACCAAGAATTCGCGTGAGTTGGTGCCATAGGTTGATCGATATGACGAATAGCGAGATTAGGGGGTTATAAACTGTCCTGCAGAACGCCACTGAGGGTATGGAGAATAGGGTACGGACTGATTTACGGTTTTTGGAGGGCAACCATAAGCAGGTTGCTCACAGAATCACGGATGAGGTGAATCAGCGGTTCGGGATAGACCCCGAGGACGAGGATGATGGATGCGACAAATCCAAGTGAGCAGACGGTCGTCAAACTTATGAACGCTGGTCTCTGTACCGTCTGTGGTTCAGGAAGCGTTGCCGATGTGGCAACCTCACCAAACAGGGTCATGAACAGTCGAAGATAATAGTAGAGACTGACGACGCTGTTCGCGATCAGCGCGAACACCAGCCACCAGAGGCCTGCATCAACACCGGCCGCGATTGCATAGAACTTCCCGATGAATCCCGCCGTCACCGGAATCCCGGCCAGCGATAGCAGGCTCAGCGCCAGCATGGCAGCGAGCCAGGGTCTGGTCCAAAACAAACCTTGATAGTCCTCGACACGATTCTTGTCGCTTCCCTCGCTTGAATACACCGTCACCACGCCAAACGCCCCCAACGACATAGCGCAGTAGACGATCACATAAAAGGTGACCGCTTCAGCAGCGGGGGGACCACCGGCCAGCAGCGCGACCAGCACATAGCCAAAGTGAGCGATTGAGGAATAGGCCAGGAGCCGTTTCACATTCTGTTGCATGAGCGCCAAGACATTTCCTGTGACCATAGACACCACGGCCAGAAGGCTGAACAGATGGGCCACGGCCGGGAGTTCTAACACACCCACCTCAGTAGCAAACCGTAGGAGCAGAGCTACCAACGCGGCCTTAGAGACGGTCGCGATATAGGTCGTGATGGGCGTGGGCGCTCCCTGGTAGACATCGGGAATCCACATATGAAACGGGGCGAGTCCGAGCTTCAAAGCGATTCCGACGAGCACCAGGACTAATCCTCCCAGCCACAGGGCAGACACGGAATGCGCCTGTTTCAGGATGGCTCCCACCCCCTGAAAGGTCATGGCGCCGCTTTCGAAATACAACAGCGCGAGACCGAACAAGAGAAGGGCTGACGCGGTGATGGACAAGAGCAAATATTTCACCGCGGCTTCGAGCGGATGCCGTCGCGTGCGCAAGTAGCCGATCAGACTACAGAGGGACAGACCAAGCAATTCGAATCCAAGAAAAAATGACACAAAGTGCGTCGCAGTGGTGAGGACCAATCCTCCGAAGGTAGCCAGCAGAAGGAGCAGATAGTACTCCTCTACCCCTTCCTCCTCACGAAACTGAACCATCAAATATCGGTACGACAAGGCGATGATGACCATCGTGGCCGTCAAGATCAGTCCCATATACAGCAAGGCATGTCGATCCACGACCAGCAAGGTCGTCACACCTCGTGGGGCTGCCGTGGCTGCCCAGGGCAATGTCGCCAGTGTGAGCAGACATGAGAGCAATGCGAAGGTCGCAATGCGGGCATGGTGTCGCTGAAAGGCAATGGCTAGCATCGTCACAAGGGCAAATCCTCCAAGGGTAAGGATAGGTGACAGAGCAATGAAATCTTGGAGAATCATGGGGTGCTCCCCTGTGAGGTCGTGAGATGGGATGACAGCAAGGATTCTGACAGTGGATGAGGCATCGTGGGTGACGACGCTGCAGCTTGTACCAGTTGGTTCATAACCGGTTGAGCCGTGCTCAACACGACTCGCGGATACAGTCCCAAACAGATCTGCAGGGCTGCGATCAACAGAACAGTTCCAAAAACGACATTCGACAGGTCCTGCACCGAACGGGTGTCTTGCTGCCGCCCAAAGAAGGTGCGTTGCATCATACCCAATGAGTAAATGGCGGCCATGACCATCCCTAGCGAGGCCAGGATGATCATGATCGGTTGAGTCGCATAGGAACCGAACAGGATCAGAAACTCGCCGATGAAATTGGCCATACCCGGCAACCCCAATGAGGCGCAGGCAAAAACGAGCGCCATCGTGGCCAGACGTGGCGTCACCGCCCACAGTCCTCCCATGTGGCTCATCTCTCTCGTCTGATAGCGTTCTTCCAGAGCTCCAGCCACCAGGAAGAGGCCGCCGGTACTCAGCCCGTGCGCGACCATCTGCATGACGACTCCCTGCAGAGCCAACTCCGTCCCGGCGAAGGCGCCGAGCAGGATGAAGCCCATGTGGCTGATGCTGCTGTAGGCCACCAGCCGCTTGATATCCGTTTGGGCACAGGCCAACACCGCGGCATAGAGAATCCCGACTACCCCTAGTCCCATCGCGATCGGCGTGAATTCGTGCATCGCTTCGGGAAACATCGGAATCGTGAACCGTAACAGACCATAGGCGCCGGTTTTCGCCAAGATCCCGGCGAGAATGATCGTGGCCCCGGTCGGTGCCTCAGCGTAGGTGTCCGGAAGCCAGGTATGAAAGGGAGGAGCCGGCAGCTTCACAAGAAACCCGATGAGAAAGGCCAGCATCAACCATCGGGCCATCTCGGTACTTAGGGTCAAGTCCATCAAATCGGCATAGTCGAAACTTGGGTGGCCTGTCGCCTGTTGATGCAGGAGCGCGAGGGCCACGATCGCCACCAACAATACCAAGCTCCCGGCCTGGGTAAATAAGAAGAACTTAAATGAGGCGTGCCGGCGCTGTGCATGGCCCCAGATCACGATCAACAGATACATGGGGACCAACATGAGTTCCCAAAAAAAGAAAAACAGAAACAGATCGATCGCTAAGAACACCCCGATTACGCCGCCCAGGGCGAGCAGGACATTACAGTGAAACAGTCCGACGCGGTTCTGAATTTCTGTCCAGGAGGCCATCGTCGCGACGACGCCGACGAGGACCGTTAGCACGATCAGGATGAGACTGAGCCCATCAAGCCCAAGATGCAGACTAATACCCCAGCGGGGAATCCAACTGATGGAACTCTCTACGAGCCATGCCCCATGGCCTGAGGCCTGCGTTGCGTGCTCTCCGGTCCCGAGCAGCAACGCAACAAGACCGTCGACAGACAAGGCCCCCAGCGCGATCCAACGAGGAGCGGAGCGAGATTGTTGCTGTGCCATCCATGCGAAGGGCGCGGCGAGGATTGGGATGAGGATGAGCAGCCAAAGACTCATAGCGCGAATAATCCAAGTAACATCAGCGTTCCAACAGCAATCGTAGCGGCGTACCAGCGAACATGCCCCGTCTGAGTAAGACTCATCCAGCCATGGCAGGACTCGGCACACACCGCAAGCCACTCGTAGCCACGATCCAGCATGTCGTGCGGACGTCGAGTCAGGGTGAACCAAGGCCGCACGAACAGGCGATCATACAGTCGATCGAATCCCCAGCCTCCTTGCAACAACGTCATGGAAGGATGATCCGTAGATTGATCGGCCCATCGTGTGGCCAACAGAGAACCTGGCAAGAACAGAAGTGCGGCCAGGCCAATTCCGAGTAGAGCCGCGACGGTGACGGCCAGTTGCTCGCGCCCTTCACTCCCCTCGTCTATGTCTGGCAGCAGGTCCGTCGTCGGCAGTGCGTGTGACAGGTAGTCACTGAACAGCGTGACATGCCCGAGCGTGTGGGGCATCTCAAGAAAACCGATGGTGGTCGCCAGAAACGCCAACACCACCAGCGGCCCACGCATGGCCCAACCCGATTCACCCGTCGGTGTCGTACGAACCTCTCCGAAAAAGACGCGAAAGATCAGTCGGAAGCTGTAGAGGCCCGTCAGCATGGCCCCGAACACTGCGCCGAACCAGATCCACTGGTGGCTAAGAGGTGAAGCCCAGACCGACCAGAGGATCCAATCTTTGCTGTAAAACCCCGATGTGATGAGGGGGACACCGGACATGGCTGCAGCCCCGATCAGAAACGTCCAAAAGGTCCAGGGCAGCTGTTTCCGGAGACCACCCATCTTGAAAATGTCCTGTTCGTGATGGAGGCTGTGGATCACGGACCCAGCCGCAAGGAAGAGCAAGGCTTTGAAGCAGGAATGGGTCAGAAAATGAAAGAGCGCGGCAGACCAGGCACCGACGCCGAGCGCGAGAAACATATAGCCGATCTGGCTCATCGTGGAATAGGCGAGCACCCGCTTAATGTCACGCTGAACGAGCGCGCTGGATGCCGCCAGGAGCAACGTCACCAGGCCAAGCACCGCGATCATCTCTTGCACCATCGGTGCGAGTGCAAACAGATGATGCATCCTGGCAATGAGATAGACCCCAGCCGTGACCATCGTGGCCGCATGGATGAGCGCACTCACCGGCGTGGGACCAGCCATGGCGTCAGGTAGCCACACCTGAAGCGGCAATTGCGCCGACTTTCCAACCGCACCGATCAAGAAGAGTACCGCAACGATCATGGCCAGGTTCGAGCCCACCGGCCAGGCTTCCACGGCACGGCTCTGGACTTCTTGGATCGACAAGCTCGTCAATTGCGTGAACAGGATGAAGAGCCCGATGGCAAACGCCGTGTCACCAATACGAGTCACGATAAAGGCTTTCTGCGCAGCGGTGCCGTATTCCGGTTCCCGATACCAGAAGCCAATCAACAAATAGCTGCAGAGCCCCACCCCTTCCCAGCCCAGGTAGAGCAGCAACAGATTGTCCGCCAACACCAGCGTCAGCATCGCGGAGACGAACAGATTCATATAGGCAAAAAACCTGGCGTATCCATCGTCGTGCGCCATGTATTCGGCGGAGTACAGATGAATCAAGAAGCCGACGCCGGTAATCACCGCCACCATCAAGAGCGAGAGCGCATCCAGGTACCAAGAGATCCCAACCGTCATCCCGGACGTATCGATCCAATTCCATAGCGTTTGCCGGTAGGCCTCTTGATCAGGAAAGGTGCGGAGAAAATCTGCGGCGACCAGTCCGGTCGTCACGGCTGCCGTCCCCACTGAACCGCACCCGACCCACGCGATCTGGTGCCGGCTCAATCGCCCGCCGCACAGAGCCAACAGCAGAAAGCCAGCAAGCGGAAGGACAGGAATGAGCCACAGTAGATTGAGCATTCGCGTCTTTCGTCCTTCGTATTTCGTATCTCGGAAGCGAACGACCCTTCACGAGCGACGCTTCACGTCACTATCCTCTCAATTCGCAGAATGCATCGGCATCCAATGTTCGAAACCGATGGGACAGCTGCAGCACAATCCCCAGTGCCACAGAAACTTCAGCCGCAGCAAGGGTGAGGATGAACAAAAACATGATTTCCCCATCGACTTGTCCCCACCGAGCCCCTCCGGCGATGAAGGCAAGCGCCGCGGCATTCAGCATGATTTCGAGGGACAGCAACATGTACAGAATGTTCCGTCGACTCAATAAGCCGATCAATCCAAGACCAAACAACATGATAGCCAACACCAATGCGGGTGTGCTCAACATCAACGACCTTCTCTCGAAAGACGACGCCCCAAGTGATAGGCACCGATCAAACCAGGCAGCAACAGCATGGACGCCAATTCCACACCGATGATATAGGGCCCATAGAGGGCGATGGAGATGCCTTTCTGCCTGGTTTCTGCGACAACGCTCACCGTATGGTCCCCGACAGCAATGAGGTATCCCACCTCACCCAGAAGTATCAGAGCCAGGATACTGGGCCCGACCCATGCGGTGGGCGTCAGCCAAGCCCGTTCCTGTTCAACCGCGAGCGGCCCGAGGAGCATCACGACAAAGATGAAGAGCACCATGATGGCACCGCCATAAATGATGATCTCCAGCGCGGCGGCAAACTGAGCCCCCAATAGATAGAAAATCAGCGCCAGCGCAATCAGCGCCACGACCAGATAGAGCAGCGCGTGAACGGGATGTAGATGCGTGATGACGCGCAGCGTCGCTAAGAACGTCACAGCGGCAGCAATGTAGAAGAGTACTTCCATAAAGAGCTTATGGCGTATGGCTTATGGCGCTAACACGGAAAGAGTGATGAGCTGCGTGTGCTATACGCCATTTGCTATACGCTCTCCTTCCCTAGGGCATCAAACTCCTCACATCCACCGGTGGAAGTTCGTTCGCACCTTGCCCTTTATCCTTGTCGAGAGTTCTCACGCCGGCGACTCGATAAAAATTATAGTCGTGATACTTGCCCGTCCCGCTGATGAGGAGATCTTCCTTCTCGTAGACGAGATTCCTGCGTGCATATTCGCTCTGTTCGAAATCTGGAATGAGCTGAATCGCATGGGTCGGGCAGGCTTCCTCACACATTCCACAATAGATGCAGCGGGAAAAGTTAATCCGGAAGAATTCCGGATAACGGCGTTCATGAGCATCTGGATTGTCCGCAGCCTGAAGCGCGATGCAATCGACAGGACAAGCCGCAGAACATAGGTAGCACGCGACACAGCGCTCCTCTCCGTCAGGATCTCTGGTCAGAACGATTCGTCCGCGCCAGCGCGGCGGTAAGTAGGGGCGCTCCTCCGGATACTGGACCGTGACCGGCTTCGTAAAGGTCCGTTTGAAGACGATCCATAAGCCGACGATCAGATTACGGGCATATAGCCATATGCTCATCATACGTCGTATGGTCCTTTAACAGTCTCACTCCCCTTCGTACTCAATCCGATCCGGGTTCACGGCAACATCGAGAGTTCCGATGCTCCGGTTTTCCACAACACGACACCACCAGTCAGCAAGAGATTGATCAACGCCAGCGGCATCACAACCTTCCAGCCGAACGTCAGCAACTGATCAAAGCGGAACCGTGGCCACGTCGCCCGAATGAGGATGATCAGGACGATGAACCCGAACATCTTCAAGCCAAACCAGACAGCCGGCGGCAACCAGGGTCCGTGCCACCCACCGAAGAAGAGAATGACGGTCATGGCCGAGAGCAGCAGGATGCTGAGATATTCACCCACAAAAAACATCCCGAACTTCATCCCGCTGTACTCCGAGTGGTAGCCGGCGACAAGCTCAGCCTCCGCCTCAGGCATGTCGAACGGGGTGCGATGGGCTTCAGCCAGTCCTGCCATGAAAAAGCAAAGAAACCCGAAAAATTGAGGAATCACGAACCATTGATGCCGTTGGGCCTCGACAATGTCGCTCAGGTTGAATGATCCCGCCAAGAGCACCGTGCCCATCAGCGACAGCCCCATAAAGACTTCGTAACTCAACAACTGTGCGATCGCCCGAAGGCTGCCGAGAAACGCGAACTTGTTATTGGAAGCCCAGCCTCCGATGATGACACTGTAGGCAGCGAGGCTCGACATGGCCAAGAAGAACAGAACCCCGACATTGAGGTCAGCGACCACGAAATCAGGCGCAACCGGCACCACGGCAAACGACATGAGGGCGGTGATCACGACGATGGCCGGGGTGATCACAAACACCGCTTTGTCGGCGAAGGGCGGGATCCAGTCTTCCTTCGTGAAAATCTTGATCATATCCGCCAATGATTGCAGGCATCCGCCTGGTCCGAGACGGTTTGGGCCGTATCGTTCCTGCCAGACCCCGAGCAGTCGCCGTTCAAGCCAGATCATCATCCCCGCCAAGGTCAGGCAGCTGCCTAGAATGACGGCGATGGTCAATGCGGTGTGGCTCCAATCGATCATGCCGCCCTGCGCTTTCGTTCGCTCTTGATCGCCTCAAACAGATCGATCCACGCCGGTAGTCTGACGCCGCATACCTCAGGCACCAGCGAGAGACCGGCCGTCCCCACCGGAGTGGAAGACTCGAAATGAACAGCAAGAGAGTACGTTGTCCCCTGCCACGTCAGATCAATCGTGCTGTGGTCATCAAGACCCACCCGTGCTCCATCGGATGGGTGCACGGACAAGAAAGGCCGGACAATCCGTTCCGCAATCGCCGGAGATCGATTGCTGAGTTCATCGCTTCCAAACACGGCGGAAAGGGGAAGCAGCAACCATTGCCGATCAGCCGGCTGAAACGCACCTGGAATGGAAGTGAACCAGGCAGGTGCTTTCGTGGCGACTGGCTCGATTAGTCTCACCCCCGGCATTTCATCACGTAACGGCCCGCCGACTTCATCCTGATAGGTATTCACCGCCTGGATAGAATTCCAGCCAGGAGCCCAGAACTGAGAAATCAACGGTGAGGGCAGCGGTCCACGGTATCCCTCCATGGTGAATCCCAGAGGCGAGTCCTGGTCGACAGGGGGAGGCGGCTCATGCATGGTCAGATGAGAGAGTAGCGACGTACGGCCACTATATCGTTCAGACTGTCTGGGGAGTTTTTGACCAACCAGACGAAAACTCGCCGACGGGGCGACCTCGCCGACCCGTGCCAGTTCCGGAGCAGCCGTCGCCATGGCAGACACTGCATCGTCGAAGCTATTCCAAGCGGCGATTCCGGTCCCGACGTCCGCCTGCTGTGATTGTGCACGGGCAAGGTCTTTCAGCCATCGCCAGCTTTCAATGACCTCCCCTTGCGGAATATAGACTTGGTAAAACCGTTGAGCTCTCCCCTCGTTATTCACAAAGGTCCCGTCGGATTCCGGTCCAGTGGCGGCCGGGAGGAGAATGTCGGCATGGGCCGCCGTGCGATGCTCAAGTGAGTCGATGACTATCACCGTGCGGGCCTTGCGAAGAAAAGCATCGACGGTCGCCTGGTCCGCCCGGCGATACAAGTCGTTCTCCAACACGATCACCGTATCGGCCTTCCCTTGACTGATGGAGTCGAACGCATCACGCAAGCTTCCGCCACCGAGCAAGGCGAGCCCCGCGCTATTCGCCTCAGGAAGCACGAAACTGAGCCGTGGCTGTTGCCCTTGTTGATGCAGCGCCCAAGCAACATTGGCAGCCGCTTCAATCGTCGCCTGAGACCCACTACCCGTTCCGGCAACAATCAGCGGGCGTTGTGCATGGGTCAGAGACTCGGCAATGCGCTGCGCAAGATCCTTGACATCCTGACTGAGATCAGGCACGGACGGTGCTCCTTGCCCGATGGTTCCCGCCACGGCCAACCCCAACCGGGCGAGATCATCTGGTGCGGCGAAATAAGACTCCGTGGCATAGGTATGAAACCAGGTACGTCGAGCCCCTGCGAGGAAGAGGGGGCCGCGCCGGTTCTGCACGGCATTGCGCACCGCCGCCTCATCCCAGTGTGGAATCTTCAATTCGTCCACTCGTTCCATCGACTGTTGGCGGATGGACTGCAAGAGCGCCAGGGCGAGGCGTGGAGCCTCATTCAAAAGATCAGGCCCAAGCACAAGGACCGCATCGGCTTGTTCTGCATCATGAATAGACGCGGACGGGACCGGTCCAGCCCGCAAGACGTTCAGGATCGTCGAGAGCAGCTGGTGTTCCTGCTCATCGATCCCTTGATAAAATTGCTGCGGTCCGACGAGAGATTGAAGAGCCACATTGGCCTCGAGCGACGCACGAGGTGACCCAATGCCCACGATCCCACGAGCCTGTCGTAACCGGTCCGCTGCGAATTCCAGAGTCTTTGGCACGCTCTCCAGCATTCCCGGCTGCGTACGGTCATAACCCAATTTCACGCGAGGATGTTTAATGCGATGGTCACTATTGACATACTCGTAGCCGAACCGTCCCCGGTCGCACAAAAAGTAGCCGTTCACCTGGCTGTTAAACCGATTCGTAATTCGACGCAGCGTGCCGTACCGTTCACCCGCAGTGGTATTACAACCAAGACTGCAATGCGGACAAATTGATTGGGCCGATTGCAAATCCCACTTCCTCGTATAGTGATGGAAGAAGGTTTTGTCGGTGAATACGCCGGTCGGACAGATCTCCACAAGATTCCCGCTGAATTCGTTCTCTAAGGTACCGTCCTGCTCCCGGCCGAAGTACAGGGCGTCGTGCGCCCCAAAGACATTGAGGTCTCGTCCGCCCGCATAATCCCGGTAATACCGTACGCAGCGGTAGCATTGGATACACCGGTTCATCTCATGACGAATGAACGGACCGAGGTCCTGATTGCGATGGGTTCGCTTCGGGAAGCGAGAGCGTCGGTAGACATGTCCGGTCATGACCGTCATGTCTTGCAAATGGCACTCCCCTCCTTCATCACACACCGGACAGTCGTGGGGATGGTTTACCATCAGCCATTCGATGACGGATGCCCGAAAGGCCTTGGCCTCAGGGTCATCGATCGCGATACGCGTGCCGTTGGTTGCGGGCGTCATGCAGGACATCACCAGCCGCCCGGACTGATCACGATCGTCCTTGAACTGTTTCACCGCACACTGCCTGCACGCCCCGACCGACCCCATCGCCGGGTGCCAGCAGAAGTAGGGCACATTCAACCCATGGCCGAGACAGGCAGCAAGGAGATTCTGCTTCTCATCCACGGTATACGACTTATTATCGACTATGATGATCGCCATAGGCCTAAACCAAGACCCTCTGCTGGGCCGACTTCTTGCTCCACGGACATCCACCGATGGCAATGTGTCGCTCGAAGTCCTCTCGAAAATACTTTAGGGCTGACTGCAGCGGGGCCATCGCTCCCGGTGCCAGACCACAGAAGGTATGCCCTGGCGCCAGCCATTTGGTGTGCATCTCAAGCAGCGATAAATCATCGCTGGTTGCGTGTCCTTCCTCGAACGCCATCAAGAGTTTTGCCACCCACGGCAACCCCTCCCGGCATGGCGTGCACCAGCCACAGGACTCACGCGCAAAGAACTTTTCAAGGTTCAGGACAAATCCAACGGGGCAGGTCTGGTCATCCAGGATGATCATGGTCCCCGTGCCAAGACGGCCCACATCCGGCGGGAATGAGGAAAAGTCCAGAGGAAGATCCAGGTGCTTCTCGATCATAAAAGAAGTTGAGATTCCACCGGGCAACAATCCACGAAAACGAACGCCATCGGCCATCCCCCCGCCGTGTCGTTCCAAGAGTTCACGCGCGGTCGTGCCGAGCGGCAACTCCCACCACCCGGGATTCGTCACGCGACCACTGATGCCGTAGATCTTGGTGCCACCGTCCTTAGTCCGACTCAAGCGGCGATACCAGTCGGTGCCGTGATTGATGATGTGGGGAATGTTGTAGAGCGTTTCGACGTTCTGCACGATGGTGGGCTGCCCCCATAAACCGACCGTCTGCGGGAAGGGAGGTTTCGCTCGAGGAACCGCCCGCTTGCCTTCCAATGCATTGATCAGTGCCGTTTCCTCACCACAGATGTACCGCCCTGCGCTGGAATGGAGATGGAGGTCAAAGCGAAAGGTTGTCCCAGGGAGCGGCTTCCCGAGATATCCTTCCGCATAGGCCTCCGCAATGGCCTGATTTAGACGCTGGGCGGACAGGTGATATTCTCCGCGCAAGAAGATGTAGCCGACCTCGGCGTCGAGGGCATACCCGGCCATGATCATGCCTTCGACCAGCCCATGAGGGTCCCCTTCCATCAGCACGCGATCCTTAAATGTGCCTGGCTCCATTTCATCGCCATTGGCGACGATATACTTTGGTTTCGGCGCATCAGGTCCCATCGGGACGAAGCTCCACTTGGTGCCGGTGGGGAACCCTCCGCCACCCCTGCCACGTAGCCCTGATTCGCCGACCAGCCGTTGCACATCCTTGGGAGCCAGTTCGGTCCCAAGCCGCTGAAGACTTCGATA
>DIHK01000050.1 GCA_002420115.1 Nitrospira sp. UBA5698
CTGTGAAATCGGGGGAGGGTCAGACCTTCCTTAACAAGGTGACCTTGACAAGATAGTTTCTCTCCTCCTGAATATCCCGAAAAGTAGGTGAGACAAAGGCACGGGATCTGACGATCTTGATGCCGAGCCAAGTTTTCTCCGTTACATGAAAGCTGAATGATAACTCCCCACAAATTGAAAAATCGAGCCAGTCCCGTTGTCAATCATCTCCCTACACACTTCGACACTGTGCTAGGCAGGAACATTTCTTTGACTAACCGGCTGCAAGTAGGAATTGATCTACGATGTACCGACTTGAAGGGAGCGCTATACAGCAAACAGGCAAGCAAAACCTGGCATCAAGAAATAGATCTTAGCATCTATTTCAGCTTCGCAATGGTGTTTGCTAAATCTGGCCATGGCACACACTTGATTCTATTCTTTGTAATCGGGCCTGGGAAACTTGTCGGCTTGGCGTCCTGCGGATACACACCCACCACATGTTTTCCCATTTCAATACTCTTCTCGATCTCCCATGCCACCCATGGACTTTTCATTGTCGCATTGGATAGGAATACTACCGTCAGAGAGGATTGCTGAATTCGCTCGGCTATCTTTTGTTTGATATACGGGGCCCGTTCGCTGTCAATCGGCTCAGAAACTGACCAATCATTGAATTCGATAGGAGAGTTTTCATTCTTCGAATGAGCACGTAGAAGATTCACTTCATTGATGTCTTCATAGGCAAAGCTGATAAACACATTCCTCTTTTCCCCTTGCTGTTCACTCTTTCTCAGTTCCTGCTTTGCCTTGTCCACCAGCGACTGGATATTTCCGATACTGCTTGAGCCACCCCCGCCACCTCCCATGGCTACACCTCCAATCCGATGTATTCGCGGCAAGCCACGCATTGCCCGCAAGGTGAGTCTGTCCCAGCGTGACAGGAATAGGTCTGGGTAATACTTTTGGCCTTGGCGATTTTCAAGACATCAGCCTTGGAAAATGTGATCAGGGGAGTTATCACCCTGATGGACTTCCCCAATGCTTTCGAGAGCAGCGCCTCGGCGTCAGCTAGAAAGCTCTTGGTCTGATCAGGAAACAGACTAAATGCTTCATCGAGTAGACCTATCCCTACAGCAGTAGCACCACATTGGAACGCATAGGCTGCGCCGACGGTGAGAAACATCAAATTGCGACAAGGGAGGAAGGCCTCCTTATAAATATGTTTTTTTGAATCAGTGAGGCCCGAAGAGAGCAAACTTCCGTACCCATTTAGGGCTGCCACCTTTGGCTCCGGTAAACCATACCGTTTGAAATTCATCTGACATGCTTGAAACTCCTTGTCTCGCCCCAATTGTCCGTAGTCGATAAACAGCGGGAACTGGGTCAGCCCTTCCTCCTGAGCCAATACAGCCATCACAGTCGAGTCTAACCCACCCGACACTAAGGTGACGATACTCATGTGGCAAGCTCCCGCGCAGCTTTCATGGTGGCCCAAATGGCCCAATCCAGGTACCCAACCGGATAGCCGAGCGTACCGGCATACTCGACGACAATCCGTTCTGCAGCCTCATAACCCCTCACCGTATTGATTCTTGCCTTTGCAAGGGGTAACAGGCCTCGCATGTCTATATACCGCAACACGTGAGTATCCAGAATCGCTAAATCGTAGCTTCTTCCACTGTTCCGAAGAAACATGCTCGCTTGCTTAGGACCAAGACCGGGGATCTGCTCTATAAGCTTCTTCCGCAGCTCAGTAGGAGCGTGATCGTTTGCCAGCCGGTTTGTGAGCGGCACTTGAGATAACGCATCTCTCACCTTCGCCAATTGCTTTGCCCGAACCCTCGGAAACCGATACCTTCCCAGATGGCGTACGCGAACCGCACGACCCTCCAGAACCATCAAGACATCGCTTTCAAAAGAAATATCACGACGGCGATACCAACGCGTATCGGTCAGAAGATTAGTGTATTCAAGATTCTCTGTAGCAGCTACAGCCATTTCATGGCGGACTTGGCTGCCCAAGATGCACCCTACCAGCTCTCTGCGCAGCTCGTATTCGGATCGCTTAACCCATGCTCTCTTCAGAACCTCGCCTTCAATAAGCGGGCACAGGGTGCGGATTGTGTTGTCAAGGCGACCTCGAAGCCTACGCCGTGATGCTATGAAGTTCATGCTGTCAACTCTTTGAATAACTGAGGCCCAATATTGGGAACCGTCTTGAGGAGATGCTCAACTTGTCCGGAGTGAATCATTTCTTGCATGCCCCTCGTCCAGTCCTTAAAGAAATCTACATTGAACCCCAATACCTTCAAACCATAGCGTATTTGAGGATCCTGAATCAGATCCCGAACCCTCCGATCCCGTACTCGGTGGAGACACATCTGACCAAAGAATTCAAATTGCTGAAAGTGAAAGAGATGACCCTGGTCATAATCAGCAACAGTCCGGCACCATTCAAGCCCATCGAATAAGTCTGCACCTGCAGCCGCCAAAGCGATCATGGATAGCGGATTGCCAGTTCCCAATAGATGTAGTGGATAGTATCTCCCAAGTTCATTGAGCGCTCTCCGGATATCCCGAACCGCTCTTGCCCGTTCCAACAAGCCATCTCCCAACTCACGCTCAGGAATAGCAAGCATCAGCGGATCCAACTCGCTTGCGACACCTGCCACGATGCGAGATGCATAGTGAGCACGTGCCCCTGCAAGTTCCTGCGGCAAATGAATAATGGGACAGAGAGCGAAATCCTTGCTCTGCAAGGCCCGCTCATCTTCATTGAAACCGGCAACAACACGAGATACAACTTCGTCAGGCTTTCCTTTCGGATTGATCGTATCGAAGGAGAACGCCAGATCCGGCCTTACCCGAAGCGCTGTCTCTCGGAAGAAATCCTTGTGCCAGCCTTTGGGGTTTATCTTTGGCACATATCGATCACTTTTGCGATATGCCTCATAATTGCCAGAATCGAGGAATAAGACATTCCCCGACTCCCGGATTTCGCTCACGGATGTCTTGAATGTCTTGTCGCGTGGATAATACTTCCATGCATCGTAGGCAGAGACAAGTGATGCCTCAGCCTCAAGATAGTGCAGGAGGGGAGCTCCCTCTTTGGGACTCACTTGAGTCTCATGTGATGACAAAGAAAACACAAACGCCGGCAATTTGAGGGTTTTCCGGCCAATAGACAGTTCCTGCGCCCGCCCGGCACTGACAGGAGGATGATGCCCCTTCCCTATCGCCCTCCTAACTTTCTCCATGAGCTGTTGATACCCTGCATGCTCTTCCTCCCCGGCCCAGCCGTGAGCTTTCGTATGGTTCAGATCACCAAAACCAAATGGAACCTCTGCTGCTCCAATCAGGAAAGGAAAAAGTGGTTTCTTGTGTTTTTTCGCAAAACGCATCTCATCTTTAAGAATTGTTTTTCGTTCACCTCTGGCATACGCAGACAAGACCGGCACGACTGCCGATGACTTGAGAATCGCCTCACGAACAGCCTCTTCCCAATCTCCATGAGCGATATCCTTGGCCCACCATACATTCCACTGCTTCCGCAATAGTGAAACAAGCCTCTCAATAAGGAATTCATCTTCAGAAAGGTAGATGACACAGATCTCGTGCATGTACAGAGATCCCTCTGGAAGGATGTCAGAAGGTGAGAATCAGTGTTGCGAGTGTACCCTGAGAGATTAGCCTCGTCAATTTGCATTCCGAACCAGACACACTTGACCTACAGTACGAGGCTAGCTGCCTAGGGCTTTGTCCTCCGCCTCACCACCAAAATCCCGTCCCGAATCGTCACCAACACGGCAGACACACGTGGATCAGTTGCAACGGTACGATTGAGATCTTGAATTGCAGCCGTGGACTCGTCCGGTGGTGGTTGCTTCAACACCTCACCGCTCCACAGAACATTGTCGATTAAGATGACACCGTTTGGAGCCAGCAGGTCGAGGGAACGTCGATAGTAATTCAGGTAAGTGGTCTTGTCCGCATCGATGAAGATGACATCAAATGGACCGGTGAGCGTTCGCATGGTGTCGAGGGCTGGGCCCATACGGATACTGATTTTCTTCCCAACTGGCACCTGCCCAAAATAACGCCGAGCCATGGCTGCTGACTGTTCGTTGACCTCGCAGGTGATGATCTCTCCATCGTCCGGCAATGCTTCAGCGAAGCACAGAGCGCTGTAACCGGTGAACATGCCGATTTCCAGCACCCGCTTCGCCCCGACCAGCCGCGTCATCATTTTCAGAAACGCCCCTTCCAAGGGACCGACTACCATCTGAGGATATTCCATAGTTCGAAGGGTTTCCTCGCGCAGTGCACGACACATGGCCGACTCCGGCATGGAATACCGCTCCGCATACGCTTCGATCTCCGTCGGAACTAACTGTTCCATAAGAATCCTTTTTAGCTATTTGAAAACGTGGCAGCCCTTGCGTACACTGCGCCGGTCACTGAATGGCGAGCGCGCAATCTTAGCACAGGGAACAGGAGGCCGATTTGAAAACCCTCGCGACCTTAGAACCCCTCACGACAAGACTCTTGGAAATTCAACGTATCAACAGTGCCGCTTCGGTCTTGTCCTGGGATCAGGAAACCTATATGCCGGCCGGAGGCGGAGAGGCGAGGGCGGAGCAAATCGCCGTACTTCAAGGCATTGCCCATCAGAAATTGGTGTCATCGGAGGTACAGTCGCTCTTGTCGCAGTGGGTGGATCCGGCGAGCGGCCAGGCAGCAGACCGGCCAGGCGACACGTGGGATGAGCCGTCCCGATCGCTGTTGCGGGAAGTGTGGCGAGACTTCAGCCGAGCACAGAAACTTCCATCCGACTTTGTGATGAAGCTGAGTCGAGAATGTTCTCTCGCCCAACAGGTCTGGGCAGAGGCCAAACAACACAACAAGTTTTCGATGTTCCTGCCGAATCTTCGAACCGTGCTCCAGCTCAAACGCGAAGAAGCGGAATATCTTGGCTACGAAGGTTCCCCCTACAACGCGTTGTTGGATGTGTATGAACCAGGCGCCACCATTGCGACGCTCCAGCCAATGTTTGCCGTACTAAAGACCCGTCTGGTGCCGTTACTCAAAAAAATCACACAGAGCCGGGTCCGGATTGACGACAGCATCCTCCACCGCTCGTATGATCATGGTCGCCAGCTGGAGTTTGGGCGGTTGGTGTTAACCGCCATGGGATATGACTTCGAACGCGGCCGCCTGGATCTCTCAGCCCATCCCTTTACGACCTCATTTCACCCGACCGATGTCCGCGTGACGACCCGCGTGCATGAACATGAACTCCAGTCTTGCCTGTTCAGCTGTATCCATGAAGGCGGCCATGGATTGTACGACCAAGGATTAGATCAGCGCTATTTCGGCACGCCGTTGGGCGACTCGGTGTCCCTCGGAATCCATGAGAGCCAATCCCGTCTCTGGGAGAACTGTGTCGGACGCTCCAAGCCTTTCTGGCGCTTCTTTTATCCAATGTTGCAACAGACCTTCCCTGACCAACTGCACGGCATGGGTATCGACCAATTCTATGCCGCGATCAATTGCGTGAAACCCTCGTTGATTCGTGTGGAGGCCGATGAACTGACCTACAATCTCCACATCATGTTGCGGTTTGAGATTGAGCAGGGGCTGGTGGAAGGCAACACTCAGCCGGAAGACTTACCCACTATATGGAACCAGAAAATGGAGGAATATCTGGGAATCAGACCACCGTCCGATGCCGAAGGTGTGTTGCAGGACGTGCATTGGTCGTTCGGCGCCTTCGGGTATTTCCCGACCTATACGTTAGGCAACCTGTATTCCGTCCAATTCTTTGAACAGGCCAAGTTGGAGCTCCCACAGCTGGAGACTGACATCGCTGCCGGGCAACTACTCCCCCTGCGCCGGTGGCTGGAGCAGAAGATCCACCGCTGGGGCCGCATGTTTACTCCAGCTCACCTGGCCGAACGGATCACGGGCTCCTCACTCCGTCCCGAGCCCTTCCTCAATTATGTGGAGCAAAAGTATGGCGAGCTCTACCAACTCTGAGCGTCCCACGCCGGTCGGGACTCATACCCCATCGCCGCATTGAGCTTTCCTGCGATAGCGGGCGGGATGGTGAATTCAGCCTGCACTTCGATCCGATGCGGCACGAGCAGGGTGGTGTGGAACACGATATCTCGAATGGGAATTTTGAGTTCAGGATCCTGGGGCGTACTCAGCTGCACCGCCTCAACCGAGGTCGTAATCGTCCCACTGTCTTGTGGCGCATAGGCCGCCACGACGGCCTCGATGATCTCTTGTACCTGTTCATGGGCCTCCACCCCTTCAATCGCCGTGAGCAGCAATGGGATCGCCTCCTCCTTAGCCTGATCTGAAACAGTAAAGTTTTCTATCCGGCCTTTCCGACGAAGCGATGTCAGATCATTATCCAGTTCTTTACTGAAGGCCCCGTACGCAAATCGGAAGAATTCGAAATGAAGCGCCTTGAACCCCTTGGCAAAGGTTTGGAGCTCACACAAGAAACAGAGCTGCTGCAGCTTCACGTCGCTCAACAATCCGTGGGGTTCAGCGAGCTGTAGAATATGGAGCAGGAGCACACGGTCAACAAGAATTTGGCTGGGTGTTCTCACGTAATCCTCATCAGACGACCGAGGGCTTCACTATAGCCAGCCACAGGAGCGGCCGTCAAAGACGAACCCGTCCCCGTTCATGGTCCAGAGAAATACTCTTGACCCACTGCTTCATTTCGTCTTTAATCCCACTCCAAGGGAGGAGCGATCTGCCACGATGTCCAAACATGCCAAGGAAATGGGAATTCTGAAAGAGCATCTTGAGAACCACCAGCTCAAATTTACGCGCCAGCGCGAGTTGATTCTCGATGCATTTTTGAAGCAAGAACACATCACGGCTGAGGAAATGTACCATCAGTTGGCACGCAAAGATCCTCATCTTGGGCTCGCAACCATCTATCGGACCCTCAACCTGTTCTGCGAAGCAGGACTGGCTCAAGCCCGACACTTTGGGACACAAACCCAGTATGACAACGTGTCTCATAAGGGCCATCACGACCATCTCATCTGCACAGGCTGTGGCAAAATCGTGGAGTTTGAAAACTGTGATATCGAACGCCTTCAAGAGGAAGTCGCGACCAAGAACGGCTTTACGATTACCACCCACCGGCTTGAACTCTACGGACTCTGCTCCCGCTGCCGTCATTGACCCACAGAAATGTTTCTGGTATCCTTTTTGATATAGCTTATCAATTTCAAATCATATCGCTCCCTATCGCAAAAAGGTCCGCCATGTCGAGATCCCTTCACAAGGCTCATCGCACCACTCCGTGCACCAATTACCGTCCGCTCATCGGTATCTTCACGGCATGTAGTGTTCTGCTCTTCTCCATGATCATCCCAAGCATCGCTGCCGCTGCCGACCAACTGACCGTCTATTCCGGACGCGCTGAACGATTGATCAAGCCGGCGTTGGACGAATTCACCGCAAAAACCGGCATTCAGATCGCGCTATTGTCCTCCGGTACGACCGAACTGGTGAATCGGATGAAAGCGGAGGGCAACCGTAGTCCAGCCGATGTCTTTATCACGAATGACGCCGGGAGTTTGGAGCTCGCCCGCACGGCCGGACTGTTTCGACCGCTGAGTATGCGCGAAATCGAGCGGGCCATTCCTCCTCAATTTCGAGCCACGGACAACAGCTGGATCGGCTTGTCTGGGCGATTTTGGATCATTACCTACAACACCAAGATGGTGAAGCCTGACCAGATTACGTCGTTGCTGGACTTAGCCGACCCCATCTGGAAGGGAAAACTCGCCATTCCGAACGCCGGCAGCGAATATCTGCAAGCAGGCGTCTCCGTGATTCGAGCCAGCATCGGTGATGATCGCACCAAGACGCTCCTTGAAGGGCTTCGAGACAACGCCGGGGCTCAGGTCTACCAGAAGAGTTCCCAGATCGTCGAGGCGGTGGCCAAAGGTCAGGTCGCGCTGGGAATCGTCAATCACTACTACGTCTATCGTCATCTCGCCACACAACCAACCTCTCCCATAGCGGTTGTCATGCCTGATCAACAGGAAGGCGGGATGGGGGCCATTATGAATGTGGCCGGCATCGGCGTCTTGAAACATACCCCTCGTATGGAACAGGCCAAACTGCTCGTTGAATTCCTCGTCGCACAGGCAGGTCAGAAGATTTTCGCCGATCTTGACAAGGAATACCCGCTTCACCCAGAGGTCCAGGCTGACCCAGCCCTCGTCGAACGAAAGAGTTTTCGCGCCGCCATGGTGCCCTTGGCGAAACTGGCCGAGCTCCGCGCGCCCACTCTTCGCCTCATCGAACAAGTGGGCATGCGGTAACACCGAGTGACCTGTGATTGCCGTACGCCCATCATCGCTCTCTTCCCTCCAATTGGCTGCCCTGGCCAGTGCGGCACTGGTGCTGCTCCCGTTGATCTACATCATGGCCTTGGCCCTCTCGGCCGATCCGGGGGTCTGGTCTCGACTGTGGACCACTCGTGTCCCCGAACTCCTCTGGAATACGATTTCCTTGGCCGGTGCGGTGGTACTCCTCGCGCTTGTATTGGGGGTCTCAACCGCATGGATCGTGACCCGTTGTGACTTTCCTGGACGCCGGCTCTGGGAAGTCGCCCTTGTACTTCCTCTTGCCATGCCGACATTCGTGTTGGCCTATGTCTTCAACTATCTGTTGGGATTCGGCGGCCCGGTTGAAGCACTCTGGCAGATGCTGGCCGGCCCTCAGGCCAGAATTTTTTCGCCGCAAAGTTTTCTGGGCGTCACCGTAGTCATGGGGCTTGCGACATTCCCGTTCATCTATTTGCTCACGCGAAGCGCGCTCCTGAATTTCAACGTGTCGTTTGAAGAAGTCGCCCGTACCTGTGGCGCCTCTCCCCTGAGACGGATCATCTCGGTCACCCTTCCGTTGTTGCGCCCGTCCATCGTTGCCGGTGTTGCGCTGGTCATCCTGTACGTGGTCTCTGATTTCGGAGCCGTGTCGCTCTTGCGCTATCAAACATTGACGTATGCCGTGTTTCAACAAATGACCGGCCAGTTGGACAATCAGGCCGCGAGTATCTTGAGCGTCTTGCTGGTCGTCCTGGCACTCTTGTTCTTATTAACCGAGCGATGGTTTCGCCGCAAAAGTCGCTTCTACCAGACCGCCGGTCGCTACCGCGCTCCCCAGCGAATCCAATGTAACTGGCTCCAGACTGTCGGTCTGACGGCATCTCTGTCCATAATCCTGGGAGCAGCCTTCGGCGGCCCCGTGTGCCTCTTGATCCTGTGGAGCCTCTCTCCTGAGGCCTTTGCCATTCTCGATGCACGATTCTTTGGCTTTGTCTGGAACAGTGCCGTGCTCGCAACCCTGGCAGCCACAGCCGGCGTGCTGGTCGGACTGCCGTTGGCCTATCTGGCAAGTCGCAAACCCACATGGCTCAATACCGGCTGCCTACAGGCCGCTTATGCTGGATATGTGTTGCCGGGACCGGTCGCAGCACTCGCCGTACTGATCCTCTGTCTCAAACTGATACCGGTTGTTTATGGAACGGTATTCGTGTTGATCATCGCCTATGTCTTGCACTTTCTTCCGGCCGGCCTCCAATCGCTCGAACCGGCGATCCAGCAGATCACACCCAATCTCGAGGAAGTCGCCCGCACCCTTGGACTGAGCGCCCGCCAAACCGTGCGACAGGTCACGCTGCCGCTCATCCGTAACGGTATCATCGTGGCCTGGGTCTTGATCTTTCTTCAAACGATGAAAGAGCTGCCCGCCACGCTCTTGCTCCGCCCGGTGGGGTTTGACACCTTGGCCATCCGAGTCTGGCTGGAAGCGAGTGAAGAGTATTATCAGCTGGCGGCCCCCTCCGCTCTCTTGATTGTGCTGGTCGGTCTGCCTGCGCTTGGCTTATTACTCTCCCGCGATTGGCGCGCTGCGTAAGGACCGAACATGAACACACCGGCAGAGACCAGACCGATCACTACCGACCAATGCCATGCACGCGCCCACCTCTTCTCTCCGGCGGCTCCGATCCTGGAACTTCGCTCTATCTCCTGTGCCTATGACTCAAGCCGACCTGCCGTTCGCGACATGTCATTCTCCGTCAGGGAAGGTGAGATCCTCTGCCTGCTTGGCCCATCCGGCTGTGGAAAAACCACCGTTCTACGTGCCATTGCGGGATTTGAGCCGGTACGTTCCGGAGAAATTCTCCTGTCTGGACGGGTAATCTCATCCCCCTCGGAAACGGTTCCAACGGAACATCGTCGCATCGGCATGGTCTTTCAGGAATATGCCCTCTTTCCGCACCTGCGTGTCGCCGACAACATCGCCTTTGGACTCAACCACCTGCCCAGGGCAGAGCAAAAGCGCCGAGTTGATGGGATGCTGTGCCTGACCGGCTTGGAGGGGTTTGAACGCCGATACCCGCATGAATTATCGGGAGGGCAGCAGCAACGCGTGGCTCTTTCACGGGCGCTGGTACAAAATCCGGTCTTGCTCCTGCTGGATGAACCGTTCAGCAACCTAGACCCCGACATGGCCAGTCGCATGCGCCAAGAGGTCCACGCCCTGCTACGTCAGATGAAAACTACAAGCATCATGGTCACGCATGACCATGATGAAGCCTTTGCCATGGCCGATCGCATCGCCGTGTTGAATCAAGGAGTGCTCGAGCAGATGGATTCTCCTGAACTTATTTACCATCTCCCAACCACGCGGTTCGTGGCCGACTTTGTCGGCCAAGCCGACTTCATTGCCGGCCAAATTCACCAGGGATTGGTTCACACCGAGATAGGAACGTTCCCCAATACAATAAATGCCTCAGAAGGAGACCGTGTTGCGGTCATGATTCGCCCGGATGACGTACACCTCCTGCCCAACAAATCCGCCGAACCGAGAATCGTGGCCAGACAGTTCCGTGGATCTGAAAACTTGTACAGAGTTCAACTGCCTTCCGGCCAAATCGTCCATAGTAGTGAAAGCTCAACCAGCGTCTACCAAGAAGGCACCTCTGTCGAACTCCGCGTTTCGGCAACCCATACCGTGCTGTTTCAGGCCGAAGCACCCCCTCGTCCCTAGCGACACAGGAATAGACTGGCTGCAGGTGAAGATTGACAGCCTCCCCAGAAATCTGGCATGGATGAACAAGCGCTGAGGTCTCCAACCCCACCCGGCTTGAGCCCCCTTCCACAATCTAAGGAGTCGCGATGGACGCATTGAAAGACGTCATTGATTACGGGGTGATTGGTCTCTTACTGGTGCTCAGTGTGTGGTCCGTGGCCGTGGCCATTGAACGGTGGCTCTTCTATAAGCGTATCAACCTCTCTCAGTTTTCCAGCGCGCAACTGCTGGAAATCACACTGACCAAGCGTCTCGTCGTGATCGGAACCGTAGCGGCCAACGCCCCTTACATTGGCCTCCTCGGAACCGTCCTCGGAATTATGTTAACCTTTCATACGATGGGGACGTCCGGCACCATGGCCGTGAACACCATCATGATCGGGTTAAGCCTGGCATTGAAGGCGACGGCTGTCGGCCTGCTGGTTGCGATTCCCTGTGTCGTCATGAATAACCTCCTGCGTCGACGCGTCACCGAACTCTTGACGGACTATAGAGCACAACATGGATCGGAACATTGATCAAATCAACGTGATTCCGCTTGTGGACGTGATGTTGGTCCTGCTGGTCATCGTGTTGACGACAGCCACCTTCATCAGTACGGGCCAGATTCCCGTCAACCTCGCCAAAGCGAAAGAGGTCAGCGATCGGCAAGACGTACCGATCGTGATTGCCTTGACGGCGGAGGGGAACTTGTTTGTCAACGATACCCCGGTCCCCGAGGGAGGCCTTCCCACGGCCCTGAGCTCTCGGCCTCGCGAATCTGCGGTGGTCGTCCGTGCAGACAAGGTCACACTGCTCGAAAAGTTCGTGGCACTCGTCGATGAGATTCGCGGGCTGGGATTTCAGCAGGTAAGCTTGGAGGTCATTCGGCTCTAAATGCAAGACTCGCCGCGACCTCTTTTGAATGATTCCAGCTCCACGGCTACTGGCTGGCTCCTCTCTTGTCTCTTGCATGGCGGTTTGGCCTTCGCCACTATCCTGTTCGTACAACGTATTCACCTGGCCCCACAAGGGGACCTGTTTCAATGGAATGTGGCGATGGTGGCAACCCTTTCGCCTTCAGCAAAGGCGCCAGCTGCAGTGACACCAGCGACTTCACCAACCAGGCACACTTCTGCCTCGGCACGTCCGGTTCAACGCATCGAATCGACCGCGGTTGCTCCAGCTCCACCAGCTGATCTCGCTCCACCGTCTCAAGAGGTGGACCCACTTCCGAGCGAATCACGGGCATCACAAGAGATGCCAGCGGTACCGGCTGGTCCGACCTCTCAGCTCGTGCCATTGCCTGAACAGGAGTCGACTCCCTCTACCGACATCAGTCAGCTACCCGCATCACCGGCGGATATGAATCCCGCTTCTGACCCTGTACTCGCCAGGAACACTCCATCGGCATCAGCCAGTTCACAGCGATCGGTCAACGTCGACTATGGATGGCTCACCACGCTCATGGCGCAGTGGATCGAGGGGCTCGACAAGCGTTACCCCGCGGCATTGCGTGCCGAGGGGATTGAGGGAAAGGTGACACTGATTGCGCTCTTGCACGAAGATGGCTCGCTGAGCAACGTGCGCATCGCCAAGGGCTCAGGGAACGCAGCATTGGACCAGATTGCATTGGAAGACGTCAGAAACGGCCCGCCAGTGAAATTCGCGCATCTACTTGAACGTCCCTCGATCTCGGTGAAGTTCTCGATCAGTTACGACCTAAAAACCGCTCGATAACCGGCGAGACCGATTCTCATGGTACGCCTAACCGATCACGAAGCCCCGAAGACACCCTCAGGGTACCGTTCGCATCAACGATGATTGCTTCAACATCCGGCAAGCGCTCTACCAGCGCCATTCCGCTTTCTGGCCCGAGCACAAAAATACCTGTATCCAACCCGTCGGCTGTCGTACCGTCCTTGGCGATGACCGTCACACTCTGACATCCACGTGCCGGCTGCAACGTGCGTGGGTCTAGGATATGATGATACCGCACACCGTCCCGTTCGAAGAACCGTTCGTAGTCCCCAGCTGTTGAAACCGCTTCATCATGTAAATCGATGATGCCGATCAGCGTTCCCTCCTCACGCGGGTGCCTGATCCCGACAGGAAACCCTTTTCGCTCAGAGAGCACACCGAAGGCTTTAATGTCCCCGGATAAGGCGACAACTCCCCCTTTGGCACCTGCTCGTTTCATGACCTCGACCGCCCGATCGGCGGCATAGCCCTTTCCCACCCCACCGACATCAATGCGCATTCCCTTATACGGCAGATAGATCGTCTGTAATTTCTTATCGATTTGAATGGTTGTCCAATCAACAAGCGGCTTCAATTGTTCCAAGACATGCTCGTCAGGAACCTGCGGCCGTTCGGTGACACTCCAAGCTTCGATCGCGGGTCCCAGAGCAATATTGAACCCGCCACGAGTGAGTTGCGCCATGTCCAGAGATCGAACGACCAGATCAAACGTCTCTCGACTGACCTGGACAGATCGGCGACCAGCTTCGGCATTCACCTGTGAGAGCTCACTGTCAGATCGCCAGGTGCTCAATAACCCTTCAAGTCGCTTAATCTCATCGAAAGCAGCCTGGACAGCTCGGTCACTCACCTGCGTATCGAACGCCACAGCAGTCACCGTCACAAGCGTCCCCATGTGCATCTGGGTACGTTTCGCGATCATGGGCTGAGAGGATGGCTGTAGTTCCGCACAACCTCCCAGCATGACCAGGGGAAGAACAACGATCGCCAGAAAACTGATCGAGGACTGAGAGGTCTTCATTGTGCGATCCCCCTACCACCAGTGCCGGCGAAAGTATCTCGAATACCGAGGATACGGCATGATCTCATAGAGCCGTGCTTCTATCTGTGTCGGCTGAGGAAGCGTTTCAGTCATTGAGCTGCCCTTGAACATCGGATACCGGCCATCGAGAAAGTCCTGTGCCTGGACAGTCTCGGCTTGGTCGGCGACCACAGAGACCACGATCATCCGCCCATAACGCGGCGAATCGATTCCGAATCTCAAAGTCCCCACATAGGTAATGACGGTGGCATCGACCAGAAACGTCATCGCGACATCCGCCATGGACATGAAGGGTCCCTCAGTGATCTGTACCCGAGTCAACCGATACTGTCCGGACGGCAGATGAGCAGCAAAATGTCGATCGGGAGAGTTGATCTCAACTTGGAATCGTTTGTGCGAGGCTTGGTCCTCAACTTCAACGAACCGCACCGCGGGTGAAAACCGCCGAGATCGGTCCCCAGTCAAGACAGTGACAATTCTTCCGATAACCAGCCCCTCAGTCACATCCTGCGGATCGATCACCGCGGGCAACTGGGTCACGCACCCCCACAGATCCACAACGACGGTCACCAGGAACACGAATTGGACCATAGCCAGTTTCATGGTTACTGGGGAATTATACGAAATCTTGTGAGCCTCTAGCAGCTCTGCTTGACTGAAATTATAGCTTGACAGCAAAAGGCTGATCAGGATATTAATAATCGTTCTCAATTTCATTGAGAGAGACGCGCTAAACACCATGGCAGTTGCAAAAACTTCTTCTCTGGAACCGTGCTCGCCCCTCGAGACACGCTGTGCATGCGGACAGTTGATTGCCAAGGTGTGTGGGCAAGGCTTGGAACTGAAGTGCAAGCGATGCAAGCGTATCGTAGTGATCCCCTTTTCTTCGATCGAGGGCTGGGGAACGGCAATCTGACCGATCATTCCGCTCCAAAAGGAGAAACGACCGTCATGTAGTTGTGCCTGTTTGTTGTTTACCCGAAGGCCAGAGACCATAGAGTCCCGAGTCAGCCTATAACCTTTACATAATCAGCAGGGAGGATACCGATGAAGATGCGGTTACTCCTCGGGACTCTTTCAATTCTGGCGCTGTCGGTCACCCCGGTCTTCGCGGAAGAGAGCCTTGAGGAACGAGTGAAAAGACTCGAAGAAGCGTTACAAAAAGCGCAGGAACGTGAATCGCGTACGATTCAAGATGACAGTGCATCTCCGAAACAATACCCGGTACCGACCGGGCCAATGACCGATATTCGGGTCGGTCGCCCGGGAGAGGAAAACACTTCTCTCGGGTTTAGTTCTACGGGGTCAGGAAAATTGATTTACGCGAAGCCATTCTTGAGCGCGCCCAAAGCCACGCTTGGCGGTTATGCGGACGTGATGTACAACATCCTATCTCGTCAAAACTTGGACAATCCCAGCCGCAATAGCTTCGGCCAGCAGCGCTTGGTCCCTTTCATCTATGCTGATATTACTGACCGCGTAAAATTTGCGGCGGAGATTGAAATTGAACGTGGTGGAACCAATTCGCCTCAGGGCGATGGCTCGATTCAGGTCGAGTTTGCACAACTGGACTATCTGGTCGACGAGCGAATCAATCTCCGAGGCGGCATTCTCCTCATGCCGGTCGGCAAGTTCAACCTGCTCCATGATTCGCCGTTAAACGATCTGGTCGATCGGCCAATGGTATCCAGACTCATTATTCCAAGCACCTGGTTTGAGGCCGGCGCCGGTATTTACGGAACATTTTATCCGTCGGCGCTATCGAAGATCGATTATGAACTCTATGCAGTCAATGGCATGACGCAAACTGCTGGGGCCATCACAGATTTAGGGATCCGCAGTGCGCGTGGAAGCGTATCCCGAGATCGTGACGACAGCAAGGCCATCGTCGGTCGTTTGGCTTTTAGTCCCATGTTGGGTATTGAAATCGCCGGATCTGGATATCACGGGCAATATAAGCCCTCAACAGCTACAGTTGGTTCGGGGAATATCGACATCTTTGCGGTAGACTGGACCCTGCAACGTGGCCCGTTCGAGCTCATCGGTGAAGCGGCATGGACCAGAATCAGCAACAACAATGCCACCGGTGTGACCGGCAATGGAATCGGCCCCTCGGGCATGTTCGGCTACTACGTCCAGGGGAACTATCACTTTATGCCTGAACTCCTGAAACGACTGGCCCCCAGTCACTTCTCCGATGCCTCCACCTTCACGGCAACGGTACGCTGGGAGCAAATTGACACCGATACGGACAATCGCACGGTGGGAGGGGCAAATACCCTTGGCAATCGGCGAGAACTCGATCGGTTGACGGTTGGTCTCAATTTCAGACCCGTCGAAGACATGGTCTTCAAAATCAACTGGCAGCATAACGCGCAGAACGGCGCGGTGGGATTAACCCCTGCAGGAGATTTAGGTAACGCCAGCAGCCCGATGGATGGAGATGGATTCCTGTTCCAAGCAGCGACCTACTTCTAACTGTACAGCTAAGGAGGCTCCCCGCCGTCTCGGCGGGGAGCTCATGACATGACAAAGTTTCTGCAGCGAATGAACCTGAGCATTTTCACGCTCCTCCTGGTTGGGAGCACGGGGGGTTGTGCCTTGATGACCAGCGGCATGGAACAACGGGCTACCACTTGTAACTATGACCAAGCCTGGGATGCAGCCATCGACGCTGTAAAGGATCGGTCTGCCGATACGAGCGATAAAGAGGCAGGAGTGATCGTCACGCACTGGCTCGAAATTCCGATGCCAGGGCGAAAGTACGGTGCGTTTCGACGGGAAATCCAAGACAGTAAAGATCGATCTCGCCTCACGCTACGAGTGAAGCGGACGAACGACAGGACAAGAATCTTTTTTATCGAAGAACGGCAGAGCTGGGTCATGCGAGGAGGATCACGTCTCTTCGGCTGGGCTCCGACCGACCCATCCGTAGAAGTCATGCGGGACATACAAGATCGTCTTGATGCCAAGTTACAGGAACACGGATGTTCAGCCATCTAAGAAGAACTTTTTCTGGATTCGCAATCGGAGCAGCACTCTGCCTCGCCACTCCTTTATCGGCTGTAGCTGAAAAGGTATGGGATAACGATCTGAAACGCTATCTGACTGAGGCGGAGTTGAATCATGCTGAAGTCTTCATGTCGGAAGATGAGGCCGTAAAGGTCATCCTCCCAAAGTCGCAACGTATTCGCAAGGAAGTCATCCAGCTCGACCAGGACAAGAAAGATCTGATCGAACAACGCATCGGATGGAAGTTCCCGGAACAAGCGTTCGAAGTCTATATCGGCGAAACGGGAGATACGGTCGACGGCTATGCCATCGTCCACAACACCATTGGTAAACACAAGCATATGACCTACATGGTCGGTGTCGACGCCAAAGGGGCTTGCTCCGACGTTGAGCTATTGGTATTTCGTGAGGCCAGAGGAAGTGAAGTCGGGCGGAAGCGGTTCAACGTACAATATGAAGGCAAGACGGTCTTGGATCCAATCCGGATCAACAAAGATATCATCAACATCTCCGGCGCCACCATGTCCGTCCGTTCGATCAGCGCCGGTGTTAAGCGAGTGCTGGTCCTGGTCGACGAATTTTATCTGAAACCGGCTGGAATCGGCAGTGATACAGTAGCCTCCAAAAAGGATAAGGGATTCCTCCCGTCGATATTTGGTAATTAATCACAGCGGACCCAGCGTCCCGAACATGCGAAACTTTAACCAGAAATTCAGGCTACGTGATTCAGATCGCCATATTCGCTTGCTGTACACATTGTTCTTGTTCCTGATGTTCGTCGGGTTCTGCTTCTCCTTTTTTTGGGCGCATAGCATGACTGGATTATCCCCACAAGGCATCGCCGAACACTATCGAGGATCCAATGCAACATTCGGAGAGCCGATGTCATTTCGGGAGCTGGCTGAAATCACCCATTTTCATCTTTTCACCATGCCGGTCGTGTTCATGATTTTGATCCATGTGATGTACCTGACCAATACCAGCCATACCCTCAAGGCCATCGTCACCTGGGCCGGCTTTGGCGGAGTCATTCTCGATCTGCTATCGCCCTGGCTCATCAGCTATGTGTCTCCCATCTTCGTCCTATCCATGCTCACGGGCGACATGCTGATGACCCTCAGCTTTCTGGTCATGATGGTTGTTCCTCTCTATGAAATGTGGGTACTCGGACAGCCGCTCATGGGAGGGAAACGACCACAAGAGTCGTAGGTGAGTAGCACCAGAGTTCTTTCTGAGCGGCCAGCGGTTGTTCACCCAGAGCCCGAAATCACGCGAGTGGTTTCGGGCTCTTTGTTTTTCAGGGAGGTAGCGCCATGCAGGTCCACCGTCTCGATCAGGTCCAGCCTGCCGTCTTGGGGATTCAAGGCATGCTCAAGAAGATCGATCGCCTCTCCATTTCTTCTGCGTCACAACGCGATCTGGAGAGCATTTTGGTCCGGCAAGTGACAAGGGAGTTGGATCGGCTTCTGCCCTGGCAAGCAGGCCATGGCGAAGCCACTGCAGTCAGTGCCGTTCATATTGGACAGGCAATGGGACTGGATGACGAACCACTACACCAGCTCGAGTTAGCCGCCTTACTCCACGATATTGGTCTGCTGATGCTCCCGCCTCATCTGCAAACAGGACGAGAATCGCCGGACACAGAGTCCTACACCACCATTCAGAATCATCCTCGCCTTGGATCGATTTTGCTTGAGCCCTTTCCGTTCCTTCGTGAAGTCACCGTCATGATCGCGCATCACCATGAACGATGGGATGGATCAGGTTACCCCTACGGGCTCAGGAGAGAATTCATCCCTTTGGGAGCAAGAATTCTGGCCGTCGCCGATGCTTTTTCAGCGATTCACGTTCCACATACTCATGATCAATTCAGACGCGATCACGTCGCGCTCCGCATCCTACAGGTATCCGCAGGCACTCAGTTTGATCCACTTGTCGTCAAGACTTTGGTCGAGTGCTGTTCGGAAATGCACCGCGCACCTCTAAGAGAACAACGCCACGAGTAACCCAGCCGGCGTACCACCGACGCCGGCTTCAAAGTGGGAGGCCCCACCCCTCCCACTTGACCAGGCAAGGGTCCTCGCCTCCCGAGGGCCCTTGCCGCCCATAGAGCGAACTACGATGAACCTGAGATGGATCAAGCGAGTCAACTCGGCACAGCTGAAAGGGTGTTGATCATACGAAGGAAACACGCCATGAAGCATGCTCGAACATCACGTCAGCCACAGACGGGAGTAGCACTCTTCCTCATAATCATCTGTTCTATCGGAATCGTCTCCTGCTCAAGTCGCGATGAGCCAGCACCGACGCCGCCCACCGCCACAGGAACAACGGGAGCTGAGAAATCCGTCGGCGAACGGTTGTTCCTCGAAACACGGTTCGCGCAAGCGTTTAAAGCGTCGCTGGACAGCGGCGGTAATATCAACGATCCGAATATCGATGACCCCGTCGTCGATACCGTCAAAACGATTGGTGCACCGATCGCTCCAGGTCCGTTCAAGGGCCTCTCCATGAATTGCCGGGCTTGTCACTTGGTCGACGATGTACTGGAGGCACCGGGAGGCGGCATGCGGAGTTACACCGACTTTGCACGGCGCAGCCCCATCCCCGCCCGGGCGGACGGCAAAACTGTTGCCGTCCGCAATTCCCCGCCGCTCGTCAACTCTGCGCTCGACCGCCCAGGCGGCGTCCTGTTCCACTTCGACGCCGAGTTCAACTCAATGGAAGAGCTGGTGGCCGCCACGTTCACCGGTAGAAACTTCGGATGGCTACCAGGCGAACGTGCACAGGCCATCGCACACATCGCCCGCGTGGTCCGGTCCGATGACGGCACGGGAGATCTAGCCAAGGAATTCGATGGAACGCCCTTTCAAGTGCTCTTCGGAGGAACCGATGCCTCCATACCTGAAGAATTCAGGCTCACGGCAAAGTTTCGGGTGGCAGTTGATTCGGCCTCGGACCAGCAAGTGTTCGATGCGGTCGTGAAGGTCGTTACCGCCTATGTCAACGGCCTGCTCTTTTCACAGACCGAAGATGGTGGTGCGCCGATCCGCTCCCCGTTTGATGTGTTTCTGGAGGCCAACGGATTTCCTCACGCCCCAGATTCCAACGAATCTCCATTCGACTACAGCAGGCGCCTTCTGCAACTGGTCAAAGCCCGTGAATCGGCAGGGACTCTTCAATTTGTCACCTCAAACCCCAATCGAATGGACGGGCAGTTCCAATTTCATACGCAGCCGTTCTCATTTGGAACACAAGAATTGGCTGGGTTAAAAATGTTCCTGACCGAGCCGGCAGCGCTACCTGCTTTGCCGACTGAATTGGCGACCGGAACAATCGGAAACTGCATTGCCTGCCATGCCGCGCCGAACTTCACCGATTTCAAAGCTCACAATACGGGAACGACTCAGAAGGAATATGATTCGATTCCCGGCCATGGCAGCGGCGCCTTCATGAACTTGGCCATTCCCAGCCTTGACTCACGAACAGCCGACGATTTACCGGCAACCGAACAATATCCGACAGCCAGCGAACGATTCCGGGCCGTTCCCTCATCCGGAACAACCTTGACTGACCTGGGCTTGTGGAACGTCTTCGCCAATCCTGACATGCCAACGCCTCAGTCCAAGATCCGAACCGTTCTCTGCGACGAAGAGCAACCCTGTTCAACTTCTCAACGCGAGCTTTTAGATCGAGCACTCGCTCGATTTAAGACTCCCGGTCTTCGCGACCTGGGCCACTCAGCTCCGTTTATGCATAACGGACAATTCGATACGCTCGATGAGATTCTGGAGTTTTATCGCGAGATGTCAGACCTCGCACGTAAAGGAATACTCCGCAATGGGGCCGCCCAACTTCGAGGGATTGCGTTGCGACAGAACGATATCGCTCCGCTGGCTGCCTTCCTGAAGGCCCTGAATGAGGATTATCAATAGACACAGGAACTCACTCTTGTACGAATTTCCACCATGGAGACAGGTGAATTGATGGCACCTTTTCCCTCGCGACAAGCAACGCTCTTGATCTGCCTGCATTGTCACAAGCCGATCGCCCATCGAAACCCTCAGCTTTGGTGCATCAAGTGTCGATGCGCCAAGCGCCGACGGGGGCAGACTCGAGGTCTCGTACAGTCGATGCAGACACGCCGACTGAAAGCCTGGTTGAGGCGGTTCCCGGACTCATGATTGGTTCTGTCCACGTCGAACAGATGGCGAGTTTGGAATTGGCGTCTCTCCTCTTTCTGATTCTGTACTGAAGCACGCTCGCTATAGAAATTTAGCGCAAGAGGGGAGGGAACAGTGAAACACGGATAATCAATCAACTTCCTAATCGACACAGACGCGGCCAAAGGACTGAGCGTCCAGAGCCCATGGTTGTCCAGCAGCCATGGGCTCTGTGTTTTTTGGAGCATGTGTCCACCGATGTGCATGCCAAGGGGTCCCGCAATTGCGACACACGGACCATTCAAGAAAGGAGCCTGCAGCCATGACAGACTGACACCTAGACCGACAAGCTCTCCGACACAGTCGAATAGCGCAAGAATTAGACACATTGTTCATTTTTACCGTCATGTGTTCATGAGAACACTCACTTATTTGAAGAGGGATGTCATGAAATCAAAATCTGAACAACCATGTTTGTATCGTTATCTCCGCTCCATTCCTGGGCTACTGTTAGTCAGTTTTGCTTTTACCATCACGGGATGCAGCGGCAACGAGGTATCTCCAACTTCCAACACAGCAGTGCCTGCGACACTGAACAGCGACATCCTGTCGGTACCACTCTCAGCGACGGAAACGGACCGCTTCCTCGCAGTCACCGCGACGATTGAGAATCAGTATTACGCAGCAGGTTTTACCACGGTCGCCAATGATAGTCAGATGACGGTTGCACGCTTTGGTGTGACCGGCGGTCTGGATACCTCTTTCGGATCAAACGGTATCACGACCGTTAATGTGGCCGTGGGTACGGGAAAAACAGCTGAGCTAGCGCGGTCCATTGTCGTCCAGTCTGATGGAAAAATCGTGATTGCCGGTCCGATCGAGCATGATACAGCAGCCGCCGGAGACGCGGCACGCGATACGGACATCGCTGTGGTTCGCCTTGAAGCTACGGGACAGTTGGATCAGACATTCGGCAACAAGGGTATCACCCGCCTCGACCTGAGCACGGGAAAGATCGCCGGTACGGCTTTTCGAGGGGATACTGCCTGGGGATTAACATTATTGCCGGGAGACAAGCTATTGCTCATCGGAGGGAAAGCAGCCGACGGAGCGGACCGATCCGATTCCGATTATGCCGTCCTGAAATTGACTGCGAACGGCACGAGGGACAACACATTCGGCACGAACGGACTTGTCACTCTGGATATCGGTAAGGGAAACGATAACCCCCGCACCGCACTCGTGCAGCCTGATGGGAAAATCGTGGTTAGTGGTCATACCTCTGACGCTGGTGTGGTAACCACTGTCCTCTTCCGGCTACTTTCCGATGGCCAATTCGACACCAGCTTCGGTCGAGATGGAGTGGTGAATGTGGCCCTACTCCCATTTGTTGCAGAAGCCTACGATGTGGCCTTACAGGGGACAAACTTGGTGATTGCCGGCTATGGACGAGATACGTCAGCCGGAACGGTTGATATCATCAGCGCAAGATTTTTGTCTGACGGCACATGGGATAAATCGTATGGGGACGCAGGTCTAACCACAATCGATGTTACCGGCCAAGACGACCGAAGCCGAACCGTGAGAGTTCTGCCGGACCAGCGCGTATTAATCGTGGGACAAGGAAAACAAACTGCCACCACTCAAGACGGAGTGGTGGTCTTGCTCACACCCAGCGGCCAGCGGGAGACAAAACTCAATGGCAACGGCGTAGCACTCATTGATTTAGGCGGTTCGAACGATGCCCTCTTCGGACTCGCTTTGTCCCCAGATCTAACAACTGCAGTTGCAGTCGGTTGGGAGGGGGTTATAAGCACTGACAGCAATCCAACAAACAACGACGATGCCCGAGTCGTCCGTTTTTCGCTCTCATTCCCATCGTAATAGTGCCTGCCTGCAGATTGGACACCTCGCTTTGATCCACGCCTCTTGGTCCTTCATAGATATGAAGGACCAAGAGGCCTCGTTCACGCGACTGGCAGACGGTTCTCCTCATATCCTGAACGTCTCGAGCCTCACACCCTCTCCTTCAGACAAGAGCTGTGCTCCTGCCTACATTGGTACACTATCAACAGAAACGGATGTCGACCCCGCTCCTTACGCTTTCAATTCCACCCTTCCCTTTGGTACATGCCGGTTTCCCTGAATGTGCTGAATCATTCACTCTGCCTCCAATTCCCTGGCTATATGTCGGTGCCCCTCCCTTTCATTTTTGTCTAATGATGAAGATGTATCCTCCTCGTTGGCTACGGTTGAATGGGGCAAGGCTGTCGGCTACAAAAGACGGCTGAGCAACGCCATCCTTATCAAATCTACTTCAGTTTCCTGGCAGTACGACTGAACGCTCTCAGACTGACTTGAATTTTTCCCTTAACACTGAAGCTCAGTCATTGAGCATGGATAAGAAGCAGCTACAGTCACGCTGCCAGGCAGGCACAACCAATGGTGATATCAGCTCAATACTGAGTGAGGATCAATAAACCAGGATTCCGCAGTGGATCTGGAATTGAGGTAGAATCGGTAGCCAGATTCTCTTGGTCACCGTTGAAGTAGGCATGCGCGTTCGTTCACCGGGGCCAGACTCGCTGGCTTGTTTGTCTACGGCAGACCCTGACGGAGCGGCACACAGCCAGTGGGCGGCGGTTGATCGAGTGTCCTGGCTACACCTACCGCGTCTTCGTCACCCGCGTGCCCGTGCTGCGGAACTGGTCACCCGGATGTATGCCGACCGGGCCGACTGTGAGACCCGCACCACGGAACTCAAGGAGGACCTGAGTCTCGATACGTTCTACCTCCAGTCCTTCGATGCGACCAATGCGGCCTTCCGCACGGGCTGTGTTCGCTACCATCCGTTGATGGGGTTTCGGGAAACCGTGCTCCCGTCGTGCTGGTTTGAACGGCGACTGCGCACGGTGCGTGGCTGGGTTTCTCTCGTCGGGGCGGATCTGATCCCGGACGCCCGACGGCTGCGGGTCC
>DIHK01000056.1:0-66652 GCA_002420115.1 Nitrospira sp. UBA5698
CGGTGCCACCGCATTCACCGTCACATTACGGCTGGCATATTCCCGCCCAAGGGTCTTCGTAACCCCGATGACGGCTGCCTTCGAAGCCGAGTAGTTCGCCTGCCCTGCGTTCCCAATCACCCCAACAATCGAGGCAATGTTGACGATACGACCATACCGCTGCTTGGTCATCGGCTGCAAGACCGCCTTTGTGCAATTAAAGGTGCCGTTCAAATTGATCTGAAGAACCAGGTTCCAATCCTCTTCTTTCATCCGTAACAATAAGCCGTCACGAGTGATCCCGGCATTGTTGACCAGGATGTCCACCTTGCCCCAAGCCTTGAGCACGTGTTCGACCATCGACTTGGTTTCACCGGTATCGGCCACGTTGACTTTGATGTTCAACGCCTTTCTCCCGATGTGTTCCACCGCAGCCACAGTTTCCGTGGAACGGCTGGGATCGAGATCAGCGACGGCGATATCCGCCCCCGCTTGAGCCAACGCTTCGGCAATCGCACGACCAATACCCTGAGCGGCACCGGTTACAATAGCGGTTCTCCCTTGTAGTGACATTGCAGACCTTTCGGATAAGGCGTTAACAGACGACAAGGCGGTTTGTGACTTAGTGTCCCCTCGGGACAATCTCCTATCAGCTGACCGCCTTGAGTGTCGCATCCAAGGATTTTGGGTCGTTGAGATTCAATAACGTCGCACCAGGCAAAATTCGTTTGATCAACCCGGTCAACACGGTGCCAGGGCCGACTTCGACAAAGGTGGTCACACCCATGTTCCCCATCGCCTGCACCGTATCTTCCCACAAGACGGAAGACGGCAGCTGGCGAATCAATGATGCCTGGATCTCCCCTGCCCGGCTGATGGCCTTTGCCTCTGCGTTATTCACCAGCGGCGCACTGAGATCCGACCATCGGACAGCACCCAGGTCCTTGGCTAACCGATCAGCGGCTTGCTGCATCAATGGCGTATGAACCGGGACACTGACGGGCAACGGAATAGCTTTTTTACAGCCTTGCTCCTTCGCCAATATGATCGCTCGCTCCACCGCCGCCTTCTCACCAGCAATGACGACCTGCCCGGGTGAGTTGAAATTCGCGGCCGCTACCACTCCGCCTGATGAGGCAGCGCGACAGACCTCTTTGACTACGTCAGCGGTCAATCCTAAAAGAGCCGCCACAAGGCCGGTTCCAGAGGCAACGGCCTCGGACATATATCGTCCACGTTTCTGAACCAAGCCAACGGCATCACGAAAGGCAACCCCACCGACCGCAACCAATGCGGAGTATTCGCCCAAACTATGGCCTGCCACTGCGATGGGCTTGATCCCAGCCGGCTCAAGGAGTCTCCAGGCCGCGATGCTGCTGACAAGCAAGGCCGGTTGAGTAAACTCGGTCAGATTAAGCCGTTCAGCCGGTCCGGCGAAGCACAACTCCGCCACGTCATACCCCAGAACAGAGGAAGCCTCATCGTACACAGCTTTCAACGAGGGATGGGCATCATAGAGTGCCTTCCCCATCCCGACCGATTGAGACCCCTGTCCAGGGAATACCACACCAATTTTTTGCATCATGGGGCGTTAGATATCTTAGAAATCCCGTGCAAAGTCAACGGGAAAAGTTTTCACAAACCGCTCGCTTGCATCCAGAAGGAATCAACACAACGTTCCTCTTGACTCCCGACAGAACCGACCTACCAGCGGATCACGGCTGACGCCCACGTGAGGCCTGCGCCAAAGGCACCCAGCATCACCAACGAACCAGCCTTCACACGCCCCTCATGAACCGCTTCATCCAGCGCAATGGGGATGGAAGCCGCCGACGTATTTCCATATCGATCCACGTTCAGGAGCACCTTCTCGACCGGAAGGCCCAACCGTTCGATCACCGCCTTGAGAATTCGTATATTGGCCTGATGGGGCACATAGAGATCGACGTCCTCCACTCGAAGATTATTGGCAGACAACGTCGTCCGAGCAATCTCTTCCAGCGTTCGGACCGCAACTTTGAACGTTTCGTTCCCTTTCATCTTGATGTACTGGAGGCGCTCCTCAACCACCTTTTCAGAAAGGGGCATACGTGAACCACCCCCTGGCACCATGATCAGCTCGCACAGTGTGCCGTCAGACCGAAGCTGTGTGGAGAGGATTCCTCGCGCCCCGTCACTCGCGCTGACGACGACCGCCCCGGCTCCGTCGCCGAACAGCACACAGGTGTTACGGTCGGTCCAGTCCGTGATCGCGGACATGACTTCAGCCCCGATCACCAGAACGTGCCGCATCCCACTTTTCACATAGGCATCCGCAATAGAGAGCGCATAGACAAACCCGCAGCAGGCAGCCGAAAGATCGCACGCCGCTGCCTTCGTCGCCCCGAGTTGATGCTGGACGAGACATGCCGTGGCCGGAAGCGGGTAATCACCCGTACACGTGGCCACCAAAATCATGTCGAGATCGGTTGCCATCAGTCCTGCCGACGCCAGAGCGCGTTTCCCGGCCTGGACAGCAAGGTCAGAACAGGCCTCTCCCGTCGCTGCAAGACGTCGCTCACGGATGCCAGTCCGGTCACGAATCCATTCGTCGGACGTGGCAACCATCTGCTCAAGATCCGCATTCGTCAAAATCTTGGCTGGCGCATACGAGCCAGTTCCAGAAATGCAGGCCTTCATTGCTCTGATTCCATCGCCGAATGGGAATGACTTTCCTCGATATCTCGCTGAATGAGCTCTCGCACCCCTCCCTCGGCCATTCCCTTGGCTCGCCGGATCGCATTCTTGATGGCTTTCGCCGACGACCGACCGTGACAAATCATCGTCACCCCATTGACTCCCAGCAGGGGCGCTCCGCCGAATTCGGCATAGTCGATTTTTCGTTTGAGATTGGCCAGCGGGCTGGCAATCAGGGGATACGCGAGCCGACCAAGGAAGTGTCCTGAGATTTCCTTCAGGAGCAGCCGCTTGATCATCTCGGCGACCCCTTCGGAAATCTTCAACGCAACGTTCCCGATAAACCCATCGCAGACGACAACGTCCGCGATCCCGCTATAGACATCGCGCCCTTCGACATTCCCTACGAAATTCATTGAGCTTGCCTTGAGCAGCTTAAATGCTTCCTTCGTGACCTCATTCCCCTTACTGTCCTCTTCACCGATACTCAACAGCCCCACACGAGGATTTGGCTTACCGAGCAGATGCTTGCCATATTCGTTCCCCATCAAGGCGAATTGCTCGAGATGGTTGGCGGTACAGTCCACATTGGCTCCGACATCAAGCATAATCGCCTCGCCGGTCAATGTCGGAAGGCTCGTGGCGATCGCCGGTCGTTCAACCCCCTTGATCAGCCCTAACACGAAGAACGAAGCCACCATGCTCGCCCCCGTGTTTCCAGGGCTTACTACTGCCCCAGCTTCACCGCTCTTGACTAGCTCCGTCGCAACCCAAATCGACGAGTCCCGCTTCTTTCGAGCCACGGCAGCAGGCGACTCATGCATCTCAACGACTTGAGACGCGTGCTTGATGGACAGGCGGGGGTCATGACCGGATTGACGTTCGCACTCTTGTTTCAGGATGGCTTCGTCGCCGACAAGAATAACCTCGACGTCACACTCCTTCACAGCCTGGATCGCACCTTCCACACAAGGTGCCGGGCCATGATCCCCCCCCACGGCGTCAAGCGCGATCTTCGTGCGACTTGCTGTACTCACGGATGGTGTTGGAAAGACAGGCTAACCACGTGTCGCCCCCTGGGATCAGACCTGACGCACTGAACCCTTCTCGCCACAGACCAGCTTAAACATGTGACGGCCCTCCACGTATAACAACGGATACAGTTTGAAACGCTGCACCATCAGATACGAAGAGCGGCCTGAACAGCTGCCGCTGTGGGGCGTCAACCATCGATTGACAGTCGGCTTAGGCTTCTTCGACTTGAATGACGGCTTTGCCCTTATAGGTTCCGCAATTCAAACAGGTGTAATGCGGAAGCTTCAACTCATGGCACTGTGGGCACACAGCCATCCCCGGGGGGGTCATTCGCAGTTTTTGGGTACGACGCTTATCACGTCTTGCCCGTGAATGTTTATGTTTCGGATTCGGCATGGTAACTCCTTCTTCCGCCTCGATTCGGACCGCGATTCAGTGCTGTCCGACGTCCTTCAGCTTCTCTTTCATCGTGCGCAGCACATCAAATGGGCCTCCCATCGGTACGTCACCGCAACGACAGGGCCCTGCATTCAAATCGTGCCCACAGCGGGCACAGAGACCAAGACAGTCGTCGGCACACAACGGGTGCATCGGGGATGCCAGGATCACCTGTTCGCGTAACATCGGCGCCAGATCCAGATGATCACCCGTAAAGTAATAGATATCGTCGTTCTGCTCTTCCTCCTCAACTGCAGGAGGCGTTGCCGTTTTTTTCTTTCGTACTCCGTCCCGTTTCCCGGTAGGCCCCGTGGATTTGACTTCCCGCTCATAGACGACGCGCAGGGAAAACGCCACTGGCTCGTCAAAGTCTTTCAGGCAACGGACACATTGCCGACCCGCTGTCCCTTCCACCACACCGGTCACATAGATGGTCCGTTCAATCGTACGAAGCTCCAAGCCGACCGACATCGTTCCGCGAATAGACACATCCGCGTCAGTCAGTCCCAGCTCATCGCCCGTCAGGTCTCCGGACAGCGAAAGGCCCTCGTCCGTGATGTCCGCAATTTTCGGCGTTAAGATACCCATAAGTTCCCTCGGCGATATCCCACCACCCCATTTCGAGGCACCAACCTCACCGATCACGTTCGTTATCGCTCCTCAGCGAAGCTGATGATGGCGATATGCCGAGCCCGCTTGACGGCCACCGTCAGTTCACGTTGATGCCGCATACAGTTGCCGGAAATCCGACGTGGAACGATACGTCCGCGCTCCGTTAAAAAGTTCCGAAGAAGTCCGGCATCCTTAAAATCAATCGGTGCTTTCTCCAGACAAAACCGGCAGGGACGTCTCCGTTGGAACAGCCGTCCTCCCCCACCACCCCCACGTTCATTTTCGCTTCGATCCATCACTGCCTCCTCATACTCCTGCCATTAACCTTCATCGCCTGTCTCATAGCCTGGGTCATCGTGCATCGGAGGTTCGGCGCCTGCGCCACCATCTTGGCGCTTGGGCATAAACGTCACGGTCTGGGCGACTACTTCGTGCTTGCTGCGCTTTTGCCCATCCTCGGTCTCCCATCGGCGCTGCTGCAACCGACCCTCAACGATCACGCCGTTCCCCTTGCTGAGATATTGCCCGCAATGTTCGGCTTGTTTACCAAAGACCACAATATCGACAAAACATACTTCTTCCTTCAAATCGTCGCCTTGCTTAAACCGGCGACTGACCGCCAAACCAAAACTGGCCACCGGCGTCCCGCTCGGCGTATACCGGAGCTCGGGATTCCGAGTGAGGTTTCCCATTAAGATGACTTTATTAAATCCGGCCACCGTCTGACTCCTGCGACGCAGCTTCCACCGGACGACGCTCCACTAACGGCTTCTCATGATGAACCGTCAGAAACTTGATGATATCGTCTTCCAAGCGATAGGCCCGTTCCAGCTCACCGACGGTGTTGTTCGGCGCCTTGAAGTAAAAATAGCCGTAGGTGCCCTTTCGCTCACGACGCACTTCGTAGGCAAGTTTTTTCTTCCCTAAGTTTTCGGCTTTGATGAATTGTGCACCGGTCTTATCGGCGACTGCTTTCATCTTGTCGATGAGCGTTTTGGTGTCCTCATCAGACAGGGACGGACGAATAATAAACAGAGACTCGTAGAGCTCCATGCAGCAATCCTCCTGGACAAAGGCCCCCGAATCAGTCGGGAGCGAGGTGTAGGGTGCCTATTTGGCACAATGAACGGAGGACGGTACCATAGGCATTCTTACACTGTCAACGAATCGCAGAAGCCTCTTACTCTCTGGTTACATCAGGCTCAGCGCTAGGATGTGGTGTCGAGCCAGTCCACGAGGGCCAGCTGCGCAACCGTCGTGAGCCGGACCAGCGTGCAGCGCGCATGCTGCACGACCTTTCCGACCGTGTTGAATACCCGAAACCGTAACCGCTTCGGACGCGCTTCCGGCAAATCTCCGGGTAAAGCCAGCGTTTCAACGCGCTGAGCAGATTGTAGGTGAGCACGTTGCGCCGGCACCCAGCGGTGTTGGCACCAAATTTCCCGCTCGGTAGCCCGCAGCGACCAATTCATTCTTCTGCGCATGATGGACAAGCTTGACGGTGCCCGCCTTCTCCTGATGCACGCAAATGAGCGTCAACCCATTCCCCTCCCGGTTCGTCATGATTGCGGGTACGTCACACTGTCCTCCTCCGCAAACAGTTCACCTTTGGATGACTCATTAAGCAATACGGATAGAAGGCTATAGGGTTGTTCCACTCTTCAGGCGGTCAGACGCCATCGTGGACGCTTCTAAGCCCATGCTTACAAGGTACGTCACACTCCCCCTTGTTCATATCATTCAGTATGATACAATTATCATATCAAGGAGTGTGTCTATGACCTATCGAGCCACCTTTACCTTAGAAGCTGATGCGTTTGCCTTTCTGAAACAGATGGGCGGCGAGAATCGCAGCGGTTATATCAACGAGCTGCTGAAACGGGAAAAACGGCGGACACTCGAACAAGCAATCCTTTCGGCGAACCGTGAGGAGGCAGGCGATCAGAGTTATCACGCTGAACTGGAGACATGGGATGAGACTTTAGCTGATGGACTTGACGAATGAGAGAGGGCTCGTATCGCCAATTAGAAATCAGATGGGTTGATCTCAATCCGACCCGTGGTGCGGAGACACGGAAGAAACGTCCTTGTGTCATCATCCAGTGCGACCTCGTGAACCGGCAGTCTCAGACTGTGATCGTCGCTCCGCTTCTGCCGGGTCATAAAACTTGGCCATTTGCCGTGAATATTCGGCCGAGCACCGGCAATGGCTTGGATAAGGAGCGGCATGTGAATATGAAGCAATTGCGGGCGGTGGACATCTCCCGGATTGAAAAACAGCAAGGTCAATTGGAAAAACCGTATCTTGAACCTATCAAAAAGGCATTGCGACTCATATTTGATCTTGACCAATGACACGAAGATCTCCACGATGACCACCGACAAATCCCTCATTTTCTTCGACAAGCAAACGATGCACAATACAAGATCCGCCCCCTTCTTCATTCCTACGAGACCGAAACGATTACCACAGCAGGTAGAACTATTTGCTTCACGGGAACATCTGCGCCTACCTGACCTGCCGGCTAATGAGCACACTCGTTCTCGAAACATCAACAACGGTTAGATGTCGCATTGACAGATTACGCCGTTTTCCTTACCGTACATTCATGGGCAGTCCCTCCCACCAAACCCGGAATAACCGAACGCTCTTAATGATGCTCGGCATTGCCAGTATGCTGACCTGGGTCGCGCTATTCTCTGCCGGCCTGCTCATTGATTCAGAACCGTACAGAACGGCACTGGCCAAACAAGACGTGACGGTTCACAACCTGGTGCTCGCCGCTCTGCTCTACACCCCCACCAGCGTCGCCCTGCTCAGTATGTTGGCTGGCTTAATGGGGGGCTGCTCGAGTTTGATGTATGACCATGAGGATTTGGAGGAGCAGGTGAAGAATGCAGAAAAAGAGGGGAACCAACAACTGGTCAGGCGATTGACCCTGCGCCTGTCTTATCTTTCTGAGTCGCCGTTTTCGTCGATGCTGCGGGGATTCCTCGTCTATCTCGCCATTATTTCCGGGATTCTGCTCGCCATTTCCAATCCGTTTGAAGTTACAAGCGCCGACCAATTCATCCGTCTTGCCGGACTCTTTTCCGTCATTGCCTTCGTCATGGGATACGACCCCACGCGCTTTGAGGACCTCATCGATACCCTCTCATCCCTCAGCCACAAAGCCGCAGGAAAGAAATGATTCGTTCGTCATACTCGTGATGCGTAGCCGCATCATTCCCAAATGCCAGAACCAGCTCATTCATGACGGCCTCATCAACCACTACCGGCAGGGGCTTTGAGGTTGCACCACATTTCTAGCAACTACTTTTCGGCATCAAATTGACGCTAGCCCAACAGCTGTTATGCTTGGATTCGATGAGAACAGCCCTGGTTCAATGCAGTGCAATCCTCACGATCGCCATCGTCGCTACTGTGGTTTCGGCACAAAGTCATGATTCCTCATCTCTCCAGCCACGATCAGGCCCAGCGATTCAGAGCGACTCCTCGCTCCCGGTGAAAACCAGACGCGGACGTTGTAACCCCGCTTCCACCAGATGTCAGCTCCCACGTCATCGCGTACAACCCAAAGACTCCGACCTCAATCAACAGACCGAAGCAGACGCTCGTTTGCGACACGAAAGCTCGTTGAGTACGCGCAGTCGTACCGGCGTCACTATCGACAGTCCATCGTCTAGGCCTTAATGCCTGTAATCCATCGCTGGCTTTTGCTGATGAGATCAGGGTAAACCAGCTACGGTAACACTTCGCTATCTGGAACGCTTGGAAGGGTGTTTATCCAGATGACACTTTGGACACAAGGTCACAAGATTGGAGAGATGATGTGTCCCGCCAGCGCCCACTCGCCTGACATGATGGACATGAAGGACGCTAGATACCGATGAACATTCACGGCAGCGATATTGGTCTCTTTTCTTTACAATTTCGGCGCGAACGTCCCAAGCCGGCGGGTAGGTGTATAAAGCATACTCGTGCAGTAGTATACTCTTACGATTCGCGGCCTCCACAATCCGTTCATACCGTGAAAACCTTCTGCTAGCTTGTCGTTCGATACGCTCCCGGCATCTTATTTCTCTTCCGGCCTTTTCGTCCTCATTCCGCTTCTCAAATTGGATTTTCGCCTCCAGCATCTCTTCATCAATAATGGATTGCACTTCTTTTTGCTTATGGTTTTGATACCAATTGGCTGCCAACGCTGCGAACGCAAATGCTATGAACCAAGAAAATATGCTCTTGCCATAATTGCCAATTACCACCAGAACACAGTCTACTGCCAGAAATCCCCACCACATGTAAAAGGCCTTGCGAGAAATATCATCAGCCGTCCTCGATCGTGGAGAGGAGTGAGTGAACAAGAAACTTTTGAGGCGAGATTCTTCAGAGAGTCGGCGAGTTACCCACTCCTTTCTTTCTGCCTCAATCGCGTCCATAGATCTGATGCCTTTATGTTTGACCAGGGTCTCGTGGCAAGTGAAACAAATCTCGTTTCCTTGTATAGTTGTACATGTGTGTGCCGCTGGCGTTGGACAAAAAGAACACTTACCCATAACTAAATCGCTCTCTTTATGACCGTCAACTACGGTAATCCTGTAACAGTTACAATTGATACTTGCATATTCTACGACAAGGCAGAAATGCGTGATGGCAACGTCGATTTCGACGAAATCATCAGACTCACAAAATCTGGCATATTCAAACTTTTCTTTACCGCAAGTACCGATTTTGAAGACATATCAGGGATGGCCACAAAAGTCGCAATGAGCCTTCTCCGTGAAGGCGTGCTAAGCGAGGATCCGAACGCTGGAACGCTGCGAGATTATATGCCTTACGGGGTTGGAACACATTATGTTAATGAATCCACCGTGCATGAGATGTTCGGGGCTATCTGGCCTGAGGCGAGATGGTTAAGTCGGAGCAGTTTTAACAAAGAGAGCGACATCTTGGGACTATTGGCTCATAAAATGAATGGAAGGGAGATATACCTAACGCGGGACGGAGAACTTTTGGACAGGGCAAAAAACATCAAAGACCGATTTGAAATTTCCGTAATGCATCCCAGAGATCTATTATTACCGTATCGGCCCTCGTCCCGACTAGGGCGTCTCATCAAGCCATATGAGTGGGGTCGGATCTTGTACTGTGCATCCGATAATCGAGTTGACCCCTGACGGAACCGACAAAGCACAATGGACTGGTTTAACACTTTCAAGTAGAGAGTTCCGACGGGCAGATGGCGATTCGGACCTGCAGCAGTGCTTCGGGAGAAAACGGTGTCGGTCCTTGACTTTACACTGCCGCAGGCCAACCTGAGTTATCCAGACTCGGTTGTGTGACGTGACGTACGCATGACCTCCAACGCCCGCTCGATGATGATGCGGTCCGGCAGGTCTTTTTCACGGAGTGTTTGTTTGGTGAGCAGAAGCCCTTCCAGATTGATGGTGCTCACCGGAATGCCTTCGAACGTAATCGTTTGAGCATACGGCCGAAGCATTTCATAGGTCTGGCCGTTGGCATTGAGGAGGACATCCACGACAAAGGCATCGGCGATTCGGATGTTTTCTCCCTCTTCGAACCAGGCCGGTTCGATCTCCTTGGCCGCCTGGTCAGGAAGAATCAACAGCGCCTCTTTGACTCGCTGTCCAGCTATGGCAGAAGCGGGAACCACGATATCAATATCAGTCGTTGCCCGTTGGTAGCCATGTGCTGCCAGCGCATAGCCGCCTATCAGGAAATAGTCGACGTGATGGTGATTGAGAGAACGTAGGAGGGTTTTGAGATCTTCCAGCGTGGCGGGTCGGCTATACTCCTCCATCACGCTCGCTCGACGGCTAATCGTCCCATGCCCTTGGCCAAGCAATCTGCCTGTTGTTGATTTGCGTCCATGTGTGATCGAAAACGGTACACCCCTTTAGGGATAAATGTACTTTTGGCCAAATGTGCGATTGTCTCGCTAAATCGAGCCCCTTCCGCCAACAAGGTTCCATCGCCCTGTGCGGCAATCGGTCGCTCACGTCTGTATCCAACCGTGATCATGCTCTCTACTCTACCTGAGGTGTGAAAAGTGGGCAAGCCGTACCGTCTCGATTGCCCAGGCTGCGCGCAGCCGTTGCCAATTTCAACATGAACTGACCAGCATGCGACGATATCTTCTTCTGCCACGGTCCTCCGCTAGCCCTCTCTATTGCTCCCCTCACCTCAGCCCATTAGGATGTCGCTCCGAACAGACTGCTCACTCACATCTTGAGGAATTCATATGGACGCAAGCTTTTGGCACAATCGCTGGCAGACAAACCAGACCGGATGGCACGAGCGTGCCGTCAACCCGCTGCTGATCACCCACTTCCCATCCCTCCACCTACCTCCTGGCAAGCGCGTCTTCGTCCCGCTCTGCGGCAAGTCGCTCGATCTCGGCTGGCTCTTATCGCGTGGCTATGCGGTGGCTGGGGCGGAACTCAGTGAGCTCGCCGTGACCCAGCTCTTTGCCGAGCTGAGTATGCAGCCGAATATCTCAGAAGTTGGAACGCACAAACACTTTCATGGAGAGAAGATCGATATTTTCGTGGGTGATCTCTTTGATCTATCTCGCGAGGTCCTTGGCCCTGTCGATGCGGTCTATGACCGGGCTGCGCTGGTTGCACTCCCGGAGGCCATGCGGGTCCAGTACACCACCCATCTCAAAGCCATCACATCGTTGGCCCCACAACTCGTCATTAGCTATGAATACGATCAGACCGTCGTGCCAGGACCTCCGTTTTCCGTCACGTCTGACGAGCTCTATCGCCATTACAGCGACAGCTATACCCTCACACCGTTGGCCCATATCGACGTCCTGAATGGGCTCAAGGGAAAGTGCCCCGCAACGGAACATGTTTGGCGGTTGGAGAAACGACCGGTCTAAGAAAAAAAGAGGGCGGGAATAGTTTCTATTACACTCCGATAGCCAAACGGACGGGATGGACCGTTTCCTGAATTCCGTACGGCCCGGTTGATTCTACCTGCTCAGGATCAACATACGTACCGAACAGCCGATCCCATACGGTAAACAGCACTCCGAAGTTTGCCCCAGACCTTCCAATCTCTTTCAGGTGGTGCACCCGATGATAACGAGGCGTGACGAAGAGCCACTCCAGCTTCCTCGATTGCCAGGTCACGTTCATGTGCATCCAGTTATTGGTCAACACCATCAGGTAGGAGTAGATCGGGAAAAACAGTGCGGGCACCGGCTTGAGCAGTGGGAACGCCAGCAAATACGGCACATTGGCAAGGACGATTTGTGGAAAGCTCGCCCGAACACCGGCCAACCAGTACAACTCCGTTGGTACATGATGCCATCGATGGATCGACCACCCCCAGGACGTATGCCAAAACCGATGCATCCAATAGCCGATTCCGTCGAGAACGAACAGGAACACGATCAGTTTGAAACCGAATGGAAGTGCCTGCCAACGCCAATAGGAGTAGTGCGGAAAGGGGATTTGGTTCGTCACCTGTGCGGCGAAGACGAAGAAGATCTGGTACGTGGTGAGGGCTGCCACATCCGGCAGAAACACCTGAAAATATTGGACTGGACGTGTGGCCCAACAATACTCCGCCGCGAAAAAGAGCAGGCCGATTCCCCAATAGATGGCAATCCCTTCCCACGCAAACGTATGAGCAAGCGCGTCGAGCACTATGGTGACCCCGGACATGTGACTATATAAAAGGCAAGGCGTGAGGATCGCTCATCCCGAAGGCGCTGGTCAAGTCCGTAGAGCTACATCAAAAGTAGGGGACTGTTCTGGCCACGAGAAGGGTTCTCATCACTCCATGACTATGACGAGAAGATTGATAAACACTAGGATAGCTCGCTACTTGGAGAGTATTCGAAAGCCGAAGCTATACGGGTAGCTGACACAATTCCCGGTGCTGAGCGAAAGCACCTGGCAAATAGCCTTTAGACATTAAACCGGAAATAGACAATATCTGCTTCTTTGATGACGTAATCTTTACCTTCAAGGCGGAAGAGGCCCTTTTCTTTCACCTTCGCCTCAGACCCGCAGGCCAACAAATCGTCATAGTGGTAAACCTCGGCGCGGATGAAGCCACGCTCCATGTCGGAATGGATCTTACCCGCTGCTTGCGGGGCTTTGGTGTTTCTTGGAATCGGCCAGGCGCGAGACTCAGTGTCGCCGGCGGTGAAAAACGTCACCAAATCCAGCAAGCTATAGGCTTCGCGCGTCAGCCGGACCAGTCCTGATTCGGTCAATCCCATTTCACTTAAGAAGTCCGTCCGTTCACTTTCCGGTAACGATGAGAGCTCCGCTTCAAGCTGCCCACAGATTGTGACAACTCTGGCCCCACGCTTGGCAGCAAAGTCTCTTACCGTCTGGACCATGGCTTCGTCGGCATTCTTTCCTTCCGAGACGTTGGCCACAAACAGCACCGGTTTCGCAGAAAGCAGCTGACATTCCGTGAGGATCGCCCGTTCCTCTGCCGGGTATTCCCGATTACCCAACCACTCACCCTTGTCGAGCAGACCTATAAGCTTGGTAAGAAACTCCACTTCAAAGGCCGCCTTCTTGTCACCGGCCCGGACTTTCTTTTCGGTCTTCTGCTTCCGCCGATCGAGCGTCTCCAGATCGGAAAGCATGAGTTCCGTTTCGATCACCCCAATGTCTCGAAGGGGATCGACGCCGCCGCTGACATGGACCACATCGGTGCCCTGAAAACAACGTACGACATGCAATAACGCATCGACTTCGCGGATATGACCAAGAAACTGATTACCGAGTCCTTCACCTTTACTGGCTCCTTCGACCAGCCCGGCGATGTCTCGGACTTCCAGCGTGCTGTAGGTGGTTTTCTTCGAAGCAAAGAGTTCAGTTAGTTTGACGAGCCGAGGATCCGGCACCAGTGCCACGCCGGTATTGGGATCCACCGTAGCGAACGGATAGTTCGCCGCAAGTGCCCCACCACCAGTAAGTGCGTTGAAAACCGTTGTTTTACCAACGTTGGGAAGCCCAATCATCCCGCAACAGAGTCCCATATTTCTCCAGTTCTACGTTTTGAGTTCTGAGTGCTGAGTTTCCTCAACTCAATACTCATCACTCACGACTCGCCACTTCTGCTTTCTTCACGGACATTGAACTGATTCATCGCCACGTCTGGCCCTCGATGGATCAGACACTCCAGCGCATCGACCGCTCGCTCCAAACATGGTTCAAAGACCGTCAGCTCATCGTTTGGGACCGGTTCCAGCACATAGTCCGCTGCATCCCGACCCGGTCCAGGCCGCCCGACTCCAATCTTGAGTCTGATAAATTGCGGAGTGCCCAGCGCTTCGATGAGGGACTTGATCCCGTTATGCCCCCCATAGCCTCCGGAAAGTTTGATCCGTAGCCGGCCCGGCTCTAAATCGAGATCATCATGGACGACGATAAGCTCGTTGGGAGTGAGGGAATACTCTCTCAGGAGACCCTTCACGGGAGGACCGGAACAATTCATCCAGTCGAGGAGACCAGCCAACTCGATCAGCTCGCTTCCCAGCCGCCCAGAACCTCGCTGTGCGGTCCCACGCGGTGAGAGCCGGATCGACCATCGAGCGGCAGCCCGCTCGATGGTCCACATTCCGACATTGTGACGGGTCTGGGCATAGGCCTTTCCCGGATTGCCCAGTCCAACAAGCAGACGCAACGTTACTTCTTCTTCTCCGCTTCTTTCTTCTCAGCCTTGGGCGCGGCAGCCTCTTTCTTGTCGCCACCCTTCGCGTCACCGGCAGGCGCTGCGGCACCAGCTTTGGCCGGCTCGCCCCCAGCTCCTTCGGCGCCAGCTTCTTTGCCTTTCGCCACGACTTCCGGCTCGCCCGCAGCACCCGCACCACTGGTCAGCAAGGCCTCCAGTTTCGCATCCGACATCGGAGCTGCGACACTCACGACCATCTGCTCAGGCTCATCTAAGAAACGGACTCCCTCGCGCGCGCCAATTTCTTTCACATGGATACCGCTCCCGATGGTCAATGCCGATGCATCCACCTCGATGTGATCAGGCAATGCTGCGGGCAAACATTCGACATGCATGTCGCGCATGTTGTGGTGCAACACACCACCTTCCTTCACGCCAGCGGGAATGCTGCCGATGACCTTGACCGGCACCTTGACCCGAATCGGTTTACTCATAGAAATTTCAAAGAGATCGGCATGCAACAACGCTCCCGTCACCGGATCTACTTGATAGTCTCGCAAGAGTGCGGTACGACTCGGCTTGGACTTGGCCCCACTGACCGTCAGTGAAATCAACGCAGTACTGCCCGCGTGGGACTTCAGAATCTTGACCAAGTCGTCGGGGTTGGCGATCAGGGAGAGACATTCATCCTGGCCGTACAACACCGCCGGAATTTTCCCTGCCCGTCGCATCGACCGCGCAGCTCCCTTACCCGCTTGTTCTCGCACCGCTACTGTCAAATCGAATTTCATGATTCTCCTCCGTCTCCCCAGCTTTCAGCACAACACCCGGCCCAGACCGGGCTAGGCAAATAGTGAACTCACCGACTCATCTTCATGAATGCGCCTGATCGCTTCGCCTAAGAGCGGCGCCACCGACAATTGATGCAACTTCGGACAGATCAACTCTTTCCCTCGCAACGGAATGGTGTTGGTGATCACCACTTGGGAAAGACACGACGACTGTAATCGTTCCAGCGCCGGCCCAGACAAGACCGCATGGGTGCAGGCAGTCATCACGTCTCGCGCACCATGATCGAGACAAGCCTGAGCCCCCTGAACAATCGTACCCGCCGTATCGATCATGTCATCAAGAAGGAGGACTTGCTTCCCCTGCACATCCCCGATGATATTCATGATCTGGGCTTGATTGGGCCCTTCTCGGCGTTTATCAATAATCGCCAGGTTGGCCTGAATCCGTTTGGCTAAGGCCCGGGCCCGCTCCACCCCCCCGGCATCGGGAGAAACCACGACGAGATCGGTCATTTGTTTTTTGATGATGTAGTCCAGCAAGACCGGAAGTGCGTACAGGTGATCAACCGGCACGTTAAAGAATCCCTGGATTTGTCCGGCATGAAGATCCATCGAGAGCACACGATCGGCCCCGGCCGTGGTCATTAGATCCGCGACCAACTTGGCGGTAATGGGAACACGGGGTTGATCCTTCCGATCCTGACGGGCATATCCAAAATAGGGGATCACCGCCGTGATACGATTGGCGGATGAACGTTTCAACGCATCGATGATGATCAACAACTCCATCAAAGAATCGTTGACCGGCTGACAACAGGACTGCACAACGAAGACATCGGCGCCCCGAACATTTTCGTCGATCTTGACACGGATCTCGCCATCGCTAAATGAAGAGACCGTCGCTTCACCTAACTTTTGCCCAAGGTACGCGCATATCTCATGCGCAAGCGAAAGATTGGCGTTGCCAGAGAAAATTTTCAATTCTCTGTTCATCGAACCTTCCTAACTGATCGTCTCGTCGTTAGTCTAACGTGCTGGATTCTCTAGTGGTTCTTGTGCGGCACGCAATGCTGATCGTGATCAGCTTGACAACACACGTCGCAGCACACACGACTGGGGAAACCATTACAAAGGGTGAAACTGTATAAGAAATCTCCGGTCTGTGTCAATAAACGACCCGAAGAATATTGGGATCGGTCCACTACGAGGGAGACGAGGTCTGTGCGACAAAAACTTTGAACTGTGGCTCATTCATAAATAGGGCCTGTGCCTGACGAGCCTTCGCTTCATCACGGAACACCCCGAAAACGGTCGCCCCGCTCCCTGAGAGGAGCGCCACGTCAGCCTCGAGAGCCAGCAATCGATGCTTGATCTCCTGCAGCAGAGGGTAGGCCTTAAACACCGGTCCTTCGAAATCATTTTCTGCCGCCTCCAGCACCTGCTCCCATCCCAACTCAGAGGCTTGCTCCAGCATGGCATGGGATTGAGATAGGGGGACCACACCGGCTCGATTAGCAGTGAGCTGCTGGTACGCCCATTTCGTTTCCACCGGGAAACCCGGATTGACCAAAACGACCCATCGCGTTCCTTTGATCCGAATCGGCGCAACCTGCTCACCACGCCCTGCTACGGTCGCAGAGGGCGCAAAGAAAAAGAACGACACATCGCTCCCGAGCGTTTGGCCAATGTGCGCCATCTGTTCCGCCGACCATCCCAGACTGAACAACTGGTTCAGGCCGATAATCGTCGCAGCCGCATCACTACTCCCCCCTCCCAAGCCGGCTCCCATTGGAATCCGCTTTGCGAGGGTGATGTCCAATCCTCCTGTTCGCCCACTCTGCGCCATGACAGCCATGGCCGCACGAGAGACCAAATTGGAGTCATCCGTCTTCAACGATGGCTCGTCACAGCGCAATGTGACTCCCGAATGCGCACCAGTCAGCGCAAGAGTGATCTCGTCCTCCACCCGGACCGTCTGCATGAGCGACCAAAGATTGTGATAGCCATCCATGCGACGATCGAGAATGCGCAGCACGAGATTGATCTTGGCAGGGGCGAACACGCGAATGGAGAGAGGACGGGAGGTTGATGCGGGAGAAAGGTTAGTCACGACCTCCTTTTATAGCATACTTTTCTAACCGATACCGAAATGATCTGGTGTTCAACCGCAGCATTCGTGCTGCTTTCTTCTTGACCCACTTGGACCGCTCCAGTGCCTTGAGCAACAGATCCTTTTCGATTCCGTTGATCAGCCCCTCAAGATCCAGGCCTTCATCGGTCAAGTCCAACGGGACCCCTTGTACTGGCGGCGGCGCCGTGGGCCGATGAAGCCAGCCGCGCACATCGGCATCCGTTACCGGTCCGTCCACGGAGAATGCCACGACTCGCTCGATCAGATTTTCCAGTTCACGAACGTTGCCGCGCCATTCATGTTCCAACAGGACGTGCATCGCGTCGGAGCTGAACACCGGCTTTGGCTTCCCACTTTCTTTCGCAAATCGCTCCAGAAAGTGATTGACGAGGAGTGGGATATCACCTGTTCGCATTCGCAACGGTGGAAGCCGGATGGGGATCACGTCCAGGCGATAGTAGAGATCCTCCCGAAAAGAACCGTCCGCCACCGCTTTCTCAAGATCCTTATTGGTGGCGGCCACCACACGCACGTCGACTTTAATGTCTTGACTGCCTCCCACTCGACGAAATTCTCGCTCCTGAATCACTCGGAGCAATTTCACTTGAATGGTCGGCGTCGTGTCCCCGATTTCGTCAAGAAAGATCGTTCCACCGTTCGCGATCTCGAACAACCCTGCTTTATTCGCGATCGCACCGGTAAATGATCCCTTCATATGGCCGAAGAGCTCGCTCTCCAGCAAGGTTTCCGGCACAGCACTACAGTTCACCGCCACAAACGGCAAGGCGCTTCTTATGCTGTTGTAGTGAATCGCGCGAGCGACTAATTCTTTCCCCGTTCCACTTTCTCCGCAAATCAGCACGTTGCTTTTCGAGTCCGCAACCTTCCGCACAACCTCAAACACTCTTTGTATCGCCTCACTCTGACCGACCAACTGCGCGAATGACGACTGACTCGCCATTTCTCGCTTGAGCAACATGTTTTCGGTCGTCAGGCGCCGCTTTTCCAACGCATTCCGGATGATCAACTGCACTTCATCAACTTGAAAGGGTTTCGTTAGATAATCATAGGCGCCCTGCTTCATCGCTTCGACGGCTGAGTCCGCACTCGCAAAGGCAGTGATGATCAACACCACCGTCTCCGGAGAGGCCGATTTGACCGCTTTGAGGACTTCCATCCCATCAACCTTCGGCATGCGCAGATCGGTGATGACCAGATCGAAGATCTCCTTCTGTAGTAATTCAACGGCATCCTCACCGTCCATGGCGATGGTCACGGCATACCCGGCCCGTTTGAGCATGATGCTCAAGACCTCGCGCAAGCTTTGTTCATCATCGACGACTAAAATCTTTTCCACGGCTCTCTTCCCTCATGCCAAAGTCTGACGCCAGAATCTGCGGTACGCGGCAAACAGACCCCGAACCGCGTTCCCAGCCCTTCCTCACTCTCCACTTTGATCCACCCACCATGAAGATCCACGATGCGATGGACCGCCGCCAATCCTAATCCGGACCCGCTCTTCTTGGTGGTAAAGAACGGCAGAAAAATCTTGTCGAGATTCTTCTTCGGAATACCTTCTCCCGTATCATGAAACGACACCTCAATTACATCGGCTTTCCGACCCGCCACATCTACCTTTCGGCATCCGGTTGAGACCGTCAACTGACCGCCCTTGGGCATCGCATCAAAGGCGTTCACCGCAAAATTCCAGAACACTTGTTTCATCTGATCTTGATCCACTTGTGCGGGCAGTGTGTCGGAACACGGAGCAGTCACAACAGTGATGTTCGGTCTCGTTCGTGCTTCATGTTGTACCAGATCAAACGTCTCAGCAAGGACTTTGTTCAAATCACACTCGACCAAATTCAGAGCCGGAGGCCTGGCGTACTGCAAGAACTCGGTAATGATGGCATTCAGCCGAGTGGCTTCTCGTACGGCAATCTCCACCAACCGTTGACTCGTTTCGTCGGTCTGGACGTCTTTCCTAAGCATTTGCATCGCACCGGCCAGAGCACCGAGCGGATTTCGAATTTCATGCGCCATCCCCGCCGACATTTCTCCAAGGCTGGCAAGCCATTCCTTGCGTCGCATTTCCTCTTCTAAATCACGGATCTGCGTGAGATCCTTACAGACGCCCACCAGGCCCGTCGTTTCGCCTTGTTCGTGTAAGGGGCCGAGTGTCATGCCGAGAATCAGCCGATTCCCATCAGCCCGCTTACACTCGACCTCGAATCGCAGATTATGAGAAACACGTTCAGCACCCTCGTTCTCTAATCCCTCTGGCTGCCAGTTGAAGACTTCGCGCCAAGGGCGCCCGTGGACTTGCTCGCTACTATAGCCGGTCGCTTCTTCGGCGGCAGGATTGAATGACGTGATCAGGCCGTGCGCATCGGTTGTGAACACCCCACTGCTGATGCTGTTCACGATGTTCTCATGGAACGCTCGCAGACGATGGAGCCCCTGCTCTTTTTCTTGGAGCGATTGATCCGCCGTCCGCAATTGATCCGCAAGGGCGCCACTCAGGAACCCGACGACCAGAAACGCCAGCGCATACACGCCGAACGCCTGAAGCGTCTCCGCGGCACTCAGTCGGGTATGAGGAAGCCATCCCCAGGTCTCCGTAAGACCATACAGCTGCAAGTTAGTGAGAAGCCCAAACAGGATGATGCAGAGGCTTGCCGTCAACAGGCCGACTCGACGCCGTGGCACCAAGCTTGCCACGGTCACGCTGATGACATAGAGCACGGAAAAGGGACTTTCAATTCCGCCTGTTCGTGCAATCAGCACAGACTCAACGATAAAATCTATGGCGATCTGCCCCCACGCAAACCGCACAAGTACTTCTGAACGAACGAGATGTTGCAGGATGAGGGCGTAGAGGATCGTGGCTCCATAGGTAAAGACGATCAAGGCATAGAACGTTTCGACGCGCTCGCCTTTCGTCACCTGGAATGCAAGAGACAACCCTAGCAGTAACGTAACAAGAACGACCCGCCAGCCCATCAACCAATAGATTCTGGTCTTGATCTCGTCCACGCAGTGATCACCCTCTAGTCAGGCCATTGTCCTCCGTCGAGTGCGCGACTCGACTGGGACGGCCATCGCCGCTGAAAGGCCTGTGGGCGGGAAGGATACCGCTAGGATTTACCGCAATAGGGATGGACAAACGTCTGACCAGCTTGACTCAGGAGGTGGGCAGGAAGAATCACCCACCACCTCAGTCCATGCATTACCCGATCGCAGAAGCCATGGTGAAGATCGGCAAATACATCGCCACCACGATGAAGCCGACCGTGACTCCCAGAAACACCATCATCATCGGTTCCAAGAGTGCCGTGAGATTTCCAACAGCCTCGTCGACCTCGTCTTCGTAGAAATCCGCGATCTTCCCAAGCATGGTATCCAGCGCACCGGTTGACTCTCCGACCGAGATCATATGCGTGACCATCTTCGGGAATGTGCCGCTTTTTGCGAGTGGTTCAGAAATCGTCTTTCCTCCGCTGATGCTGACCTTCGCATCCAGTAGTGCCCCTTCGACAACCTTGTTACCAGAAGTCTTGGCACAAATCGTCAATGCCTCCAAGAGAGGCACACCACTCGCCAGCAATGTCCCCAATGTCCTGGTGAACTTGGCCACCGATGCCTTACGAATCAAGTCCCCAAATACCGGCAACTTTAGTAGGAACTTGTCGATGGCCAATCTCCCCTGTTTCGTTCCATAGTACTTTTTGATTCCCACCACTGACCCGATAATCACACCCAGCATGATATACCAATTCCCCTGAGCAAAATTACTCATGTCAATGACGAGCTGGGTCGGGGCTGGAAGTCCCATTTTTCCGCCGGACATTTCCTTGAACATTTTCTCGAACACCGGGATGACCCAAATCATTAAGACGGTAATCACGATTGCGGCGATGCCCAAAATGGCGGCAGGATAGACCATGGCGCTCTTGATCTGCCCTTTTAACTTCATGGCCTTTTCGATATGCTTCGATAATCGTCCGAGAATGGTATCCAGTAATCCTCCCACCTCGCCGGCATGGACCATATTGACGTATAGGTCATCGAAGATTTTGGGATGTTTACTGAGGGCGTCCGAAAATGTTGATCCACCTTCGACCCGTCCCTTGATCTCACCGACCGACTTTCTCAACACGGCATTCTCGGACTGTGTCGAGAGGATTTCGAGGCATTGAATCAACGGCAACCCTGCATTGATCATCGTCCCAAATTGTCGAGTGAATACGACCAGGTCCTTTTCCTTCACCCCGCTTCCCAGTTGAAAACTAAATCCCTCTTTGGCCGCCTTCTCTTCGAGACTCGTGACGACGAGGTTCTGCTTGCGTAACTGCTCCGCGGCCTCATCTCTCGACTTGGCAACCAACTCACCCTTCTTCACTACTCCAGACTTACTGCGCCCAATGTACGCAAATGTGGCCATAGGTTTTCGACCTGTTACGGCTCCAATGCCGGTTATCGAACAATTGTAGGGACTACAGAGGAAGTCTACTGGCGACTCGAAACCCTGTCAAAAACAATTACATTATTTACCTGGGCACATAGGCGAATCGTGAGGTTGAACAGGGGAAATTAGGTCAGCGGAGGGGCTGCATTCGCATCTCGATATCCTCGATACAGATAGTGGAATCCTGAGGCAAGCGTAAACCCAACCATTAAGACAACAAGCGGGGTGATCGTCGAGCGATCAACCCCACGCCATGTCAGTAGAATGGTTAGAAGAACATAGCTCAATTGAAACAGCGTCGTTCCTTTTCCTAGGAACGTCGGCGTGACATTGATCGGCGTACTCGTCACATGAGCAACCACCGTCCCCAGCAAGAGCATCAGATCCCGGCTCACGACCAGAATGACAAGCCACGACGGCACGAGATGGAGCACCGCGAGTGAAATAAAGCTTGATGTCAGCAGCAGCTTGTCCGCGAGCGGATCGAGTAACGTTCCCAATCGTGTTCTCTGATTAAGCTTACGTGCGAGGTAGCCATCAACCGCATCGGTAAGCCCGGCAAGAAGCAGAGTCAACAGGGCCAATCCATAGGAGCCGTAGGTCATGAAGCCGATGAATACGGGAACCAAGAGGATACGAAGAATGGTCAGACTATTAGGAATATTCATGGAGTGGAGTTTGGACAAGCCCCTGACTTGACTAGGCGAGGCATCATAGTAACCGATGGTGCGCTTGTCAACGAGTTGCAGGGAGGGAGGGACACCTCCTATAATGAACTGGGTGGTCTACTATCTCAACCGATGGCGAAGGGATACGGAAGTATGAGTACGTTACCGCTCCTATTCAAGAAAGAAGGATTGGTCGAAAAACATCAAGTCGAAGGGGTGGATCCGAGTGACCGTTACTTTAACCGGGCCGTTCTCGTGAATCGAACCTCGGCCGGCTACTCGACAAAAGTGATGTATGAAGCGTTGATCGTTGAGAGCCGATCTCACTCGACCATTATCGCTGCCGTAAAGGAATTGGTTGAAAAACTCCAAGATTTTGGGTTCACACGCCTGAGAACACGACCTAATTTTAAGGGCACCCGGTATCTCGCCGAGAAGGAAACCTGGATCGATTATCCAGACCGTTCTTGATGTGAGGTAAGAAATTCCTGACTAACGAGGTCGTGGATCGCTGGACGGAACTCTCGAATCGCTTCATTCCGACTTGAAGGATGAACGCGATTGGAAAGCAATACCACCTCCAAACGCTGTACCGGATCAATCCAAATTGATGTTCCAGTATAACCAAGATGGCCGAAGGACTGATCTGAGAAGCGACATCCAGCGGATGACGGCTTGGAGGGAGTATCCCACCCTAGAGCCCAGCTGGACGTTTCCCCTTTCGCCTGCCTCTTGGTAAACTCCCGGACAAGATCCCCATCGAGCATCGCCGGCTGCCCATGATATGCCTTCAGCCACTCGCCTGTGATGGTCATGACCGCGTCAACATTTCCAAACAACCCCGCGTGCCCCGCTTCTCCTCCCATTGCACCTGCATTCTGGTCATGCACCTCTCCGCATAGTACCCGGCCTCGCCAAGGATCGTATTCCGTCGGAGCGACACCGTCCTTTGTTTCACGCATTCGCTCAAGAAATGCATCTCGCTCCTCGGGTAGGACAAATTGAATGGATGGCTTCCCCAGCCGATGCAGGATACGATCAGAGAAGAACTGATTCAATGATCGCCCGCTGGTCCGTTCAACGATCATCCCCAGCAACATGAACCCTAGATCGCTATAAAGGCTGCGAGCACCGCACTCATAGACTAAGGGTTCTGATCGGATTAAGTTCAACAGCGTTTGCTTCGCTGAGCTCCTCCCGTCCCTTGATGATGGAACAGTTCCATCTGGGCTGAGCCGCTCATAATAACCTCGCCATCCAGGCAAGCCAGATTGATGAGTCAATAAGTCTCGAAGGGTTGCAGACCCGATTGGACTCTCAACGCATTCCTCAAGGTACTCAGCTAGATGGGCATCAAGCCGGCACTGGCCGTTCTGAATCAACAGAGCAAGAGACGTCACGGTTGCCAGAGGTTTCGTTAAAGAAGCCAGATCATAGACGGTGGAGACAAGAACGGAGTCTCCTGGCGGATCGATCGATAGCCGTCCGGCAGAAAATCGTGCGATCGGTCTGTCTCCCTGGCGCACCCCCAAAACTGCTCCTGGGAAAACTCCATTCGAAACAGCTCGATCAAGTGCAATCTGAATTGCAGAAAGATTGGGCATGGGGAGAGGCTTGATGTAAACCAATCGAACGCAGCGTTACAACTAGACCATCGGCTAGACGAGGAGATTCAACGAATCATCGCAGCGGGCTGGACTCTCCTTCCATTTTTTCCTCCGGCACAATGTGATGCTCTTGGTAGACCTCACTCGCTTCAACATCCAACATTCGTTCGAACGTACTGAGCGTGGCTCGCATACGCTCCACCATCAGCAGGCGCTGCTTCTTCAGGACGGACAGATCCCGCTGGGTATTTCCAAGCTCAACCCTTGCTTGCCGAAAGAGTTCGCTGGCCTTCAATTCCGCTTCTTTCACAATCAGCTCAGCATCTCGTTGGGCACTACGTTTGACATCCTCAGCCAGCGACTGTGCTGAAACCAAGGTATTGGATAAAGTCGTCTCGGTCCGCTTCAGCTCTGTCACCTGTTGTTCGAGCGAATAGATTCGTTCGCGTAATGTGGCATTGTCTCGATTCAGATACTCAACCGTTTGAGCAATCTCCTCCAGAAATCGGTTGACCTCTTCACGATCATAGCCACGAAGCTTGACTTGAAACACCATCTGTTGAATGTCGATCGGCGTGATCTTCATGCCATCCCCCATCGGTTGCGTCAATTCATCCGTACTGCTATGTCCTTTATGGACTGGACGACCGCAATCTGCATAAACCAAATCGCTGCAAGGACAATCAACGGGGAAAGATCAATTCCCATCCCCAAGCCGACCCGTCGCCGAATCGGAGCCAGGATCGGTTCCGTCGCACGCGTGAGAAATTGGACGATTGGATTCCACGGATCCGGATTGACCCACGAAATGAGCGCCCGTGCAATAATAATCCAGCTATAGAACGACAAGGCATAGTCTAGCACCGTTGCCAGTCCTAACAAGGTATTTCCAACCACAAACATTAGTTTCCAAGCTCCTGAGATCGTCTTGTCGCAGCCTCAACTGCGTCCATTAATATAGCCCGTAGCCGCCCTTGCTCCAACCGATGTAAGCCGGCGATCGTCGTCCCTCCGGGAGAAGCGACTTGGTCCTTCAGGCGTGCAGGATGCTGACCAGACTCTAGTACCATCCGAGCCGCACCCAACACCGTCTGCGCCGCCAGTATACTTGCCGTCTCTCTGGGCAAGCCCATTTTGACTCCACCATCCGCCATCGCCTCGATAGCGAGGAAAATATAGGCAGGGCCGCTTCCGCTTAAACCAGTCACAGCATCCATAAGACGCTCCTCAAGCAGAACAACTTTGCCAACCGCTTCAAATATCTGCTGCACGCGGGCGACCGCTTCCGGTCCAACTCCTGGACCGACCGCCAATGCCGTCATCCCCGCGCCAACCATCGCCGGGGTGTTCGGCATGGCGCGAATAATTGACGCCTGAGGGCCAAGGGATTCCTGAATCCGACAGATGGGAACTCCAGCAACCACCGACACGACGAGCCGATGACCGACACCCGTTCCCATCCCCCTGAGCACGTCGGCAAGGACCTGCGGCTTAACGGCGAGTATGACGATATTACTCGCACGTACCACCTCATCATTCACGAGACCCACTCGAACCCCATAATGTCTCTTGAGGTGATCCTGCCGTGTGACGTCTGGATCTGCCACACAGATTTGTTCCGGCTCGAACAACCTGGCAGTAAGCACACCGCTGATCAACGCTTCTGCCATACGCCCACCACCGATCAACCCAAGAGTATGCATACCGACTGAGCTAGACATGTCGTGCTCCAAAAATGGCGCTGCCGACACGAACAAGCGTTGCTCCTTCTTCTATGGCGACTTCATAGTCATTCGACATACCCATGGACAACTCGTCCATTTTGACTGACGGGAGATGTTGCGCATCAATCATCTTCGCTAACTCAGCGAGCTTTCTGAAATACGGTCGGGCTGAATCAGGATTAATAGTCGGAGGCGGTATCGCCATCAATCCCTTGATACGGATATGGGAAAGTTGCGCTAACTCTGACACGGCTTGTCGTACATCGTCCGGACAAAAGCCCGCTTTTGTGGGCTCGTTTCCGATATTGACCTCCAGCAGCACATCCTGCCGACGGCCGGCATCTCCTGCGCGGCGATCGATTTCTTGCGCCAGCTCCAGACTGTCGACTGAGTGAATCAGGTCAAATACACCGATCACGGCTCGCACCTTCCTTCGCTGTAATTGTCCGATAAAATGCCACTGGACGGGACCAGGATTGAAGGCAGGAATCTTGGACAGCGCCTCTTGAACGCGATTCTCCCCCAAGATCGCCAAACCCGCCTGCACCCCTTCTGCGATCTTCTCGACAGGAACAGTCTTTGTCGCAGCCACAAGACGAACGCTGCTGGCGGGACGGCCGGCCTTTTCTGCCGCCGATCGAATTTTGGCTAGCACCGACTGAACTCTGCTTTCGATTGTATCTTGGACGGGCGATTCCATCTACCCACTCGCGAATTACAGCGCACCCTTCGGCACGCCGCCCATATTGTATCGGATTAGACTAGGAATTGGCAGAGACTGATTTAGCGTCGCTTGGGTGGCAAGCCAATGGCACTTATCATAGTCCCGTTGACTTTTCCTTCTCGCCGATAGGAAAAAAATAGATCCTCATGACAAATCGTACAAAGATTCACGGTCGTGATGGCTTGTGGCGCGGCGCCATAGGCTACTGCCTGCTCTTTAATAAGGCCCTTCAAATCCAGTTTAGCCTTTCCCTCCCCCTGAAATCGAACGACCTTCTCCCAATTGCCCCCGCCCTGACGAAGACGTTCAAGGACTGGGTCGTCCACCTCGTAACAACAAGCACCAGCCGATGGACCGATACTCAGCCGTACCTGCTTAGGATTTGAACCAAAACGTGCCTCCAACAGCGCCAGAGTTTTGGGGACGATCGCCTCTACAGCTCCTCGCCATCCGGCATGGATTGCCGCCACAACGCCATGGGTGGGATCATGCATGAGAATTGGAACACAATCGGCAGTCCTCACTGCCACCATGACCCCTGGCTGATCGGTCACCAAGGCATCCCACCCTCCCTCAAAGCGATCGTCTGCTGACAGTGCACGATTCACTACCAGAGCATCGGTCCCATGAACCTGTTTGACAGACAACATCCATGCTGAAGGCGCAGCTCCCTGGACGCCCTGCAGAGGTCTGCCGATTTTCAGGTCGTGCGCTATGGTGTGTTGCCTAGTTCCAAAAAAGTGGTGCGCCTGATTCACCGTATCTGTAAATGCGGGAACCGTTATCACGGATGCGCTTACCATCTCAATGCTCACCAGATCTCATGGACCGAGAATATTGCCCAACCCGAGACTAGTCGGCCTGTTTACGAAGAAAGGTTGGGACATCCCATTCGTCCTCAGCCGTCATTGCTGCACGATCCGGTGCGTCTCGCATCTCCGTCATGCGCCGTAAAAATGTGGGTCGGTCGAGATCTTTCGTCGGGCGATCCGCCGCAAGGGATGCGACCATCCCCGCCAGAATGGGCTGAATCGGCTTCGTAGGCCGATTCACTCCCCGATCGCCTGCAATGGGAGCCGCAGGCTGATCTTCTTCTCGTTCAAAGCCTGTTGCAATCACCGTAATAATGAGATCTTCACCCATATCAGGATTAATCACCTGCCCGACAATGATGTTGGCCTCCGAATCCGCCGTCTGTTGGATGATGCTAGCCGCCTCTTCAACTTCATGCAGGGATAAGCTGGCTCCCCCTGTTATATTGAGGAGAACTCCTCGGGCTCCTTCCACACTACCCTCCTCAAGAAGTGGGCTGCACATAGCCTTCTGAGCGGCTTCGATCGCCCGGTTCGGGCCACGTGAGATGCCCATTCCCATGACGGCACGCCCGGTATGTGACATCACCGTGCGGACATCAGCAAAATCGACATTCACATGTCCTGTCGTCGTAATCACATCGGCGATGCCTTGAATGGCCTGTCGCAGGACGTCATCGGCCACCTTGAACGCCTCTAACAGCGGAGTTGATTTATCAACGATTCCCAAGAGCCGTTGATTGGGGATGATCAACAATGTATCAACATGACGTCGCATGTCACGGATCCCCTCCTCGGCATGTTTGTTTCTCCGTTGGCCTTCATACTGAAACGGCTTCGTCACCACACCTACTGTCAAAATCCCCATTTCTCGAGCGATGCTGGCGACAATGGGGGCGGCTCCAGTCCCGGTTCCTCCCCCCATGCCGGCCGTGACAAAGACCATATCCGCCCCCTCGAGGCATTCACGGATATGCTCCTTACTTTCAAGCGCGGCATCCCGTCCGATTTCCGGTTTCGCGCCAGCGCCTAAGCCACGAGTCCGCTCCGGCCCAAGTTGGATTTTGTACGGGGCCAGAGAGCGATCCAGGGCCTGAAGATCGGTATTACTGGCGATAAAGTCGACACGAGCGAGTCCCGAGGTGATCATCGTGTTGATTGCATTGCATCCGGCTCCGCCGATTCCAATCACCTTAATCCGGACAGGTGACAGCATATCCTCCTGAAATGAAAACATGGGAGCACCTCCTCGCATCACCCGCACACCGAGCGCCTGACGCCCGCAAGGGTTTTATAAGGTTAAAAGACCTCCAACACCCGTTTCGTCCAGCCGAACATTTTTTTCGCCCAAGTCCCCCCGTTTCGAAGCCCTGCAGTTTCCAATTCATCGACATGTCGTCGGGCATGAAGCAAGAGGCCAACCCCGGTTGAGTGGCTGGGATGACCAACGATATCTCGGAGTCCGCCTACCCCTGATGGCAATCCTCGACGTGCCGGCAGATTCAAGACTTTCTCTGCGGCATCCGGCATCCCTTCCAGCAACGACGTGCCCCCGGTAATCACGACACCGGCCCCCAACATGCCTTCGTATCCGGCACGCGTAATTTCTCTCCGAACAAGTTCAAACATCTCGTCGACACGTGGCTCCAAGATCTCCGCAATATCCCGTCGTGAAAACGTCCGAGGTGGACGGTCTCCTACCGAAGGCACCTGGACGACTTGATGACCACTTACTAATTCGGTTCTCGAGATGCCGTGTTGGGTTTTGATCCTCTCAGCCTCGGTTTGCGACGTCAAGAGACCAATGGCTAGATCCTTGGTCAAATTCTGTCCACCAATTGGGAGCACCGCCGAATGACGGATACTCCCATCTAAAAAAATGGCGAGGTCCGTCGTTCCGCCTCCCAAATCCACCATCACCACACCGAGTTCACGTTCCTCCTGGCTCAGCACCGCTTCACTGGATGCAAGCGGCTGAAGGATGATGTCGACCACGTCCAGCCCGGCCCGATTTACACTCTTCACGATATTCTGTGCGGACGTCACCGCTCCGGTGATGACATGCACATTGACTTCCAGCCGATTTCCAGAGAGACCCAACGGTTCCCGCACCCCCTCCTGACCATCGACCATGAATTCTCGAGGTAACACGTGGAGGATCCTCCGCTCTTGCGGGATCACCGCGAGCGTACGGGCGCTTTCAATAGCTCGGTGGATATCTTCTCGAGTCACCTCCGCGCGTTTCAGCGCGACGACACCTTTACAGTTTTCTGCCGCGATATGGCTGCCGGCGATGCCGGTGTACACGGAGTTGATCTGAACCGCCGCCATCAGCTCTGCTTCTTCAACGGCCTTCTTGATGGATTCAACGGTGCTTTCAATATCGACCACGACTCCTTTGCGCAAACCACGTGAGGGGCTCATACCGACGCCGATAATGCTGAGACCTCCCGCATCCGTCATCTCTGCGACGATCGCACAGATCTTCGTCGTCCCGATGTCGAGTCCGACTAGGATTTGATCTCGCTTCGGCACAGCAATCACCCTCCCCCTTCCCGTACGATAATTCGATTGTCGTACCGGAGATCCACTTCACTGATACCGCGCCCCGCTCCGTCAAAATTTAGTGATTTCAACGTTGGTTTGACGCGTTGGAACCGTTCCCACTGTTCCTCGACCGATTCTTCCCCAAATCGAAATCGAACGCCCTGGACGAGCGCTACGAGATTTGTTTGGTTTTCAGCCTGCACCCGCAATCTCCCATCAAAGGTGTGCCCGATGACTCTTGCGAGTTCGATGCCAGACATGATTGAGCGTCGCACCACATCGGTCCCTTTCAGCAACCCATCGAGATCAACTCCTGTTACCAGCGGAAACGTATCATCATCAGCTTGCCCCAGCTTAGTCAGGATATGCCCCTCTTCATCACTCAGAAAGTTCTGCGACGCCGCCCGGACGATGGCGGCAGGCTTCCGCTCAATCACTGCAATCTTCAACTCATGGAAGGGGACCCGCGAAACTTGAGCTTCCTTGACCCACGGGTGAGCTTTGATCTGCTCCTCGACGGTGGCAGGCACGACCTGGTGGAGCGACGTCCCTTGTGCAATCTGAGCCAGCTCAATCACCTTCTGTTTATTAAGATGATGGACCCCCTCAACGGTGATCGTGTGGATCTCAAGCAACTCACGGGCTACGCGACTGGAGTATGTCACGGCTATCGCGATAAGCCACCCAAGGATCACCACACCCGTCACAAGAACCCCGAGCCGCACTGCAACCTGTCGCCTGGCCGTCCTCATCCGCCCGACTTTCATCACCGCCTTTTCCCCGGATGGATCCTTCCATTGATTCAGGCGCGGAGCGGGAGGCGCGGCTCGACGTTTTCTAAAAGAAACTCTCATGACACAGATTCCAACTCGGTACGCTGAGCACATCGAGCGGCACGATCCAGCGCCGACCCTAAGATCCGCTCGACCAAGTCGTCGTACCCGATGCCAGCCTGTGCGGCAGCCATCGGCAGCAAACTCGTTGCGGTCATGCCAGGAACTGTATTGATTTCTAATATATAGGGCTGGCCTCGCGGCGTAATACGAAAGTCCACGCGTGCAGCCCCTTCGCAGCCGAGTATTTCGTAACTGCGGGAGGCCAACTCCTCTATTTTCTGCAACACTTTTGGCGGAAGAGGAGCGGGGCAGAGATACTGGGTCTTACCCTTTTGGTATTTGGCCGAGAAATCATAAAAGCCTCCCGGAGCCACAATTTCTATGGCCGGCAGTACCTGTGCCTTGTTCATGGCCGTCCCAAGGATCGACACGGTTGCCTCGTGTCCAGGGATGTAGCCCTCCACCATCGCTTCAGAATCATAGCGATGAGCTACAGCAAGCGCTTCCTTCCACTGAGTGGCGCGACGCACGATGGTGACGCCGATCGTGGACCCCTGCGACACCGGCTTGACGACAATCGGCAACTGAAGCCTGACCGTCCTCAGAACCTTTGCCAGCGAAGGCCTCTCCCCTTCACGGATGACCGTTCCAGAAGGAACTGGGATGCCATGTGTGGCCAACAAGGTCTTCGTCATCACTTTGTGCATCCCCACAGCACTAGCCCGAACACCTGACCCTGTGTATGGAATCCCGATGGTCTCAAGAAACCCCTGGACCAAGCCGTCTTCCCCTCCCAGCCCATGAAGCGAGAGAAAGGCGATGGCAATTTCCTGTTCTTTCAAGTCTTGATACAGCCGACCACCGACGTCGATGGCTACCACATCATATCCTCGTCGGAGCAGTGCCTGATGAACGGCTTGGCCCGTCTTCAGGGAAATCTCCCGTTCTGAAGATCGACCTCCCATCAGGACCGCAATGCGTTTATCCGTTATTCTGCCCATGGATACCAGTATGTCCCTAGGTTAAGCCTGGCCCACCAATTTCAGTTCCAGCTCCAACTTCACCCCTGTCTTCCGAGCGACTTGGGCACGAATCTTTTTGATAAGAGCGAGCACATCGGTGGCGCTCGCTCGCCCCTGGTTCACGATAAAGTTGGCATGTTTAGTCGAGACATAGGCATCTCCGACTGAGATACCTTTGAGCCCTGCCGCCTCAACAACCCGTCCCGCTGAATCATTAGCCGGATTCTTGAATACACACCCAGCACTGGGAAGCGTCAGGGGTTGAGTCTCTCGCCGATAGCGCAAGTAATCTTTTACAACCTTCTCAATGTCGGACCGTACTCCTGGCCTCAACTGGAGCCATACTCCGACCACGATTCCCACCGGCAATGATGCCCGCCGATACTCGAATGAGATCGATTCCGCAGGACAGTCCAGCACCTCACCGTTTGTGAGCACAACGCGGACAGCTTTCACAGAATCCTTCATCTCGCCGAGTCTCGTCCCAGCATTCATCACGACGCACCCCGCCACCGTCCCAGGAATCCCGGCAGCCCATTCCAGCCCTGCCAACGAGCGACGGATGGCATGGCCAATCAATGTCGGCATCCCGACACCACCCTCGGCATAGAGCACCGACCCGGACTCCTCCTTGATCGCACGTAGCTTGGCCAAACTGACCACCACACCTCGAATCCCCTTGTCTCGAACCAGGAGATTGGTGCCTCCCAACACAAAGAGTGAAAGCTTCTGTTCATGTGTTTGCTTAACCAACCGAATGACATCCTCGACGTCCGCCGGTTCCACCAACACATCGGCTGGGCCGCCGATCCGAAAGGAAGTGTACTCGCTCAGTGGTGCATTGACGCGAACCACCCCCCGAAGACCAGCCACAGCGGACCGGATCTTTCGCTGTAGTCTCGTGTATTGCGCCGTCGTTCCATGCCTGTTCGCTGTACGTTTCATGGATCATCACGTAGACTCAAGCCGTGCCAGAATTCCAGTACCAGCTTTCCAAATGTCCCCCGCGCCTAAGGTCAAGACGAGATCTCCTTCCCGTAGATGCGGCAAAACTTGATCCGGAAGGCTCTCCTTGCGTTCGATGAATGTCACTGCAGGATGGCCTGCCGCCTTCACCGTCTCAGCAAGCGCAGCTCCAGTCACTCCCGGGATAGGTTGTTCACCGGCTGGATAAATGTCGGTCATAAACAGGACGTCGGCGTGATCGAATGCGTGGGCAAACTCTCCAAGACAATCTCTCGTCCGGCTATATCGGTGGGGTTGAAAGAGAACGACCAATCGACGATCCCAGCCCTGCTTCGCCGCAGCCAGCGTTGCTTTGACCTCCGTAGGATGGTGACCATAGTCATCGACCACCATGATCCCACCAGCGTCACCTCGCAAATGGAATCGGCGCTCAACACCCGTAAAAGCCGCCAATCCTTTCCGAATCAAATCGACCGGGACATCCATCTCCATCCCAATCGCAATGGCAACGAGTGCGTTCGAGACATTGTGAATCCCCGGCACCGTCAACCGGAACGGACCAAGGTTCTTCCCTCGAAAATGTGCACGGAAGTCGGCGCCCCACTGCTTGAGTACAATGTCCGTCGCGAGAAAATCCGGTACCACTCCATCCCGCTCGCGAAGTCCATATGTATAGTAGCGTTTAACAACGTGAGGGAAGAGTGACGCGAGGCGGTCGTCGTCGGCACACAACACCGCGACCCCGTAGAACGGAATTTTATTGATAAACTCAAGAAAACTTTCGTTGATTCGTTCCATTGACCCATAATGGTCCAGGTGCTCACGATCCAAATTCGTCACAGCGACAATGGTGGGGGGGAGGCGTAGAAAAGACCCGTCACTTTCATCTGCCTCGGCCACCAGGAGGTCGCCCCGACCAAGCCGTGCATGGCTTCCCAATGCGTTCACCTTGCCACCGATCACCATCGTTGGATCAAGATCGCCCTGCGCAAGCACAGTGGCCACCATCGATGTCGTGGTCGTTTTACCGTGGGCTCCGGCAATGGCGACTCCGAATTTTAGTCGCATAAGCTCAGCCAACATTTCTGCACGCGGGATCACAGGAATTTGCATCGCTTTAGCTTTCACTACCTCAGGGTTGCATCCAGCTACAGCCGATGAAATGACCACAACCTGCGCCGAACCCACATTCGACTCCTGATGGCCGATGAAGATTCTTCCCCCAAGTTCTTCCAGGCGCCTGGTGGTTTCCGATGCGTGCAAATCTGACCCCGTCACGGTATACCCCATCGTGAGCAGCACTTCGGCGATGCCGCTCATACCGGCTCCGCCGATTCCAACCAGATGAATTTGTTCGACCTTGCGAAACATTCCCATACGACTTACCCGTTGCCGGCCAGTAGAAGCGCGAGCCCCAAGCGTTGATCCGCCAATCGTCCTACCCTCCGGCCTTTCTAAAAGATTGGTTGATGTCATGATTTACTCCCATGATCGCATAACACTCATCGACGATACGTTCACCGGCGTCAATTCGTCGCATCGCCAAACTCCCACGATGCATACTGTCCCACCGCTTCGAGTTCGTAAGGATCGAGTCCACCGTCTCACTCAATCTCGCCCCTGTCAGGTCTGACTGCGGTAGCACCACGGCACCACCAGCCGCTTCCATGGCTCGAGCGTTCTTCATTTGATGATCATAAATGGCCGTGGGTAGCGGGATCAGGATCGCGGGTTTCCCACAAGCCGTCAGCTCAGCGATCGTCATAGCTCCTGCCCGAGCCACCACCACATCCGCAGTCCGCAACACAGTCGGCATGTCATAGAGAAACGAGACCACGTTAGCCGAAATCCCCAGCGCCCTGTACCCTTCTCTGACCCGCTCATAGTCTCCCTCACCGGTTTGGTGTGTGATCGTCAGAGTAGGCACGTGCGCCATAAGTAAAGGCAGCGCTTCCAGAACCGCACTATTGATCGCCTGAGCTCCCTGACTTCCACCAAAGATCAGCAGGTCTCGTCGGTTCCCCTTGACCGTACCCTGGCTTTCGGATTCCTGCCCGAGGAATTCCCGCCTGATGGGGGTGCCGACAACTTGGGCGTTCCGTCGATCAAAGAATGTAGCCGCCGATTCGAATGCCAAAAAAACCCGTTGTGCGATGGGACCCACCACTTTATTGGCCAAGCCAGGGTATGCATTTGGCTCTAAAATCACCCTGGGAATTCCCATCAGCGCAGCCGCCATCAGCACTGTCGGGCTCGTGTACCCACCGACACCAATCACGAGATCAGCCCGCCGCCGTCTCAGGACTTGCCATGATTGCCAGATTCCGACTGGAAGCGACAGCATAGCCTGAACAACATCGAGTAATCCCTTCCCCATCACCGGTTTGGCCGTAATCAAGGCCAGTTCAAATCCTTCATGTGCGAGCACCCGAGACTCAACGCCTCGACTCGTACCAATAAAGAGAATTTTCGTTGAAGAGTCTCGTCGCAGAAATTCTCTCGCCAAGGCAATGGCCGGATAAAGATGGCCCCCTGTGCCTCCTGCGGCAATAATGATTGTCATCGGTCACGTGCCCACCCATGCCCACTCCGATGTTCCATCTCCCCTCGGCCCGCATGGCGATCCCTGGAGATGCTCAACAGCATTCCAACGCCAGCCAAGCTGACAACAAGAGACGACCCTCCATAACTGACGAATGGCAACGTAAGTCCTTTTGTCGGTACGAGCCCGGTCACCACGCAGGCGTTGATTAACGCCTGAACCCCGATCAATGTCGTGATACCGATTCCCAAATACCGCCCAAATGGAACCCGCGCGCGCGTCGAAATCTGAAACCCTCTGATCATGAAGAGCACAAATAACAGAATGATGACGCCGGTACCGACGAACCCCAGCTCTTCGCCGATGAGCGCCAAGACGAAATCCGTGTGTGCTTCCGGAAGAAAATACAGTTTCTGTTTCCCTTCGCCCAATCCTACGCCAAAGAGGCCGCCACTGCCGAACGCCAGAAATGATTGAGTGATCTGAAACCCTGTATCGGATGCATCGTTCCATGGCTGCAAGAACGCCATGAGTCGTTGGCGGCGATACTCGGTGGACAAGACAAGCGCCAGCCCAATCGGCACCGCACAGAGCACCAAGGTCGACAGATGTGACAGACTTGCGCCACCCACAAAGAGGAGGCTGCCCGTGACCAACCCCAGCACCACGACCGTCCCCAAATCTGGTTCCATCAGCACTAATCCGCTGAGGAATCCGACCACAAGCAGTGCCGGGAGCAGCCCGGCCTGAAAGTCTTGAATGCGGCGTTCTTTTTTTGTCAGATACGCGGCAAGATAGATCACCAAGCCCAGCTTCAACATCTCGGCAGGTTGAATTGATATCGGCCCAACCCCTAACCACCGTCTGGCTCCATTGGCTGCTATCCCCAACGAGGGAATCAGGACCATGGCGAGGAGTGTCGTCATACCCCCGAGCAGCGGAAGGGACACCCGTTTCCACCAAACATAGTCGATACGAGACAGTACATGGAGAAGACTCAACCCCACCATCAACCAGACGCACTGCCGTTTGAGGTAGTACCAGGAATCGTGATACCGATTTCCTGCCAGTACCGCGCTCGCACTGAACACCATAATGAGGCCGACAATCGTCAGCATCACCGTTACACATAACAAGACCTGATCCATGCCGACCCGCGGAGCACCCCGCGAGCCCTTCGTATCCCAAGGTAGAGCCAAGGTCCCAGCCGCTTTCTGTGGCATCACCCAGTGTCAATGCTCCTCTGCGTTGTCGGCCGTCAGGCCGGCAAGGATTGCACCGCACCCTTAAATTGCCTCCCACGATCTTGATAGTCGGCAAACATATCGAAGCTCGCGCAGGCTGGTGACATCAATACAACATCACCCACGCTTGCGCTTGAAGCCGCTAGCTCGACCGCCTCTTGGAGGCTCTTCAGTCGATCGATGGCTTGATAACCTTGCATTGCATCAGCAATTAACGGCGCAGCTTCTCCGATTAATAGGAGGCGTTTGACTCGCTGCTTGATTGCAGGAGCCAACCGAGAAAAATCTCCACCCTTATCGCGTCCACCTGCAATCAGCCAAATTGGCTGATTAATACTGTGCAGCGCCTTCAACGTGGCATCGACGTTGGTTCCTTTCGAATCGTTGATAAAGCGAACACCTTGCCGGTCACGAACCACCTCCAAGGCATGCTCCAAGCCTGGAAATTCACGGAAGACGTGACGGACGGCGTCAAGAGGACACCCACTCAGCAGTGCATAGGTGGCCGCCGCCATGGCATTCTCGACATTGTGATCACCAATGATCATGAGTTCTCGACGAGGACAGATCTCCTGTGCCTGACCATCAATGGCCGTCATGATGCGACCATGTTCGAGATAGGTTCCTCCTACCAAGTCCGGGGGCAATGGTGGGCACCTCGTAAATCCGAACGTTCGAGCCTTCACACCATGCCGTAGTGCACCGACTCGTGGATCATCGATATTAAAGAGAGCAACATCTGATGATGTTTGATTCTCAAAAATTCTGTTTTTTGCAGCGATATACTCTGCGATGGACTCATACCGATCCTGATGATCCACCGTCACATTAAGGATTCCGGCAATCCAGGGATGAAACTGCTCCACCGTCTCAAGCTGAAAACTGGAAACTTCCACGACGGCAGCGTCGTACGGACAAGCTCGTCCCTGCTGCATCGCTTGTAACGACTGGATAGCGGCTTCACTGAAGGCAGTTCCAAGATTGCCTCCAACAAATACCCGCTTCCCGCTAGCCTGTAACATTTTCCCAATCATCGTGACCGTGGTGCTTTTCCCATTGGTGCCGGTCAGTGCCAGAATTGGAACGGGCATGAATCTGGACGCAAGGTCAAGCTCGCTGATCACCTTCACGCCTCGACGGCGGACGCGCTCCAGCGCTTCCATCCGATAGGGCACGCCCGGACTAATAACCACCAACTCTGCCGTCGTCAGAGCCGTTTCATAACCGCTTCCCAGCACCACCTCAATCTCCAACTTCTCGATGGTATTGATGACGCCAAGCAATTCTGTTCGATCTTTCCGATCGGCAACGGTCACGACCGCACCGGCTGCCTGCAGGAGATGAGCGGCAGCCACTCCGCTCCGTGCTAGGCCGATGACAGCCACCCGCTTCCCTTCAAGCTGTTTCGTGTCTAGTCCCACCATATAGGACTACCTTAACTTGAGCGTGCTCAGACTTAATAGCGCCAGTAAAATCGCGATGATCCAGAGACGGACGACCACCTTTGGCTCTTCCCAGCCTTTCATCTCAAAGTGATGGTGTATCGGCGCCATGAGAAAGATCCGCTTGCCCCGAGACTTGAATGAAACGACTTGAAAAATCACCGACACGGCCTCGATGACAAAGACCCCGCCGACCATCAGCAGGAGCAACTCATGCTTACTGATTACCGCCACCGTCCCCAGTGCCGCCCCAAGCGGGAGAGATCCGACATCTCCCATAAAGACTGAAGCAGGATAGGTATTGAACCAGAGGAAACCGAGGCTCGATCCCAAGATCGCAGCAGTGAAGACGGCCAACTCTCCTGCCCCTTCGATATGGGGAATCAGCAGATACTCGGACATCAACCGATGCCCGGTCACATAGGCGACGACGGTGTAGGCTAATGCCGTGATCATAATCGGCCCAATGGCCAACCCATCAAGACCATCCGTAAGATTCACGGCATTGGAGCTGCCGACGATGACAATGATGGCAAACACGATGTAAAACCAGCCCAAGTCCGGCGTGAAGCTTTTGAAGAACGGCACGCTGAGCTTCGTGTTGTAATCCGGCAAACAATAGAGCACCACTGCCACAATGAGCGCCACCGCAATCTGAGCGGAAAATTTTTGCGACGCAGAGAGCCCCTTCGATCGAGCCTTGATAAACTTGAGATAATCATCGACAAACCCAATCGCACAAAACCCAAGCGTTGCGCCGAGTACCAGCCAGATATGAGGGCGTGAGATATCCGCCCACAGCAACGTGGACAACGTCACTGCAAAGATAATCAGGATGCCACCCATCGTCGGGGTTCCGCTTTTGGCGAGATGCCGCTTCGGTCCGTCATCCCGTACCTGCTGACCCAACTTGATTTCTTGAAGTTTTCTGATTACCCACGGAGCCAACACAAACGCGATTAGAAAGGCAGTGACTGCCGCATAGATAATACGAAAGCTCTGGTACCGAAAAACGTTCAGGAAGGAGAATTGCGTATGAAATGGATAGAGCCAGATATACAGCATGGTGTCCGCGAGCCCTACGAAGCTTTCTTTGACGCACTCCCATGCCCCTGGAGTGCGTCTGCCACAAGTTCCAATTTCATACCGCGTGATGCTTTGATCAACACCACATCTCCAGACTTGGCGATACCCTTTAGCGCGCGAGCAGCAACACGCGCATCCGAGACTTCCATAATGCAAGATGGATCTTGCCCGGCAGCCCTCGCACCATTAGCAAGGTGTTGCGCCAAGGGGCCACAGGCGACAAGTTGATCGATCCGGTGCCGTGCGACGAATTCACCAACGTCCTCATGCATCCGAGCGGCATTCGGACCAAGCTCGAGCATATCCCCCAATACGGCAATCTTCTTTCCCTTCGCCTTGACCTGGGCTAAGAGCTGGACAGCCGCGGTCATCGATGCCGGGTTGGCGTTATAGCAGTCAATGATCAGCTTGACACCGCGATACACAGAGACCTGAGACCTCATGGCAGCCGGTCGAAATTTCGAGAGCCCTTGAGCGATTGCCGATCCTGATAACCCCAGGACTGTGCCCACCGCTGCCGCTGCCAGTGCATTCGCGACATTATGTTCTCCTTGGACCCGGATATGAACGGCAGTACGACGTACATGTCCTGGAAGCAGGAGATAAAAGATCGTTCCATTGCGTTTATCCGTTGTGACATCCATTGCACGAACATCGGCCTTCGCTGACAGCCCAAAGGACACCACGCGGCATCGGGCTCGTGCTGCAAGATAGTCATAGTAGGAATCATCGGCATTCAGGATTGCGGTTCCATTTTTCGGAAGACAATCAAGCAACTCCGCTTTCGCTTGAGCAGAAACGTCCATGGACCCAAAAAACTCAAGATGATCCGGTCCGATGTTCGTAATGATGCCAATTGTTGGGTCAGCAATCTCACACAACCTGGTCGTCTGCCCGACATTGTCCACTCCCATCTCGATGACCGCTCCTTGATGTTGTGCATTGAGGCGGAACATCGTTTGAGGAACCCCCAACCGATTATTGAGGTTGCCCTCTGTCTTGAGTATCTTCCAACGATGCGCCATGACACTCGCTACCATTTCCTTGGTCGTCGTCTTGCCGTTACTGCCCGTAACGGCGACGACAGGGATGTCGAAGCGACGTCGAACATACGCGGCCAGCTGCTGGTAGGCATACAGTGGGTCAGGAACACCAAGAATCACCGGCCTTATTCGCTTGGAGAGAGGTTTTCCAGCACAGCGGGAGACGTCATACGAATCGAACACGATCGCCCCAACTGCGCCTCGCACGAGCGCCGTTTCAACAAAATCATGCCCATCGAATCGCTCACCTCGTATCGCGACGAAGAGATCTCCCGGCCGAAGGGATCGAGTATCAAGACAGATGCGCCGGACACGCTGTTTTCCCCAGTCAACTCCGTCTCCGAGTAAGACTCGCCCCCCGATCACCTCCCGCACCTCTTTGCCGGAAAAGAGTGTCATGGCTACACTTCCCCGCAATGACCAATTTCTTCTGGTCTGTGTTAAGCGTGAAATTTGAGTCTTTCAATCGCATCGCGCGCCACTTCGCGATCGTCGAAGTGATGCTTTGTTGTACCGATGATCTGATAATCCTCATGCCCCTTTCCGGCGATCAAGACGATATCCGCTGCTTGTGCTTCACGTACCGCCGTCTCAATCGCTTCCCGCCGATCTGCAATTTTTCGATACTGCACGTGAGGCCGTTGCCGCAACGCCTTCACCACCCCTTCCTCCACTTGCTCTAGAATCGCGTACGGATCTTCCGTTCTTGGATTGTCCGAGGTAAGGATGACGACATCACTGGAACGCACAGCTGCTTCCCCCATCTTCGGCCGCTTCCCCCTGTCACGATCCCCGCCACAGCCAAATACCGTAATGATCCGTCCAGTCTTCACGGCCTCAGCCGCCATCAGCAGTCGATTCAATGCATCTTCAGTGTGGGCATAATCAACTACAACTGTGAATGGTTGGCCCACCATCACTCGTTCGAACCGGCCAGGCACATTCGTGACTCGAGTGACGGCGTGATGAATCTGATCAGGCGTTGCCCCTTCATGAAGAGCAACTCCAATGGCCGCCAGCAGATTGTAAATGTTGTGTTCGCCCACAAGGTGACTCTCAATTCGAAAATTCCCCAATGGAGTCACGGCGGTAAACTCTGTCCCCTGAAGGGAAAGCCGTACATCTTCCGCGCGCAGGTCGGCTTTAGCCCTGAGGGCATAGGTCCACACTGGCACGGGACAACGTTCAACGATACGTAGGCCATAGGAATCATCAATATTGACGATCGCCCGTTTATTCGCTTTACGGCCATCAGCCAGTCCGGTAAACAGTCGCAACTTTGCCTGAAAGTAGGCTTCCATTGTCCCGTGAAAATCGAGATGATCCTGTGTCAGATTAGAAAAAACTGCCACATCATATTCACACCCACTCGTACGATCCTGAGCCAAGGCATGTGAGGAAACTTCCATCACAACCGCCGTACATCCGTAAGTCACCATGCGTGCGAGCAACTGCTGGAGTTCAAGCGCTCCGGGAGTCGTATGTGTCGCAGGAATGACGGTGTCCCCAATTTGATAAGCAACCGTGCCGATCACTCCCACCCGAGCACTGATCGCTTCCAAGAATGCTTTGCAGACATATGTTGTCGTGGTCTTCCCGTTCGTTCCCGTTACGCCAACCATCCGTAACTGCGCCGATGGATCTCCATAGAACTGGCTCCCTAGAAGACCCAAGGCCTTTCGCGAGTCCTCAACGCAGACAAAGGGAATCGCTCCCGTCTCCATTGAGTGCTGTGCAACCACACCCCCGACCCCCTTGCTCACCACCATCGGTACAAACTGATGCCCATCCACTCGCTCGCCTTTCACAGCCACAAACACACTCCCGATTGAAACCGTACGGGAGTCGTCCGTGATCTCCTTCACAGCCATACCGAGGTCGCCTCGACGCTCAAGAATTGGCACGCGCCCCTCAAGTGCTTGGAGCATGGTGGCAAAGGTCATCGCGGTTTCCTAGTATAATCAGGTTTACTACCGTGCCATGGCCAGCGTAACTGGTTCGTGCGATCCCACACCTAAGTAGTTCAGCACCTGCTCACCGACGCGGCTAAACACAGGAGCGGCCACCGTCCCGCCCCACGCATCGCCCTGAGGTTCATCGATCACCACGATCATCGCCAGCCGCGGATTGTCCGCAGGGACATACCCCGCGAACGATGTCACAAACCGAGAAGCCGAGTAGCTACCCGTTCGAGGATCAATCTTCTGAGCTGTACCCGTCTTCCCGGCCACTCGAAATCCCGGGATGGCCGCCTTTCCCCCTGTTCCATCTGTGATGACTCCCTCTAAAATCTTTGTGACCGTATGGGCGGTTTCCAGCGACACAACTCGTCGTCTCACCTGAGGAGACACTCGTTTAAGAAGATGCCCCTCGGGGCCTCGAATCTCAGAAACCACGTAGGGCTTCATCATTACCCCTTCGTTTGCCAAAGCTGCTATGGCAGAGACCATCTGAAGTGGCGTAACGCCTATTTCCTGTCCCATTGAAATCGAGGCAACAGAACGCCGCCCCCAGTCCTTCGGACGCTTGACCAGCCCTGCACCTTCCCCTGGAAGATCGATCTCCGTCTTTTGTCCAAACCCGAATGCCTGAAGATACCGATGAAGCCGCTGCTCTCCCAACGCCATGCCGGTCTTCGCCGCACCAATATTACTGGACTTCTGTATGACCTGTGAAAAGGAGACCCAGCCCAGCTTTTCATGATCATGAATGACCGTGTTGGCAATAGTCATACGACCATGCTCTCCAAAAACCATCGTATTCGGCTTCACCACACGCTCTTCAATGGCCGCAGCCGCCACCACAGCCTTTAGTGTTGACCCCGGCTCGTACGCATCTGCGAGAGCCTTGTTTCGCCATCGATCAGGGCTCAGATTAGAAACGACATTTGGATCAAATCGGGGGCTCACCGCCATAGCCAACACCGCCCCGGTCTGAGGCTCCAAGACAATCATCGTACCTGACTTTGCCTGAGCGCGCGTTACGGCATCCTCAAGCTCTCTCTCCGTGATGTACTGAATAACCTCATCGATCGTGAGCGCGAGGTTATGCCCAGGTGTGGGATTGCGTTCCGTCAGATCGGTTGGAAACACCGAACGACCCAGCGCATCCCGCTGGAGGATCATCATTCGTTTTTCACCGCGCAAGTAGGATTCATACCGATGCTCAACGCCTTCCAGCCCCTCCCCATCCATGCCTGCAAAGCCAAGCACATGCGACAGAAATGGCCCTTTGGGGTAGAACCGGCGTCCCTCCATCACAACCCCGACCCCATCGAGGGACAGCCGCTCCAAACGCCTCCCCTGCTCAGGATCTAACTTTCGAGCCAGCCACACAAAACTCCGCGCCTGTCGAAGCTTGCGCTCCAACTCATCGCTCCGAACTTGCAAGACGGGAGCAAGCACCCGAGCGGTTTTCGTCGGACTGTCCAATGTAGTCGGAACCCCAAACGCGGACGGCACTTCAACATTCATTGCCAAAACCTTACCGTGCCTATCGACAATCGTACCGCGTGCTCCCTCCAGAGGTACCGTCTTTCGATGTTGGCGATCCGCCTTGACTGACAGTTCAGCAGCTTGCCAGACCTGCAACGTCACCAGGCGAAACAGAACTACCCCAAATCCACTCAGCAGCAGCAACAGCAAAATATAGTGACGACCGCTAGGAGCAAAACCCGCCACTAGTACCTCCTAGCCAGAAGATCATTCTTCGCGACTCGGACTTCCACCGGCGACACATCAGCGACCGCCACCGGCTGCATACTGCCCGGCCTGAACTGAACCAATATGACCTGCCCTTGCTGCGGCAGACTCATTCCAAGCTCTTTGGTCGCCACCCGTGCAATCCGACCGGATGCACTCAAGGTGGAAAACTGCACCTTTAATTCATCACGTTGTCGCTCCAGCGTAGTTTTATCGCGCTTCAGCCGTTCGATCTGATACCCAACCCGAACCATGTCGACGCGTTCCCACACAAACACGAACACCAGACACAGCCCAAGAAGAACAGCCAAGATTTTCATGACAGCTCCTGCTTCGGTTGACGTTCAGCAACACGCAATTTGGCACTTCGTGATCGTGGATTCCACTCACACTCTTCCCTGGACGGAATGAGTGGCTTCTTCGTGCACAGGGAAAGTTGTGCGTGAGGCCCCTGCGCAAGAGACCGGAACGTGTGCTTGACCATACGGTCTTCAAGAGAATGAAAAGAAATCGCGCAGATCCTTCCCCCCTCCGACAGAACGTCGGTCGCATCTCGAAGTGACGGCTCAATGCTCTCAAGCTCTTGGTTCACGGCAATGCGAATCGCCTGAAACGTGCGTGTCGCGCAATGAATCCGTCCGTGTCGATACGACGCCGGCACCGAACGCACGACGATTGCAGCCAACGCCCCTGTCCTCTCAATCCGACAACGCTGTCGTTCCTGCACAATGGCCCGAGCAATCCGCCGCGCATACCGCTCCTCTCCGAACTGGTAGATAATATCCGCAAGCACGGATTCGGAGCTGGCGTTCACCACCTCGGTGGCAGTGAGACCGATCGACTGGTCCATACGCATATCGAGGGGGCCATCCTGCTGAAAACTAAATCCTCTTGCGGCATCGTCGATCTGCGGAGAGGAAACCCCAAAATCAAAGATCACCCCTCCAACGGTGGAAACTCCCACATCTGCCAGATGCTGCTTTAAATCTCGATGGTTCCCCTGGCGCAACACGACATGATCTCCAAACCGACTCAACCGCTGTCGACTAAACTCAATCGCGTCCAGATCGCGATCCAACCCTATGACTTTCGTTCCAGGTTGACCAGACTCCAAGAGCAATTCGGCATGTCCACCGTATCCCACCGTACAATCCAAAATGGTGATTGGCCGATTTGGAATGAGCCACTCACAGACCTCATTCCCAAACACTGATATGTGCGGAATTTCACAATTAATCTTTTCCACCCACTATCCACCACTTTTACCCATTACTTGGGGAAGTATACTCTCGCATTTCTAGTTGTCAACTGCATTTCAACGACTTACAGCTCGTTGGACCTGTAGATAACGTGCAGGATGGCACATGTCATGAGGGCTAATTCTTCTGTTCTATAGGTCTAAGTGGCTAGATCATTTGCTTTTTTTTAATTAGTCTCCCTACGTCACCTCGTCCAACTCTTTAAGTTTCATTGACTTCCCCAACCATGAATTAGAGAATGACGTCATGTGGAAAACTACCCCCACTTATTTCCTTACAGGTCTTTCCCTCCTAGTTGCCGCCGTCTTTTTGATCGGGGAGCAACCCCTGGCAAAAGACTTTAATCCTGACAATCCACTCAATCCACCGGCGCCGGTTTTTTGGTGTCCCGACAAGACACCCGACCAGCAGATTACGACTGGCAAGAACTCCGGCTGCAAACCCCTCTATGACCAGCAGGCCATGGAATCGTTCCAAGAGTCCGCACGGAATCGAGGATTTGACCTTCCGGAGCGTGATCCGATCAAAATCGTTGATTTACAAAATGCTGCTTCGAAGTTTTCTGATCGCTATCGGACGTTTGTATCCTGCTGCCTCACGGACAGTGACGCACCTGGGGATATTGTGGACCTTATCGATGAAGCAAACCATATCCTCAAAGCAGTCCAGCAAAAAGGCATCTATAATTCGTCCGGGTTTGGGAAGGGACAGGGAGCCACCACCGCAGGTCCAGGGAATGGCACGGGAAATGGCGGCCTAGGCGGTGGGCCTGGAGTTGCTCCAAAACTTGGGACGTTTGCACGGCAATTCACGCTCAGTGAAATCGTGGGAACCGTTGCGCGTGCCCGTGAGGATCTGCTTCGCCTAAACGACCGCCTGGACATGTTGAATAAAGCTCAGGAGAACCTCAAAGAGGTTGACTATGAAAGCAGTGGGCGTGCCCGATTACAGATTCAGGAGGAGGAGGAAGCGATCAAGAGAGAGTTCCAGACAAAAAAGCCACCCTCCGCCGCACCAACAGGCATGGCTATTCAGGACACCACCTTGCGATCACGAATCGGTGGAGACATTGAAGACACCAGACTGAACGCCAACTTCGGTGCAGACATCGGCGCCTCGGTTTCTCCTTACAGCAATGTGAATGAATCACTTCGCCCTCGTCGAGGGGAGACTATTCACGACAGCCAAATCCCTCATCGACCGGGTACAGATATTCAAGACTCCACCATGTCGAGCAGCACAGGCTTCGAGGTGGATCGCTCACAAAATCGCGAAGGATCCTCCTCAGTTCCTCGGCGGGGAGTCGGAGCCGCAATAGGGGATTCTGATTTAAACAACCAGCGTCGATAGAGTTTCTCCCACTATCCTCCGACCGGTAACATGGGCTCCCACGTCTCACCTGCATCCTGACTCCGATAGAGGCCACTCCCGTTGGTGCCGGCATAGAACACTCGAGGATCGATGTCGCTCTGCGCAATCGCTCTGACATTGGTGGTCGCCAATCCCTTATTGATCAATTTCCACGCCGCCCCTCCATCGTCACTTCGATGGACTCCATCACGCCCCGTGATATAGAGCACACCCCGCCGGGTTCGATCCAGCACCATTCCCACGATCATTTGATCCGTGAGCGATTCCCCTATTCTCTTCCAAGACTTGGCTCCATCAGTCGTTTTGTACATTCCAGCCAACGTGGCCGCATACACAACATCAGGCTCATAGGGATCGACCAGTATCGCCGTCACGTTCAAGGCTCTTGACGTCTTCACCATATCCGGCGGAATGAGTCCATTGTTCACCTTTTCCCAATGGCCGGCCTGATCAGTAGACTTATATACGCCACCGCTCGTTCCCGCGTACAGAATCGACGGACGCGTGGGGTCCATCCCAAGCGTCACGACCATGAGCACTTCTTTCATCCCCTCCATCTTTTTTGTCCACTGTTCGCCACCGTTCTTCGTTTCAAACACACCCATCGTCGTGGCGATAAAGATATGCTGGGCATCGGCAGGATCAAAGAGAAACTGATTCACCACAGAGCTGATGGTTGCATCATCAAGCCCTGAACGCATCGAAGCCCAACGCTGCCCCCCATCATGGCTCTTGTAGACAGCGTCACCCTTCGTCCCAGCGTAAACCGTTGCAGGATATGCCGGGTCAATCGCCATGGCGATGACGCGGGAATGACTCATCCCTTGCGAGAGATTCGTCCAGACCTGGCCACCGTCGCGGGTCTTATAGATATAATCATTAGTTGCAACGTAGATGATGTCGGGGTTCTTCGGATGGAGCTGAATGAGAACGATGGGATCGCTACGATTGCAACCAGCGAGAGAGGTTGCAATAAAGAGAAGTGCGAGCAGAATCTTCATGAGATTGCCACAAGCGCCACACCGCTCACCTATAGTTTGTAAACTGCAGATCGATTCCGAAGTCTCTGCCTTTCAAGAAGGCAATCGCCGATTGGAGGTCATCCTTGCTCTTCCCTAGCACCCGGACCTGTTCGCCTTGAATCTGAGCTTGGACTTTCAATTTTGAATCTTTCACCGCTTTAGTAATTTCCTTCGCCTTATCCGAGGCCAGTCCACTCTGGATCTTCGCAACTTGCCGCACCGTCCCGCTGAGCGCCGGCTCAACTTCACCGTAATCAAAGGCCTTCAACGACACTCCTCGCTTCACGCACTTCGCCTTGATGATCTCGTGTACTGCCTTGAGCTTGTACTCATCATCGGACACCATCACCAACTCCTTTTCCTTCTCTTTCAGGGTGATCTCCGTCTTGGAGTCCTTAAAGTCAAAGCGCTGCTTGATCTCCTTCATCGCCTGGTCCAGTGCGTTCTTCAGCTCCTGCATATTCACTTCTGATACCACATCGAATGAAAACTGATCAGCCACAATCTCCTCCTCCTCTTCTTCCCACCTAATCTTTAGTCAAAAGATGGGTTGGTTGCTCTCCCACTGCGCCCATGGATGGAGCACCACTCTTACTGAGCCAACCACCAAATAGTGCGTAATGTTTAGCTGGCAAAGTCGCAAAACCCTTCGTTTATAAGCATTCCAAGAGTCAAGATGCGCACTATTTAGCGTTCTCCTCAGTAATTTAAGACAGTGACTGGTCCCGCATGCACACTCCAGGAGCGCTGGAGATCAACCATAGCCGCCTCTCGCTTTCCCTAACAACACCCTGTCCCATGCGGCAACTTAAACTTGCACCCCTCGTCATTATGTTGACAGATCGCCGTCTGCATTCGTCCCGCCGACCCTCCACCAGCCACAACCACGACCTCACTCGATGTAAACGGCTTCTTCAAGACGACATAGCCATACCACTGCCGTAGGCTATCACTCAAGACAATCAATCCCAAGACCGCCACCGCCGCGACCAGTACTGCATCAAGATAGAGCGAGAACGCCTGGCCTGCCGCCAATGCCGCCGCCTTCCTCAGAAACATCCAGAACATTTGGTAGGACCCCGTCAGCGTAATCACACCGACAAAGAGCATCGGCAACGCCGTCACCCAGAGATAGGGCGACTTCCACATCTTGATCAGCACCGTCGTCCCGATGCAGAGCGCCAGCATCCCAAGCAACTGATTCGCGGCACCGAACATCGGCCAAATGGTTGAAATACTTCCCGTCCCGATCAGATAGGTCCATGCGCCCACTACCAGGCCACTGCTCATGATGACCCCTGGAATCCAGTTGATCTGCCGAAACGGCGCATAGACTTTTCCCGCCATCTCTTGAACGAGGTAACGACCCACACGAGTCCCTGTATCAATTGTCGTGAGAATGAACAGCGCCTCGAATACCAGCGCGAACTGATACCAATAGGCCATCAGGCCCGACATTCCCGGCAAGGCAGAAAAGATCGACGCCATCCCTACAGCCAAGGACACAGCCCCTCCTGGGCGCCCCGCTACATGCACCTCAACCATTTGTGACAGTTCAGCAATTCGCGACGGAGGAAAACCCATCGCTGACAACGCATCCGCACCCAATGTCGTGTTGATCGCCAGGTAGTCGCCGGGAATCAACACCGAGGCGGCGATCAACGCCATCACGCCCACAAAACTTTCTAATAGCATCGCCGCATAGCCCACCACCGCCTGCGACTCCTGCTCAATCATCTTCGGAGTGGTGCCTGATGAGACCAGAGAATGAAAGCCCGAGATCGCTCCACAGGCAATCGTGATGAAGAGAAAGGGGAAGAGGGTACCAGGAATGATCGGTCCGCCGCCATTGGCAAACTGAGTCACGCGTGGCATCTCGATCGTGGGCGCCATGAGGATCACACCAACCCCAAGCAAAAATACCACGCCTAGTTTCATGAACGTCGAGAGATAGCCACGCGGCACCAGCAACATCCAGCCAGGCAACACCGAGGCGAGAAACCCATAGCCAGCCAAGAGCCAGACCAGCGACGGCTTGTCGAACTCAAACAACCAAGCATAAGGCGACTGTGCGACGACTCGACCAAACAGCACCGCAGCAAGCAATAGGACGACGCCAAGGATCGACACTTCAGCCACTGCACCAGCGCGAAACTTCTGGAGATAGAAACCCATGAGCAGGCCGATCGGGATCGTCATGGCGATCGTAAAGGTACCCCAGGCATTGTGATAGAGCGCATTGACCACCGCAAAACCCAGCCCAGCCAGCGCCACCATCACAATAAAGAGCACCGCTACCGCTGTTGCTGTGCCGGTGACAGAACCCAGCTCATCATGCGCGATCTCAGGGAGCGAACGCCCATTGCGTCGCATCGACGCCACAAGGATGATGAAGTCCTGTACCGCCCCGGCAAGCACGGCCCCAATCACCAGCCAGAGAAACCCCGGCACAAATCCAAATTGTGCCGCCAACACCGGGCCAAGCAAGGGTCCCGCCCCTGCAATCGCGGCGAAGTGATGGCCAAAGAGCACGACCTTATTGGTAGGGTGAAAATTGACACCATCGTTCAACCGCACCGCCGGCGTCACATGTTGATTGTTCAGTCCAACGACATGTCTGGCCAGCCATCGGCCATAGAATCGATAGGCCAGCACATAGATACAGGCCGCCGCCACGACCAGCCAAAGACCGTTTACTTTTTCATCGGGATTGACGCCCCCAACTACATGGGCAAGCGCAAGTGCACCGAGAACGGAGAGCACCACCCAGAGCAGATTCACAGCCGCTTTCATGCGCGGCATCCTACCATAGTCCGACTGCCAGACACCTCACCCCTTCGAACTTATCAAGAGTGTCGATAGAGTCGTCATTGGGTATGCCATTTGACGACAGAGTCGACACCAACAACTCATGCACAACTCGGCAGTGCACGCAACATTGGTTAGCACCCCGTTGCCACGACCAGCCAGAGACCATTTACTTTTTCATCAGGATTGACGATATCGCCATCATCCGCCAAAGCCGCTTCACCTAGTCTGAAAAACTATGTCTCTGACACAGACAATAGTTCTATAAAGAACAACTTAAGCTCCTCCAACGTGTTTGGCTGATTTATGAGAAGCCAGTGAATCAAAAGCTGGGAATGGATGAGCTTAAGATATGTATACCGCGCATTCGAAAGATCTTGAAACAGATCTTCCAATAGCTTCGCAGCATGGACAAACTTGAGCCAATCATTATCCTCAACGTTAATTGTATTTCTCTGAGCACTAAAATATTTGGCCTTCCCTCCGTTAACCTCCAGCCAATCCCTCACCTCTGTTTCAGTAACAGCAGGGTTCCGAAAAGATTCCAATTGGTTCATGACAGAAGCTAACGCCTCTGGAACAAGCAAGTAGTTCTCGAACATCCTCCTAGGCAAGAACCTCACCCTTCCATTAGTTTTGCGAGTCATCTCATCCATTGCTGAATCAGACCGTGACTCTCTATCAAACACAAACGCTACTGCTGGTGGGATTATTGTCTTGCCCTGGCTAAGATTTCGATAGATCCCTTCTATAAGCTCTATAGGAACTTTTCTTGCGCCAAAGTCTCCCGGATGCCTTATCCTTACGATATTTGTACCCGCAAGTTCTGCTTGCCCCTTAAGAACTAGCGGCAAACACGTTTCTTCGGTCTCACCCTCGACCCACAACACACGATCGGCACCGAACACATCCGACGGTTTTGCACCGACGTCCATGAGTAACTTGCGCAAATCATCGAGGTTATTTGCATTTAACACTTCGACAACACTGGCTGGACGTTCCCATCGGATAAAAATGAGTGTTTGAGGATCAGCCGCACGCAATATCTCTGGCGAATGAGTTGAAATAATGTACTGATGTTGTGGATATCCCCTCAGACATTCGATGAGCTTTCGAGCCGCTGCTGGATGCAGAAAGCTACTAGGTTCGTCAATAATAATCACCTGGGGGTATTGAGCAGTCATCGCAACATACAGCATCGCTAGGACCTGGCCAACACCTGTACCACATTCGTTCAAGGGGATCGCCAGATCCATCCTCCTACTATCCGGTTGATCGGTTCTGACGAGAATTTCAAGACTGTCTGCATTCATTTCACTAGGACGAATAGACACTTCATAGATAGATGGGAATATCCTATGAACCAAAGCATTATAATCTTGAAACATGGGACGATTCGCCTGCAGAAGATTCAAAACCTCAGGAAGGTTTGCCCCATTGGGAGCCAGAATCTTACTTTTACCAAAGCGACAAGAGCTGACCCCATACCGTTCCGGGAGAAACCTATAGATACGTCCCCGCAAAACATATGCGGCAAGTTTGCCCAACTCGTCAGTTGGTGGGGAGGCCGTCCTTCCACTTAACGTGAACGACTTTCTATCCGCGGATATGTCGTAGACGAAATAATCGGAACCGGTTCTTTCGTAGAGCCCATGAGAAGGCAAAGGATGGAAGATCCATTCAAATCCTTGGTTTTCTTCGGCCTGGAACGAATAACTCAATGTAATTTCTGGTCGTTCGAAAATATGATTCAAAACGATTTCAGGAGATTGCTGTAGGTGACTCTCCTTTGGCATCAGCAATGTCAACTTATTCTCTGGCAACTGAAGCACAAGAGTTTTCAGTTCATCACCTGAAACTATGAACTTTATGCCTCCTACTGTATATCGATTTGGTGGGGTAGTTTCTTGGGGTCTACTCAGAACGCTTTTATGAGGTTTTCCTGAAATATCTAACTTGAGGGCTTCAAGGAGGGCGGTCTTTCCAACATTGTTCTGCCCTGCAATGAGGTTAAATCCAGAATTTAGTAGAAAGCTCTGCTCCTCATAGTAGCTCTTATAGTTTTTTATGCGAAACTTAGAAATTCTCATCTGGCAGCAATCACCTATAAATCTTGGTTCATAAGGCTACTTTTTGGACACAAAGGAGTCAACACTTCTTGCACGAACATTGGCTCCATTTTTCCTCAAAGGGACAATGCCTTAATCTAATTCAGATCTCCTGTAGGTTCAGAACCCCTACCTGCAGCGACTGAACAGTGGATCAACGCTTGTGGATTTTCCTCGTTTCGGTCATAAAAGTTCTATGCTCACCCTCATCCAGTTTCCTTGGTCCCCCTTCTGCATCACCATCAGACACATCCTGACGCTCCATCGTATTCCGTTTCGCCTGCACAACATCGCCTATCATGATCGGGCTCCAGTCATCACAGCGACGAAGGGCAAGGGCCACACGGTACCCTGCCTGATCGACGGAAAACGAGGGATCTGCGATGTCACGGATTTTGGACAGGAGGAAGCGCGTTACCTGGATCGCCGCTATCGGCTCAACCTCTTTCCAAGAAGCTTCGAGGGGCTTCAGCTGATTCTCTCACGCTATATCGAGAACGATCTCGAATCCGTGGGGTTCAAGATAGGCGACACCTAATGTGATTCCAACCCGTCCCCTCATTGAGCGGACGATGCTTATTCGCCACAAGGAGCGGAAGTTTGGAAGAGGCTGCGTTGAAGGATGGACGACCCACCGACGGTATCTGTGTGCCAGATTTGCTGACCTATTGAAGCCCATCGACAACATGCTGGCGGCTTCGCCGTTTCTGCTGACCGATCGCCCGCTCTTCGTCGATTACAACCTGTACGGCGTCCTCGGCAATTAGCTGTTCAGCGGCAAAACGCGATTGCCCAATCTGAAGCACCTGCGACGCTGGTATCGAAAAATGGACCTTGTCCCTTGACCAATCACTCTGTAAGTTTCTTCAGCGCCCTTCCATACCGGTGCGTGCCCTCTTCCAACGCCGCGCGAAACATCACCTGATCGATGGCATGGATCTGCTCGCTCATTTTGATATACTCACCCCCATCATGGCAGCCCCACCCCCAACTCTGGAGCCATCAGGGAGAGACCGCCGAGAATACTATCGCATTACCGTCACGCTTCCGATCTGTCTTCAGCCTGAGACGGAAACCATCGAAGGAGAACTCGTCAAACAATCGGTGAATCTGAGCGCGGGCGGGATCGGCCTCACACTGAACAGTCTATTTCAACCAGAGGCTATTCTCTCCTGCACCCTACTGTTTCCCGATCAAGTTCTCTTCAAATCCTTTATCGAAGTGCTGCGGGTCGACCCGGTCGCCTATCCCCTCAACACCTATCGCCTCCACGGTCGCTTTATCCGCCTGACCAGGGACGACCGTGAACAATTGGTCCGATACATCTTGCAATTTCAACGCGAGCACCTTTCAAAGCACTATTCCGCCTGATCAGCAAGGCCAGCAATCTGCTTGATCCGTTCACTACTCCGCCGAATACCAGTACATCGTCCCCACCAATGAGGGATTTTCTTTGGCCAATGCGGTCAACTAGACTGCCTTACCGTGGAATTCACACGCACTTATTCACGCCAACACTATCGCGTTCCCCTTACTGTCCAGTACCCCGTGCTATTTTCCGCAACTGACAGAATTGCAGAGGGGAAAGTCATGAACCTCACGGTGTTCGGCTGCACCATTGAATGCACTGATGCCCTGCAGCAGGGAACCCCGCTGCGGATGCGACTGATCCTTCCAGATCAGGTTCAATCGTTAGCAGTAGAAGAAGCAGAAGTTCGATGGGTCCAAGGGAATCGCATGGGGGTTCAGTTCCACAAGGTTGAGCGTGCCGCAGATTTTCGGCTCCACGGATTTGTGTGGGATCGCATGATCGAGCGATTTCAGACGATCGTTCAGGATGGGCTGTCTGCGCGGTGATCTTTGCTCAGTCGCCGCTTTCCCACCAAAGCGAGACAGACCAACCCAACACCGATCCAGACGACTTCTCGGAACCGTCGTAACAGCGCGAAGGTAATCCCCGTCACATCGCTGTAGCCAAAGGCCTGTAATAAGAGGAGATTCCCGGCATCCTGCGCCCCAAGGCTGCCTGGGATAAAACAGGTCCCGCCTTTAATCAGGGCAGCCAAGGCGCCGATCGAGATGACCGACCACGGGCTGGCGGTGTCACCGAGGCAAGAGAGAATGACAAACACCTCGAGCGATTCAGCCAGCCAGCCAAACAGGCAAACTCCGGTTGACAGTGCGAACGCCTCCCGGTGGTGTCGGTAGAAACTCAGAATCGTTTGGTCAATGGAGCGCAAGTGCTCTTCTTGCGTCTCAAGCACCCGAATCCGCAATCCCAGTTTCTTGACCATCGACAGCATCGAGGCAAAGAGCCCGCGTTGCTGGACAAAGACAAAGCCACCAATCGAACAAACCAACACCGCTACACTGACAATTGCCGCCGTAATGGTCTGTCCCGCCGAACCGCCAGTACCCACAATGAAAAGCCCAATGACAATCCCGACAAGGATATAGAAGACTTCGGCAATCGTCAGAGTTGTCTTGGCAATCACCACGGACGCAGCGCCCTCTGTAATCGGAACATGGTGCTGCTTCAACAGATACACCTTGAGTGGTTCGCCACCCAAATAGGCCGTGGGAGTGGTCATATTCACCACTTCGCCGGCCGTTCGGATTGTCAGTAGGCGCCAGAACGGCACGGCATTCGCGGATGGTCCCAGCACCAGCTTCCACCCATAGGCCTCGATCACATACATGATGACAGAGGGAATCAACACAGCAAGCAGCGCGGCAGGCCCGAGCCTCGACCCCGCCTCATAGATGTTGCTGGGTCCGATATTCCAGACAAGTAGACACAGAACGATGAGGCCAACGGTAAGTAGGATATAGCGCAACACGTGAGTCGGATGGGGAACGTAGTAGTTATAGCCGAGGTAACGCGACTGCAGACGGACGGATCACCCAGACCATGGCACCGGCGAACAGGAGCGAACCGATTGCCGCAAACAGAAGAAACCAAAAGAGCTGACCGAACAACGCGAACCCGATCAAGGAAACTGAGAAATCACGACTGGCGACGTTTTTCAACATCACATCGGCCCAGGCCGCATGGGCCGGAGTCCTCCATCCAACGGCACGTTTGATCTTCTGCGCCTTTTCGACGAGCAGAAACGAGAGACCATTGCCCAGCACGGCTGCCCCACCCAATGCGAGCGGTACCCAGTCATCTTCTTGCCCGATTTGTGCCGTATAGAGCCCGAGGGCAATCCCCGCGAATATCGCCATATGCACGAAATTATCCAGAGCGATATCGAGCCAGGCCCCGAATGGCGATTCCGTGAAGGTCAATCGGGCGACTTCTCCGTCGCAGCAATCAATCACCGCCGCCAGCTGAAACAATAGGGCTGCCAAAATTCCGGCACTGTACGTTCCCAAGCCAAACCCTGCAGCAGCTACCAGCCCAATAAGCCCCGCTAAGACCGTGATGGAATTGGGAGACAAGCCGAGCTCGAGGAACAGACGTGTGAATCCGCGAGAGACTTTCCGATTGAAATACCGATCAACAAATCCTTCAAAGTCTCCCTTGAGGGAGCTGAACAGCTTCCTTTCAGCTCTCTCCACATCCTCCGTGGTCCGCACCGGCTGATACCATGTGCCTCGCTTCTCCTCAGCCGTCACCACATGCAGTCGCCCATCCCCTGCAACCTGCTCGATCCACTGACGGATCGGCGTGCTGCCTTTTTCATGCGCACCCACGTTTGCCGCGTTCATGAGGCTCGCCGGAACAACAAGAAGCTCAGCGATCAACAGGGTTGACTCGTCCGGACGAGCAGAGGCCATGGTCGTCGGGCCTGGAAACGGAATCTTCACGCGCACGCCGGAATTCGTAGGCAGCTCGTCCGGCTGTGGCCTCGGCTGGGCCACCACGATGGCATGACCATCCCGTACATCCTGGCGTAATTGCTCAATCAACCCGCGTGAAAACACGCCATTGACGGTCGCGATAAGCGCAAATCCACGGACTTCAGTTGCTAAGGCTTCCCATGTCCGAGGATCATCAATGGGAAATTCTCTCATTGGCATCCACCGGACAGGAATGGTGACCCGCGGCCCCTTCGCCAAGGAATGCTTGAGCTGCTCCTCATCGGGGCCGGAGAGGACAATCAATTGGCGAATCCCAGCCCGCTGTAATGTGAGCACGGTTCGTTGAAACAGGCCTATCCCCACAACACTGGTGAGGGGTCCTAGCTCACCGACTTCCGATCCAATTGGCCCGCCAAACACTCCAACCGACGGGAGCAGAATCGCCGTCGCCAATCCTTGGATCTCGACTCGCTTCTGAAGAATGCCTTTACTCATGGTCCTAGGGCACCAATATCCAACGATCGTCGCTCGCACCCATCACTTTCTCATAATCTTGGCAAAACTTCCAACTCAGCTTTTTTTATATCATTGATAAAATCGATCTCGGTCCAGGGCAATCCTCCGATCTTCTCATGCCCCACCCGCACATCACGGAAATATTCCAACAACGCGTCCTCGTACTCCATCTGCCACATATTTTTCTCAATGTATCCACGGAGGGACGAAACGAGCCGAGGTGTGTCGGCATACTTCACACGGAGAAACCCCACTCCTTCACCGGCATAATCAAAGTGGTCCGGCATCTTCTTCGTAAGGGCGATCACTCTCCCCCCGGCCACAACCACCATGCACTCTTCACCAGTTTGGGTGACGGTCTCATCCATCAGCAACGCATTCTCACAGGCCGACGAGACAAGGCGCCGCAAAATGTCTCTGTGGAAGAGCACATCGGCATCCATGACAATGGTGTCGTCATCGAGCGCAGACCGTGCGACCCACAAAGAGGAAATACTGCCCCGATGAAACTCCTCATTGACCAAGAATGTGACACCGACTCCACAGGAATCGGCTGCCACAGCCTCACGAATCATCTCCTGCTTATATCCGACCACGATGTCCGCTCGCCGAACCCCAATCGCAGCCAGTGACTCTAAATAGCGGTGTAAGAGGGATCGCCCCCCGATCTCAATCAGGCACTTGGGGCGATGTTGCGTCACCTCCCAGAGCCGTTTGCCGACTCCCGCTGCAAGAATGATCGCCTTCATTTCTGACGACACGCCTGTTCAAATGCGTTGAGAAATCCGCCGAACTGTCCCTCCGTCAGCGCTCCCATGTTGGCAACACGGAAAATTTTGTTCTCCAGGTTGCCTTGCCCGGCATAAATCACGTAGCCCTGCTGTTTTAGACGATCATGCAAGACCTGGTATGACAGGCCTTCCGGCAGGTGGTACGCTGTAATGGTATTCGATTGTCGCTCAACCGGGAGAAGAGGCTTCACCCCGAGCTTGGCCATTCCCTCACGGATCACCATTGCCATCTTCTTGTAGCGTTGGATACGATTCGATACGCCTTCTTCGAGCAACTCATTCAACGCCTCGTCGAATGCGTAGTAGACCTGCACGGCCGGTGTGAACGGAATCATTCCCCGCCCTTCATTGTCGATGTAATGGGTTAGATGGAGATACCACGAACGTTTTGGGTACGTGCGCATTTTTTCGACGAACCCCTTCCGGACAAGCACGAAGGACACACCCGGGAATCCCTGGATGCATTTTCCTGCCGTGCCTACCACCATGTAGATGTGCGACTTGGCGATATCGAGCGTCTCTCCAGCCAAGGCGCTGACGGCATCCAGTACGAACACGCGATTCTGATTGTCGACAATTTCGGCGACCTCGTGGACGGGGTTCAGGAGTCCGGTCGTCGTCTCATGGTGCACCATTCCGACGACATGCACTTCTGGATGCTGACGAAGAGCAAGCAGCAGCCGTTCAGGATCAGGACGAACCGTCCACTCATACTTCAGCTCACTGACTCCTAAGCGATGGAGCCCGATGATCTGGGACATCCGCTCGCCATAGACCCCGTTGTTCAGGATGAGCATGCGTTTGCCATGAGGAAGCGACGACATCAACGCGGCCTCGACAGCAGCAGTCCCTGACCCCGTCATAAGGACGGCAACGTATTCCGATTCAGCTCCTGGGACAAAGGCCGAGAGCAGTTTGGTTTGGATACGATGAAGCAGCTCAGAGAACTCTGCTTCCCGGTGACAGATGTCGGGTTTCACGAGCGATTGACGGACACGCTCCGAAACATTGACCGGACCTGGATTCAGGAGAACCATCTTTTTCTCCTTCGAGCTACGAACAGACAATCCCACACGTCGATGAACTTCCTCTCTCAGCTATCCCTCAATCGCTTTCATGAACCGTCGGGTAATGACGGGAGGCTCGTGCACCACACGCCCTGCATCTTCTACAAACTCATTCACCTTGATGAGCAAAAAACTCGGACCATCTTTCTTCAGCATGTCCTTGAACTCATAGACCAGATCGTCACGATCGAGCACCCGTTCCACATTGAGGTAGCCGGCTGATTTGGCCACCTTGTCCAAAGGCACCACATTGGAAATCGTAGGCTGATTCCCCGTCGTCCCATACACTTCGTTATCGAACACGACGTGGATAAAATTCTTTGGTCGTAACGCACCGACCGTCGCAAGCGTGCCCATTCCCATGAGTACATTCCCGTCCCCATCGAACGTCACCACCTGCCTGTTCGGCTTTACCAATGCGACCCCGAGTGCAATCGCAGCAGCATTCCCCATAGATCCGACCATATAGAAGTGTGTGGGGCGATCGGCAATCTTGTGTGCCTCACGAGAAGGAAACCCATTACAGATTACGACGGGTTGATCAGTCAACAACTCCAACAACGTTGCAATCGCCTGGGCTCGGCTGATGAGCGTGCCTTCTTCCGGTCTCATGGATGCAGTCCCCTCACTACACCCTTCGCGAGGAGAAGCACGACGGGAATATGCATCTTTGTCGAGGTATCGATAACCCATCGAACATCTTCGACGGCAGTTTTTTCGGTCAATGTCCGATGAGGGATCCTCACCGTGTCGAGCAGCTGCAGCATGGCCTCGCCCATCACCCGATGTTCGGGCGCATCGTTTCTATCTTGGCCCCGCCATGACACCAGCAACAAACACGGTTGGCGATAGATTAGATTGAGTGAGATGAGGGTATTCAAACAAGTCCCGAGTCCGGAATTCTGCATCAAAACAGCTGGGACCCTCCCTGCCATGTATGCGCCTGCCGCTATGCCGACCGCTTCATCCTCCCGGACAGCCGGGACATAGAGCCTTCGAATCATGAGTTCCGCAATAATTCCACCAAGGATGGAATCCGGAACCCCGGTGAAAAAATTCACCCCCATATCCTGCATGCTCTGTACAAATACGTCGCTGTCAATCACAAGAGGTGTCCCGCACACTTGCTCAACAGATACAGGCTGAAACCGGCGCATTATAAGATAGCCCTCGGCGGATTCTCAAGAAAGATTGCGTGGTTGTGTTCATACCAGGCACATGGTAGCGTGAGGAAATTCGCTATGGACCCGACTCAACTACGAACAGTGACTCGCATTCCTCATCTGACATATCATCCCCGGATTGCTGCGCTGCTACTCCTCTTGATACTCGGCATGGACTCGGCATGGGCGGTATCCATGACGGACGATCCGAAGGGTTTTCGAGATATTCTCTGGGGAACAATCTTGTCCTCGCGCCAGGATGTGGAGCCGTTTCGCTCCAGCACCCACGTCGTTGAATATTTACCCAAGACAGATTCGCTCTCGTTTGCCGACACTCAGATGACCAGCATTCTCTACCTCTCAGTCGATAATCAGTTCGCACGAGTGACGATCCGCTACCAGGGCAGTAACGTCCATAAAGAAGTACTCACGTACCTAGAAACTCGTTTCGGTCGATTGGATCGCGTACCAGGGCAAATGACACGAGGCCTGACACAGCAATATAACTGGCGTGGATCCGATACGGAGATCAACCTGACCTATCAAGCCGGAACAGAGCGAGGTTATATTTTCTTTGATAGTCGAACCCTTGCCCCGCGGTTCAATGACTACATCACTGACTCTGCAGAGTAGGTTATGGCGAGGCACTCTCTAGGACGATTGGCCTTCCTCGTATCAGTATTGGCACCTCTGGCCTTTCTAGGGTCGAGCCAGTTCTCATCTGCGGTCCCTATCGCACATGATCCCAATGGGTTTGAGACGATTCCGTGGGGATCGATTCTTGAAGAAATGAAGGCGTTCACAAAAATCGACGATGCAGGTCGCGTGCAGACCTACGAGTTGAGCGGACAAATTCCCATGCTCGGAGGAGCCCCTGTGGACTCCCTTCGGTTTACCACGTTTGAGAAAAAATTAGGGCGCGTGACTGCGCGGTATACCGGTCAAACGAGCCACGCTAAGATCCTGAGCTATTTGGAATCGAAGTATGGTCCCCTTGATCGTACACCAGGCCAAATTGCTGCTGGTTCGACCAAGGTCTACGCCTGGCACGGAATGTACACAGAGGTTACATTGCGCTTTGAAAGCGGGCTTGAACGCGGTATTGTATTTTTTGAAAGTCGAACCCTGCCTGAAAAATTAACCGATGAGACCTCGACCACAGCTTTTTGATCATTTTTAGCCATGGAGGATAATTGGAAGGCCTGAGTTATGTTCTCGGTGTAGCAATTCGCGCCTCAATCCGAGCCTTTCCTCCCAATTGACTCGAACTTCCCCGCTCACTACCTGACACCCATTTACCAGCTCTCTCTCCTCCGAACCATTCTTACCCACTTTCCCGGGAAGTTGCTAATCGAGAAGCTCCACTATTCTTGAATTCATTTTGCAAACCCTCCCACTGACGTTATGATCATCGAGTCAATCATGAATGGCCGAAAGCAGTACAGTCCTCTCGATAAGCGATGTGCCGAACGTGTTGCCATTACCTGTCGTGTACGCTATACCGGTGAAGTCTCGACTCAGCCTCATCAAGGAGAGGGGCTCACAAAAAACATCTCGGTTTCCGGATGCCACGTCATCAGTGACCAGCATGTCACTCGGGGAACACTCCTGACGCTTACCATTGCTCTTCCAGACGGATTGCCTCAGTTATCTTTAGAATCAGCGCTGGTCGTCTGGGTATCTGGCAGTCAGTTTTCGGTTAGATTTCTGGATCTGAGCCGTGACCATCGAAAACGGATTCAAAACTTTATTTGGAAAAGTATTTCCCATCATACTGTGAGCGACCAACGAACGCGGTTCCGACTGGTCTAGCCTCTCTCACTTGCTGCAATCAGCTATCCCCCTTGTAGCGTATCTCTTCTATCTTGCACGCTGATCTCTTTTTCAATCGGTCCCCAGCTCAGGAAGATTGTTTCAGCCACTTCTAATCCTGTAGCGGCACCTCGCGACTTCTCATCTCTCTGATGCCCCAACCTCTGGATGGGGCATTCCTCCCGCATAAGAGGGAGGGCAAAAGCGTCATGGCGCGCTAGCCTTCACACAGGCGACATCCAGAGAACAAGGTGCTTAGCGACAAACTACAGCGGGGAGCCAGGAGGTTGATTTGAAGGAAACGTGGATCGCAGTTTCAGGAGATTAGGAGGGCTAGGATCACGGAGAAGCCTGGTATGGAACATCGCATTTTGTATACTCAGGTTAATAAAACAATCGGGAGGGACATCCATGAGGCAGGCACGGGGAACATCCAAAATTGAACCACATCAATCCTCTCGCTCAATCGAACGCCGTCGACTATTAAGAAAGAATGTCTCCTTGGGGCTCATGTACTCGGGAGTATCTGGTGAGGATGTTCTGATCGGAGATGGGACCATTGTGAATCTCTCCGAAAGTGGATTATGTCTTCGTGGCGATATTCCTGTCCAGGTGGGCATGGAGCTGACATTGTTCTTATATCTTTCAGACGGGGATGAGCCCTTATTCATCCTAGAATCGACGGTCGTCTGGAGTGTCGGTTCACTATTTGGTGTCGTATTCAATGACCTCAGCCTCTCTGATGGAGAGAGACTGCGGTCTTTTCTTCACACTCAGATAGTCGGCCAGGCGTAGTTGATCTCTTACCATTAAATGGCCTGCAGCCCCTTCGTGATCACCATCCCGGGAACGGGATGGTGATCACAGGTCGATCCCCTCTCTACCAATTTCACAGAGCCTTCGTAGTGCACAGGAAGATCCGGTTGCTAAATTCCCCCCATCGTAGGAGCGCACAGGTACCCATAGCCTCGAGGAACAGCACCCCTCGATCAAAGCCTTTTCTTCAACAGATTGTCGCCTGTTGTCCTCCCTCGTCCGAAGAGGCTCATCCTGCCGTCTTCACGTTGCACCTTGGAACTTGGTCACACCCCCCCATGAACGACCCAGATCCATGGTTTCGTGTATCCCGAAAATTGCTAATGCGGTGTTATCGTTTCGCACCTCTCACAAACTAGAGCTGACTTCATATCGCGAGGTCCTCGATCTCATCGACATCGTTGCTCATCACATACCAGCAAGGCCAAGCTCTGATGCAATCTTGTCTTTCAATCAAACGACGTGCTACCGTGATAAGTGCTTACTCATCTGCCATGAACAACGTTGTCAGACCGGCTCGCCAGCAGCTAGGCAGGACCTCGATTCATCAACGGCAGGCGAGTCTGATCACTGCAGCCGCATCGCTTTTTGCGACAATAGGTTTTCGAGGGACCACAACAAAACCAATCGCGCTGGCAGCAGGTGTCAGCAAGGCACTGCTTTTCAAGCACTTCCCTCCAAGCACGCTCTGTACTCGGCCCTTCTATCTGAGAAGACTCATTACTCCGGACTACAGGAATCGCTGGAAGAGGCCGCAGCGAAACCAGAAGATAAGCGACTCTTCATGTTGCTGCCAGCTATCGAATCAGAAAGGGAGCAGACCCAATATTGTTTCGTCTACTCCTGTTCAGTGGGTTAGAAGGCCATGCGATGTCGGATATGCTTTTTTAGCAACAGTATCGAGTATTTCATGATCGCCTTTCCGGCTATAGCCGACAACGCATCGATGAGGGTGCCTACCGCTCAGTGGATCCGGTACTGGCGGCGAGAGCTTTTTTCGGCATCATTGTCCATCAGCGATTGCTCCATGACATTCTGGGTTTACCCATGCATCTGACTCATGAGGCTGCCGTGGAGGAGTATGTCTCCCTGTTCCTCAACGGACTCATTCCGCAATGACTCAATCCGCCGTGATTCAATCCTGATATGCACCAACTCTCTCGCCATCCATTGATCATTCTAGGCTTGATCGTTGTTTTGGCGGTCATTAGTCTGGTGGTCTTACGCCTCACTACTGGTGCCAAAAGTGACACGGTGCGAACGCGTGTGGTCACGGTAGGGATTGCACCACCGATTCGAGCAGACCTCGACATTCGCTTAGCCTATACGGCTGATATCTCTCCCTATCAGGTCGTCAATATTTTCTCCCGGGTTGACGGGTATATCGCCAAGCTCCATGTGGATAAAGGTGATTTCGTGAAGTTCAACCAGTTACTGGTTGAAATTGACCATACGGACTATCACCATGCTGTGAATCAAGCCAAAGCCAATCTTTCTGCCGCTCAGGCAAAAGTCGCACAACAGGATGCCGTCCTTCGTAACGCCAAACTGACATTTGATCGTATGCAGGCGCTCATCAAAGACCAATTCGTGTCTCAGCAGGATTTGGATAATGCTCAGGTCAACCTCGATGCCGCCACCGCCGCACAGAATTCGTTCCAAGCCCAAGTCAATCAAATGAAAGTGGCGCTGGCTCAGTCGGAAAGGAACTTGACATATTCGTATATCCGAGCACCGTTTGCGGGCTATGTTGCGGAACGGAACCTTGATACCGGAGCGTATGTGAGCAGCGCAACCGCGAGCACGTCCACGATGTCGCGGGGTATCATGAGCCTACATGACATCAATACTGTCCGCGTATTGATTGAGGTCGTTGAACGGGATATCCCTCTCGTACAGGTGGGACAACCAGCTGAGCTTCGCGCGGAGGCTTACCCCGACCATGTATTCAAAGGAACTGTGACACGCATCGTCCAAGCCTTGAATCGCGCAACCCGTACCATGACCGTCGAGATCGACTTACCAAATAGCGACCAACGACTCAAAGGAGGCATGTTTGCTCGAGTTGAGGTCCTGGTGGGAACCCACCGACAGGCGTTACAAGTCCCGATCGATGCTGTCAGCCGACTGGAAAGCACCCAGTACGTCTATGTCGTTCGAGACGGTAGAGCCCGACGTATAGAAGTTGAGGTCGGACCTCGCAGCGGCAACCGCATTGAAATTCTTAAAGGATTAATGGGGGATGAGGCGGTGATCGTATCCGGTAAAGACTTAGTCCACGATGGAAGAGCGGTGCAAACCCAACCCCTCACTACTGGGGAACGTGAGACGTAAGACATGAAATTCAAAGGAACAACAAGATTTCGCCGGCCCCCTGACAACTCTCTCACGAAGGGTTTCCCCTTTCACTTTTCACCTCTCACCTTTCACCGACCTATATGTGGCTGACCCTTCTCGCGTTGCGCAATCGCATTGGGATCCTCATGCTCTCGCTTGCGATGGTCGTGCTGGGGCTCACGGCTCTCCAACGCTTGCCGGTGGATCTCTTCCCTCAAATCCAGGTCCCTGTTGCTTTTGTCGGCGTCATCTATAAAGGGGCACCTCCGCTCGATATCGAGCAAAGCGTCGTGTACCCGATTGAGAAAGCGGTGAGCTCTGCCTCCAATGTTGAACATGTCGAATCATTCAGCAAGCAGGGCCTCGGGGCTGTGCAGATCTGGTTCAACTGGGGAGCTGATATCAACGTGGGGCAGATGGAGGTGATGCAGCGCATTACTCAGATTTTGAATAGTCTCCCACCAGGCATCCTGCAACCCTTTATCGTCAAATTTGACGTATCCAATATCCCCGTCTCCATCGTATCGGTCGCGAGTGACGAACTGGACGAACGAGCCCTCTATGATCTGGCGTACAACACCATCGCCCCCCAAATCGAACAAATCGCGAACGTCGCGGCAGCCACGGTCGAAGGCGGAAGAATCCGCCAAATCAATATCAATCTCGACCCCGCGTTGCTCAGTGCCCGCGGGCTTTCGATTCTCGATGTCGTGAAATCCGTCAAAGCCTCAAACGTCATTCTCCCTTCCGGTGATGTCAAATCCGGCAATCTCGACTACAACGTCTTCACCAACAATCAATTCCGCACCGTGGAGCCCATCCAGGACGTCATCATCAAGGTGAATCCGCAAGGCAACCCAGTCCGGGTACGCGATGTGGGAACCGTGACCGATTCGTCTGACATTCAAACCAATATCGTGCATGCAGACGGAGCCAGATCCGTGTTCCTTCGTGTGAACAAACAGCCGATCGCTAATACGGTCGAGGTTGTGGATGCCCTCCGTGCAGCCTTACCCAAAATACTTGGAGTTCCCGAGGGAGTAAATCTCAGCATCTCATTTGACCAGTCTCTCTATATACGCCAGTCCATCCGCAATCTCGTTGAACAGGCCCTTCACGGCTCGTTACTGGCCGCAGCAGTGATCTTCATCTTTCTGCGCAACCTGACGAGCACCGTGATCGTCTCCGTCGCCATTCCGCTCTCCATGCTCGTCACCTTTATCGTGCTCTATTTCACAGGACAAACGTTGAACGTCTTCACGCTCGGAGGACTTGCTCTCGGCATTGGTCGACTCGTTGATGACTCCATCGTGGAACTGGAAAACATCCAACGGCACCTCAATACCAACCCCAGCCGTTGGGACAGTATTCTCACTGCCGCCCGAGAAGTGGCCATGCCGATTTTGGCATCGACGGTGACAACGGTGGTGGTCTTTCTGCCCATGTTTTTCGTTGTTGGTATCGCGCGTCTGTTGTTGATTCCCTTGACGGTCACCATCGCGATCGCGCTCTTTACATCCTTCTTGGTCTCTCGAACCGTCACCCCTGCTCTCTGCTACAAATTCCTCAGACCAGAACAAGAAGCCCATCGGGCAATGCCATACTGGCTGGCCACCCTCATGGAATGGAGTCGTCACCGCTATGACTCGCTCGACAGAGGTTACGAAGACTCCTTGCGGTGGGTACTTGGACATCGCCGCCTCTTTATCTTGACGGTTCTGCTCATCTTTATCGGATCACTCACGTTGATCCCCCGGATTGGAACAGAATTCCTGCCTGTGTCCGATGAGAGTCAGTTTCGCCTCGTCCTGCGGGCCCCTGTCGGCCAACGAGTCGAAAGGACCGAACAACAAGTCACTGAAATAGAGCGTGTCCTTCGTACGGTCATCCCTTCGAATGAACTGGAAACCATCGTCTCCAGTACCGGCATTTTATCCCAAGGCCGTGCCTCTCTGTTTAATCCCAACACCGGACCTCATACCTCATCGATTCAAGTGTATTTGGTTTCACC